>NZ_JBIATE010000019.1:0-176537 GCF_042891445.1 Streptomyces sp. NPDC001890 | reverse complement strand
TCTGCTGCAACGTCGCACCGATGTCCGACGTACGCGTCGTCGTCATCGACTGCACCGACACCGGCGCGTCCCCGCCCACCGCAACCGACCCGACCCGGATGCGCCGCGAGGGGCGGCGCATCGCGAGCGGCCGGGCCGGCAGAGCGGGGAGCCCCAGTGCGACCGGTTCTCCAGCGGTCATGACGTCACCGGTTCCCGGAGACGGTCTCGCGCGCGGCGCGCAGGGACTCCTTCAGCGATCCCATGGTGGCGAGCACGGCGGTGGGTTCGTAGCCGCAGTGCGCCATGCAGTTGGCGCAGCGCGGGTCCTTGCCCCGGCCGTACTTGTCCCAGTCGGTCTCCTCGATGAGCTGACGGTACGTCGGTACGTAGCCGTCGCTCATCAGGTAGCAGGGCCGCTGCCAGCCGAAGAGCGAGTAGTTGGGAATGGCCCACGCCGTGCACGGGAAGTCCGCCTTGCCCTCCAGGAAGTCCAGGAAGAGCGGCGAGTGGTTCAGTCGCCAGCGGGCCCTGTTGCCGCCCGCGAAGGACTTCTTGAACAGATCGCGGGTCTGCTCGACGCCCAGGAAGTGCTCCTGGTCGGGTGCCTTCTCGTAGGCGTAGGCGGGCGAGATCATCATCTCGTCGACCTTCAGGTCGTCATTGAGGTAATTGAGGACCTCGATGATGGTCTGCGGGGTGTCGGTGTTGAAGAAGGTGGAATTCGTGGTGACCCGGAAGCCGCGCCGCTTGGCCTCCTTGATCGCCGCCACGGCCTCGTCGAAGACCCCTTCCTTGGCGACCGATTCGTCGTGCCGTTCCCGCAGCCCGTCGATGTGCACGGCGAAGGCGAAGAACGGCGAGGGGGTGAATTTCTCGATCTTCTTCCGCAGCAGCATCGCGTTGGTGCACAGGAAGACGTATTTCCTGCGCGCCACCAGCTGCCGGACGATTTCGTCGATCTGCGGGTGCATCAATGGTTCGCCGCCCGCGATGGAAACCATCGGGGCGCCCGATTCGAGGACGGCGCCCACGGCCTGGGCCACCGGCATGCGCTGCTTGAGCACGCCGGCCGGATGCTGGATCTTCCCGCAGCCCTCGCACGCGAGATTGCAGGCGTACAAGGGCTCCAGTTCCACGATGAGCGGGAATTTCTCCCGCCTGCGGATCTTCTGTTCGATGAGGTACGTCGCAACCTTGATGGACTGACGGAGCGGCATGGCCATCTGGCTCACCTCCTGGGGAGCAGCAAGGATCGGTGCCATTCGTAGAAAGCAGGCAGGACGGCACGGAGAACTCGGAAAGCCGATATTCCACCGCGTATCGTGCCGATGCGGACGAGCTCATGCTCCGGAGCATCCACGACCACCCGTACGGCGGCAACCGGGCGCGGCCCGGACCGCAGAGCGGTGCGCAGCGTGGCGGCGGACTCCATGTCCACCGCGATGGCTCCGGTGGCCCGCAGCCCGGCCCGCTCATGTCCGCGTACGACATGGTCGGAGCCGGTCAGCGGGCCGGTGTGGACGGCGCGGCCGGGTACCGCCCTGGCCAGGGCCTCGGCGAGCAGGCCCGGACCGATGCAGACCGTACGGTCGCCGCCGTCCCGGGTCTCGTCGGCGACCACCAGGTCCCCGGGGTGCATGCCGGGCAGCAGTCCGGCGCAGAACCCGGAGGCGAGGACCGCCGTGCCGGGCACCCGGTCCTGACCGAGCGCCCGTGCGACGGCCGCCTCGGCGGCCCTGGGACCCATGCCCGTACGGAGTACGGTCACCGGGCCGGGAGTGGCGCCGGCCCTGCCCCGGCCGCTGCGCAGGGCGAACTGCTCGATGCCGAGCGCGCAGGCGATCAGCAGCGGCGCGGCGGGGCCGGCCGTCCCCGGGCCGTCGGCCATCAGGCCCCCTTGCGGGTGGCCGTGCGGTCGGCGAACGGCTCGCCGTACACGTACCGCCCGAGTGCGGTGAGCGGGAACACCTGGCGGTAGAGGTGGTAGTTGATGGAGAAGTCCCACGGGAATCCGGTGCCGGTGAAGTACGGCTCGTCCCAGGAGCCGTCGGCCTGCTGGGTGTTGGTGAGCCAGGCGACCCCGCGCCGCACGGCGACGCTGTCCCGGGCTCCCGCGGCAAGCAGGGCGAGCAGGGCCCAGGCGGTCTGGGAGGGGGTCGAGGCGCCGTGCCCGATCCACTTCTCCTCCCGGTAGGAGCGCAGGTCCTCGCCCCAGCCGCCGTCGTCGTTCTGCACGGACTCCAGCCAGCCGACCGCGCGGCGGATCGCCGGGTGCGTCACGGGCAGTCCGGCGGCCACCAGCGCGGGGACCACCGACCCTGTTCCGTATACGTAGTTGACGCCCCAGCGGCCGAACCAGGCGCCGCAGGAATCCTGTTCGGCGAGCAGCCACTCGATGCCGCGCCGGGTGACCCGGTGGCCGGCCTTTCCTTCGACGGCGAGCATCTCCACCACGTGCCCGGTGACATCGGCGGACGGCGGGTCGATGACCTCGCCGAAGTCGCAGAAGGGCAGCCGGTTGGGGAAGGCGCTGGTGTTGTCCGCGTCGAAGGCGCCCCAGGCGCCGTTGCGGGACTGCATGCCGATGTTCCAGCGGACGCCGCGTCTGATGGCGGCCTCGACGCGGGCCCGGTCGGGGTGGCGGACCCGGCGCAGTGCGAGGACCACCTCGGCGGTGTCGTCGATGTCCGGGTAGTTGTCGTTGTGGAACTCGAAGGCCCAGCCGCCCGGGTTGAGCCGGGGCCGCCGTACGGACCAGTCGCCGGGCCGGGCGATCTCCTCGCCGAGCATCCAGTCGGCGGCCTTCACCAGCGCCGGGTGGTCGGGGCGGACCCCGGCGTCGGCGAGCGCGATGGTGGCGAGGCAGGTGTCCCAGACCGGGGACTGGCAAGCCTCGATCATGCGGGCGCCGTCCTCGCGCCACACGGCGAACCGGTCGAGCGATTCGAGTCCGGCCCGCATCACCGGGTGGTCCAGGTCGTAGCCGAGCAGGTGCAGGGCGATGACGGAGTACACGGCGGGCGGCTGGATGCCGCCCCAGCAGCCGTCGTTCTCCTGGCGCTCGATGATCCAGCGGGCCGCGGCGTTCATCGCGGTCCGGCGCAGCGCGCGCGGTGCGATCCGGTGATAGACGTGCAGCGCCTTGTCCAGGCGCTGGAAGACACCGTCCCAGCTGGCGGCCGGTGCGAGGCGCCTGGGCGGGTTCGGGTCGCCCGGATCGGTGTGCAGTTCGTCGAGCGGGAAGGGGGCCGGGCGGACCGGGCGCTTCGCCGAGACGATGGTGAGCGGCACGATGGTCTGGCGGGCCCAGCAGCCGAAGTCGTAGATGTTGAGCGGGGCCCATTTGGGAAAGAACATCAGCTCGGGCGGGAGTTCCGGCAGGTCGTCCCATTTCCACCAGCCGAACAGGGCGAGCCAGATCCGGGTGAAGACCCGGGCAGACGCGATGCCGCCCTGTTCCCGGATCCATCCGGAGGCGCGGGCCATGTGCGGTTCGTCCGGCCGGTCCCCGGCCAGCCGCAGGGCCACGTACGCCTCGATGGTGGTGGAGAGTTCGCCGGGGCCGCCGTGGAAGGTCGCCCACGTGCCGTCGCCCAGCTGTTCGCCACGGATGAAGCGGCCGGCCGCCCGGACGGTGTCCGGGTCCTGGATGCCGAGGAATTGACGGAGCAGCAGGTCTTCGGCGTCCATCGTGACGTTGGTGGCGAGGTCGCCCTTCCACCAGCCCTGCTCGTCCTGTCTGCCGAGGAGGTGCTCCACCGAGCGTTCCGCGGCCCGCCGCGCGGCGGTGAACACGTCGTCCGCGGCAATGGTTGTGTCGGTCGGTTTGCTGGCCGAGGCTGCGCGGGGGTTCACAGCCCCGGTGCTTCCGTCGGTCGTCGCTGTCATGGCTTCCCCTTCGTGCAGTCAGTTCCTCTGCTGTGCTGGGGTCTCCGTCGGCCGGCGCCCTGGCAAGGGCGCCGGCCGGCGACTGCGAGTCATATGGAGCAGATAGTGATCATCTCTTTCGTACGACGACGAAGTCCGCGAGCGCTGTGAGCTGCGCCCGCACGGTCTGCGGCATGTCGATGCGGTGCAGCGCCTCGATGGCGACCGCATGCTGTCGACGGGCCTCCTGGGCGGTCCACTCGCGGCCGCCCGCCTCCTCGATGAGTGCCGCACGGGCGGCGAACTCCTCTTCGGAGAAGCTGTCGAAATCGCTGCTCTTGGCGTCGGCGGCGAGCAGCTCGCCCAGGCGCTCCGACGCGGGGCCGCCCGCGGCGAGCGCGGCGACGACCGGCAGGGACTTCTTGCGCTGGCGCAGGTCGCTCCAGGTCTGCTTGCCGGTGGACTCGGGGTCGCCCCAGATGCCGAGCAGATCGTCGACGGCCTGGAAGGCGAGACCGAGGTGGTGTCCGTACGCCTCCAGGGTGTCGGCGGTCCGGTCGTCGGCGCCGCCGAGCACCGCGCCGATGGAGCAGGCGCAGGCGAGCAGGGCGCCGGTCTTGTTGCCCTCCATCTCCAGGCACTCCTCGACGGTGACCCGCTCGCGGTGCTCGTAGGAGATGTCCTGGGCCTGCCCGTCGATGAGCTTGCGGCTGGCCGCGGTCAGCCGACGGGTCGCGCGGCCCGCCTCGACGGTGCCGAGCTCCAGCAGGACCTCGTTGGCGAGGGCGAAGAGCGCGTCGCCGACCAGGATCGCCTGGGCGGGGCCGTGCACCTTCCAGACGGTGTCGCGGTGGCGGCGCTGTTCGTCGCCGTCCATCAGGTCGTCGTGCAGCAGCGAGAAGTTGTGCACGAGTTCGACGGCCACTGCGCCGGGTACGCCGGCCTCCGCCGGGGCGCCGGCGGCCTCCGCGGACAGCAGGGCGAGGGCGGGGCGGACGGCCTTGCCCCCGTCGCCGTCGGCGGGCTGTCCCTGGGCGTCGATCCAGCCGAAGTGGTAGGCGGCGACGGTGTCCATGGGCGGTGCGAGCCGGTCAACGGCGGCCCGGAGCACCGGCGTGGAAAGGGCCCGTCCGCGCTCCAGAAGCGCGGTGACGTCCGTGGTGTCGGCCACGGTGTCGAAAGCCGGATTCGCCGGGGTCACTGACTCTCCTCTTGTTCCGGTGGTACTGCTCATGCCGCCTCCTGCAGCGGATGTTCATGGGGGCGGCCGAGCGCCCGGAGGGCGGCTTCGGCCGCGCTGAACCCGCTGCGGACGGCGCCCTCCATCGTCGCGGGCCAGCCGGTGGCCGTCCATGCCCCGGCCAGGGTGAGGCCGGGGGCACAGGTACGGGCACCGGGCCGCAGCCGGCCGACTCCGGGGGCGGGGGCGAAGGTCGCCGCGCGCTCCCGGGTGACGAAGAAGTCCCTGATGCCAGCGCCGCGGGCGGCCGGCAGGAGCCGCTCCAGCTCGGGCAGGTAGCGGGTGCGCAGTTCGGCGACGGGGAGGTCGATCTCCTCGTCGGCGGCGGACTGGGACACGGCGAGGTACTGCCCGGGGCCGGTGAGTCCGGAGGCGTCGGTGCGGTCGAAGACCCACTGGACCGGGGAGCCGAGCGCGGCGAAGAACGGGCGGCGCAGCACCTTGCGGTCGTAGACGACGTGCACGTTGAGGATCGGCGAGGTGCCGATGTCGAGCAGCCGCTCCGGTGCGTCGAGTGCGCCTTCGGGCAGCAGGTCGTGGGTCTCGCGCTGCGGGACGGCGAGGACGACGGTGTCCGCCTCGATCCGTTCGCCGCCGGTGTCCACGATCCAGCCGCCATCCCCCGTACGGGTGATGGCTGTGGCCTTCGTGCGGAGTTCGGTGCGGACCGCGGCGGAGTCGAGGGCCTTGCGGGCCAGTGTGTCGTGCACCTCGCCGAGGGGCACGCTCGCCCAGCCGATGTCGGCGGCGCCGGGCTCGGAGAGGAGCCCGGTCTTGAAGACCTTCGCGGCCAGGGCCAGCGAGGAGTTCGGCGCGGTGGCGTTCAGCGTGGCGACGCCGACCAGGTCCCAGAGGGCCTCGATGGTGCGCGACGACTGGCCGTGCCGGGCGAGCCAGCTGCCGAAGTCGACGGTGTCGAGCGCGGGGTCGTCGGGGTCCAGGCGGCCGAGCGCCAGTGCGGCGCGGCCGACGCCGGCCCGCTCGGCGAGCGAGAGGTGCGGATAGCCGGCCAGTCCGGCGGCGAGGTGGAAGGGCACCGGAAGGGCGTTGCGGCGCAACCGTCCCAGCCGGGGGCCCGAGGGCCGTCCGACGTCGAGGACCGGCACGTCCAAACGGTTTTGCAGCGGTGCCAGGCTCGTCCCGTCGATGCGGTCGAGGAACCAGCGGTAGGCGGTGCAGCAGCGCAGATAGACATGCTGTCCGTTGTCGACCGTCAGTTCGCCGCGCCGGAAGGAGAAGGCGAGGCCGCCGAGCCGGGGCCGGCCTTCGAGCAGGGTCACGTCAAGCCCGGCGTCGGCGAGACGCAGGGCCGAGGTGATGCCGGCGAGTCCGCCACCGATCACGACCGCGCGGGAGGAGCGCGGGGCGTCGTCCGTCATGCGTCCTCCTTTCGCCAGGTCACTTCAGTCAGGGACGCACCAGCACGGCGGAGGGTTGACCGCCGTGCGGATCGGGTCTCCGTGCTGCACATGGTGCGCGAGATGTCCGCACGGCGCATCAGACACGCCCCCTGGTCGTGCGCCGGGAGATGTACCGGGCGTCGAGACCGGAGAGCCCTCGCACCGCCACGTACGCCTTCTCGTGGCCCGGCAGCGAGACGCGGCCGCGCAGCACCGCCTCGGGGTCGCGCTCGATCCGGTCGAGGAGCCGCCGGTAGATGCCCGCCATGGCCGCGACGCACGCGCCGCTGCGCCGGTCCAGCATGGGCAGCAGCCGGTAGCCCTCGGCGAACAGGGTGCGGGCGCGCCGCACCTCGAAGTGGACCAGGCCCGCGAAGTCGGCGCCGGGCGGCGGGGTGGCCCGGTGGAAGCCGGCCGAGCAGCCGAACTTGGCGAGGTCGTCGGCGGGCAGATACGTACGTCCGTTGCCCGCGTCCTCGCGGACGTCGCGCAGGATGTTGGTCAGCTGGAGCGCGAGGCCGAGGGTGTCGGCGTACTCCGCGGCCCGGTCGGCGCCCGGGGCGCCGGGCTCGGTGCCGAAGACGCCCAGGCTGAGGCGGCCGATGGCACCCGCGACACAGCGGCAGTAGACCTTGAGGTCGTCCCAGGTCTCGTACGTCGCACCGCGCACGTCCATCAGCACGCCGTCGATGAGCTCGTCGAGCCCGCCGAGCGGGAGCGGGAACCTGCGCGCGGCGTCGGCGAGCGCGACGGCCACCGGGTCGGTGTCGTCCTCGTCGACCGCTCCGTCCCGGATCCGGTCCAGGACGTCGCGGGTGCTCTCCAGACGGGCCCGCTTGGTGTCCGCGTCCAGTTCGCCGTCGCCGATGTCGTCGACCCGACGGGAGAAGGCGTACAGCGCCGACATGGCCTGCCGCTTCTCGGCCGGCAGCAGCCTGATGCCGTACGCGAAGTTACGCGCCTGCTGTCCGGTGACCGCCTCGCAGTAACTGTATGCGGCCTGTACCGGTGCCGACATGTACGTCGTCTGTCCCTCCACGGTCCGGCTCACCCCTCTCTACGCGCTCTTCGCAAGACAACTCCCACCTCGCGCAGCAGGCTGGGCTTGGTGGGCTTGGGCGGTCCGGGCAGTACGTCGAACCCGGCGGCCGCGATCGCGCTGAGGGCGGCGCGCCCCCCTCCCACGAATCCGGCGAGAAGCAGCTTGAGCCTGCCGTGGACGCTACCCACCAGGGGGGTGCCCTCATTCAGCAGTTCCCGAGCGCGTTCCGCTTCGTACGCGACCAGTGAACGCACCGATGCGCTCCCCGAGGGGGCGGCGAGATCGGTTTCGCGGACATGGAACCGCGCCATGTCGTCGGCGGGGAGATAGATCCGGTCGCGGCCGAGGTCCTCGGTGACGTCCTGGAGGTGCTCGACGATCTGCAGGGCGGTGCAGACGGCGTCGGAGCGGCGGATCCGCTCGGGGCTGGCGGTGCCGGTGATCTGCAGGACCAGCCGGCCCACCGGGTTGGCGGAGAGCTCGCAGTAGGCCAGGAGCTCCTCGTACGTCCCGTAGCGGCGGACCTTCTGGTCCTGCCGGTTCGCCTCGACGAGGCCGAGGAAGGGTTCCGGGGTGAGCGCGCAGCGCCGCACGGTGGGGACCAGGGCGCGCAGCAGGGGGTGGCCGGGGCCGTCGCCCGAGGTGTCGAAGACCCGGTGCAGATCGGCCTCGAAGGCGTCGAGCATGGCGAGCCGGTCGTCGGCCTGCGCGGGATCGAGCCCGAGGCGGCGGGCGTCCGCGCCGCCGGGGGCGAGATCGCCGTCGCCGATGTCGTCGACCAGGCGCGCGAAGCCGTAGACGGCCATGAGGTCGTCGCGCCAGGCGCGGGGCAGGAAGAAGGGGGCTACGGGGAAGTTCTCGTCCGCGGCCTTGTCGAGAGTGCTGGGCACGACGTCGTCGGGGTGCGTCTGCCGGGTGCGGGTCACCACGGACCGCCCGGCGCTGGGACGGCGTGAGCACCTCGGAGCTGGAGATTTTCCGTCATTGCCGTCACATCTCCCGTTCTACACTGCTGACCCAAAACATCCCATTCCGGACACGCCGCCCGCTCTGCCGAGTGCGGAGCGCTGCCTACGGGCCGTACAGCCAGGCACTATCGCCCCACTTGCCTCGAATCAGCACCGCTACAGCTTACGTTGTACAACGCTCATCCATACGGCGGGGTGTTGGGCGCGTTGCGGCAACGCCTTCCACCTCGCCAACCTTCCCCGCACGCAAGCCGGTTGACGTCATCCGACGGGACGAGATCCTGTCCGGGACATACCGCCGGGCGTGGAGAGCTCCGGGGGAGGTCCACGATCCGGACACCGAGGCGGCCTCCGCCGGAGAGCTCCGACGGAGGCCGCCTCGGTGTCACGGAACCGGACGGACCGCTACTTTCCGGTCTCCCGCTCGTACGCCTTGAGCACCTCGTCCGTCGGGCCGTCCATCAGGAGCTCGCCCTTTTCCAGCCACAGCACCCGGTCGCAGGTGTCGCGGATGGACTTGTTGCTGTGGCTGACCAGGAAGACCGTGCCGGCCTCCTTGCGGAGCTCCCTGATGCGCTTCTCGGAGCGGATCTGGAACTTGCGGTCACCGGTCGCCAGCGCCTCGTCGATCATGAGGACGTCATGGTTCTTGGCGGCGGCGATGGAGAAGCGCAGCCGAGCGGCCATGCCGGAGGAGTACGTACGCATCGGCAGGGTGATGAAGTCGCCCTTCTCGTTGATCCCGGAGAAGTCGACGATCCCCTGGTAGCGCTCGCGGATCTCCTCGCGCGACATGCCCATCGCGAGGCCGCCGAGCACCACGTTGCGCTCGCCGGTCAGATCGCTCATCAGCGCCGCGTTCACCCCGAGCAGCGAGGGCTGACCGTCGGTGTAGACCTTGCCGTGCTCGGTGGGGAGCAGACCGGCGATGGCCCGCAGCAGCGTCGACTTGCCGGAGCCGTTGGTGCCGATGAGGCCGATCGCCTCGCCCCGGTAGGCGGTGAAGGAGACACCGCGGACGGCGTGCACCTTGCGCACCCCGCGTGATTCGCCCTTGCCCCGGCGCAGGATCCGGCTCAGCGCCGCGGTGGCGCTGCCCTTGCCGCCGCCGGCGCCGTTGACGCGGTACACGATGTGCACATCGTCGGCGATGACGGTGGGGACGCGCCCCGGAGTCTTGTCGTCAGCCACGGCCGTACCGTTCCTCTGCCTTCCAGAAGTACACGAAGCCCACCAGGCCGATCAGGACCGCCCAGCCGAGCGCCACGGCCCAGACGTGCGCCGGCAGGTTCTCCGAGCCGTACCCGTCGATCAGCGCGAAGCGGATCAGGTCCATGTAGACGGCTGCCGGGTTGTACTGCAGCACGTCGGTGATCCAGGCCGGCTTGTCCTTGAGCATCACCGGGATGGAGAACATGACGCCCGAGGCGTACATCCAGGTCCGCATGACGAACGGCATCAGCTGCGCGAGGTCGGGGGTCTTGCTGCCGAGCCTGGCCATGATCAGCGCCAGGCCGGTGTTGAAGACGAACTGCATGACCAGCGCCGGAATGATCAGCAGCCACGACAGGCTGGGGTAGCTGCCGAAGGCGACGGCCACGGCCCCGAGCACGATCATCGAGAACAGCAGCTGCTGGAGCTGCTGGAGCGAGAACGAGATGGGCAGCGAGGCTCGCGGGAAGTGCAGCGCCCGGACCAGTCCCAGATTGCCGGAGATGGCCCGCACGCCCGCCATCACCGAACTCTGGGTGAAGGTGAAGACGAAGACGCCGGTCACCAGGAACGGGATGAAGACCTCCTGGGTCATCCCCTTCCGGGTGCCCAGGATCAGCCCGAAGATCAAGTAGTAGACCAGGGCGTTGAGCAGCGGCGTGGCCACCTGCCACAGCTGGCCCAGCTTCGCCTGGCTGTACTGGGCGGTCAGCTTCGCCCTGGAGAACGCCATGATGAAGTGGCGCCGGCCCCAGAGCTGCCGGATGTACTCGAAGAGCCCTGGCCGGGCGCCGCTCACCGTCAGGCCGTACTTGGCGGCCAGGGCGGCCGAGGTCAGGCCGTCGTCGGCGGATGGTGGGGTGCTCAATGCCACCGCACCATCATGGGTTGTGTCACTCACCAGATGAAACTCTCGTATTCAAGATGCGCAGCCGGTCGCGGGCGCGGCTCGGAGCGGACAGGTCCCGTGGAGTAGAAAACGTACGTCCCATGCTCTCAGAGGAGAGCTTCTCAGATCACCGGAGGTCGGCCGAGTCTGGTCAGCCGCCACACCGTGCGCCATTTCATCGGACGGCGGGTGCCGCACGGCGTCGCCCAGCCCTCCCGGAAGCCGCCGAGCCAGGCCTTGAGCGCCGGGCCCGACGGCCTGCGGACCAGGGTGAGCAGCAGCCACACCCCGAGGTAGACGGGGATCAGCGGTGCGGGCAGATTGCGACGGGCCAGCCAGACCCGGTTGCGGGCCACCATGCGGTGGTACACCGCGTGCCGCGAGGGGGCGGTCGTCGGGTGGTCGAGGACCATGTCCGCGCGGTAGTCGATCATCCAGCCGGCGTCCAGCGCCCGCCAGGCGAGGTCGGTCTCCTCGTGCGCGTAGAAGAACTCGCCGGGCAGCGGTCCGACCTCGGCGATGACCTTGGTCCGTACGGCGTTGGCGCCGCCCAGGAACGTCGTCACGCGCGAGGAGCGCATCGGATCGGAGGCGCGCAGCCGCGGCACGTGGCGGCGCTGCGTGACCCCGGTGTCCGGGTCGGCGATGCGGAAGCTGATGATGCCGAGAGCGGGATCCGCCTCGAAGGCCCGCCTGCAGAGCTCGGCGGTGTCCGTGAGCGGCAGCAGCCCGTCGTCGTCGAGGAAGAGCAGGGCGTCCACGTCGGCGCCGGACGGGCCGAAGGCCTCGATCCCGACGTTCCGGCCGCCGGGGATGCCCAGGTTCTCGGGCAGCTCGACGGTCCGCACGCCCGCGGGGACGTCCGGCACGGGGGCGCCGTTGCCGACGACCACCACCTCGATCCGGTCGCCGTCCTGCCGGGCGACCGAATCGAGGAGGGCGCGGAGCTCGTCGGGACGGTTGCCCATCGTGATGACGACCGCGCCGAGCTTCATGGGCGTGCTCACTTCAGCCTGCTCGACGCCAGGATCGACACGAGGTGCAGAAGCGTCTGGAGCAGCGCGATGCCGGCCAGCACCGCGACCATGAGACGGCTGAAGAACAGATCGTCGCGGACCGCGTCCAGGACGGCCGCCACCAGGACGACCAGGGACGCCTCGACGCCGAGGATGAGCCGGTGGAACTTGAGCGCGCCGGCGGCCCGGCGGGCGAACGCCATGCCGGACGAGCGCGGCTCCGAGGCGGCCTCCTTGACCGGCGGCAGCCCGCCCTGGTGGCGGGCGACGCCGACGAGGTCGGTCTCGGCCTTGATCAGGATGGCGCCGAGCGCCGCGAGCGTGCCGAGGAAGGCCCAGAGCCAGTCGATCCGCCCGCTGCCCCACAGGTCGGCGGCGCGCAGGCCGAAGCCGACCAGCACGGCCGCGTCGCAGAGGTACGCGCCGACCCGGTCCAGGTAGACCCCGCCCAGCGAGAACTGCTTCTTCCAGCGGGCCACCTCGCCGTCGACGCAGTCCAGCAGCAGGTAGAGCTGGACCGCGAGCACGCCGAGCAGGGCGCCGGGGATGCCGGGCACGAGCAGGGCCGGTGCGGCGAGCACGCCCGCGATCGTCATCACGTAGGTCAGCTGGTTGGGCGTGATCCGGGTGTTCACCAGGTGCCGGTCGATGCGCAGCGAGATCTCGCGCATGTAGAGCCGACCCGCCCAGTGCTCACCACTGCGCCGGTCCTTCACACCCGGCGGGTGCACGACCGGACGGAGTTCAGCTATGGATGGCTTTTGCATAGTCGGCGTACGCGTCCCTGATCTGGTCGGTGGACAGGTTGAGGTGTTCCAGGATCGTGAAGCGCCCCGGCCGGGTCTGCGGGGCGTAGTCGACGGCCTGGACGAACTCGTCGGCGGTGAAGCCGATCTCTTCGGGCAGGACCGGCAGCCCGTGGCGGCGCAGGGTGGCCGCCATGTGCAGCGACTCCTCGCGGGCGCCGCGCAGATACATGGCGAAGCAGGCGCCGAGGCCGACCTGCTCGCCGTGGCTGGCCGCGCGCTTGGGGTACAGCAGGTCGAAGGCGTGGTTGATCTCGTGGCAGGCGCCGGAGGCCGGGCGGGAGTCCCCGGCCACGGACATCGAGATGCCGGTGAGCACGAGGCCCTCGGCCAGCACCTTGAGGAAGGCGTCGTCGGCGATCCCACCGGGGTGGCGCAGCACCGCCTCGCCCGCCTGCCGGGCCATGGCCGCCGCGAGTCCGTCGATCTCCTCGCCCTTGACCTCGTGGGCGAGCTCCCAGTCGGCCACGCACGAGATGTTGGAGACCGCGTCGCCGATGCCGGAGCGCACGAAGCGGGCCGGTGCCTGGCGGACGATGTCGAGGTCGATGACCACGGCGATCGGGGTGGGTACCCCGTAGGATCCCCGGCCGTTGTCGTTGTCGAGCGTCGCGACGGGTGAACAGAGGCCGTCGTGGGCGAGGTTCGTCGCCACCGCGACCATGGGCAGCCCGACCCGCGCCGCCGCGTACTTCGCCACGTCGACGATCTTGCCGCCGCCGAGGCCGACCACGGCGTCGTACCGGTTGCCCTTGATGTCGTCGGCCAACTTGACCGCCGAATCGAGGGTGCCGTCGCTCACGGAGTACCAGTGGGCGCCGGGCAGCGCGGGGGTCAGCCGCTCGCGCAGGGCCCGTCCCGAGCCGTCGCTTATCGCGACGGCGAGCTTGCCGGAGGCGGAGATCCGCTGGTCCGCGAGGAGGCCGGCCAGATCGTCCAGGGCGCCGCGACGGATGTCGACGACGACCGGGGACGGGATGAGCCGGGTCAGTACTGGCACGCGATCTCACGGCCCTTCGCGAGGTCGTCGTGGTTGTCGATCTCCACCCACGTGACTTCGCCGATGGGGGCCACGTCGACGGTGAAGCCGCGGTTCACGAGCTCCTGGTAGCCGTCCTCGTAGTAGAGGTCGGGGTCGCGCTCGAAGGTCGCCCGCAGGGCGTCCGCGAGCTCCTCGGCGGCCTCGGGCTCGATGAGGGTGACGCCGATGTACTCGCCGGTCGCGGTGGCCGGGTCCATCAGCTTGGTGATGCGCCGCACACCCTTGCCGTCCTCGGCGATGACCTTCATCTCCTCGTCGGCGAGGTGCTTCACCGTGTCGAGGGCGAGGATGATCTTCTGGCCGTCGCCCCGGGCGGCGAGCAGGGTCTTCTCGACGGAGACCGGGTGGACGGTGTCGCCGTTGGCCAGGATCACACCGCGCTTGAGCACCTCACGGGCGCACCACAGGGAGTAGGCGTTGTTCCACTCCTCGGCCTTGTCGTTGTCGATCAGGGTGAGGGTCACCCCGTACTTGGCCTCCAGCTCGGCCTTGCGGTCGTACACGGCTTCCTTGCGGTAGCCGACGACGACGGCGACCTCGGTGAGACCTATCTCCGCGAAGTTGGCCAGCGTGAGGTCCAGCACGGTCTTCGCAGCGCCGTCCTGTTCAGGGCCCACAGGCACGAGGGCCTTCGGAAGCGTGTCGGTGTAGGGGCGCAGACGCCGTCCTGCACCGGCTGCCAGTACGAGGCCGATCATGCGGGTTCTCCTTCGTCGTGAACGGCGGGTGCTCCGGAGGACACCCAGAAGCGGATGGACTCCACGAGCACCACCAGTGCCACCGCCACCGCGAGCGCGGTGAGTGCCACGGTGAAAGCCGAATGCTGAGTGAATACGGCGGCGAGTACGGCCACCACCAGGGTGCGGCCCTCGTGCCCACCGATCGTGCGCACCAGCCACCGGGGCGGCGCGCCGGTGCCGCCGCGAATGCGGTACACCGTGTCGTAGTGATGGTAGGCGACGGCCGAGACCAGCCCGAAAGCCGCCGGAAGGGCGCCCGGGACATCGCTGCGGGCCGCGAGGATCAGGACGGTGCAGTACTCGGCCGCCCTGAATATCGGGGGCACGAGCCAGTCCAGCGCGCCCTTGAGCGGGCGGGAGACGGCCATTCCGGAGAGCATCGCGTAGACCACCGCCGCCAGGATGGTGTGCCAGCTGCCGAAGGGCTGCGACAGCGCGGAGGCGATCATGAGCACCCCGGCGAGCAGGGCCGTGACCGGGGCGCCCCAGCTGCCGCCGAGCCGGGGCCCGAAGGCGGCGGCGGCCTCGGCCAGCGGGCCGGAGTCGGCGAGGTCCGCGAGGGCCTGGGCGGCGCGGTCGGTGCGCTCGGCCTTGCGGGTCAGCGAGCGCAGCAGCCGGCCGGCCGTGGTGTAGCAGGCGGCGAAGGCGCAGCCGACGAGCAGGGCGTAGAAGACGATCCGGGGCGTGGTCACCGCGGTCAGTACCGCGATCATCGCCCAGCGCTCACCGATCGGCAGCACGATCATCCGGCGCGCCCAGACGGTCCAGCCGACGCTGTCGAGCCGGTCGGAGAGCGCTGCCGTGGGGCTGGAGTTGGCGACCGCGTCGTGGTTGGCCTCGTTGAACGAGAAGTCGATGACGTGCCGGCAGGCCTGGAGCACCATCGCGCCCAGGGCCAGCGCCCATACGTCGTCGCCGCCGCGGGCGGCGCCGAGCGCGAGGCCCGCGTAGTAGGCGTACTCCTTGGCCCGGTCGAAGGTGGCGTCCAGCCACGCGCCCATCGTCGAGTACTGGAGCGAGTAGCGGGCGAGCTGCCCGTCGGTGCAGTCCAGGACGAAGGAGAACAGCAGCAGCAGCCCGGCCGCGATGTAGCCGCCGCGGGTGCCGGTCGCCGCGCTGCCGGCCGCGACCAGCGCGGTCAGCAGGGACGCGGTGGTGACCTGGTTCGGCGTGAGGCCGCGGCGGGCGCACCAGCGGGCGATGTAGCGGGAGTACGGGCTGATGAAGAACGTGGTGAAGAAGCCGTCGTGGGCCTTCACCGCGCTGCGCAGCCGCACGGCCTCGTCGTCGACCGAGGCGGTGGCGCTCTCCGCCTCGGCGCGCGCGGACGCGTCCGTCGGCACGGCCGCGACCAGCGAGCCCAGCTCGGGGCGCTGCACCGCGGTGCCCTCGGCGTCCATGGTGACGGCGAGCCGGCCCGGCACGGTGCGGTCGGTGACCGGTGCGGTGGACGGGCCCGTGGGCAGGCCCGCGCCGACGGCCTCGGCCGTGGTGTCCAGGGCCCGGACGAGCGCGGGGCGCGCCTCCGGTTGCGCGGTGAGCGCGCCGGGGACGGTGGCCGCGGGGAAGCGGGGGTCGGTCAGTCCGAGCCGGAGGGCGTGGACATGGCCGACGAAACGGGGGTCGACCAGTGCGACCCGGCGGTCGGCGGGGACGGCCGAGAGCAGCCGTGCGGCCTCGGTCACATCGGCGGCGACCTGTACGTCGAAGCCCAGTGACCGCAGGTCGTCCGCGAGCGACGACCCGGGTACCGGTGCACCGGTGAGGATGGCGGTCGACAGACGAACTCACTCCTTGGTGCTGACGGGGTCGGCGCGCGACTGTGCGGCCCGGATGCGGGCCGGCGGCACGTCGGCAGAGGCTATCGGATGAACGGAAGCGCGAGTTCACCGACCGTTTGCGCCCCGTTCGGGGTGGACCGGCATCATCCGGCGCCGCCCGCGATCATCATCGTCGATCGCTGCCTCGCCTGACAAAACGCGTCGGTACGGCCCCGGCCCGGCCTGCCGCGACACCCTCCTGACCTGCAAGCATTTCCGCAGGTCAGAGCATATGACAACGGTGTTCAGTGCCGTGTTGCCGGATACCCCCCACCCGTAGTTCACTGGCAGTGCCCCGGGCCGACCGCGTCCGGGACCGCGAGACGACCGGGAGGCGTTCCCCATGGGGGCAGGGCACGACCACGGGCACACACACGGCGGGCCGCCGCCCACCGGCACGGCAGCCGCCGCGTACCGGGGACGGTTGCGCATCGCGCTCTGCATCACGCTCACCGTGATGGTCGTGGAGATCGTCGGCGGGGTGCTCGCCGACTCGCTCGCCCTGATCGCCGACGCGGCCCACATGGCGACCGACGCCCTCGGCCTGGGCATGGCGCTGCTGGCGATCCACTTCGCCAACCGCCCGGCCGGGGTGAACCGCACCTTCGGCTACGCCCGTGCCGAGATCCTGGCGGCACTGGCCAACTGTCTGCTGCTGCTCGGGGTGGGCGGCTTCCTGCTCTTCGAGGCCGTCGAGCGCTTCATCACCCCGGCCGAGACCAGGGGCGGGCTGACGATCGCCTTCGCCCTGGTCGGCATGGCCGCCAACATGGTCTCGCTGTCGCTGCTGATGCGCGGGCAGAAGGACAGTCTCAATGTGCGCGGCGCCTATCTGGAGGTGCTCGCGGACACGCTCGGCTCGTTCGCGGTGCTGGTCTCGGCGGGGATCATCCTGGCCACCGGCTGGCAGGCCGCCGACCCGATCGCCTCGCTGGTCATCGGCCTGATGATCGTCCCGCGCACCGTGAAGCTGCTCAGGGAGACGCTCAACGTGCTGCTGGAGTCGGCGCCCAAGGGGGTCGACATGGCGGAGGTGCGCGCCCACATCACCGCGCTGCCCGGTGTGCTGGACGTCCACGACCTGCACGCCTGGACGATCACCTCGGGCATGCCGGTGCTCTCCGCCCATGTGGTGGTGCGCCAGGACATGCTCGACTCGATCGGCCACGAGAAGCTCCTCCACGAGCTGCAGGGCTGCCTCGGCGACCATTTCGACGTGGAGCACTGCACCTTCCAGCTGGAGCCGAGCGGCCATGCCGAGCACGAGGCGAAGCTCTGTCACTGAGGGTCCCCTCCGGCGGCGCCGTGTAGGGTATTCGCAGAGGCGTTCGGCCTCCCCCTGTGCGAGAGAGGAGCTGAGGTTGATGACCGTCGCGAAGGCGCCCACCCGGCGCGGCATCCGGTCCTTCCTCATCTCCCGGGTTCTCGGCTAGCACCCCGACTCGCAACGGGTCGACCCGTTGGCCGGAGCCCTCGTACACCAAGGGTTCCCACGTTGACCGACAACGATCACGCCGTCCGTACCGAGGCGTTCTTCTCCCTGCACCACGGCCTGCCCCGGCAGTCCCCCGGCTCCGATGCCACCACCCGGCGGCTGCTGGGGCTCACCGGCCCGTTGCCGCGCCGTCCGCGCGTCCTGGATCTGGGCTGCGGGCCCGGCCGTGCCGCGCTGCTCCTCGCCGCCGAGGCGGGTGCCGAGGTGACCGCCGTCGACCTCCACCAGCCGTTCCTCGACGAACTGCGCGAGGCGGCCGGGGCCCGCGGGCTCGGCGACCGTGTCCGTACGGTCCGGGCCGACATGGCGGAGCTGTCCGGCCCCGACTTCCCCGACGGGTCGTTCGACCTCGTCTGGGCCGAGGGGTCGGCGTACCTCATCGGTTTCGACACCGCTCTGCGGGACTGGAAGCGGCTGCTCGCCCCGGGCGGCTCCCTGGTCGTCAGCGAGTGCGTCTGGACGACGGACGCGCCGACGCCCGAGACGCGCGCCTTCTGGGAACAGGAGACGTCGATGCGCCCCGTGGCGGACAACGCCGCGGCGGCGGTCGCGGCCGGCTACCACGTCCTGGGGTCGCTGGTGCAGCCCGACAGCGACTGGGACGAGTACTACGTCCCGCTCGCCGAGCGCGTCGAGGCCGCCGAGGCGTCCGCTCCCGGCATGGCCTGGGCGCTCGCGGCGACCCGCGAGGAGCTGGCCATGCGGCGCGACCACGGCGCGGAGTACGGCTACGCCGGCTACGTGCTGCGCCCCGCCGACCCCCGCTGGCCGACCCGGCCGGAGACCGCGGCGGACACGGCAGCCGTGCATGCCGTCAACGCCGCCGCGTTCCCGACGCCGGACGAGGCGGCTCTCGTCGACGCGCTGCGCGCGGACCCGGCGGCCTGGCTGCCCGGCCTCGCCCGGGTGGCGACGGACGGCCCGGACGGGGACGTCGCCGCGTACGCGCTGCTGACCCGGTGCCGGGTCGGGGACGTACCGGCGCTCGCGCTGGCCCCGGTGGCCACGGTCCCGGAGCACCAGCGTCGCGGTGCGGGGCAGGCGGTGGTGCGCGCGGCGCTCGACGCGGCGAGGCTGGGCGGCGAGTCACTCGTCCTGGTGCTCGGTCATCCCGAGTACTACCCGAGGTTCGGCTTCGTACCGGCGTCGCGGTACGGGATCCGGCCGGGCTTCGACGTCCCGGACGAGGCGATGATGGCCCTGGTACTGGACGAATCCGTGCCGGTCCCGCAGGGCACGATCCGCTATCCGGCCGCCTTCGGCGTCTGACGTACCGTCCGGTCCCGCCGCGCGTCACGGTGCGGCGGGACCGGACATGCCAGACCCCGCGGTGCGGACAAGCGGCTTTTGTACGGCAGACTTGACCGGAATCGACGGGACCGGCGCACCGGGCCGGGACCATAGCGAAGGATGGGTATGCCGACCACACCAGCCACCGCGGCGCACAGCTCGTCGAACGGCACAGCAGAAGCGATCATGCTCGAACTGGTCGACGAGGACGGCACCACCATCGGTACGGCGGAGAAGCTCGCCGCCCATCAGCCACCCGGTCAGCTGCACCGCGCCTTCTCCGTGTTCCTCTTCGACGAGCAGGGCAGGCTGCTGCTCCAGCGCCGTGCGCTCGGCAAGTACCACTCCCCCGGTGTCTGGTCGAACACCTGCTGCGGCCACCCCTACCCCGGTGAGGCGCCCTTCGCCGCCGCCGCCCGGCGTACGTACGAGGAGCTCGGCGTCTCGCCCTCCCTGCTGGCCGAGGCGGGCACGGTCCGCTACAACCATCCGGACCCGGCCTCGGGCCTGGTGGAGCAGGAGTTCAACCATCTCTTCGTGGGCATGGCGCAGGACCGGCTCGACCCGGACCCGGAGGAGGTCGGCGAGACCGCTTTCGTGACGGCCGACGAGCTCGCCGAGCGGCACGCCCGGTCGCCGTTCTCGGCCTGGTTCATGACGGTGCTGGACGCCGCGCGTCCGGCGATCAGGGAGCTGACGGGACCGTCCGCCGGCTGGTGACGGACGGACGGCACCGGGGGCGCCGTCGGGTACGGGCGGTCAGGGGCGCGGGGTCAGCGGCAGCGCCGCCCAGATGATCTTTCCGCCGCCTGCGGTGTGCTCCACGTCGCAGGCCCCGCCCGCTTCCCGGGTGATCTCCCGGACCAGCAGCAGACCGCGTCCGCCGGTCTGCGCGTAGTCCGTCTCCAGGGCCGTCGGCCGGTAGGGGTGGTTGTCCTCGACGGACACCCTGATCCACTCCTCGCCGACGGCCACCTCGACGGCCAGCTCCGGCGAGAGCAGCGCGGCGTGCTTCACCGCGTTGGTGACCAGCTCGGAGACGATGAGCAGCAGCCCCTCGGCGACATCGTCGTCCAGCGGCACGCCCTGGCGCTTCAGCAGATCACGCACCGCGTGCCGGGCCTGCGGTACGGATACGTCCACGGCCGGAGCGGTGAACCGCCAGACTCCCTCGTACGGGACGGGCCGGGCGGGGACACTCCCGCGGCTCTCCATAGTCCGGTACCCGCTCTCCACTCGATGGTGACTGCACGTCGAGTACAGAGTGCGGGGCGTAGTTGGTCCGGACCGTGCCACTGAACAGAATTCAGCCTCTATCGACGAATTTTGACCGGACAGAACGCCGAAGGCTCAGCCTTTGGACCGTTTCTGTTCGTCTCCTCGGGGTTGGTCGGGCAGCTCGCCGGTCACACTCTGTTCCGAGACCATCGAGACGATGCGGCGGCCGCCCACCCCCATCGCGATCAGGCCGAGGCCGTCGAAGAGCAGCGCCAGCGAGAAGAAGAGGCCCAGTACGTAGAGGCTGCTGTGCGGCCAGTCGAAGAGCACCAGCAGCCCCAGCAGCAGGCCGAAGGCGCCTTGCAGCAGCGTCCAGCCGAACTGCGGGCCGCGCACCACGACGCTGCCGACCAGGCGGAACACCCCGCCGGTCAGGAAGAGCAGCGCGGCGAACATGGTCAGCGCCTCGGCGGTGCCGTGCGGGTGGCGGATGACGACGATCCCGGCGGCGATGTTCAGCGCGGCCACCACGACACCCAGCCAGAAGAAGTCGCTGCCGCGGGAGTCGATGGCGTGCAGCAGTCCGACGAGGCCGCCGATCAGCAGCAGCCAGCCGAACAGGATCATCGAGGTGAGCGTCGCGACGCCGGTGTAGACGAGACCGACCAGACCGGCCACGACGAGCAGGCTGCCGAGCAGGGTGAGCCAGCCGAAGCTGCGGCTCAGTCTCCTGCCCTCGGTTGCGGGATCTGCCACGGGAAGCTCCTCACGGTGCGTACCTGGTCCCGGACCCCTTCTTGATCATAGGTTCGAACCGTACGGATAGCATCCGGCACATGGACCGTACGGAACCCGGGCTGGAGCACACCGTCGCGGACGGCGTCGCCACCGTCGTGATCAGCAATCCCGCCAAGCGCAACGCGATGACGGCGGCGATGTGGAGCGCGCTGCCCGGTCTGCTGGAACGGCTGGCGGCCGATCCCGCGGTCCGGGTGCTGGTGCTGACGGGCGCCGGGGACACCTTCTGCGCGGGTGCGGACATCTCCTCGCTCCGGGACCCGGCGGGCGACCCGCAGGCGCTCGCGGTGGCGGCCGAGGAGGCGCTGGCCGCGTTCCCCGGGCCGACCCTCGCGGTGATCCGGGGCTACTGCGTGGGCGGCGGCAGTCAGCTGGCGGCCGCCTGCGACCTGCGGTTCGCCGAGGAAGGGGCGTCCTTCGGTGTCACGCCGGCCAAGCTCGGCATCGTGTACGCCGCGTCGTCGACCCGGCGGCTGGTGGCGCTGACCGGCCCGGCCACCGCGAAGCACCTGCTGTTCTCCGGCGAGCTGATCGACACCGCACGGGCGCTGCGTACCGGTCTGGTCGACGAGGTGCTGCCGGCCGGCGAGCTGGAGAAGCGGGTCGAGGCGTACACCCGGACCCTGACCGCCCGCTCGCGGCTGACGCAGGCGGCGGCGAAGGAGTTCGCCGACGGGCGCCGGGACCGGGACGCGCACTGGGCGCGGCAGGCACGCCGCAGCGGCGACACCGCCGAGGGTGTCGCCGCCTTCCTGGAGCGGCGCGAGCCCCGCTTCACCTGGACGACCGGGGCCTGACGGCCCGCGCCCGCGCGCTACTGGAGGAGGTAGTGGCGCTGGGCACGGAACTTCTCGACCATCGCCGCCGGGGCCTTCTCCGGCGAGCCCGCGTCGTACGGCGGCTGCGGGTCGTACTCGGTCAGCAGCTGTACGGCCAGGGCGTGCTCGTCGCCCGCGATCCGGCCCGCCAGCGTGAGCCCCATGTCGATGCCGGAGGAGACGCCCGCCGCGGTGACGTACTTGCCGTCGACGACGACCCGCTCGCCGGTCGGCTCGGCGCCGAGCCCCTTCAGTACGTCCAGCATGAGCCAGTGCGAGGTGGCCCGGCGGCCGGTCAGCAGTCCGGCCGCGGCGAGCAGCAGCGAGCCGGTGCAGACGGAGGTGGTCCAGGTGCTGGTGGCATCGGCGGCGCGCAGCCAGCCGAGCAGCTCCTCGTTCTCCATCAGGTCGCGCTGGCCGGGGCCGCCCGGCACCACCACCACGTCGGGCGCGGGCACCTGCGCGAAGGTCTTGTCGGCGACGAGCGTGAGGCTGCCGGTGTCGTTGCGCACGGGGCCGGTCCGTTCGGCGACGAACACGGTCTCGGCGCCGGGGGTGCGGGCGAGCATCTCGTGCGGGCCCACCGCGTCGAGTGCGGTGAAGCGGTCGAAGAGGACGATGGCGATCTGCATGGGTTCCCTTTCACGTTCGCGGTCGATCTCACGGTCGCGGTCGGTCGGGTGCGGGTCGGCGGTCAGCCGGCCGCGGGTTGGGCGCGGAAGCGCCGGCGGTATTCGGCGGGGGCGGCGCCCAGGGCCTTGATGAACGCGCGGCGCATGGCCTCCGGGGTGCCGTAGCCGCAGGCGCGCGAGATGCCGGTGACACCGTCGGTGGTGTCCTCCAGCAGCCTGCGGGCCTGTTCCAGGCGTACGCGGTCGACGTATCGGCCCGGTGTGAGGCCCGTCTCCGCCCGGAAGGCGCGCGCGAAGTGCCGGGGCGAGAGGCGGGCACGGGCGGCGAGCGCCTCGACGCAGAGGTCCTCGCCGGGGTTCTCGGTGATCCAGTGCTGGACCTCGCGCAGGGGTTCGCTCCGGGCGGTCTGGGCGGAGAGCTGGGCACTGAACTGGGCCTGGTTGCCCGGCCTGCGCAGAAAGACCACGAGGTGCCGGGCGACGGTGAGCGCGATGTCCCTGCCGTGGTCCTCCTCGACCAGCGCGAGGGCCAGGTCGATTCCGGCGGTGACCCCGGCGGAGGTGGCCAGCCTGCCGTCGCGTACGAAGATCGGGTCCGGATCGACCTCGACGGCCGGGTGGGTGCGGGCGAGGTGGTCGCAGACCGACCAGTGCGTGGTCACCCGGTGCCCGTCCAGCAGTCCGGCCCCGGCGAGCAGCAGCGCGCCGGTGCAGACGGAGACGAGCCGTTCGGCGTGCGGGGCGTGTTCGCACAGCCAGTCGACGAGCGCCGGGTCGGGGTCGCGGGTGCCCTCGCCGCCGGGGACGAGCAGGGTGTGGGGCGGTTCGGCGTCGGCGAGGCTGCTGTCCGGGACGAGGACGAGGCCGCTGCAGGTGCGGACCGGGGCTCCGTCGAGCGAGGCGGTGCGCAGTCCGTACCCGGCCCCGGGGAAACGGGAGGCCCCGGCGAAGACCTCCACCGGCCCGGTGACATCGAGGCTCTGGACGCCGTCGTAGAGGACGACGAGTACGGATCGCTGCGTCATGACCGCCATCCTGGTCGGCCCCGGTCATGGCCGCAATGACGAGGAACCCACCTTTCCTGCCATCGCGCGGTGATCGCGAACCCGGCGCCGTACCGGGGTTACCTCGCGTACCGACCAGTCGGTAATGTGACTGTATGAGTACTCTGCCGCCGCGCGCCGGACGCCGCTGCCACAACGCCATCAACCCGCTGCACTCGACGGTCTACTTCTCCCCCGACCTCGGCAAGGAACTCGGGGAGCTCGGCATCGACGACTCGAACGCCGCCTACTTCGCCGCGCGTTCGGCGGCGATGGGTGCCGTCGGACCGGGCGCGGTCACCGCCGCGTTCTACAACTTCAACCACGACCTCGTCGCCCGGCATCTGCCCGCCGTGTGGTCCGTGGCCTCGCCGCAGGCGGTCCTGGACGCCCGGCTGCGCGCCGCCGACACCACCCTTCGCCGGCTGCTGGGCGAGGAGATCATCGCCTCCCCGGAACTGGCCGAGGCGGCTGAGCTCGCACTGCGCGCCGCCGAGGCGTGCACCCGACACGCCCGGCCGCTCTACGCCGCCCACGCCGATCTCCCGGTGCCCGAGCAGCCGCATCTGGCGTACTGGCACGCCGGCACACTGCTGCGGGAGCACCGCGGCGACGGCCATCTCGCCGCGCTGCTGACCGCCGGGCTCGACCCGCTGGAGGCCCTGGTCAGCCACACGGCGACCGGCAAGGGGATGTCCCCGCGCTGGGTGCTCGCCACCCGCGGCTGGCACCGCGACGACTGGGACGCGGCGTACGAGCGGCTGCGCGGGCGCGGACTCCTGGACGCCGAGGGCGAGTTGACGCAGGCCGGTGTCGCGCTCCGCGCGGAGCTGGAGGAGGCCACGGACCGGATGGACGCGGCACCGTACGAGCACCTGGGCGCCGAGGGTGTGGAGCGGCTGACCGAGCTGGCACGCGGGTTCCTGTTCACGGCGGCTTCGGCGGGCGCGTTCCCGGACGGCCTCATCGGCAAGGACTGATCAGCCGCCCCGCCCGATCCGTACGACAGGCCCTGGGGTGGCCGGGCGACACGGCGCCCGGCCACCCGGCACAATGCAGGCGAAGGGGCCCGGGGCCTCTCGTTCGGATCGGGCCGGATCAGGGAGCGGGGTCCGGTGCCGTGCATCGCAAGGCGGAGGAGGGAGTCGACGCGGGGCGTCGGCGACCGACGACAACGCGGCGAGGTGCGGCACCGGGGCACGCGAGCCCGGCGTGATCCGAACGGAGGGCCCCGGCCCCGGCAGGCACAGCCAGTAGAGCCAGTACGAGAAGGCGAGTCGGTAGAACCGTGACGACGTCCATCGAAGGCAGGATCGCCGAGGAGCTCGGCGTACGCGAACGGCAGGTGAAGGCGGCCGTCGAGCTGCTCGACGGCGGGTCGACCGTGCCGTTCATCGCGCGCTACCGCAAGGAAGCGACCGAGATGCTCGACGACGCGCAGCTGCGCACGTTGGAGGAGCGGCTGCGGTATCTGCGCGAGCTGGAGGACCGCCGGACGGCGATCCTCGACTCGGTGCGCGAGCAGGGCAAGCTCGACGAGGCGCTGGAGGCGCAGATCCGCGCAGCCGACACCAAGGCGCGCCTTGAGGACATCTATCTGCCGTTCAAGCCCAAGCGGCGCACCAAGGCGCAGATCGCCCGGGAGGCGGGGCTCGAACCGCTTGCCGACGGCCTGCTCGGGGACCCTTCGGTGGAGCCGCTCGCCGCTGCCGCCGCCTTCGTCGACGCCGACAAGGGCGTCGCGGACGGCGCGGCGGCGCTGGAGGGGGCCCGTGCCATCCTCACCGAGCGGTTCTCCGAGGACGCCGATCTGATCGGTGAGCTGCGTGAGCGCATGTGGACGCGCGGGCGGCTGGCCGCCAAGGTGCGGGACGGCAAGGAGGAGGCGGGCGCGAAGTTCGCCGACTACTTCGACTTCGCCGAGCCGTTCACCGCGCTGCCCTCGCACCGGGTGCTCGCGATGCTCCGGGGCGAGAAGGAGGACGTGCTCGACCTGGTCATGGAGCCGGAGGAGCCCTCGGACACCCCCGGTCCGTCGACGTACGAGAACATGGTCGCCCGGCGCTTCGGCGTGGCCGACCGCGGCCGCCCCGGCGACAAGTGGCTCGGCGACACCGTGCGATGGGCGTGGCGGACCCGGATCCTGGTGCACCTCGGGATCGATCTGCGGCTGCGGCTGCGCACCGCGGCGGAGGACGAGGCGGTACGCGTCTTCGCGTCGAACCTCCGCGATCTGCTGCTCGCCGCGCCGGCCGGGACGCGGGCCACGCTGGGGCTCGACCCCGGTTTCCGTACCGGGGTGAAGGTCGCCGTCGTCGACGCGACCGGCAAGGTCGTCGCGACGGACGTCATCCACCCGCATGTCCCGGCCAACAAGTGGGACCAGTCGCTGGCCGCGCTGGAGCGGCTGGCGAAGGCCCACGACGTCGACCTGATCGCGATCGGCAACGGCACGGCGTCCCGTGAGACCGACAAGCTGGCCGGTGAACTCATCGACAAGCACCCGGAGTTGAAGCTCACCAAGGTGATGGTCTCCGAGGCGGGCGCGTCCGTGTACTCGGCGTCGGCCTTCGCCTCGCAGGAACTCCCCGACATGGACGTGTCGTTGCGCGGGGCGGTCTCCATCGCGCGGCGGCTGCAGGACCCGCTCGCCGAGCTGGTGAAGATCGATCCGAAGTCGATCGGGGTCGGCCAGTACCAGCACGACCTGTCCGAGGTGAAGCTGTCGCGCTCGCTGGACGCGGTCGTCGAGGACTGTGTGAACGGTGTCGGCGTCGACGTCAACACCGCGTCCGCGCCGCTGCTTTCGCGGGTTTCGGGGATCGGCTCGGGGCTCGCCGAGAACATCGTCGCCCATCGCGACGCCAACGGCCCCTTCCGGTCCCGCAAGGCGCTCAAGGACGTGGCGCGGCTGGGCCCGAAGGCGTACGAGCAGTGCGCGGGCTTCCTGCGCATCCGGGGCGACGACCCGCTGGACGCGTCGAGCGTGCACCCGGAGGCGTATCCGGTGGTGCGGGCGATGGTGAAGCGGACCGGCGGCGACGTCGCCTCGCTGATCGGCAACACCGGGGTGCTGCGCTCGCTGCGGGCCGACGACTTCGTGGACGAGAAGTTCGGTCTGCCGACGGTCTCCGACATCCTGAAGGAGCTGGAGAAGCCCGGACGCGACCCGCGGCCCGCGTTCAAGACGGCCACCTTCAAGGAGGGCGTCGAGAAGATCGGTGATCTCGCGTCCGGCATGGTGCTGGAGGGCGTCGTCACCAATGTCGCGGCGTTCGGCGCGTTCGTGGACATCGGTGTGCACCAGGACGGCCTGGTGCACGTGTCGGCGATGTCGCGGACGTTCGTGAAGGACCCGAGGGACGTCGTGAAGCCGGGCGACATCGTGAAGGTCAAGGTCATGGATGTCGACGTGGCGCGGAAGCGGATCTCGCTGACGCTGCGGCTGGACGACGAGGCCGCGGCGGGTGCGGGCACCCAGGGCGGCGGCCAGCGGCGCGAGCGCGGTGAGCGCGGCGGTCAGGGCGGACGGCCGCCGAGGCAGCGCCAGGGGCAGGGCGGCCAGGACCGCGACCGGCGCGGTGGCGGCGGTGGCGGCTCCGCCCGACAGGCGCCGGCACCGGTGAACAGCGCGATGGCGGACGCGCTGCGCCGGGCCGGACTGACGGACCCGGACCAGGGCGGCCGGAGGCGGTAGCCGTAGCGGCAGCAGTACCGGCACTCGTCCGGCAGCCCGGTGCCCGACCCGGCCGAGCAGCGGGGCCGCAGCCGGATCGTGCTCGGCGGTGACCTGCCCAGCCCGCTGGACCCGCCGCCCGGCTGCCACTTCCACACCCGGTGCCCGCCGGCCACCGACCGGTGCCGGAGCCCGTCCACCGCGTGGTGGACGGGCTCCGGCGCGTGTACCCGGGGTGGGTCAGCCGACGAGCTCCAGTCCGTCCGCGACGACGCGGCCGGCGTGCAGCACCGTGCGGTCGCCGCTGCGGTCCATCACGGCGGACACCACGGTCTCGCCCTCGACCAGCAGCAGGTCGGCGCTGTCGCCCACCGAGACGCCGGGCCGGTCGGCCACCGAGGTCAGGCGCGGCAGCTCCGGGTGCAGGATCGAGGCGCCGCCACGGCTCGCGACGGCCATGCAGTGCTCGATCAGTTCGTCGGCGCGGTAGCGGTTGGTGAAGGCGAGCTGCCAGGTGCGGTCCAGCATGTCCCCGTTGCCGTACGGCGACCAGAAGTCGCGCTGGCCGTCCTCGCCGAGGCCGATCCGCACCCCGGCGGCCGTCAGGTCGGCCAGCGGCAGCGCCCGGTGCTGCGCGGGGGCGACGGTCGCCATCGCGATGTCCAGCTCCGCGAACTCCTCGATCAGCCGGCGCGTCGTCGCCTCGTCGACACCGCCGAGGTCGTACGCGTGCGAGAGCGTCACCTGGCCGGCCATGCCGAGGGCGCGCACCCGCTCCAGGATCAGGTCGACGCTGAACACGCCCAGCGGGCCGGGCTCGTGGAGGTGGATGTCGACCGGTGCGCGGTGGCGCTCGGCGAGGTCGAAGATGATGTCCAGGTGGCGCACCGGGTCCCGGTCGAGGGTGCAGGGGTCGATGCCGCCGACGACGGCCGCGCCCGCGGACAGCGCCCGGTCCATCAGCTCCGGCACGCCCTTCTCCTTGAGCAGGCCGGCCTGCGGAAAGGCCATGATCTCGACCTCGCACCGGTCGGCGTGCGCCTCCTTGGCGGCGAGCACGCCCTCGAACCGCTCCAGGCCGCAGTCCGCGTCGATCTGCGCGTAGCTGCGGACCCGGGTCGTGCCGCGCTCGATCATGCGGCCCAGGGTGTACGTGGCCCGCTCGGCGACGCTCCATTCGTCCTCGCGCCAGTGGGCGCGGTCGTTCATGGTCATGGCCCAGACGCCGGGGGCGCCGGTGTGCGGGCGGAAGGGCAGCCCGATGCGGGTGGAGTCCAGGTGGCAGTGGACGTCGGAGAACGACGGCAGGGCGAGCCGTCCCCGTCCGGCCACGGTGTCACCGGTCACGGCACGGTCCGGATCGTGCGGGGTGAGCGCCGTTATCGTGCCGTTCTCGATCTCGATGTCGCACGGCTCGCCGCCCCAGGGGCGGACATTCGTGATCAGCATGGGGTGGATCTCCTTGTCTCGGGCGCCGGTGCGCGGTGATCGGGCTCCGGTGCACGGCTCTCCGGCGGGGTCCGTCCGGTGGGGTCCGTCCGGCCGTCGTCGGTCACTCGGCCGGAAGGACCTCGGCCAGGGCCGCCAGGGAGGGGCCGCGGCCCCTCTCGATGTGCGCGTAGGCGAGGGCGTCGGCCAGGTCGGGCTTGCCCGCGTGGATCGCGGCGCAGATGTCCTGGTGCTCGGTGCACTGGACGCGCGGTTCGAGGCCGCCGGTGAGGGTGAACAGCCACTGCACCAGGCCGAGCGACGGCTGCAGGGCGTCCTGGAGCAGCCGGTTCCCGGTCATCGCGACGATCTCCGCGTGCAGGGCGGTGTTGGCGGCGGGGATCGACTGCATGTCACCGCACCGGGTGGCGTCCTCGGCCGCTTCCATGAGTTCCCGCAGCCGCTCACCGCCGCGGCCGGCGGCGCATGCCTCGGCGGCCCTGCGCGCGGCGAACACCTCCAGGCTCAGCCGGAGGTCGAAGAGTTCGGCCACGTCGCGGAGCGAGAGGTTGCGCACGGAGGCGCCGCGACGGGGCGAGATCAGCACGAGCCCCTCCCCCGTCAGCCGGGTGAGCGCTTCGCGGACCGGGATGCGGGACACCCCCAGGGCGTCGGAGAGTTCGCGTTCACGCAGCCGCGAGCCCGGCGGGTACGCGCCGCCGAGGATGCGGGAGCGGATCGTCCGCTCGGCGTGCGCGACGTGGGACGTACCGGCTCCGGTCATGAGCGGCCCGCCTCGAACGGCGGGAACGTCGGCGGGAACAGTTCCCGGGCGCCGCGCCGGAGCACGTCTCGCTCGCTGTACGCCTCGCGCATCCGGTCGAAGAGGCTCTGGGCGCGCTGGCGCAGGTTCACCAGGTCGATGCCGGGGATCCGGCCGTCGGTCATGACCGGGCGTCCCGCCACCACGGAGTGGGTGGCCTGGCGGGCGGTGCCGTTCAGCAGGAAGGTGCGGACGGGGTCGTCCCGGACGCCGTCGCGGATGTCGTCCAGCCGGAAAGCGACCAGGTCCGCCTGGGCGCCCGGCTCCAGCCGCCCCAGGTCGGTGCGGCCCAGTGCGCGGGCGCCGCCGAGGGTGGCCGCCTCGACGTAGTGCTCGGCGGGCGCCGCGTCCGCGCGGCCGTCGACGACCTTGGCGAGGTGGACGCCGAGGTCCATGCCCCGGATCAGGTCCGGCGGGAAGGAGTCGGTGCCCAGGCAGAGGTTGACGCCTGCCCGCCGGTACGCACCGAAGGAGTGCAGCACCTGGCCGTAGCGCAGGGAGGTCTGCGGGCAGTGGATGACCGAGACGTCCGCCGCCGCGAGCGTCGCCAGGTCGCCGCGGTCCTCGCCGTGCACCTCGGGATGCCGGTCGATCACGATGCCGTGCGGTACGAGGAGCCGGGTGTCCAGCAGCCCGGTGCGTTGGAGCAGTTGGAGCGGGGTGGTGCCGTGCAGCTCCCGCACCAGGTTCCGTTCCGTCGTCCCCTGCAGGCAGTGGAGCCGTACGAGGACGTCGCGGCGGAGCGCGACCGCGGCGGTCTTCCGCATGAGCTCGTCGGTGAGGGTCTCGATGCGGCAGGGCAGCAGCACCCCGTTGACCAGCGGGTCGTCCAGTGCGGCCGCGTGATCGAGGAAGCGCACGGCGTCCCGGAACCCCTCCCGGCCGCGGTCCTCGTCGAACGCGACGCCGCGGCTGCCGTCGGGCAGCGTGACATTGACGCCGGAACGGTAGGCGGGCCCCAGATAGCCCCGCAGGCCGATCCGCCTGGAGGTCCGCGCCATGTCGACGAGCTCGTCGTACGGCTCGGCCCAGGCGCTGTGGACCTCCGAGGCGATGGGCATGTAGGTGGTGATGCCGTGCAGCGCGAGCTGGACGAGCGCGTACTCGCGTACGGTGGCCCGTTCCGCCGGTGTGAAGACGTCGTGGCGCCGGTCGGTGAAGTACTCCTGCGACCAGAGCAGTCCGCCCTCGGTCTCCTGCGACGCCCAGGAGTCCAGGACGAGATGGTCGATGTCGGTGAGGGCGTCCAGGTCGATGAGGCCCGGCATCACCAGCGTCTCGCCGAGGTCCAGTTCCTCGTCGACCGGGCCGTCGTACCGCCTGCCGACGTAGGCGATCGTGTCGCCGTCCCAGACGATCTCGCCGTCGCGCAGCAGCGCGTGCCCGCCGTCGCGATGGGCGAGGATGTGGGTGGCGCGCCAGCGGGTACGCACAGGGCCTCCTGCGGATGCGGTGTCGGGGCCGTTGGGCCGGACGGCGGTCCTTGGCTGTGCCGACACTAGCACTTGGCATACCAAATTCCGCCACCACCGAGGAGTGCGGGCGCGACGCCGGTATTGACCGGCGGACAGAGGTTCGGAATCGGGAAATGCGACCCCTTTGGGATACCAGAAAGGGTAGTTGTTCGCCCGGACCCCGGGCACCGGGCCGCCGGCGACGGCCCGGTGCGGGGCTCAGAGCTCCGTGACCCGGCCCGCCGCCACTTCGACCCGCCGGGTGGTCCGTACCGCTTCCAGCATCCGCCGGTCGTGCGTGACCAGCAGCAGCGTTCCGGTGTACGAGTCGAGCGCGGATTCCAGCTGCTCGATCGCGGGCAGATCGAGGTGGTTCGTGGGCTCGTCGAGCACCAGGAGGTTGACGCCCCTGCCCTGGAGCAGGGCGAGCGCCGACCGGGTGCGCTCCCCCGGGGAGAGCGTCGTGGCGGGGCGCATCACATGGTCGGCGCGCAGGCCGAACTTGGCGAGCAGCGTGCGCACTTCGGCCGGTTCGGTGTCGGGCACGGCGGCACAGAACGCTTCCAGGAGCGATTCCGAGCCGTGGAAGAGCTTGCGCGCCTGGTCGACCTCGCCGACCACCACGCCCGAGCCGAGCGCGGCGTGGCCGGAGTCCAGCGGGAGGCGGCCGAGCAGGGCGGCGAGCAGGGTGGACTTGCCCGCTCCGTTGGCGCCGGTGATGGCGACCCGGTCCGCCCAGTCGATCTGCAGCGACGCCGGGCCGAAGGCGAAGTCTCCGCGTACGGCCTGTGCTTCGCGCAGGGTGGCCACGACCGAGCCGGAGCGGGGTGCGGCGGCGATCTCCATCCGCAGTTCCCACTCCTTGCGCGGTTCCTCGACGACATCGAGCCGTTCGATCATGCGCTGGGTCTGCCGGGCCTTCGCGGCCTGCTTCTCGCTCGACTCGCTGCGGAACTTGCGGCCGAGCTTGTCGGAGTCGGTGGCCTTGCGGCGGGCGTTCTTGACGCCCTTGTCCATCCAGGAGCGCTGCATCTGGGCGCGCCCTTCGAGGGCGGCGCGCTTGTCGGCGTACTCCTCGAACTCCTCGCGGGCGTGCCTGCGGGCGCGCTCGCGCTCCTCCAGGTAGGCCGCGTAGCCGCCGCCGTACAGATTGATCTGCTGCTGGGCCAGATCCAGTTCGAGGACCTTGGTGACCGTGCGCATCAGGAATTCGCGGTCGTGGCTGATGACCACGGTGCCCGCGCGGAGCCCCGAGACATAGCGCTCCAGCCGCTCCAGGCCGTCCAGGTCGAGGTCGTTGGTGGGCTCGTCGAGCAGGAAGACGTCGTAGCGGGAGAGCAGCAGGGAGGCGAGGCCCGCGCGGGCGGCCTGGCCGCCGGAGAGCGCGGTCATCGGCAGGTCGAGGCCGACGGTCAGCCCGAGCTCGGCGGCGACCTCGTCGGCGCGTTCGTCCAGGTCGGCGCCGCCGAGGGCCAGCCAGCGCTCCAGTGTCTCGGAGTACGCGTCGTCCGCGCCCGGCGCTCCGTCGACGAGGCCCTGCGTGGCCTCGTCCATGGCGGCCTGGGCCTCGGCGACGCCGGTGCGGCGGGCCAGGAACTCCCGCACCGTCTCACCGGCCCGCCGTTCCGGCTCCTGCGGCAGGTGGCCGACGGTGGCGGTCGGCGGGGAGAGCCGCAGCTCGCCCTCCTCCGGCCGGTCGAGCCCGGCGAGGAGCCGGAGCAGGGACGATTTTCCGGCGCCGTTGACTCCGACGAGACCGATCACGTCACCGGGCGCGACGACGAGGTCGAGTCCGGCGAAGAGTGTGCGGTCGCCGTGTCCGGCGGCGAGGTCCTTGGCGACGAGAGTGGCAGTCATCAGGGTGCCGATCCTAATCGGCGCCGGGGGCCGGACCGCCCGGCCGGTCGTGCTCCGGCCGGACGGCGGGTGCCTCGGCCGTCAGCCGGCCGGTTCGTCCGCGCCGGAGGGGCCGGGTTCCGGTCCGTGGTCCTGGTGGAGCCCGGTGGTGACCTGGCTGCCGCCCGGTCCGATCCGGATCTCGAAGTCACCGGCGTACTTGGCGTGCCCTTCGATGACCGCGGACTCGACGGCCTCCACACCGAATTCGCGCCGCACGATCAGCGGGTCCTGGCGCAGGTCCCGCAGCAGGGCCACGCACATGCCGACCATGACGACGGTGAACGGCGCGGCGACCAGGATCGTCAGGTTCTGGAGCCCGGCGAGCGCGTCGCCCTTCCCGTTGCCGATGAGCAGCATGATCGCGGCCACGGCTCCGGTGACCACGCCCCAGAAGACGACGACCCACTTGGCGGGTTCGAGGATGCCCTTCTGGGAGATCGTGCCCATCACGATGGAGGCGGCGTCGGCGCCCGAGACGAAGAAGATACCGACCAGGATCATCACCAGCAGGCTCGTCACCGTGGCGATCGGGAACTGCTGGAGCACTCCGAAGAGCTGTGCCTCCTGGGTGACGGCACCGCCGAGCTTGCCGGCCTCCTGGAGGTTGATCGCCGTACCGCCGAAGATCGCGAACCACACCAGGCTGACGGCGCTGGGCACCAGGATGACGCCGCCGATGAACTGGCGGATCGTCCGGCCGCGGCTGATCCGGGCGATGAACATGCCGACGAAGGGCGTCCAGGAGATCCACCAGGCCCAGTAGAAGACGGTCCAGTTGCCGAGCCACTCGGCGACGTCGCCCTTGCCGGTCGCCTCGGTGCGTCCGGCGAGCTGGGCCAGATTGCCGAAGTAGGCGGCGATCGAGGTGGGCAGCAGGTCGAGCACGATGATGGTGGGGCCCGCGATGAAGACGAAGGTGGCGAGGATCAGGGCGAGGACCATATTGGTGTTGGAGAGCCACTGGATGCCCTTTTCGACGCCGGAGATCGCCGAGGCGACGAAGGCCACGGTCAGCACGGCGATGATCAGGACCAGGAGCCCGGTGCCGGTCTTCTCCTTCCAGTGCAGTTCGTGGAAGCCGCTGCCGATCTGGAGGGCGCCCAGGCCCAGTGACGCGGCGGAGCCGAAGAGGGTCGCGAAGATGGCGAGGATGTCGATCAGCCGGCCGAGACCGCCGTGGGCGTGCCGGGCTCCGATGAGCGGCTCGAAGACGGCACTGATCGTCTGCCGGCGGCGTCGGCGGAAGGTGCTGTACGCGATGGCCAGACCGACCACGGCGTAGATCGCCCAGGGGTGGAGCGTCCAGTGGAAGAGGGTGGTGGCCATCGCCGTCTGCATCGCTTCGGCGGCGTCGGCGGGATGGGTGCCGGGCGGCGGGCTGGTGAAGTGCGCGAGCGGCTCGCTCACCCCGTAGAACATCAGGCCGATGCCCATGCCCGCGCTGAACATCATGGCGACCCAGGAAACGGTCCGGAATTCGGGCTCCTCCCCCTCCTGGCCGAGGGCGATCTTGCCGTAGCGGCTGATGGCGAGCCAGAGGGCGAAGACCACGAAGCCGGACGCGGCGAGCATGAAGGCCCAGCCACCGTTGTGGATCAGCCCGTCGAGCATGGCGCTGGAGATGTTCTGCAGCGAGTCGGTGGCGGTGGCCCCCCAGACCACGAAGGCGAGGGTGAACACGGCGGTGACGCCGAACACCACCCGGTCCGTCGTGGGGTGCCGGTTCTGGGCCGGGTCGCCGGGGAGGTCCGCCGTCACCGGCAGGTCCCCCCGGTCGCCCGTTCTCTGTTCGTCCTGCGACACGGATGGCACCTTTCACGGAAGCAATGTGTTCGCTCTCCGTAGGCAGTACCACACGCAGCGCTCACTCCCGTGGACCAACAAGCGGTGCGAAGGGCCCCTCTCGGGAAGGGCCGTTCGCGGCCGGGCGGTCCGTTACGGGTGGCTGCCGCCCGGTACGCGGGCGGCGGGCCGCGGCGGGGTGACGCCCCGTACGCCGTCCGCCCGGGGCGTGGCCGTGGCCGCCCCGGAGCCCTCGGTGGCCCGTACGAAGGCATCGGTGCCGCCGACGAGCGGCAGCTTCGCGAAGGTGCGGGCCAGGTCGAGGGTGAGGGTGGGCGTGGAGTCCGGCGGGTCGATGAGGTACCGGTCGGTGCCGGCGACGATCAGGGCGAGGCGGTGTCCGGCCGGGACGACGTGGTCGGTGGCCGCCAGGTCGATGGTGAGCGTGACGGCCCGGCCCGGGGTGAGGGGGCGGCCCCGGTGCGCGTCGGCGTACGTGCCGAGGTCGGCCCAGCCGCGGCTGACCACGGTCCGGTCGACAGTGGTGGTCCGGGCCTCGGTCTCCTTGAAGCAGGAACTGTCCCCGGTGGTGCTCGCGCCCCAGCAGCTGCGGGTGGTGAGGGTGCTGATGCCCTCGCCGGAGGAGCCGTAGTCGCGGATGGTGGCGGGGCCGAGGTCCACGAGGACCGCGGAGAGATGGGCGGTCGTCGTGGTCGGGGTGGCGGTGACGGTCACCGCGGACGAGCCGGAGAGCCTCAGATCGGTGGTGAGCGGGGCGGTGCGGAACCCGGCCTTGGCGCTCGTGGTCCGGTCCAGGTCGTCGGCCCACCGGGTCTCGTCCTGCGCCGGATCGTCGGTGAACGTCTCGGTGGCGCCGGGACGGGCGGGCTTCAGGGCCAGGGTGCCGACGCCCGGCGCGTCGCCGGTACCCGGGCGCACGGTGGTGGCCCGGGTGGTGCGGGGCGGCCAGACGCGGTCGGTGGACCACTGGTCGGGGTGGCGTTCGATGTCGGCCATCGACTCACGGTCGATGCCGTTGTCGTAGCCCAGGAGGTAGTGGTCGAACCAGCGGTGCAGCGTGTCGACCCAGGCGGCGCGCCGGAAATCGAACGGGTCGACGTGTCCGGTCTGGGAGAGCCAGATCTTCCGCTCCACGCCCTGGTCCGCGAGCGCGTCCCACCACTGGCCGAGGTGCTTGGTACGGACGTTGAGGTCCTGCATGCCGTGCACGGCGAAGACGCTGGCACGCACCTTGCGGGCGTCCTTCACGTAGTCGCGCCCGGTCCACAGCCCCGTCCAGTCACCGGTGCGCGGCGCCCCGTCGACCAGCCGCTGCTGGACGGCGGCGCAGCGGTCGCGCGCCCCGGGGCTCTCCACGTAGCCGGAGAGCCAGTCGGGGCCGCTGTCGTAGAGCGGTGCGCCCTGGGCGAAGTAGTAGTCGTACCAGGAGGAGATGGCGCCGATCGGCACGATGGTGCGCAGCCCTTCGACACCGGTCGCCGCGACTCCGTTGGCGACGGTGCCGTCGTAGCTCTTGCCGATCATTCCGGTGCGGCCGTTGGACCAGCCGGCCGAGGCACGGGCGTCGCCGGTGCGGGTGGTGTAGGCGCGGGCGCGGCCGTTGAGCCAGTCAATGACGGCCTTGGCGGACTGCACGTCCGAGCGGCCGCCGACATCGACGCAGCCGTCTGAGCGGTTGGTTCCGGCCAGATCGACGGCGACGAAGGCGTAGCCGCGCGGCACGAAGTAGTTGTCGTAGTGGAGCGGGAACTGCACGGGCCGGCCGTCGGCGTCGTAGGTCTTGAGCTGGCTCTCGTTGCCGCGTCCGCAGCAGGAGTAGTACGGGCTGGCGTCCATGATCACAGGGATCTTCCGGCCCTGCCGGGCGGGTTCGCGCGGCCGGACGATGTCGGCGGCGACGCGGTCGCCGCGCCCGTCCCCGTCGCCGTCCAGTCCGGTGTCGACCCAGACCGATTCACGGACGGCGTCCCCGTACGAGTAGACGGGTTCGCTCTTCGGCGGCCGCTCCTTCCCGGGGCTCGCGCCCTGGGCGCCCACGGGTGGGAGCAGGACGGCCATCAGGGCGGCGACGGCCGCCACCACCAGCGATCTGTACCTCGAACGGGGGCCCAGCGCACGAATCGGCATGGGCGGAAGGTACCCCGGCCAACACCCGGGCGACAGAGGGCGATCAGCGACCGGAATGGCATGATCATGGCGCAAAGCGGACGGCCGGGAGTGGCGGCCGAATGGCGATCGTGTGACAGCTGCGGCCATGGACACCCCTGTTGCGGCAGTCGCTGAATAGTCTCGGCACGACGGTTCGAAAGATCACCCTGACGGTTCGAAAGATCACTCGCCCGACGACTTGGAGCATTCCGTGCACCGCAGATTCATCGTCCCGAGCGCAATCGCGGCCTCCCTGCTGCTGGCGATCCCGGCCTCGGCCGCCGAAGGCACCGTGGGCGCCCCGGGCATCGGCGACGCCTACTACCCGGCCAGTGGCAACGGCGGCTACGACGTGTCCCACTACGACCTGCGGCTGAAGTACCAGCCCTCGACCGATCTGCTGGAGGGCACGGCGACGATCCTCGCCACGACCACCGAGGAACTCTCCCGTTTCAACCTGGACTTCGGGCTGGACGTCTCCGAGGTGCGGGTGAACGGCAGGAAGGCCGGCCATGTGAAGAACGGCGAGCAGGAGCTGGAGATCACCCCGGCCGCCCCACTGGCGAAGGGCAAGGACGTCTCGGTGGTCGTGCGGTACGCCGGGAAGCCCTCCGAAGTGAAGATCAACGGCTGGACGTCCTGGGTCCGCACCCCGGACGGCGCGGTGGCCGCCCAGGAACCGGAGTCGGCCGCGTGGTGGTTCCCCAGCAACGACCACCCGCTGGACAAGGCGACGTACGACATCTCCGTCTCCGTCCCGGACGGCACCCAGGCGATCAGCAACGGCACGCTCCAGTCGCAGAGTTCGAAGCTCGGCTGGACCCGCTTCAACTGGCGCTCCGCCCGGCCGCAGGCGACGTATCTGACGACGCTCGCGGTCGGCAGGTTCGACATCACCACGGACACCACCGCGGACGGGCTGCCGGTCGTCAACGCGTACAGCAAGGACCTCGGCGCCAACGCCGGTGCGGCCCGCGCCAGCATCGAGCGGACCACCGAGGTCGCCGAGTGGCTGACCGAGGTCTTCGGTCCGTACCCCTTCGAGGCGCTCGGCGGCTACTCCCCCAATGTGACGAGCGGATTCGCGCTGGAGACCCAGACCAGGCCGTTCTACAGCCCGAAGCAGTTCGCCAACGGTGCCAATGTCTCGGTCGTCGTCCATGAGCTGGCGCACCAGTGGTACGGCGACAGCGTGTCCCTCAAGGGCTGGAAGGACATCTGGATCAACGAGGGCTTCGCCCGGTACAGCCAGTGGCTGTGGTCGGAGAAGGAGGGCGAGGGAACCGCGCAGGAACTGGCGGACTACGTCTACTCCCTGCACCCGGCCGACGACCCCTTCTGGAAGGTGAAGCCGGGCGACCCGGGTCCCGACAACCAGTTCGACGCGGCCGTCTACGACCGGGGGGCGCTGGCGCTCCAGGCGCTGCGCGACGAGCTGGGCGACGAGACGTTCTTCGCGCTGCTGAAGGGCTGGCCCGCGGAGCACGCGTACGGGAACGCGAGCGTGAGCGACTTCGTCGCGTACGCGGAGCGGGTCTCGGGCAAGCCGCTCGCCGCCTTCTTCGACACCTGGCTGTTCCAGCCGACGCGGCCCGGGGCCCCGGCGGCGGCCAGGACGTACGCCCCGGACGCCGCCGCGCAGCCCGCCCGGCCCGCCTCGTGGAAGAAGATCGCGGCCACGAACTCCGTGCACGAGCACCGCTGACCGGTCCGGGCAGCGCCGCCCCTTCCCCCTGGTGGGGGGGCGGTGGTGCCCGGCGGCGGGCCGGGGGCGCCGGTTAGGCTGACGGCTCCGGCCGCCTCCGGCCCGATCCCGCGTGTACGAGGAGCGTCCCTTGCCCGGTCCGTCCCACGATGCCGATCGCGACGCCCGCCCCACCCTGGAAGCCGTGGCGGCCCGTGCCGGGGTCTCCCGGGCGACGGTCTCCCGGGTGGTGAACGGCGGGGCCGGGGTACGCGAACCGCTGGTGGACCGGGTGCGCAAGGCGGTCGAGGAGCTCGGCTACGTACCGAACCACGCCGCCCGCACCCTGGTCACCCGGCGCAACGGCGCGGTCGCCGTGATCATCGACGAGCCGGAGTTCCGGATCTTCTCCGACCCCTTCTTCTCCCGGCAGATCCGCGGCATCAGCCGTGAACTGACCCTGCACGACTCCCAGTTGGTGCTGCTCCTGGTGGAGGGCAGCGGGGACTTCGACCGGATCGCCCGCTATCTGGCGGGCGGCCATGTGGACGGCGCACTGGCGTTCTCGCTGCACACCGGCGACGAACTCCCCGCGATCATCCGCAGGTTCAAGGTGCCCGCGGTCTACGGCGGCCGTCCGGGCCGGCCGGGCGCCGCGTCCGAACCGGCCGTCCCATACGTCGACTGCGACAACCGCGGCGGCGCGGCCGCGGCCGTACGCCATCTCGTCGCCCTCGGGCGCCGGAGGATCGCGCACATCGCCGGACCGCGCGACCAGACCTCGGCCCTGGACCGGGTCGACGGCTACCGCGATGTGCTGCCCGACGCCGATCCGGCCCTGCTGGCGGACGGCGACTTCACCGTGGAGGGCGGTGCGCGGGCGATGGCACGACTGCTCGACCGCCGGCCCGGCCTGGACGCGGTCTTCGCCGCCAACGACCTGATGGCCTCGGGCGCCCTGCGGGTGCTGCGCGAGCGCGGTCGCGTGGTGCCGAAGGACGTGGCCCTGGTCGGCTTCGACGACATGGCCTCGATAGCCGAGGCCACCGATCCGCCGTTGACGACGGTCCGTCAGGACGTGGAGGGCATGGGCCGCTTGATGGTACGGATGCTGATGAGCCGGCTCGACGGCGAGGCCGGGGGCGACGAGCGGGAGTCGGTGATCACGCCGACCGAGCTGGTGCGCCGGGCCTCCGCCTGAGAGCCTGCCGGCCGCGGAGGCCATGGCGGTGGGCCGCCCGTGCCCTGCGCGCGTACGGCAGATAGCGCAGCCGCTCGGGGAGCACGGGCACCACCCGCCGCACCACCCCGCAGAACCGCCGCAGTGCGCGCTCCTGCTCCTGCGTCCACTCCAGCCCGATGGCCTCCCGCGCGTCCGGCGGCATCAGTCCGATGGTGACGAAGCGCCGGAACCGGGCCAGCGGCGGGAACAGCACCGGCCACAGCACCCTCAGCAGCAGCCTGAGCGGCAGCGGCCCACGGTCCGGCGGCGGTACGGGACGATCGGTGGCGACCAGGTCCTCGACGACCGCGGTCGCCTCGATCTCCTCGGCGAGCACCTTCCGGTAGTACGGCCAGAACTCCTCGATCGTCTGCGGCATGTCCCGGTCGTGGATGCCGAGGATCCTGCCGACCTGGAGCCACTCCCGGTACAGGGCGCGTTCCTGTGCCGCGGTGAGCGGCCGGACGAGATAGCGCGCGCCGTGCTGGTAGACCGGGAAGCCGGTGGCGTGCACCCAGGCGTAGTTCTCCGGTGACAGCGCGTGGTAGCGGCGCCCCCGGGTGTCGGTGCCCTGGATGGTGCGGTGCAGTACGCGCAGCCTGCGCCCCTCCTCCGCCGCCGCCTCGCCCCCGTACACCCAGAGCTGGAGCGAGCGCAGGGACCTCTCGCCGCGCCCCCAGGGGTCGGTGCGGAAGACGGAGTGTTCGTCGACCCCGGCGCCGACCGCCGGGTGGGCCACCTGGAGGGTGAGCGCGGCGGGCAGCATCAGCAGGGCCCGGATGTCGCCCGAGAGGCTCCACAGCACACCGCCGGGCGGGGGCGGTGCGGGGTCGGCGCCCCTGGCCGGTTCGCTGTGCATACGGTGCTCCCGACGGTCGGCGGGCGCACGGCTCGGCGCCCGGTCCCTGCGTGATCCAGTATGCGAGCGCCCCGGGAGCCCCGCGCACCGGCCCCCCGCCCCACCCCGCCGTATCCCCGGCAGTCGGTGGTGTTGACGTGACTCGTGAAACAAGTCGATAGTATTTGTAACTTTGACTCCCGCACCCGACGGCACGTCATATCACTTGTGGATCAGGCGAGTTGGCCCGTCGCGCAGCGACAACCCATGGAAGCGGGCCCACAGGGAGTCGGCCACACGGACAGGAGGGCGCACGATGGGCCGATACAGCCGCCTGCACGAGATACGCCGGATGGATCCGGCACGCGACTACGCCGAGATCCTTCGGCTGATGTCCCAGTACGAGTTCCCCTGGGACTACCGGCAGGGGGTGAGCGTCGCCTTCCTCCGGGACTACGGCGTTCCCCGGATCTCCGTGCTCCTCGACCGGACCCAGGAGTTCGAACGGGCCGGGCAGAAGCGGTACGACGACACGGTGCTGATCGCGTACGAGATGGCCGTCGACGGCTTCGATTCGGAGCGCGGACGGGCTGCCGCGCGTCACCTCAACCGGATCCACGGGAGGTACCGGATCCCGAACGACGACTTCCGCTACGTCCTCGCGACCACGGTCGTGGGGCCGAAACGCTGGATCGACCGGTTCGGCTGGCGTCCCCTGTGCGCCCAGGAGGTCCAGGCACTGGTGGAGGCCGGCCGGAAGACGGGGGCGATGATGGGCATCGAGGGGGTGCCCGACACGTACGAGGGGTTCGAGCGGCTCCTCGACTCCTACGAGGAGCGGATGTTCGCGTACGACCCGGCGAACCGGCGGGTGGCGAACGCCACGTTCCGGGTGATCGCGAGCTGGTACCCGCGACCGCTGCGGCCCCTGGTGGCGAGGTTCGCGCTCGGGGTGCTGGACGAGCCGCTGCTGGCGGCGCTGGGCTTCCGGCCGCAGCCGCGGTGGGTGCGGGCCTCGGCGTCGGCGGCCCTGCGGCTGCGCGCCCGTTGTGTCCGTGGACTGCCGGCCCGGCCACGCGGGTTTCCCGCGCGCCCGCGGCCCCGTTCGTACCCCTTCGGCTGGCGGCTCGACGACCTGGGACCGCACTGGGCCGGCAGCCGCCCCGTGGAACCCCTGCCCGACGAGAGGGACGGCGAGAAGGGCGGCGAGAAGGGCGGTCACGCCGGTGGCGCTACCCGGCAGCGAGCAGCGGCACCAGATAGCGACGGGCGAACTCCCGCACCTGGGTGTCGTCGTCGAGCTCGAAACAGCTGACGGGGTTGAGGAGGAAGGAGACGGTGATCCGCACCATCAGTTCGGCGACCGGGGTCGGATCGCTGGCCGGCCGGCCCTCCGCGCGCCGGGCGTCCCGCAGCCGGTCGGCCAGGTACTCGCGGATGGCGAGGAAGGCCGGCCCGCTCTCCAGGGTCAGGAACGGCAGCATCGTCTCGGGCTCCAGCCTCAGCAGACCGCCGACGAGCGGATGCTCGCGGATGTGCCGGAGCACCGCGGCGAAGCCCTCGACGAGCCGGTCCTGTGTGGTCGGCAGCGCGGCCACGGCGCCGTCCACCTCCACGACGAAGCGGCGGTACTCGCGCAGCAGACAGGCGGAGACCAGGCTGTCCTTGTTGCCGATCCTCCGGTACACGGTCACCCGCGAGACCCCGGCGCGCTTGGCGACGTCGTCGACGGTGGAGCGCCGCAGCCCGAAGGTCGTGAACTGCTCGCGCGCGGCGTCCAGGATCTGCTCGCTCAGCGCGTCGGAGGGCGGCGCCGTGCGCAGCGCCAGGGCCAGCCCTGTCTCGTCGGTGCTCCGTGCCGTCATGGGCCCTCTCCCGTTCCGCCGCGTCCGCCCCACCCTAAGCGGGCAGGGCGCCCACCGGAGTCCGGTGGGCGCCCTGCCGAAGGTGCGGTGTCCTGGCCGGGGGTACTACTCGCAGGTCCCGGCGAACGTCTCGCGGGTCACCACGTCGGTGGCCGCCGCGGTCGTGTCCAGCCAGGCGACGCGCTGGCCGTCACCGAGCGACGGGGCCAGCTGGGAGCCGGAGGAGCAGGAGACGCGGGAGAAGTTGTTGACCCCCGCGACCACGTCGGCGGTCTTGGAGACCTTCACCTTCGTCGGCCCGTTCCAGGAGCCGAGCGCTCCCCAGAAGTCGTACGTGGAGTAGGCGAAGTACTCGTCGTTCACCGAGAACTGGGCGAGGTAGATGCTCGACGGGTAGCGCAGCGTCGCCGCCTTGGACAGGTCGTCGAGCGGAGCCGACACGAACTTCGAGGACGGAATCAGGAAACCGCCCGTCTCCCGCCAGAAGACACGGTCCGAGGTCAGCTGGATGTCGGAGACGTAGTCGAAGATGAAGCCGGTGATCCGCTTCTTCTGCGTGGTCTCCTTCGCGATGTCGTACACGTACACCCAGGTGCCGTCCCCGCCGGCCCAGGCGATCCGGCCGTTCTTCATGGCGAGGTGGCTGGCCTTGGTGCCTGCCTCCGGGGTCACGTCGACCGTGGTGCCGTCGGCCTTGCGGAGCATGACGTCCTGCTCGCCGTCGGCGGTGGTGCTGATGTAGGCGAGCGCGCCGTTCTCGGTGACCGGCTCGGTCTCGTCGGCGTCCGGGCGGTCCACCAGCTTCTTGATCGCGCCCTGGCCCTTCTCGCCGGCCCGGTAGATGCCGATGCCGTCGGCGGTGATACGGGTGAAGGCGATGCGGTCGTCGTCCAGGGAGGGGTCGAGCAGGTAGGCGTCCTTCTGGGCCAGTTCGTGCTGCGGCTCCTTGCTGAAGCGGCCCACGGTGATGCCGAAGGCGGCGCTGCCCTGGTCCCAGGCGATGGCGTCGCCGTGGCTGATGGCGTAGACGTCGCCGTTGATCTGGGCGGCCTGCTCGTCGACGCCGCCGTAGACCTCGTAGGCGGGCAGGATGTCGGCGCCTATGGTGGTGCCGTCGTGCGTGCCGCCCTTCTTCTCCCAGCCGGTCTCGATGCCGTGGTCGTCGAAGGCCTTGGTGATGACAGCGAGATCGGCATTCGAGACGTTCAGGGACTTGGCCGCGAGAAGGACCGCGTTGCGCATGTCGGTGAAGCCGGACAGCGGGGTGAGGTAGTTCTGCGCGGACCGGTAGACGATCCGGTCGGCGAGCTTGCTGTCGAGGTTCTTGCGCATGTCCCACAGCGCGCCGCCGACGATGGTGGAGTTGTAGTGCACCCCGCCGTTGTCGATGTCGAGCGTGATGGGCTCGTAGTCCTTCTGTGCGTTGCGCCCGTCGTTCAGGTCGCGCAGGGCGCACTCCTCCAGCGGCTTGGTGCCGTTGCAGAGGTACTCCCCGATGAGGCCGGACGTCGGGTCGCTCATCGCGACGCCCTTGTCGGCGGTCTCCATGGCGTTGCCGAAGTAGTCGGATATCGCCTCGTTGAGGGCGCCCGACTGGTTGAGGTAGACGAGTCCGGCGGAGTGCTCGGTGACACCGTGCGTCATCTCGTGGCCTACGACGTCCAGGCCGACGGAGAGCGGTACGCCGTCCATGTGGCCGTAGACCATCTTGGAGCCGTCCCAGAAGGCGTTGGCGTAGTCCTTGCCGTTCGCGGCGACGTTGACGACGGAGTAGATCGTGCCGCCCTTGCCGTCGACGCCGTCGCGGCCGATCTGGTTCTTGTAGTACTCGTACACCTTCGCCGCGTTCAGGTGCGCGTCGACCGCGCCCGAGGCGGTGTTGGCGCCGTCGAAACGGTCGCTCGCCGATGTGCCCAGCCGGATGTCGTCGGTGACCGGGCCGCCCGCGACGTCCGTGTACTGCTTGCGGTTCGCGTCGTACGTACGGATCTGGCCGCCGGTCTGCGGGTACATGGCGCGCGTGGAGTCGACGAGCGTGTACGAGCCGTCCGCCTCCTTGTTGACGTCCAGCTTCGCCTCGGTGCCGTCGACGCGTACGCCGGTCCCCTGCGCGGGCGACGCGTCGGCCGCGTCGATGTTGTTGTACGAGAGCGCGATGCCGCCCACCCGGGCGTCCACGTACACCTCCTGGCGCACCGGGCTGCCGTTCGCCTTGCCGCCGGTGACCGTGAAGTGCCAGGCCAGCCTGCCGCCCTGGGCGTCGGGCAGCACGGACAGACCGTGTGCCTCGGTCTTCGCGCCCTGCACGCCCGACAGGCCGCGGTCGAGCGTGAACATCCGCTGCTTCGCGGTGGCTTCGCTCACCTTCGGCGTGGTGGAGACGGTGAGGTCCGTGTAGAGCGTGCCGGTCGCGGAGGTGACCTGCTGACCGCCGTCCGCGGCCTGGGTCTGCACCGCGTACTCGGCGCCGAAGACCGGGACGCCGTCGTGCTTCTGCTGGAAACGCACCGAGGACTGCTTGCCGTCCTTGGTGGTCCTCACCGTCCTGAGGTCGGAGACCGGAACCTTGTACGTGTCCTCATGGGCCTTGATGTGGGCCCGCGCGGCCTCGGCCGGGGTGCCCTCGCGGGCGGTCCTGTCCAGGCCCTGCGTCATCGCCGGGGCGACACCCACCGGGTCCGTCGTCTGCGCCGCGGCGGTGTCGTCCGCCCAGGCCGGCGCGGCCAGCAGCGTCGCGCCGGTCGCGGCGGCGACCACGCCGGTCGCCAGCATCCGCAGCACGCTCGTTCGTCTCACGGAACCTCCCCATCGCACACCTGCGCCCGGGCCGTCGGGGCCCCGGGCGTTGACGTGCTGATCGTTCGCCATGGGCGGTTGTGCGAACAAGGGATGGAGCTGGCGCGAAAGTGCCGTGGCGTAATTACGCCTCAGGAGTACTCAGCAGTAGGCGAGTTGCCCGAATCATGGGGCAGCCATCCGGCGCGTGCGGCGTACCAGCCGAGCTGGAAGCGGGTCGCCGCGCCCACTTCGTCCATCAGCGCGTGCAGCCGCCGCTGGACGGTGCGGTGGCCCATGCCCAGCTGGCGGGCTATGGCCGCGTCGGTCAGGCCGACGTGCAGGAGGGCCACGATCTGCCGGTCGACCGCCGCGACCGGGGCCTCGTTCTCCCCCTCCGTACCGGAGGCGTTCAGCCGCCAGCCCTTGTCGAAGTGCTCCTCGAAGAGCGAGACCAGGGCGGTGAGCAGACCCGTCCGGTGCACGACGAGCGCCACCGGTTCCGCCTCGCGCTCGGGATAGAGGGGCAGCAGCGCGACACGGCGGTCCACGATGGCGAGCTTGATCGGCAGCCGGTCCGTGACGGAGATGTGCTGGCCCTGGGCGACGCAGGAGGCCAGCAGGGCCCCGGTCGCCGGATGCTCCAGCCATTCCCGTTCGACGACGCTGCGCACGGTCACCCCGCGCCGCATCATCTCGGAGTCGACCTCTTCGTGGTTGTCCTCGAAGCTGAGCACCGCGGGCACCCGCCTGGTCGGCACCAGGGTGCACACCTCGCTCCTGGCCTGGCGCTGCATGGTCAGCAGGCGCCGCCGGATCGCCGCCGGACCGGACAGCACCTCCACCGGCGCACCCGACGCGTGCGACTGCGCGGCGCGGTGGCGTTCGGTGAGGTCCCCCACCAGCGACTCGACCCGGTGCAGCGCGGACCGGCGGGCTTCCAGGAGCGGCCCGAGCGCGAGGACGGGCGAGGCGGCCCGGTACCGGACGGTGCCGTCCCCTTCCGGCAGGGCGGCACTGACGAGCCCGCGGTCGACGAGCGAGCCGAGGACACGTGTCACCGCCGAGCGGTCCAACGGGCCCGTGAACGCGTCCGGTTCACTGTCGGGGCGGTCCACCAGCAGCCGGTAGACCGCGTCCTCGTCCGGTCCGAGGCCGAGCAGGGTCAGCAGCTCCCCGTCCACCGGGCCGCCCGGCGCGACGGCATCGGGACGTGCGGGCTCTTCGCGCCCCGCCTCGGCACCCTCCACCGGACCCACCCCTCTTCCTGCCGCCCGTCGGCCGGGGTCAGGCTATCCGGCGGATTTCCGCAGGCCGAGGCCCCCGGGGACGCCGACAGCCCTCAGTCGAAGTCGTAGACCGTCACCGGTATGCCCCGGCCGGTCAGCCGCTTCTCTATCAGGGGTTCCACCCGGGACCACTTCCCGCCCGCGAGCCCGCAGCCGATCCGCGGCATGTGGACCGAGGCCCCCAGCTCGCGGGCCCGCCCGGCCACCGCGTCCAGCCCCGTGTCGATCGCCTCGTAACGCACCGGGACCCCGTTGCTGCCCCTGCGCATCCCCCGCTGGCCCACCATGTTCGCCACCCAGATGTACGGGCTCACCTGCACGAACTGCACCGCGCCGAGGGCGAAGTCATTGCCCGCGCGCTCCCGGTGCCACCGGCGGTAGGCCGCTTCGGGTCCGGGCCAGCGACGCGAGAGCGCCAGGACGAATCCCTTGCCCCAGCCGCCCAGGTCGTTGCAGACGTGGACGATCAGCTTGACGCCCTGGCCGTGGGGCGCCGTCGCGTCCCCCTGTACGTACGTGATCTCGGACATGGCACCAGGCTAGGTCGCACCTCTGACAACCAGGCACTTTCACATCACTGGTGAGACAGCAATACTGTTGCACCGGGGTGGGCCGCGCGTTCAGCCGCTCGCCCTCAGGGCCGGACACGAGGAGCAGAGATGGCGACCGGGACCGAGGAGCCGACGCTCACCGTCGACGAGCTGGCGGCACGCGCCGGTGTCACGGTACGCACCGTGCGTTTCTACAGCACCCGGGGCCTGCTGCCGCCCCCGGTGATCGGGCCGCGACGGGTCGGGCACTACGGCCACGAGCACCTGTCCCGGCTCGCGCTCATCGAGGAGCTCCAGCACCAGGGCATGACGCTGGCCGCGATCGAACGCTATCTGGAGCAGCTCCCGCCGGATCTGAGCGCCCACGACCTGGCGATCCACCGTGCGCTGGTGGCCTCCTGGGCACCGGACTCGGCGGAGGACGCGACGCGGGCGGAGCTGGAGCGGCGGGCCGGCCGGGCGCTGAGCGAGCAGGACATCGCGCGGCTGGCCGCGATGGGGGTGCTGGAGCACGCGGAGCCGGTCGACGGCAGCTACCGGGTGGATCCGGGGCTGCTGCGGCTCGGGGTCGAACTGCTCGGCGTGCCCATCGCCCACGAGACGATCCTGGCCGCCCGCACGGTGCTGCTGGAACACTCCCGGTCCGCCGCGCAGGAGCTGACCCGGCTGTTCCGGGACGAGGTGTGGGGGCCGTACCGGGAGCGGGAGTCGGACCCCGAGCACGTGGCGGCGATGAAGTCGCTGTCGGCCCATATGCAGCCGATGGTGATCCAGGCGCTGGTGACCGCGTTCCAGCGGTCGTTGAAGCAGGAGCTGCGGGCCGCGTTCACGGCAGAGTGAACGCGGCCCGCGGGGCGGGCGCCGGCCGTGGGGCTCAGTCGTGGAAGGTCTCGCCCTTCTCGGCCTTCTCCACGAGCAGCGCGGGCGGCAGGAAGCGGTCGCCGTACCGCTCGGCGAGTTCCCGGGCGCGGGCGACGAAGCCGGGCAGGCCGCCCTCGTACCCGTTGATGTACTGGAGCACGCCGCCGGTCCACGGCGGGAAGCCGATGCCCATGATGGAGCCGATGTTGGCGTCGGCGACGGTGATCAGGACGTTCTCCTCCAGGCAGCGGACGCTGTCCAGCGCCTCGGAGAACAGCATCCGCTCCTTCATGTCGACGAAGGGGATGTCGGCGTCGGCCTTCGTGAAGTGCTCCCGCAGTCCGGGCCACAGGCGGGTGCGCTTGCCGCTCTCGTCGTACTCGTAGAAGCCCGCGCCACCGCTGCGTCCCGGCCGGCCGAACTCGTCGACCATCCGGTCGATGACCGCGTCCGCCGGGTGTCCGGGCCAGGTGCCACCGGCCTCCTCGACGGCCCGCTTCGTCTCGTTGCGGATCTTGCGGGGCAGGGTGAGCGTCAGCTCGTCCATCAACGAGAGCACCTTGGCCGGGTACCCGGACTGTGCGGCGGCCTGCTCGACGGAGGCGGGCTCGACGCCCTCGCCGACCATGGCGACGCCCTCGTTGATGAACTGGCCGATGACGCGCGAGGTGAAGAAGCCGCGCGAGTCGTTGACGACGATCGGGGTCTTCTTGATCCGGCGGACCAGGTCGAAGGCGCGGGCCAGGGCCTCGTCGCCGGTCTTCTCGCCCTTGATGATCTCGACCAGCGGCATCTTGTCCACGGGCGAGAAGAAGTGCAGCCCGATGAAGTCGGCGGGGCGCTCCACGCCTTCGGCGAGGACGGTGATCGGCAGGGTCGAGGTGTTCGAGCAGAGCAGCGCGTCCGGCTCGATGATGTCCTGGATCTCCTGGAACACCTTGTGCTTGAGCGCGGTGTCCTCGAAGACGGCCTCGATGACGGCGTCGCAGCCCGCCAGATCGGCCGGGTCGCCGGTCGGGGTGATCCGGGCCAGCAGTTCGTCGCGCTCGGCCTCGGTGGTGCGGCCCCGGGAGAGCGCCTTGTCGAGCAGCTTCTCGCTGTACGCCTTGCCCTTGGCCGCGGCCTCGGTGGAGACGTCCTTGAGGACGACCTCGATCCCGGCGCGGGCGCAGGAGTACGCGATGCCGGCGCCCATCATCCCGGCGCCGAGCACCGCGACCTTGTCGACCTGGCGCTCCTCGATGTCCTTGGGGCGGCTGGCACCGGAGTTGACGGCCTGGAGGTCGAAGAAGAACGCCTGGATCATGTTCTTCGCGACCTGGCCGGTGACCAGCTCGGTGAAGTACCGGGCCTCGATGGTCAGCGCGGTCTCGAAGTCGACCTGCGAGCCCTCGACGGCGGCGGCCAGGATGTTGCGGGGCGCGGGCATCGGGGCGCCCGCGAGCTGCTTCTTCAGGTTGGCCGGGAAGGCCGGCAGGTTGGCGGCGAACTTCGGGTTGGACGGGGTACCGCCGGGGATCCTGTACCCCTTGACGTCCCAGGGCTGCTGGGACTCGGGGTGGGCGTCGATGAAGGCGCGGGCCTTTTCGAGCATCTCCTCGCGGGTGGCGGCGACCTCGTGGACCAGGCCGTTCTCCAGGGCTCGCCGCGGGGTGTACTGGGTGCCCTGGAGGAGGACCTTCAGCAGCGCGTCGGCGATGCCCATGAGGCGTACGGTGCGGGTGACGCCGCCACCGGCGGGCAGCAGGCCGAGGGTGACCTCGGGCAGGCCGATCCGGGAGCCGGGGGCGTCGAGGGCGACGCGGTGGTGCGAGGCGAGCGCGATCTCGTAACCGCCGCCGAGCGCGGCGCCGTTGATGGCGGCGACGACGGGGATGCCGAGGGTCTCGATGCGGCGCAGCGAGTTCTTGATGGCGGTGCCGGTGTCGAAGGCCAGCTGGGCGTTCTCCGGACCGATCCTGATCATGTCCTTGAGGTCGCCGCCCGCGAAGAAGGTCTTCTTGGCGGAGGTGTAGATGATGCCGCGGATGGTGTCCTTCTCGGCCTCGGCGCGGTCGGCGACGGCCGCGATGGAGTCCTTGAACGCCTGATTCATCGTGTTGGCGGACTGGTTCGGGTCGTCGAGTACGAGGGTGACGACGCCCGTCTCGTCCTGTTCCCAGCGGATGGTCGTGCTCTCGGTCATTGCGGTTCTTCTCCGTAAGCAGGGATGGCCGGGGGACGGTCAGAGACGCTCGATGACGGTGGCGACGCCCATGCCGCCGCCGACGCAGAGGGTGGCGAGGCCGTACCGCTGGTCGCGGCGCTCCAGTTCGTCGATGAGGGTGCCGAGGATCATCGCGCCGGTGGCGCCGAGCGGGTGGCCCAGCGCGATGGCGCCGCCGTTGACGTTGATCCTGTCGAGCGGGAGGTCCATGTCCCGGGCGAAGCGGAGCACGACTCCGGCGAACGCCTCGTTGATCTCGACGAGGTCGATGTCGTCGATGGTCAGCCCGGCCTTGGCGAGGGCCTTGCGGGTGGCGGGCGCGGGGCCGGTGAGCATGATGGTGGGCTCGGAGCCGGAGACTGCGGCGGAGACGATCCGGGCGCGCGGCGTGAGCCCGTAGCGCTCGCCGACCTCCTTGTTGCCGATCGCGACGAGCGCGGCGCCGTCGACGATGCCGGAGGAGTTGCCCGCGTGGTGGACGTGGTCGATCTTCTCGACCCAGTGGTACTTCTGCAGCGCCACCGCGTCGAAGCCGCCCATCTCGCCGATCGCGGCGAAGGAGGGCTTGAGCGCGGCGAGCGAGTCGGCGGTGGTGCCGGGCCGCATGTGCTCGTCGCGGTCGAGCACGACGAGGCCGTTGCGGTCCTTGACGGGGACGACGGAACGGGCGAAGCGGCCGTCCTTCCACGCTTCGGCGGCGCGTTCCTGGGAGAGTGCGGCGAATTCGTCGACGTCGCGGCGGGAGAAGCCCTCGATGGTGGCGATGAGGTCGGCGCCGATGCCCTGCGGGGCGAAGCCGGTCTCGAAGCTGGTCATCGGGTCCATCGCCCAGGCGCCGCCGTCGGAGCCCATCGGGACCCGGGACATCGACTCGACACCGCCCGCGAGGACGAGGTCCTCCCAGCCCGAACGGACCTTGGCGGCGGCCAGGTTGACGGCCTCCAGACCCGAGGCACAGAAGCGGTTCTCCTGGACGCCCGCGACGGTGTCCGGGAGGCCGGCCGCGATGGCGGCGATCCGGGCGATGTCGGAGCCCTGGTCGCCGAGCGGGCTGACCACGCCGAGGACGATGTCGTCGATGGCCGCCGGGTCGAGGCCGGGGAAGCGGCTGCGGATTTCGTGGATGAGGCCGACGACGAGGTCGATCGGCTTGGTGCCGTGCAGGGCGCCATTGGCCTTGCCGCGGCCGCGCGGGGTGCGGATCGCGTCGTAGACGAACGCTTCGGTACTCAAGACAGCAGCCTTTCGAGGGTGGTTGTGCGACGGGGTCAGGCGAGCAGCGAGCGGCCGATGATCTCCTTCATGATCTCGGTCGTGCCGCCGTAGATGGTCTGGATGCGGCCGTCGGTGAATGCCTTGGCGACCGGGAACTCCGCCATGTAGCCGTATCCGCCGTGCAGTTGGAGACAGCGGTCGGCGGCGCGCTTCTGCAGTTCGGTGGCCCACCACTTGGCCATCGAGGCGTGCACGGCGTCGAGCGTGCCGTCGGAGTGGTCGACGATGCAGCGGTCGATGAAGGTGCGGGTGACGGCGCACTCGGTGGCCATCTCGGCGATCTCGAACCGGATGTGCTGGAGCTTGGAGAGCGGCCTGCCGAAGGCCTCGCGCTCCTTGACGTACTTCGTGGTGATCTCCAGCAGGTGTTCCGCCGCGGCGATCCCGGCGACCGCTATGCCCATCCGCTCCTGCGCCAGGTTGGTCATCAGGTGGATGAAGGCGCCGTCCCGCTCGCCCAGCAGGTTCTCCTTGGGCACACGGACGTCGTTGAAGAACAGCTCCGCGGTGTCCTGGGACTTCTGGCCGATCTTGTCGAGGTTGCGGCCGCGCTCGAAGCCCTCCGCGCCGCGTTCCACGACGATCAGCGAGAGCCCCTTCGCGCCGCCTTCGGGGGTGGTCTTCGCCACGACGACCACCAGGTCGGCGAGGATGCCGTTGGAGATGAAGGTCTTCGAGCCGTTGAGCAGCCAGTGGTCGCCCTTGTCCTCGGCGGTGGTGCGGATGCCCTGGAGGTCGGAGCCCGCGCCGGGTTCGGTCATGGCGATGGCGGTGATGGTCTCGCCGCTGCAGAATCCGGGCAGCCAGCGCCGCTTCTGCTCGTCGGTGCCGAGGCCGGTGAGATAGGGGCCGATGATGTCGTTGTGCAGCCCGAGCGCGAGGCCGGGGGTGCCGGCCCGGGTGAACTCCTCGGCGAGGACGGCGCTGTAACGGAAGTCGGTGTTCCCGCCGCCCCCGTACTCCTCGGGCACGGCGAGGCCCAGCAGCCCCTGCCGGCCGGCCGCGAGCCATGCCTCGCGCGAGACGATGCCGTCCTTCTCCCACTGCTCGTAGTGCGGGAGCACCTCCTTGGTGAGGAAGGTACGCACGGTCTCGCGGAACGCTTCGTGCTCCTCGGTGAAGATCTGCCGCTGCACTGGGGTCCTCCTGGGCCGGTTGCTGAAGGGGTGGATGGGCCGGGCCGGTCGGGCCCGGTGGGGGTCACGGCCCGGCGAGGCCGGGTACGTCCCAGTCGGTGGCGACGGCCTCGGTGTCCGCGCCGGGCCGCGCGGGCCCGCCGCGCACCGAGGCGGGGGTCACGGAGAAGCGCGGTGCGGGCGCGGGCTGGACGAGCCCGTCGTGCTCGACGAAGGTGGCGCGGGCGGCGAGGTGCGGGTGGTGCGGCGCCTCACGGAGCGAGAGCACGGGGGCGACGCAGGCGTCCGATCCCTCGAACACCTCGGTCCACTCGGCACGCGTACGGGTGCGGAACCGGTCGGCGACGACGGTGCGCAGTTCCTCCCACCGGCCGATGTCGCCCCGGTCCGGAGCCTCGTCCCCGATCCCGAGGAGCCGGCCGAACTCCTCGTAGAACCGCTGCTCCAGCGGCCCGACCGCCATGTACTGGCCGTCGGCGGTCTCGTACGTGCCGTAGAACGGGCAGCCGCCGTCCAGGAGGTTGGAGCCGCGCCGGTCCTGCCAGCCGCCGGCCGCCAGCATTCCGTGGATCATCATGGCGAGATGGCTGGCGCCGTCGACGATCGCCGCGTCCACCACCTGGCCCCGGCCGCCGGGAGTACGGGCGTGCTGGAGGGCGGCGAGCACGCCGACGACGAGATAGAGCGAGCCGCCCGCGTAGTCGCCGACGAGATTGGCCGGGACGGTGGGCGGCTCGCCGGGCTTGCCGATCATGGAGAGGGTGCCGGTGAGCGCGATGTAGGCGATGTCGTGCCCGGCCCGTTCGGCGAGCGGTCCATCCTGGCCCCAGCCGGTCATCCGCCCGTACACGAGGCGCGGGTTGCGGACCAGGGCTGCGTCGGGTCCGACGCCGAGGCGTTCGGCGACGCCCGGCCGGTAGCCCTCGATCAGGATGTCGGCGCGCTCGATCAGATCGAGCACCTTGGCGGCTCCGTCCTCGGCCTTGAGGTCGACGAGCACGGAGCGCTTGTTGCGGTTGGTGAGGTCGTACGCGGGATCGATGCCCAGCCCCGCACCGCCGGGCCGGTCGACCCTGACGACGTCGGCGCCGAGGTCGGCCAGGAGCATCGCGGCGAACGGGCCGGGCCCGATGCCTGCCAGTTCGACCACCCGCACCCCTGCCAGCGGGCCGTGCGAGCCGTGCTCTGTCGTTGCCATCGAGCCCCCAGCGGTATGACACAACTGATGTAACAGCGATGATGCTAAGAACGCGCCGCGCTCCGCACAACCCCTTTGGCCGAGCAAGCGCTTAGTTCTCTCCCGGGGATCCTCCCCCATGCGCACCGCCCGGCCGCACACCGCCACGACCGCTCCGCTAGCCTCTGCCTGCCACATCGGCGCCGGCTCCGCGGAGGTACTCATGAACAGGCAGAACGGGGCACAACGCCCTTATGACGTGATCCTCTTCGGTGCCACCGGCTTCGTGGGCGCCCTCACCGCCGAATATCTCGCCGCCCACGCACCCGCCGGCTTCCGCTGGGCCGTGGCCGGACGCGACCGGGCCAAGCTGGAACGCCTGCGCGACCGTCTCGCCGCGATCGAGCCGCGCTGCGCGGAGCTCCCGCTGCTGCACGCCGACGCCGGGGACGAGCACGCGCTGCGCGGGCTCGCCGAGTCCGCCCATGTGGTGGCCACGACGGTGGGCCCCTATGTCTGGTACGGCGAGAAGCTGGTCGCGGCCTGCGCCGAGGCCGGGACGGACTACGCGGACCTCACCGGTGAGGCGGAGTTCGTGGACCGGATGTATCTGGAGCACGACGCGCGGGCCCGCGAGACGGGAGCCCGGATCGTGCACGCCTGCGGTTTCGACTCCGTTCCGCACGACCTCGGGGTGTACTTCACCGTCCAGCAGCTGCCGCAGGACGTACCGCTGACCGTCGACGGCTTCGTACGCAGCAACGCCGTCTTCTCCGGCGGTACGTTCGCCTCGGCGCTCACCGCGATGGGCCGCGGCCCGCGGATGCTGAGCGCCGCCAGGGAACGCCGGCTGCACGAACCGCGGCTGGTCGGGCGCCGGGCCCGCGCCCCGCTCGGCACCCCGCACTTCAGCGCGGAGACCGGCACCTGGGCACTCCCGCTGCCGACGCTGGACCCGCAGGTCGTCGAACGCTCGGCGCGGGCGCTGGCCCGGTACGGCCCCGACTTCCGCTACCGCCACTTCGCCTCGGTCCGTCATCTGCCCGTGGCCCTCGGCGGCGCGGCCGCGGTCGGCGCGCTGGTGGGTGCCGCGCAGGTTCCGGCGGCCCGGTCCTGGCTGATGGACCGGTACGAGCCGGGCCAGGGGCCGGACGCGGAGCGTCGTCGGCGCAGTTGGTTCACCGTGCGCTTCGTCGGTGAGGGCGGCGGGCACCGGGTGTTCACCGAGGTCTCGGGCGGTGACCCCGGCTACGACGAGACCGCGAAGATGCTCGCCGAGTCCGCGCTCTGCCTCGCCCTGGACGAACTCCCGCCGACATCGGGACAGGTCACCACCGCCGCCGCGATGGGCGACGCGCTGCTGGAGCGGCTGCGCTCGGCCGGCCTGCGCTTCCGGGTCGCGGCGGCCCGCTGAGCCGACGCCCGGGGCGGCACGCACTCGTTCGGGTGATGTCGCCCCGGGCCCCCGCCTCCTCGTTCCCCGGGTGAGCGGGCCATGGCACCGCTTCGCGGGCTCCTCGGCCGCGCGGCACGGATCGGCGCTTTCACTACGATCTGCGTCCCGCAGGTCGGCGCACCCGGGCATGCTCCCGATGCACAGCCCTGACCTGCGGCTATGCACACAGAGAGTCGGGGAAGAACGATGACGGACAACACTGTGGCGGGTCACGGGGAACAGCCGGGGCCGGCGCTCGCCGGGTTACTGAGGAACTGGTGGGAGTCGTCGGCGCGCGACGGCCGCGAGAAACCCACGCAGCAGTCGCTCGCCAAGCGGCTGGGGATCGACCAGACCACCCTGTCGCGCTATCTGAATCCCGCTCATGCCTCCAACGCCCCGAGCCGGATCGTCGAGCAGCTGCACACGGCGCTGCGGGCACCGGCCGACGACCTGGACCTGGCGCTCGCCCTGGCGCGCGAGGCGGCGGCCGGGAAGCGCCCGGCGGCCGCGGCGGCGCCCGGTCCGGGAGCCGCGCCCGCCGGTCCGTCCGCCGACCGCGACGCGGCGGCCCGTTGGCGGGGCCGCTCCTCCGTCGCATACCCGGCCCTGGCCGTCGCGTCGCTGCTCCTGCTCGTGCTCGGCGGCTTCGTGTGGTGGCTGGTGCCCACCACCACGGGACAGAGCGATGCCAAGGGCGCGGCGGGCGTCTCGGACCGGCCGTCGGAGGGCACCGACTGGCCGCTGGCCCGCAAGGGCCATGTGCTCTGGAAGGCGCGCACGGTGCAGCTGCTGCTGAGGGCGAACGGCTTCGACGTGAAGGTCGACGCCGACTACGGTCCGGCCACGGCCGAGGCCGTGAAGAAGTTCCAGGCGGCACATGGTCTGACCCCGGACGGCAAGGTCGGGAAGGACACCTGGCCGTTGCTGGTCATCACGGTCGACTCGCGCACCGCCGAGCCCGATGCCGTCACGGCGGTGCAGTACCTGCTGCATCACGCCGGGGTGCCGACCGACAGCACCGGTACGTACACGCCCTCGACCATGCGGTCGCTCAAGGAGTTCCAGAAGTCCCGGAATCTTCCGGTGACGGGGATCGGGGACGAGACCACCTGGCGCGCGCTGCTCAACGCCCAGGGGCCGGACCTGCACAAGTAGCCGCGGGCCGGACAGGGGCGGCCCTGCGCTGCGGGCTCAGAGTGCCCAGGCGACGAGCGTGCAGACCATCGAGACGGCCCAGGCCACTCCCGCGATCATCCCGAGGGTCATCCCTATCGCGACCCGGCGCTGAGCGAGATAGACGGTGCCGGGTCGTGTGGACGTTCGATGTTCGTTCATGCGTACAAGCTTGCCGGTGATGATCGGCAAAAGGTATCCGTACGCGTACTCAGGCGCCCCGAGCGCTCTCAGGCGGTCGCCTCCCGCAGGGCCCGGCGGCAGAGCGAGTCTGCCCTGCGGGTGGTCTCCGGCTGACGGAAGTCGCGGGACAGCAGCAGGGTGTGGGCACAGGCGTTGTCCAGACCGGTCCGGTGTCCGACGGAGACGAAGACGGGTTTGACGCCGTCCTGGGTACGCAGCGCCCGGCCCACCTCCTCCTCGCCGTCGAGCAGCGGCGACCAGTCGCCGCGACGGGGGCCCGGTTGCTCGTACGTGAAGGTGAACGGATTCTTGGCGACGCCGATCACCGGGAGGCCGGTGAGCACCCCGAGGTGGCTGGCGAGTCCGAAGCGGCGCGGGTGCGCCCGGCCGTATCCGTCGCAGATCACGAGTCCGGGGTCGACCGGCAGGGATTCGAGGGCGGCCAGCACGGTCGGGATCTCGCGGAAGGCCAGGAGGCCGGGGATGTACGGGAAGGTGATCCGGCCGACGGCGGTGGTCTCGGCGACCACTTCGAACGTCGCCCCGTCGAGGACGACCGCCGCCGCGACGACGACATCGCGCTCGTCGTCATAGGCGACGTCGACCCCGGTGACCCGGCCGGAACCGGGCGGCGGGCCGGCTTCGTCGAGCACCACCCGGGAACGCAGGGTGTCCTGGACGGCTCGGGCTTCGGCCTCGTCGGCGGGCATCACAAGGTGTGTCATGGTGCGGCCGAGTCTAGGTCGTGGCCGTAAGGTCCCGCCTGACTCACGACGCCTGGCACGCACGCCGGGGCCGGTCCGCCGGACGGGCCCGGAGTCCGCGGGGCCCTGCCCGTAGCCTGGCGATCATGTTTGTACTCGAACTGACCTACACCGCCCCTGTCGAACGCGTCGACGAGCTGATGCGGGACCATGTCGTCTGGCTGGACGCACAGTACGCGGCGGGGGTGTTCATCGCGTCGGGCCGCAAGAACCCGCGCGACGGCGGGGTGATCCTGGCCGTCGGCGACGACCGGAAGCGGATCGAGGAGATCGTTTCGCGGGATCCGTTCGCGATGCGGGGCGTGTGCGCCTACCGCATCACCGAGTTCATCGCGACGAAGACCTCGGACGAACTCGCTCCGTACCGTCAGCAGCTGCCCGGATAGTGGAGCCCTTCCCCCGGAGCGGACCCGCCCCGGGGGATGCGGAACGGCTCAGTTCCCCGCGCGTGCCACGCGGCCCTTCTCCCCCGCGGCCCAGCAGCCGCCGTCCGGGGTGCAGTCGACGGTGTCGTACGAGCCGGTGTCGACCGTGCGCCAGGTGCGGCCGCCGTCCGTCGTGAGGTCGGTGCCGGTCGGGCCGACCGCCAGCGCCCCGGACCTGCTGTGCGGCAGCCAGGCGACGCCCGAGCGGTAGGCGGCCGGCGGGGTGGCGGCCTGCCGCCAGGAGCGGCCGGCGTCGCCCGTCACGGCCGCGGCGTCCGGCGACGGCTCCCCGGCCCGGTAGTCGCCGCCGACCGCGATGCCGTGGTGGCGGTCGCGGAAGGCCAGTGCGAAGACGCCGCGGGCCGGGTCGCCGGCCGGGATCGTGGATTCGGCCGCGGTCCAGGTCAGCCCGCGGTCGGCGGAGTGCAGCACCCGTGCGGTGGCGGCGCCTCCGGTCGCGAGCCATACGTCCCTGGGGCCCGACGAGACCAGGCACTGGCCGCCGGCGGCGAATCCCGCCTCACCGGGCTGGGCGTCCGGCATCCCGGCGTCGGGCAGCACCCGCCAGTTCCGGCCGCCGTCCGCCGTGGACAGGATGCGGTACTTGCCGTCCACGGGATCGCTCATCGCCAGCCCGTGCCGGCTGTCGAAGAAGGTGAGGCAGTCGTAGAAGGCGCGTGCGTCGGTGTTGCGGAACGACTCCGTCCAGGTCGCTCCGCCGTCGTCCGTGCGCAGCACCCGGGACGCCTCGCCCTCGCCGATGGCCAGGACCACCGCGCGCCGCCCGTCGAACGCCTCGATGTCGCGGAACTCCAGCCCCTGAGCGGCCGCGCCCGGCGGCGAGACGTCGCGCCAGTGCCGGCCCCCGTCGGAGGTGCGCAGCACCGTGCCCTTGCTGCCCGCGACCCAGGCGGTGCTGCGGCTGACGGCGGCGAGGCCCCGGAAGCGGGCATCGGTTGTGGTGTCGGTGAGCGTCCAGGCCGGCCGTTCGCCGGGCCGGTGGTGTTCCCACGGTGTCGCCGCGGCTGCCGGTGTGGCCAGTGCCGCGGTCAGCGCCGCCGCACAGAGTCCCCATGACATCGGTCGTCTCGTCTTCCCCTTGACCCTCATGGCGCTGGAAGCTAGCCCACGCGTGGTGCCCAGTCCAGGGTGCGCGGTCCGGGGCCGCGCAGCCGGGAGGTGACCGGGCGCTGCGGCGGGCGGTGATACAGCTCACGCCGCCTTCCGGTGCACGGATGAGGGAGTTCCTTCGTCTGTATCAGTGTCGGGAACCGTTCATCCGGCCGAGAAAGGAAGCAGGTCTTGTCCACCGTCATCGAACAGTCCGTGCAGGCCCGCATGGTCGCATCCGCACCGCGGATGGAGACCCTTCCCGCCACCCTGCATTACGACCCCAGGGATCCGTTCGCCGTGCGCATGGCGTTTCCCGCTCCGGCGACCCTGGAGGGCACCGAGGTCGCCTGGGAGTTCTCCCGCGAGCTGCTGGCGGCGGGGATGGAGGGGGCGGCCGGCGTCGGGGACGTACGCGTCAGGCCGTTCGGTTACGACCGTACGGTCCTGGAGTTCCACGCCGCCGAGGGCATCGCGATGGTGCACGTCCGTACGGCGGATTTGCGCCGCTTTCTGGGGCGGGCGCAGGAAATGGTGCCCGTCGGCGACGAGCACCGGTTCCTGGATCTCGACCGCGGCCTGACCGATCTGCTCGGCGGCCCCTGCTGAGAGCGCGCGTCCAGCGGTCCGGTCGCCGGGCGGGCCGCGTGGGCGTCAGCTGTGGAGTAAGGCCCAGGCCTTGCAGCCGCCGGACGGGGTCAGCGCGGGCGTCAGCCCCCAGTCCCCGCCGTGCGCGTCGACCGCGGCGGCCAGCAGCCACATGCTGTCGCTGCGGCGCTCGCGGCATATCTCGGACTTCAGGGCCGAGCCGTGCGAGGGGTGCTGGTCGTAGAGAGTGATGCGGAGCGCGTCGAACTGCCAGTGCACCCGCAGCAGCATCTCCCGCTCCGGGGTGAACCGGTAGGCCGTGGCGACCAGTTCGGATGCGGCGAGTACGGCCGTCTCCCGGAGCCCCGTGAGGCCGTGCCGGGTGAGCAGGTCACCCACGGCACCGCGGGCGAGGCCGGCGCAGAAGGCGCCGCCGGGCAGTGCGAACGAATAGCTCAGGTTGTCCGCCACCGGTGGGTGGGGTCCAGCAGGTGCGGGGGCCGGCAGACAACGCAGCGCGCCTTTCATCAAGATGCTCACATTTCGGTATTTGTGGTGACGATCACACACAGGCACGGTCGCCCCGTGTGAGACTTGCGCTACCGACCGTAGCGCACCCTGGAGCACAGTGCTACTACTTGTGCGGTTCCGGTCATTTCGCTCCCACCCCGGAAGGAACCGCACCTTGCCCCCCAGAAGCACCCCGACCGCCCGGCAGCAGCGACTCGGGTACGAACTCCGCAAACTGCGCGAGCAGTCGGGCATGCCGGTGCAGCAGGCCGCCGCACTGCTCGGTGTCGACCGCACCCGCATCCCGAACATCGAATCGGGACGGTTCGGCATCAGCGCCGAACGGGTCCGCACCCTCGCCTTCAACTACGGCTGCCCGGACACCGGGCTGGTCGACCTGCTCGCCGAGATGGCCCAGGAGCGCGCCCGGGGCTGGTGGGAGGAGCACCGCGGACTACTGCTGCCGGGACTGCTCGACATCGCCGAACTGGAGTACCACGCAGCTGAGTTGACGACCTCGACCACCACGCACATCCCCGGCCTCCTGCAGACCGAGGAGCATGCGCGGGCGGTCTTCGACACGGCCGATCCACAACTGCCGGGGCCCGATCTGATGGCCCGGCTGTCGCTGCGGCTGCGCCGCCAGGAGGTGCTGGAGCGGGACCGTCCGCCGATGTACGAGTCGGTGATCCACGAGGCGGCGCTGCGCATGCAGTTCGGCGGCCCGAAGGTGGCGAGGGCCCAGCTGGACCACATCCTCGGACAGTCCGAGCGGGACCGGATCACGGTACGGGTGATCCCGTTCGCGGCCGGCGGATTCCCGGGCGCCGGACAGTCGTTCACCTATGTGGGCGCGGCGGTACCGCAGCTCGACACCGTGCAGCTCGACTCCTCGCATGGTTCGATGCTGCTGGACTCCGACATGCAACTGCGGCGCTATCGCGGCCTGTTGGAGCGTCTGCGCACGCTCGCACTGCCCGTCGAGGAATCGCGCGACTTCATCCGATCCATAGCCCAGGACCTCTGAGGAGCGACCATGACCGATATCTGCTGGGACGAAGCCTTCTGCAGCGAGGGCGCCAACTGCTTCCGCTTCGGACTCGACGACCAGGGCCGGGCGTACATCGGTTCCACCACGGACACCACCGCCTACGTCAGCGACTCCATGGAGGCGCTGCGGGCACTGATCTCCGCGGTGAAGTCCGGCGCGGCGGACCACCTGCTCTGACCGCACACCCCGGCCGCGCCCGCGCCCCCACGAGGGCCCCGCTCCGAGTACGCCGACAGCTCTGAGCGCCCCGCAGCAGGGGGCCGGCCGGTCCCGGTCACCGGCGGATCCACCGGTCCGGACGGTTCGCCGCGCACCGCGCCGAAGCTCGTTCACGGACACCCGACCACCCCCGGACCTGCGCACATAACGTTACGTAACCGGGCATCGCGAGGGCGGGCTTGGCGGTGGCCTTACCGCAGCTTTAACCTACGGTCTCGTAACCTACGTACCCGTAGGTAATTCTCCCGTCCCCAGGAGTCCCCCGTGACGATCACCGCTCCCCACCTCGGCAGCCCGAAGGCGTGGACCGACGCCCAGCTGCTGTACGCCCTGGAAGAGGTGGTGGAGAAGGAGCTCAACCGCCATCTCAAGGTCGCCAAGGACTGGATGCCCCACGAGTACGTGCCGTTCTCCGACGGGCGGAACTTCCCCGGGGTCTTCGAGGACGGTGAGGCCTGGCAGGCCGACCAGTCCAAGGTCACCGACATCGGCAAGATCGCCCTGGTGGTGAACCTGCTGACCGAGGACAACCTCCCGAGCTACCACCACGAGATCGCCTCCCTCTTCGGCCGCGACGGTGCCTGGGGCACCTGGGTGCACCGCTGGACCGCGGAGGAGGGCCGGCACGGCATCGTGATGCGTGACTACCTGCTCACCTCACGGGCCGTCGACCCGGACAAGCTGGAGCAGTTCCGGATGGCACACATGGCGGAGGGCTTCGAGTCGGACAACCGCCACTCGATGCTGCACTCCGTGGCGTACGTCGCCTTCCAGGAGCTGGCCACCCGCGTCTCGCACCGCAACACCGGCCACCAGTCGGGCGACCCGGTCTGCGACCGCATGCTCGCGCGGATCGCGACCGACGAGAACCTGCACATGGTCTTCTACCGCAACCTCCTCGGCGCGGCCTTCGAGCTGGCCCCCGACCTGACGATGCAGGCCGTGCGCGACGTCGTCGTCAACTTCCGGATGCCCGGTCACGGCATGCCGGGCTTCGAGCGGGCCGCCGCGCAGATGGCGATCGGCGAGATCTACAACATGCGCATCCACCACGACGACGTGATCCAGCCCGTGCTGCGCTTCCTGAAGGTCCTCTCCATCGACGGCCTGGGCCCCGACGGCCTGAAGGCGCAGGAGGAGCTGGGCCTGTACATGGGCGGCCTGGACAACGAGGCGGCGAAGTTCGACGAGAAGCTGGCCGCCCGCAAGGCGCGGATGGCCGCGCGCGCCGGCGCCTGACCGTTCGGGGCCCGGCCCGTCGACCCGTCCGCCGCCGTCCGGTGGCCGGCGGGTCGACGCGTGCCCGCTGTCACACCGTTTCGTGCAGGTCCCGCGCGTAGTACTCGATCGCGGCCCGGTACTGGCGCACATACGGGTCCTCGCTGCTGGTCGCGAGGAGTTCCAGCAGCAACCGCATGGCTTCGTGATGCTCGCCGGTGTTGAACAGGGCCATGGCGAGAAACGTCCGCAGCGCCCCGTCGTCGGGGAACTGCTCGACACCGCCGCGCAGCACCTCGACGGCCTTCTCGTACTGCCCGAGCACCCGGTACGTGCTCCCCAGGCCGAGGAGCGCGCCCCTGCGGTCCTTCTCCGACAGCCCGGTGCCACCGAGGCCGCGTTCGTAGAACGGCACCGCCTCCGCCTCCAGCCCGAGCACGTCGTGGGCCCAGGCGGTCTGATAGGCGATCTCCGCGTCCGCGGGGAACTCGGCGGACAGGGCCAGCAGGCGCTGCCTGGCCTCCTCCTGGTGGCCCTCGGTGCGCAGCCGTACGGCCGCCGCGAGCGAACTGTCCCGGTCGTGATCATTCATACGGACATCGTCCCAGGGCCGCGAGGCGGTCCGGCCGCAGCCCCTCAGTCGCGGCCGGTTCTGCGCAGCCGGTCCCGCTCCTTCTCGGACAGCCCGCCCCATACGCCGAAGCGCTCGTCGTTGGCGAGGGCGTACTCCAGGCATGCCTCGCGCCCCTCGCAGGCGTTGCAGAGCTGCTTGGCCTCACGGGTGGAGCTGCCGGGGGCAGGAAAGAAGAACTCGGGCCCCGCCTGGGCGCACAGCGCTGTCTCCTGCCAGGCGAGTGCGGGGTCGGCCGCGGTGTTGATCAGCATGCGGTCCACAGTGCCCGGTCGCGATAAACGACCGATCAACGCCTCATCAATACGGCGCGCCGACGAGTTCCGGTCAGCTCTGCGGCGTGGACGCGCTCTTGATCAGAGCGAATTCGGCGCCGTCCGGATCGGCCACACTGGCGAACTTTCCCACACCTTCCATCTCCGTGGGCTCCAGGGTCGGTCGGCCGCCCAGCCGTTCCACGTCCGCGACCGCCTCGTCGCAGTCGGCGACCTCGAACCAGGGCAGCCAGTGCGATCCGGCCACCGCCCGTGCCGGAACCGCGTTCAGCGGTACGAAGCCGCCGAAGGCCGCCTCCTCGCCACCGCCGCCGGTCCGGATCACCGTGTAGGACCCGCCGCCCCCGGGGAACGGTGCCCGCGCGCTCTCCCATCCGAAGACCGCGCCGTAGAACGCGGCGGCCGCGGGCACGTCCGGGGTGTACAGCTCGGCCCAGCACAGACTGCCGGGGACGCCCACGACGCCCAGGCCCGTGTTCCCACCGGGCTGCCAGATGCCGAAGAAGGCCCCTGACCGGTCCTTGAATCCGGCCATTCTGCCGAAGTCCAGGACATCCATCGGGGCGAACGGTACAGTGCCGCCGGCCTGCTCGACCGCCCGCGCCGTGGCGTCGGCGTCCGACGACCGGAAGTACACCGACCAGGACGGTGCCGCCTGCTCCTCGGTGACCGTCATCGCGCCGGCGACCGACTTCCCGTCCAGCGTGAACATGCCGTAGCCGCCGGTCTCCGGCCCGCCGGCCACGTACTCCCAGCCGAAGAGACCGGTGTAGAAGTCGACGGCCCCGTCGAGATCGGGTGTGCCCAGGTCGATCCAGTCGGGCGCTCCGTCGACGTAACGAGTGGTGAGCATGGCCGGCTCCTTCGGCGGTGCCCGTGCCGTGCGGCACGGGGTCCTCCTCGACGTTCCGAGTCTCGCACCGGGCCCCGGCGACCGCAGCCCGCGGACGGCCGGGCATTGCGCGGGTGAACCGCGCTCATGGATGATCTCCCCCATGACCATCAGAAAGGTCCATGCCGCGTAGGCGCCCCCCCGCTCCGGCACCCGGCGAACGCGCCACCGGTCCTGCGCATGCCCGCAGCCGACCGTTCACGCACCACGCCGAGGAGCACCATGAAGTCCGTCCGCCTGACCAAGTACGCCCGCCTGCCGCGCGCATACGGCCGGCTGCACCTGTTGCACAGCACCGTCGACGCGTACGGCCGGGTGCACTGGCTGCTCACCGAACGCGACCCCGGGCCGGGACCGGCCGATCCGTACGAGGCCCTGGTCGTCACCGCGGACCGGGGCGAGGTGGACGAGACGCATCTCGGCGCCGTCCGGCTGTACCGTCCCTGGCTCGACGCCCTGCCCGACGGCGGTTTCGTGCTCGCGGAGCCCCGCAGCAGGGTGGACGCCGACCATGTGCAGGTCTTCGACGCGCTCGGGCGTCCGTCGTGGACGTTCCGGGTGGGCGACGCGATCGAGCGTCTGCTGACCGACACGTCGGGCGCCCTCTGGGTCGGTCACTTCGACGAGGGGGTGTACGGCGACGACCCGCTGAGCCACCCCGGTCTGCGGCGGTGGAGCAGCACGGGCGAGCCGCTGTGGTCGTTCCGCCCCGGGCCCGGACCGCTGGACATGTCGAACTGCCTCGTCCTCAACGTCCACGGGACGACGGCCTGGGCCTGTCCGTACATGCACCACCCGCTGATCGAGGTCCGGGCCGACGGCTCGGTGCGGGTCCGCACCACGCGGGTGAATCGCGTCAAGGGCGTGGCGGTGGACGGCGGGCGGGTGGCCTTCGTGGACCTCGACGGCGTGCTGACGTACGGCCGGATCACGGAGCACACGGTCGAGCCGGAACCGGGGGCCGCGCGGCTGGTCCGGCCCGACGGGCGCGCCCTGGCCCACCGTTGGAGCACGGTCTGCCGCGGTCCGCGCATCCATGTGCGTGAGCGCGGCGGGACGGACTGGGCGGTGTTCGACCTGGCGCGCGGCGATCGGTGAGACGAAGGGCGGGGGGCGGGGCAGTTCCCGGTGCTCCCGCCCCCGGCCGGTCAGCGGGTGACGCCCAGTGCCGGAAGCACCGTCTCCGCCACCCGGTACGCCTCCTCCAGCAACGGGTTGCCGGAGAGGATGAAGGTGTCGACGCCCAGCTCCTCGAACTCCTTGAGGCGCTCGACGACCTGGGCCGTCGAACCGACGACCGCCGTGCCCGGCCCCGGGCGGAACAGGCTCATGCCCGGCCACATGTTGGGGTGCGTCTCCAGCTCCCGGGCATGCGCCGGGACCTTGCCGCCGTGCTGGCGGAACTGGCGCTGCCAGCCCACGCCGTCCTCCCCCGCCCGGTCGCCGAGCTGCCGGGCGTACGTCGCCTCGCTCGTCACGTCGAGGAGCCGGTCGGCCGCGGCCCATGCCTCGTCCTCGGTGTCCCGGACGATGAGGTGGAGGCGGAGCCCGATCCTGAGCGTGCGGCCGTACGCGGCGGCCCGTGCCCTGACCTTCGCCAGCTTCTCCTTGAGCAGGTGCGGGGGTTCGCCCCAGGTGAGGAAGACGTCGACGTGCTCGGCCGCCATCTCGATCCCGGGGTCGGACGAGCCGCCGAACCAGAGCGGGATGTGCGCTTCCCGGACCGGTCTCAGCTCCCGGAAGGACGCGCCCGCGTTCTTCAGGTCGTAGAAGCGGCCCTTGTGGTCGAAGACCTCACCGGCGGTGAGCCGCTTCACGATCGACCAGTACTCGGCGCTCAGTTCGTACCGCTCGTCGTGCTCCACGTGGAGTCCGTACTCCTGGAGCGACTTCGTCGAGCCGTTGACCACGTTGAAGCGGAGCCGGCCGCCGAAGAGGTTGTCGAAGCTGAGGGCCATCTTGGCGAGCAGGGTGGGCGAGATCAGGCCGGGGTGGACGGCCAGCAGGGGCTTGAACGCGGTGCTGGTGGAGGCGGCCAGCGCGCTGCCGAGCGGCCAGACGTCGTACAGGTCGGTGGCGAGCAGCGCACCGCTGTAGCCGAGGCGTTCGACCGTGCCGGCGAGCTGGGCCAGGTAGCCGAGGTCGACCGGGCGCCGCCCCTCGGGCTCCCAGGGGTAGGCGCCTTCGCGCGGGATGACGTACCAGAGGACTTCGGTCGCCATGTCGTCACGCCGCCCGGTCCGTGCCGGTGCTCTCGCCCGCACCGGCGAGGGCGTGGGCGACGGTGACCGGGCGGTCGATGAATCCGGTGCGGTGGAAGATGTCGGCCGCTTCCTGCTGCTCCGCGATGAAGGCGTCGGTGACGGGCTCGATCTTCCACGGCAGGGCGCGCAGTGCGGTCTCCCAGTCGTCGGCGGATCCGCCGAGGTCCGCGGCGGCGATCTCGGCCGCCTCGCGGGGGTGGGCCGCCGCCCAGTCGTCGGCCCGCTGGAGGGCGCGGGTGAGCGCCTCGACGACCTCGGGGCGGCTCTCGGCCAGGTCCCGGCGGGCGAAGAAGACGGAGCGGTCGGTGATGACGTCGCCGGTGCGGATCAGGGTGCGCAGCCCACCGGTGCGGCGGGCGGCGGCGAGCTGGGCGCCCTGGGCCACCCAGGCGGCGATGGCGCCGGTGCGCAGCAGTTCCTCGCTGTCGTCGGTGCTGCGGACGGCGGTGATGTCGTCGGCGTAGGAGAGCCCGGCGTCGTCCAGCGCCTTGGCGACGAGGTGGGTCTGCCAGGAGCCGATCGCGAGGTGGACGGTGGTGCCCTTGAGGTCGGCGACCGTGTGTACGGGGCTGTCCTCGGGGACCAGCAGCGCGCCGTGCTCGGGGCGCGGGGCGGAGACGGCGGTGTAGACGATGTCGTGGCCGGCGGCCTGGCCGGTGACCGGTGGGGTGGAGCCGGTGCCGCCGAAGTCGATGACGCCCCGGCTGAGGAGTTCCCCGGTGCGGACGCCATTGGTGTACGGGTGGAAGACGACGCTCTCGCCGAGCGGGGCGAGCTCCTCCTGGGCCAGGCCCAGCCGGGAGAGGTGGTACAGGTGGTAGAGGGACGGGTTGCTGCTGTGCACACCGATGGTGATGGTCATTCAGATCACTCCGACTTCGGTACGTTCGCGGATGGTTGAGGGCTGCGGGGTCGCATCGACGCCGAGGTCGTCGAGGAGCCGTCGGCGCAGGGCTCCGAAGGCGGGGTCGCCGGGGTCGCGCGGCCGGTCGACGGTGACCGGCTCGTCGGTGATCAGCCGGCCGTCGCGCAGTACGGCGACCCGGTCGGCGAGCCGTACGGCTTCGTCCACGTCGTGGGTGACGAGGAGGACGGCGGGCCGGTGCCTGCGGCACAGCTCCCCCACCAGGTCCTGCATCCTGAGCCGGGTCAGGGCGTCGAGTGCGGCGAACGGCTCGTCCAGCAGCAGCAGTTCGGGTTCGCGGACCAGGGCGCGGGCGAGGGCGACGCGCTGCGCCTCGCCGCCGGAGAGGGTGGCGGGCCAGGCGTCGGCGTGCCGTTCGAGGCCGACCTCGGCCAGGGCCCGCAGCCCGTGTCCGGAACTGCCGCGCGGCAGGGCCACCGTCACATTGGCGAGGACCTTCTTCGACGGTACGAGGCGGGGTTCCTGGAAGACGACGGTGCGGGCCTCGGGGACGAGGACCTCTCCCCCGTCGGCTCCGTCGAGTGCGCCCAGGATGCGCAGCAGGGTCGTCTTGCCGCTGCCGCTCGCACCGAGAAGGGCGACGAACTCGCCCCGTGCGATGTCGAGTTCGAGACCGTCGAGCACGGCACGGTCGCCGAAGACGCGCCGCAGTTCCCGTACCCGTACGGCCGGCTGTGGGCTGTGGTCGGTCATCGGGTGGCTCCCTGTGGGGTGCGCCAGGGCATCAGTGCGCGTTCCAGCAGCCGTACGACGACGTCGGCGGCGAGTCCGAGCAGCCCGTAGACGAGGATGCAGACGGCGAGGATGTCGGTGCGGGCGTAGCTCTGCGCCTGGGACATCAGATAGCCGATGCCTGCCGTGGCGTTGATCTCCTCGGCGGCGATCAGGGCGATGACGCTGAGGGTCATGGAGAGCCGCAGCCCGGCGAGCAGCGACGGCAGGGCCCCGGGGAGAACGACTTCGCGGACGAGGGCGAAGCGGCCCATGCCGAAACTGCGCATCGCCTCGATGAGTTCGGGGTCGGTGTCGCGCACCCCGCTCGATGTCGACACGTACATCGGGAAGGTGGTGGCGACGGCGATGAGGAGGATCTTCGCCGTCTCGTTGATCCCGAACCAGACCATGAACAGGGGCACCAGGGAGAGGAACGGGATGGTGCGCAGGGTCTGGATGGAGGAGTCGAGGAGTTCGTCGCCGAGGCGGGTGAACCCGGTGGTGATGCCGAGCACCAGCCCGGCGGTGAGCCCGATGAGGAGGCCGAGGCCGGAGCGGGTGAGGGAAGTGGTGAGCGCGTCGGGCAGCTGCCCGTTTCCCCACAACTCCCCTACAGCACGAAGCACTTCTTCGGGCGAGGCGAGTACGTCGGGAGTGAGGACACCGGTGGCGGATGCCGCCCACCACAGGACGAGAAGGGCGATGGGGCCGAGTGTCCGGACGGTGGCGGAGTAGGTGCGGCTGCGGTCCCTGCGCCGCTGGGGGCGGGGCCGGACGAGGCCCGGGTGCGGGCCGGCGTAGCTCATTTCAGCTTCTCGATGTCGAGGAGGTGGGCGGCGACGTCGACCTTCCGCGTGGTGACCTTCTGCTCGGCGTAGAAGCCGGCGACGTCCTCGAAGCGCTCGATGTCCTCGGGTCCGATGGGGTCGACCGTGCCGCCCTCGCGGGTGAATCCGGTCTGGACGTCCTTCGCCTTGCCGGTGACGGCGGTCGGTCCGACGCCGGTGAAGACGTTGAGGTACGCGGCCGGGTTCTGCTTCTCCTTGGCGCTGGCGTCGTGGAGGTACCGGTAGAGCGCCTTGACGATCTCGGGGTGCTGCTCGGCGAAGCCGGTGCGCACGGCGTTGAGGCTGTAGTTGTCGGAGCCGATCGCGGCGCCGTCGGCGACGAAGTGCGCCTTGCCGCTGCCGATCTCGGCCACGGCGTAGGTCGCCCAGACCGCCCAGGCGTCGACCTTGCCCGCGTTGAAGACGGCGGCCGTCTGGTCGGGGCGCAGATAGACCCGCTCGACCTTGTCGGCGGGGATGCCGGCCTTGTCGAGGGCCTTCAGCAGCAGGTACTCGCCGGTGCCGCCCTGGTTGACGGCGACCTTCCTGCCGACCAGGTCGGCGACCGAGCCGATACCGGAACCGTTCTTGACGAGGATGCCTTCGCCGGCGGCGTCGGGGTCGACCGCGGTGAAGAACTTGAAGCCGGGGCGCTGGGCGAGCGAGGTGATGCCGGAGGTGATGGAGCCGGTGGCGATGTCGAGCTGGTCGGCGTTCATCGCCTGGGCGGCCGGGGCGAAGGGGCCCGCGCTGCCGGTCCAGCGCACCTTGGCGCCGACCTCGGCGAGCGCCTTGTCGAGGCTGCCGTCCTTCTTGCCGAGGGCGAGCACCCCGGAGTTGCCGGGGTCGGGGATGCGGATGTCCACCGTGCCCCGGGCGCCGGAGCCGCCGCTGCCGGCCGCGGACGAGCCGCAGGCGGTGAGGGCGATCAGGGCGGTGGCCGTGAGGAGCGCGGGGGCGACGACGGTGCGCTGTGGGCGGGGAAGGTTCATGGTGTCGGGGGTCCTCACAACTCAGGGGCGAAGGCTCGGTGGGCGGGGCGGGAGGCGGCCAGTTCGGTGGCGCGGCGCAGCGGCTCGGGGTCGGCCCAGGCCGTGATGTCGACGGGTTCGGGCAGGAAGCCGTGGGCGCGCAGCCCGGCCTCCTGCTCGGCGAGCAGGGTCAGGCGGTCCGGGGAGAGGTCGGGGTGGAGGGCGAGATGGGTGCCCGGCCGGTAGGCCCCGGCAACGCCCTCGGCGCCCGCGCCGGTCTCGGCGCCGAGGATCCGGGCGACCTCGGCGGGCTGTTCGGTGGCCCAGGCGGCGGCCCTGAGCAGGACGGCGAGGAAGCGGTCGACGAGGCCGGGGTGTTCGTCGAGGAGCTGCTGGTGGACGGTGATGGGGCGCGGGGTGCCGTTGTTGATCCGGAACCGGCGGTCGGCCAGCTCGTCGAGTTCGACGGCGACCTCCGCGCCCTCGCGCCGGGCGGCCTCGACGGCCAACGCGCCCTTCACGTAGACGGCGTCGACGTCGCCGCGCCGCAGCGCCGCCAGCTCGGCGGCCCACTGGCCCCGGTGTCCGGCGGCGGGTACGTCGACGAACATGGCGTCCTGCGGCCCGAGTCCGGCGGCGGCGAGCGCGCCCTCGAAGCCGCGCAGGGCCATGGCCCGCCAGAAGTCGATGGCGATGTCGTGCACGGGTGCGGCGAGCCGCAGTCCGCGCAGCGCCTCGACGCCCCGGATCCCGGAGCCGGGGCGGACCAGTACGGTCTGCCGCTCCTCGATCCAGGTGAGGCCGATCAGCCGGGTCCGCTCCCCGCGGGAACGGGCCCACAGGGCGGGCACGTTGCCGCCTTCGCGGAACAGGCCCGGCAGGGCGTGGGTGAAGTGGGCCGCCGGGTCGGCACCAGGTGCGGCGTCCTGGAGGGACCGCACCGTGATGCCGTCGGGGGCGAACTCTTCGGTGAGCCAGCGGCGGTCGGCGGCGATCCCGGTCGCGGTGGGGACGGGACAGCGGGTGAACCAGAGCGTCCGGGGCGGGACGGCATGCGTCGTGGGCATCTTCATGGGGGCCTTCATGGGGGTCTTCCCGAGGGGTCGGCGAAGCGGCTGGTGGCACGGCGCGTACGCCGGGAAGCGGACACCGGGTACGGCCGAGGACCCCGGCCGCGCCGGGGCGCGGCGGAGGGGGAGGAAAAGGAATCGCGAGGGGGAAGGGGTCAGCGACAGGCAGCGCCGGCGACCCGCGCCAGGTCGATGTGACGGCGCAGCGTCAGGGCGAGCAGGACCGGAGCGGCATGGGCGGGAGTCGCGGTTCGGCGACCGGCCATGGCACTGCTCCCTCCTGCTCGTCGGTGGTGACGTGTCGCAGACTGCCACGCGCCGAGGCAGTCCCACAACTCGCTTCCCATGATGTGGGATTCGGTGTGAACACAGTGTTTCAGCACCCGGCTCTCCGGGTCTCCGACTCCCGTAATGTGGGCGACCACATGCACCTCATCCCCACGAGCGGAGAGCGAACCGACATGACCGAGGCCGCGGCAGTGCGCGCTCCCGGCGGTGCGCAGGCCGTGCAGCGCGCCCTGGACGTACTGCACTGCTTCCACGACAACGGCCCCGACCTCAGCGCCTCCGACCTCGCCCGCCGCCTCGGCCTCTCGGCCTCCACGGCGCACCGCCTGGCCCGCACACTGCTCGGCGCGGGCTTCCTGGAACAGGACGCCCGTACGTCCCGCTACCGGCTGGGCCCCGCCGTGACCGAGCTGGGCAGGCTCTCGTACCACCAGCGCGGTCTGCACCTGGCCGCCCCCGAGCTGACCGATCTCGCCGAGCGCACCGGCGCCACCGCCGACCTGGCGCTGCGCAGCGGCCCCCATGCGGTGATCGTGGCGGGCGGTTCGGTGACGCCGAAGGTGGGGCTGCGCAGACCACTGCACTCGACGGCGCTCGGCAAGGTCCTGCTGGCCTGGGCCCGGCCGGGTGAGGGCGGGCCCTCCTCACTGCCGCCGCTGCCCGCGTTCACCGACCGGACGATCGTCGAACCGGCCGCGCTGGAGGCCGAGTTGGCGAAGGTACGGTCCGACGCCTACGCACTGAACGACGGCGAGTCGGCCCACGGGGTACGGACCCTGGCGGTCCCGGTCCTGGACGGCACCGGCCATGCCCGCTTCGCCCTGGCGGTCCGGGCCACCCCGTCCGTGATCACGGACGCGCGCACCGACTGGTTCCTGGCGCAGGCCCGCTCCTGCGCACGGGCCCTGGAGATCCTGCTGCTCTCCCCGGCCGAGCGCCGGCCGCCCGCGCCCTGACCAGGCCCTGATCAGGCCCTGGAGTCCGGACCCGGACACCGTTCGCACAGCAGGTCGCGAGAGCCCGAAGGGCGGCCTGGTCGGCCGCCCGGGGCTCCTTCCCCGAGCGCTCGGCTCCGCCCGAGTGTCCGACTGGTGTCCGGGTCAGGACTCCAGCACCGACCAGCCTGGGCTGTCGGTGCCGCGTGGCACGATAGGAATCGTCCGGGCAGGTGCCGGGCGGGAAGGCAGCCGGGCTGCGCGGACAGAGGGACGTACATGACACAGGCCGGAGCGACGGAGGCCGGGGCGCCCACCGGAAGGGCCGCCCGGGAGCTGCTGACCCGGGCCGAGCGGCTGCTGGAGTCCGCGCGCACCGTGCAGGCCGATCACACCCGCGCCGTCGAAGCCGTGCACACCGCGCTGAAGCCGCTGCTCGACTCCCTCGTCAGCCGGGAGCTCGCCGCCATCCCTGCCGCCAGGCTCAAGGACGTCACGGAGGGCAGGCTGCGCCTCGGCGCGGTCGAGCAGGCCGGTTTCACCACCGTCGGCCAGGTCCACGAGGCCAACCGCTACGAGCTGCGCCAGATCCCCGGGGTCGGCGCGCAGACCGCCGACCAGGTGCTGGCCGCGGCCGGGCAGATCGCCCACGCGGTGCGGGACACGGTCGCGGTCCGGATAGACGTGGACGCCCCGGACGAGGCCACGACCGCGCTGGTCGTCGCACTGCACCGGCTGGTGGAGGCCGGTCCCGACGTCCGGCGGGCGGTGGCCGCGGCGGGCCGGCTCGTCGGGCGCCTCGAACCCCTGCTGGCCGCCGCGGGACCGGCGCGGGGCCGGCTGCGCATGGTGTTCGCCGGGCGGCAGGCCCGCTCCCGGGCGCTGGAGGCCGTCGCCGAGGTGCGGACCGCCGTCGCCGAGGCGGACGAGCGCGAACTGCCCCTGCTCTTCGGGCAGGTCTGTGTGGACCTGCTGCGGAGCGCGGAGTCGGACGTCGCGGCCTGGGTGGATTTCGAGCTGCGGTCCGCCGAGTACTACAGCCTGCTCGCCGAGATGTCCGGCGCCGGGCCGGACCGGGACGCGGCCGAGGGTTTCCTGCCGTCCGGGATGGCGGACCGGGTGCGCGGCCTGCGGCTGGACGACGCCCATCTGCGGGTCTCGCTGCGCGGCTACCAGTCGTTCGGCGCCCGGTTCGCGCTCGCGCAGAAGCGGGTGATCCTCGGTGACGAGATGGGGCTCGGCAAGACCGTGCAGGCCATCGCCGCGCTCGCGCACCTCTCGGCGCGGGGCGAGACACACTTCCTGGTGGTCTGCCCGGCCAGCGTGCTGATCAACTGGGCGCGCGAGATCCGAGCCCGCTCCACTCTGCGCACCCTGCCGGTGCACGGCGCCGAGCGGCAGTCCGCCTTCGACGCATGGCGGCGCGGCGGTGGGGTCGCCCTCACCACGTTCGACGCCCTGCACACCCTCCCGGCCGCCGCGGACTGCGGCACCCGGCCCGGCATGCTGGTGGTCGACGAGGCCCACTACGTCAAGAACCCCGCCACCCGCCGGTCCCGGGCCGTCTCCGGGTGGACGCGGCACACCGAACGGGTGCTGTTCCTGACCGGTACGCCCATGGAGAACCGGGTCGAGGAGTTCCGCAGCCTGGTCCGTCACCTCCAGCCGGAGCTGGCCCCCTCGATACACACCACCCATGGAGCCGCCGGTTCGCTCGCCTTCCGCAGGGCCGTCGCCCCGGCCTATCTGCGGCGCAACCAGGTGGATGTGCTCACCGAACTCCCGGCGCTGGTGCAGGTCGACGAGTGGGAGGAGTTCAGCCCCGGCGATCTCGATGCCTACCGCGAGGCGGTGGGCGCCGGGCACTTCATGCGGATGCGCCGGGCGGCGTACGCCCGGCCCGCCACGTCCGCGAAGCTGAACCGGCTGCGCGAACTGGTCGCCGAGGCCGCGGACAACGGCCTGAAGGTCGTGGTGTTCTCCTACTTCCGCGAAGTGCTGCACACGGTCGGACAGGCCCTGGATTCGCCCGTGTTCGGCCCGTTGTCGGGAAGCCTGCCGGCCGACCGCCGCCAGCGGCTGATCGACGACTTCGCCGCCGTGGACGGTCATGCCGTACTACTGAGCCAGATCCAGGCGGGCGGAGTCGGACTGAACATGCAGTCGGCGTCGGTCGTCATCATCTGCGAACCGCAGATCAAGCCGACGATGGAGCACCAGGCGGTGGCCCGCGCCCACCGGATGGGGCAGATACGGACCGTCCAGGTGCACCGGCTCCTCGCGGCCGACAGCGTCGACGAACGGATGCTGGACATCCTGGCCCGCAAGGAGCGGCTGTTCGACCTGTACGCGCGGCGCAGCGACGTCGCCGAGACGACGCCGGACGCCGTGGACGTGTCGGACGGGGCGCTGGCCCGGCGCATCGTCGAGGAGGAGCAGTTGCGCCTGGCGACGGGAACGGCCGGGGCGGCCGCGGAGGCGGCTGTGGCCGCCGAGGCGGACGGGGCGATGCGGGGAGTGCCGGAGGGCTGACGCCGTCGGGACGCGTGGGTACGCCCCCGACGGCGTCGGGCCTGCGGGCGGGTCGGGTCAGGAGCCGTGCGCCGCCGAATCGTGCGCGGCCGTGCCCTTCGGCGTGTACCTCGCCGTTTCCTTCGGCGCGGCCTTGTCCGGCGCCGCCTCGCCGTGCGCCGTCATGTGGTGCGGTTCGTACCCCGGCACGGTGCCGTCCGGCTTGGCGACCAGCAGCAGTCCGGCCATGCCCATGTCGGAGTGGCTCTGCACATGGCAGTGGTACATCCAGGCACCCGCGCCCACGCGTTCGCCCGCGATGATCTGGAAGCCGAAGGAGTCCGCCGGGCCGACGATCTTCGTGTCGATGACCCGGCTCGGGTCGTCGGGGCCGGTGAGCAGTCCGGTCCGGTTGTCCGCCCAGCGATGACCATGGATGTGGAACGTGTGGTAGTACTCGCCGTGCGTGATCATGACGACTTCGAGCCGGTCCCCCACCGTGGCCTCGAAGTTCGGGCTCTCGTGGGCGGGCTTGTTGTTGATCGTCATGTCGTTGAAGACGATCGTGATCGTCCTGTCCGGCAGGATGTCGCCCTGGCGCCGGACGATCAGCGGACCGTAGAGGCCCTTGCGGATGCCACCGGTGCCGTGATCCGTGCCCACGACATGGTCGTGGTAGTGCCAGTAGCCCGCGCTGCCCGGCTGCCAGGTGCCGTCCTTGCGCCGGCCGGGGGCATGGGTGCGCCAGGTGTAGGTCCGGGTACCGCCCGGTTCGACGATGCTCCGGTTCATCCGGGTGCCGTCGCTCGCGATGTCGTAGTCGACGCCGTGCGCATGGAGGCTGGCCGCCGCATCCGTCGTGTTCTCGAACTCGATGTGCAGGGTGTCGCCCTCGTTGATCTCGATGAGCGGTCCCGGGACCGATGCCTTCCCCTTTTCCAGGCCGTAGCCCAGCCGACCGTCCGCCAGCTTCTCGGCGTACAGCTTGAGATGGCGGACCACACCGCCCGCCGGGGCCGTCTTCGCCGTGGGTTCCGCCGAGCTGGCCTCGATCGCACCGAGGGACAACGATGTCAGGCCGGTCGCGGCCGCCACTGACCCGCCGACCAGCATCCGCCGGTTGAAGCTCCTTCTGTCCATGCCGAACTCCCCACCGATCCAAGGAATTTGGAGCGCCGACTCGCCCCGGACGGCCCACACCGTAGCCGGAGGATCTCCGTTTATCCACAGTCAGGACAAAGTTCGTGCCATTGCCGCCATAGCTATTGGCGGACCACGAAAAGAGGTCTAGCTTCATGCGCTGTTGCAGTGACCAAAGAGGGGTGGGTGACCACATGCAGCGCGCACCACATCGCAGGTCCGGATCGCGACGCGGACTCGCGGCGGGCCTCGCGGCCGGCGCACTGACCGCTTCCCTGCTCGGCGCCAACACGGCCGAGGCCAGGCCCTATCCGGAGCCGCCCGGCTCCCTGGCGACAACGTTGTCCCTGCCGTCGCCGCCGGGCGGCGCCGACGTCAAGGTGCTGGTGTTCCACGCCTCGGCCACCGAGGAGTCCCCGACGGTCGACGCCGGGATCGCGGCGATCGAGAAGATCGGCCTGAGCGGCCCGGAATCCGGCCGGTTCAAGACCGTCGCCACCGACGACCCCGCGGTCTTCACCAACGGCAAGAGGCTCGGCAGGTTCAACGCCGTGGTCTTCCTGACCGGTGGCGGCGACGTCCTCGACCCGGAGCAGGAGGCCGGCCTGGAGGCATACATGGAGGCCGGCGGCGGCTTCCTCGGCATCCATGACGCCGCGCGCACCGAGCCGTACTCGGACTGGTTCACCGGCCTGGTCGGTGCCCGCCCGGCGGCGGACAGCCCGGCCGCCGTGCAGCGCGCCACGGTCGAGATCGGCGACCGGCAGCATCCGGCGACCAAGAACCTCCCGCTGGAGTGGAAGCGCCCCGACAAGTGGCTGAACTGGACGAAGAACCCGTCCGGCGCGGTGCACACCGTGGCCCGGGTACGCGAGATCACCTACAAGCCGGGCGCGAGTGCCAACGGCTGGGACCACCCGGTCTCCTGGTGCCGCGACTACGACGGCGGCCGGTCCTTCTACACGGCGATGGGCGGTACGGCCGACAGCTTCGCGGAGACCGACTTCCGCGACCATCTGCGCGGCGCGCTGGACTGGACGACCCGGATCTCACGGGCCGACTGCAAGGCGACGATCGACTCCAACTACCAGGCCGAGCGGGTCACCCAGCCCAATCAGCCGGGGCAGAACGACCAGATCGGCGAGCCGCACGGCCTGGTCACCGCCCCCGACGGACGCGTGCTGTACATCGGGCGCGGCGGCGCCGACAGCAGCAGGCCGGTCGTCACCGACTGGAACGACCCCGACATCGGCAAGGGCCTCGGGCAGATCCACGTCTACGACCCGAAGACCAAGAAGGTCACCCTCGCCGGCGAGTTGACGGTCTTCGGCAACAAGGGCGGCGGCGACGAGCTGATCAAGGTCGAGGAGGGGCTGCTCGGCATCGAGCTGGACCCGGACTTCGAGACGAACGGCTGGGTGTATCTGCACTACACCCCGCACGCGAAGCTGGACCGCGACAAGCAGATGGCGGTGCGTCAGGTCTCCCGCTTCACCCTGGACCCGGCCACGAACAGGCTGGACCTGTCCTCGGAGAAGGTGCTGCTGAGCTGGCCCGTCCAGGTCCACAGCTGCTGCCACGCGGGCGGTGGGATGGCGTGGGACTCCAAGGGCAACCTGTACATCGCGACCGGGGACAACAACTCCTCCGGCTTCAGCGAGGGTTACTCCGGGAACAATCCGCAGCCGAGCTACAAGGGCGTCTCGTTCGCCGACGCCCGCCGCACCGCGGGCAACACGAACAACCTCAACGGGAAGATCCTGCGGATCCACCCGGAGGACGACGGCACCTACACGCTGCCCGAGGGCAATCTCTTCACCGGCAAGGAGCCCGACGAGGGCGGTGGCAAGACGCGTGGCGAGATCTATGTGATGGGCGTGCGCAACCCGGCCCGGATCTCCATCGACAAGTCGACCGACACGCTGTACGCGGGCTGGGTCGGCCCCGACGCCGGCTCGCCCTCCACCACCTGGGGCCCGGCCAAGTACGACACCTTCGCCGCGATCACCAAGGCGGGCAACCACGGCTGGCCGTACTGCATGGGCAACAAGCAGCCCTACCGGGACCGCAACCTGCCCGACCCCGCCAAGCCGCTCGGCTGGTACGACTGCGACCACCCGAAGAACGAGTCGCCGAACAACGACGGCCTGGTGAACCTGCCGCCGGTCACCTCCAACACCATCTGGTACTCGCCGCAGGGCGGTGGCGTGGACTACCCGCGCGACGCCAACGGCATCCCGAGCTACAAGGCCGAGGAGCAGAAGCAGCTGCTGCCGTGGCTCAAGGGCGGCGGCCAGGCCACGATGAACGGCCCGGTCTACCGGTACGACGCGGCGAGCACCAGCGCCGACAAGTGGCCCTCGTACTGGGACGGCAAGTGGTTCGTCGGTGACTTCTACGACGGCACCCAGCCCCGGCACGCCGTGCTCACCGACCCGAAGACGGTCGGCAAGGGCGGTCTGCCCACCCACGCCGAGTCCCTGCGGAAGATCATCCCGGTCGGGGCCGACGGCATCCGCAACCTGATGGACTGGAAGTTCGCCCCGGACGGTTCGCTGTACGTCCTGGACTACGGGCGCGGCTTCTTCACCTCCGACTCCAAGTCCGCGCTGTGGCGCGTGACGTACAAGGGCGGCGGTCCGACCCCGGCCGCCGGCGATCTGGCCAGGAAGGCGGCGACGCAGTGAGACATCGTCCGGTCCTCTCACGAAGGCGGTACCGTCCGGCGCGGTTGTGGCTGGCGCTGCTGGGTTCGTTCCTGATGGTTCTGGGGCTGACCTCGACGGCGGCGTACGGCCGTACGGCTGCTCCCGCCGAAGCGGCGGCCGACCAGGTCCTCACCTGGACCGCGGGCGACCCCATCGACCACTATCTGTCCGCCCCGAAGACCGCGGTGGCCGGCAAGGCGACCATCGTCTTCGAGAACAGCGCGGCGACCGGCAACACCACCGGGATGCCGCACACCCTCACGTTCAGCGTCTCGGACCCGGAGTTCAACAACGACGTCACGCTGAACATCCTGGCCAACCCGGGCGACGACCAGGGCGGCAGGCACACCGCCGAGGTCACGCTCACGCCCGGCCGGTACTTCTACCACTGCACCATGCCGGGGCACGAGTCGATGCAGGGCATCCTCACCGTGACCGACGGCGGTGGCGGCGAGGACACCACGGCGCCCGGGACCTCGGCGACGGTGAACGGTGACAAGAACGCCGACGGCGCGTACATCGGTCAGGCGACGGTCACCGTCTCGGCGACCGACGACGGCTCCGGCGTGGACACCGTCGAGTACGCGGTCGGGGCGGACGGCGCCTGGCAGCCGTACACCGCGCCGGTCGTGGTGAACGAGGTCGGTGCGCACACCATCCGCTACCGGGCCACCGACAAGGCGGGCAACACCGCGGCCGGGAAATCGGTCGACTTCGCGGTCGCCGCACCGCCGACGGACGACAGGACCCCGCCGGAGACCTCGGCGACCGTGTCCGGCGAGAAGGACGACCAGGGGCGCTACCTGGGCATGGCGACGGTCACCGTGACCGCCTCCGACACCGGGTCCGGCGTCAACACCATCGAGTACGCGGTCGGGGCGGACGGCACCTGGCAGCCGTACACCGCGCCCGTGATGGTCCACGAGACCGGTACGCACACCGTCCGCTACCGGGCCACCGACCGGGCGGGCAACACCGCGGCCGAGAAGTCGGCCGACTTCACCGTCGTCGCACCGCCGACGCAGGACAAGACCCCGCCGGAGACCTCCGCGAAGGTCGAGGGCGCCAAGAACTCCGACAACGCCTACATCACCAGCGCCAAGGTGACCATCACCGCGACCGACGCCGAATCGGGCGTGGACAAGGTCGAGTACTCGCTCGACGGCGGCCCGTACCTCGCGTACACCACCACCGTCATCGTCGACCGCGTCGGCTACCACACCGTCGCCCACCGGGCCACGGACAAGGCCGGCAACACCTCGGTGGCGAAGCAGGTGTCGTTCACCGTCGCGGAGAGCGGCGGCGTACCGGCGCCGAACTGCCCGGAGTTCGACGAGCGGCTCACCGTCATCGTCGGCACGATCGACACCGGGGTCCCCAACCGCGTCACGGGCAACCGCTGCACCATCAACGAGCTGATCGAGGACGAGAAGGACTGGTCGTCGCACGCGCTGTTCCTCAAGCACGTCGACGGTGTCCTCGACAAGCTGCTCGCGGCCGGTGTGATCGACGCCCGTGAGCACAAGAAGATCTACCGGGCGGCCAAGCAGTCGGGGATCGGTATGCCGGGCCAGGACGAGGGCTACAAGAAGCTCTTCGACGGCACGGCGGAGTCCTTCGCCAAGTGGCAGCAGGTCGGAGGCGGCAAGTTCGGGCTGAACCCGGACGGCACGATCACCAGCTCCACGGCGGTCGACGGCATGGGCATGCTCTGGTTCCCGGGCCGGCAGTACGGCGACTTCTCGCTCAAGCTCCAGTGGCGCGACGACGCCCCGGGTGCCGGCAACGCCAACAGCGGTGTGTTCGTCCGCTTCCCGAACGTCCACGACAACCCGGAGGAGCCGCGTCCGGAATGGGTCGCCATCAAGTACGGCCATGAGGTGCAGATCCTCGACCGGCCGGACGGCGACATGTACAAGACCGGCTCGGTCTACGGCTTCGACCGGGTCGGTCTGGCCGGCGCCGGGGTCACCCCCAAGGGCACCTGGAACGACTACGAGATCCGGGTGGTGGACCAGCACTACTCGGTCTACCGCAACGGTGTCCTGCTGAACGAGTTCGACAACAACGGCGGTCAGGTCTTCGAGCCGCCGCGCGGCGACGACCCGGGCACCGACGGCCGGCGGTACGCCTCCGGCTACATCGGGCTCCAGGTCCACAGCACCACGGACGTGGTCTCGTACCGCGACATCCGTATCAAGGAGCTGTAGCCGGGACCGGGTTCAGGTGGCCGTGGCCGCGTGCTGAGGCATGTGGTCACGGCCTCCCGGGTGCCGGTGGCGCCACACCCAGAACACCGTGCAGGAGACGAGCAGCCATCCGGCGAGCACCAGGTACGGGAAGATCCGCTGGTGCCCCTGGTAGTAGACGGCGGCATGCTGGGCATTGACCGAGGCGCCCGGGGGAAGCCAGCGGCCGATGAAACCGAGCACCGACGGCAGCAGCGGCCAGGACACCGCACCGCCGGAGGACGGGTTGCCGAGCATCACCATGAGTCCCCAGGTGGGGAGCATCGCCCAGCGCCCGATCAAAGCGTTGAACATGGTGAAGACCATGCCCGTGGTGAACATGGTGAGGGAGAGGATCATCCACGACTGGACGAACGGCAGGTCGACGGAGCCGAGCAGCCAGTCCACCACGGCGGCGATGGCGAACCCGCCGAGCAGGGCGTAGGCGATGGTGAACCCGATGCGCTCCAGGGGCTCCAGTGCCTTGGCGTGCACACTCAACTGGATCGCACCGACGAACCCGACGATCACCGCGGCGAGCGAGATGTAGAAGAGAGCAAGACCGCGCGGATCGCCCCTTTGCAAGGGCTTCACATCCGTGACCTTCACCGGCACATGGGCCGCTTCCCCCACCTTCAGCGTGGACTCGGCGAGCAGCTGGGCGACCGAGGCTCCGGACGCGCTCGCGATGTCCAGTCCGACCCCGCCGTTCTCGGGCCGCAGGATGGCGAAGACCTTCTGCTCCTCCAGCGCGGTGCGGGCTCCGGCCGCGGTGGCGTACTCGTGGAGCACCAGCGAGGCGTTGAGCTCGTCCTCAAGCCGGTCGAGGAAGACCTTGTCGCGCGGGGTGTCGGGCCGGCCGACCACGGCGGCGGGGATGTTGCGCGGGGTCGGGTTGGCCATCGCGTACGTGTAGGAACCCGCGAAGAGCCCGGCCGCTGCCGCGATGATGAACAGGAGCACGACGGCGGGCAGATACGGGGACGCCTTGAACTCCGCCCATCGGCCGCCGCGGGCCGGGGGCCGGGCATGTGCCCCGTGCGGGGCGGCGGGCTCCGGGTCGGGTGCGCTCATCCCTCGGTGCCCTCGTCGTGCCGGGCCCGGCTCGGCTGGACCCGTTTCGGCTCGCCCGGCATCTTGGGGTACTCCGGCGGGTACGGCATGTCGCCGAGTCCGCGTTCCCGCTCGTCCCGGTCCGCCAGCTCCAGCAGCGCGTCGAGCCGGAAGGCGTGGTCGTCCATGTCCGCGTGCACATCGCCCACCTCGGCGTAGCGCTTGGGCATGGTCCTGATGTCGAAGTCGTCCGGTTCGGCGTCGTCGATCTCCTCCCAGCAGAGCGGGGCGGAGACCGGGGCGTGCGGGCGCGGGCGTACGGAGTAGGCGGAGGCGATCGTGCGGTCGCGGGCGGTCTGGTTGAAGTCGACGAAGATCCGCTCGCCGCGTTCCTCCTTCCACCAGGCCGTGGTCACCCGGTCCGGCATGCGGCGTTCCAGTTCCCGTCCGGCGGCGATGGTGGCCCGTCTGACCTCGGTGAACGTCCACTCCGGGACGATCGGGACAAAGACGTGGATGCCCCGGCCGCCGGAGGTCTTGGGCCAGCCGCGCAGCCCGTGGCCGTCGAGCACGGACCGCAGTTCGTGGGCGGCGCGCACCGCGTCGGCGTAGTCGGTGCCGGGCTGCGGGTCGAGGTCGATGCGCAGCTCGTCGGGGTGGTCGGTGTCGGCGCTGCGGACCGGCCAGGGGTGGAAGGTGAGGGTGCCGAGGTTGGCGGCCCAGATGACGGCGGCGAGCTCGGTGGGGCAGATCTCGTCGGCGGGCCGGCCGCTCGGGAAGGCGATCTCGGCCGTGGGGATCCAGTCGGGGAGGTTCTTCGGGGCCCGCTTCTGGTAGAAGAACTCGCCCTCGACGCCGTCCACGAAGCGCTGGAGGGTGGTGGGCCGGTCGCGCAGCGCGCGGGTGATGCCGGGACCCACGGCCAGGAAGTACTCGGCCACGTCCCTCTTGGTGTAGCCCTTCTCCGGGAAGTAGACCTTGTCCGGACTGGAGAGCCGTACGGCCCGTCCGCCGGCTTCGAGCTCCACTGCTTTCGCCGCTGCACCCATGACGGTCACGGTAGGCCGGGCTCACATATGCCGCATATCGGGAGACTTGCCTGCGGTCATGCGTGAGAATCGGACCATGGATCTGCCGGTGATGCCTCCCGTGAAGCCGATGCTCGCCAAGTCCGTGTCCCGGATCCCGCCCGGCATGCAGTACGAGGCCAAGTGGGACGGCTTCCGGGCGATCGTGCACCGGGACGGCGAGGAGGTGGTGATCGGCAGCCGCACCGGAAAGCCGCTCACCCGCTACTTCCCCGAGCTGGTCGGCGCCGTCCGGGACAATCTGCCGCCGCGCTGTGTGATCGACGGCGAGATCGTGGTCGCGCACGACGGGCGGCTGGACTTCGACCGGCTCAGCGAGCGCATCCACCCCGCCGATTCACGGGTGCGGCTGCTCGCCGAGCAGACCCCGGCCAGCCTGATCGCCTTCGACATCCTGGCGGTGGGGGACGATTCGCTGCTCTCCACCCGGCAGTCCGACCGCCGCGCCGTGCTGGAGGCGGCGCTGTCCGGCGCCTCACCCCCCGTCCACCTCGCCCCGGCGACCACGGACCCGGCCCTCGCCCAGGAGTGGTTCGAGCACTACGAGGGCGCGGGGCTCGACGGTGTGGTGGCCAAGCCGCTCGACCTGCCCTACCGTCCGGACACCCGGGTGATGTACAAGATCAAGCACGAGCGGACCGCGGACTGCGTGGTGGCGGGGTACCGCTTCCATCGGAGCGGCCCGGTCGTCGGCTCGCTCCTGCTGGGCCTGTACGACTCCGACGGCGTGCTCCAGCACGTCGGGGTCTGCGCGGCCTTCTCGATGAAGCGCCGTGAGGAGCTGGTCGCGGAGCTGGAGCCGCTGCGCGTCGATTTCGCCGGCCACCCGTGGGCGGCCTGGGCGGATGCCGAGGCGCACGAGCGGGCCCGGCTGCCCGGGACGCAGAGCCGCTGGTCCGGGAAGAAGGACCAGTCGTGGGTGGCGCTGCGCCCGGAGCGGGTCTGCGAGGTGGCGTACGACCACATGGAGGGCGACCGCTTCCGGCACACCGCCCAGTTCCGCCGCTGGCGGCCGGACCGCACCCCGGCCGGCTGCACCTACGCGCAGCTGGAGGAGGTGGTGCGGTACGACCTGGCCGAAGTGCTGTCAGCCGGTGGACGCTGAGCCGGACGGCGAGGCGCACGGGTCTTCGCTCGTCGTCGGGTCGGGTTCCGGGGATTCGGTTCCGGCCGTGCCGGACGGGTCGGGTGACGCCGGGTCCGTCGGGCAGCCGGGGCCCGGCTCGGAGGTGCTGGGGCCGGGGTCGGGGCTCGTACCGGGGTCCGGGGTGGTCGAGCCGCTGTCGGTGGGACCGGGTGAGGCGGTGCCCGGGTCGGTGGGGTCCGGGGAGAGGGTGGGGTCGGGGGAACCGGTGGGCGTCGGGGTGACGGACGGCGAGGGCTGGTGCGAGCCGCCTGGCTGCGGGCCCACGATGATGCCGCCGCCCGGGGCGCCGGGGCCGCCGACCGGATGCTTCGGCTTGTTCGGTCCGCCCGCGCCGGGGCTCTTGGGGACGGTGCCCTTGCCGTCGGCCACCGGGTGGATGCCCTTGCGGTAGAACTCCAGCCAGGACAGCACGGTGCGCAGATAGGTGTCCGAGTGGTTGTAGCTGAGGATCGCCCGGTCCAGGTCGGCCTTCACCGACAGATCGCGCGGTCCGGCGCAGAGGTAGTGCCCGGCGGCGAGTGCGGCGTCGTAGATGTTGTTCGGGTCGCGCCGCCCGTCGCCGTTCCCGTCCTGCCCCCAGTGGGCCCAGGTCGAGGGGATGAACTGCATCGGGCCGACCGCCCGGTCGTAGTTCCGGTCGCCGTCGTACGCGCCGCCGTCGGTGTCCGGGATGTTGGCGAATCCCGCACCGTTGAGGACCGGCCCGAGGATCGGGGTGAGCGTCGTGCCCTGCGCGTCGACCCGTCCGCCGCCCGCCTGGCCGGACTCGACCTTGCCGATCGCCGCGAGCAACTGCCACGGCAGCCGGCAGCCGGGGTCGGTCTTCCCGAGTGCGCTCTGCGCCTTGCGGTACGCGGCGAGCACCGTGGCCGGGATGCCCGCCTCGGCCCACGACCGGGCGGCGGCCGGAGTCTGCTTCTTCCCGGCCTCCGGCGGCTTCGGCGACTGCAGCGGCGGCAGTTCGGTGTGGTACGAGTCGTCGTTGGGCACGTGCGACCACTTGACCTCGTCGGTGTGGGGGCGCTCCTTCGGCGGCGCTTCGTGAGCGGCGGTTCCCGGTGCCTGGGACGCGGTGAGCGCGGCCATCGCGACGACCGCGGCCGCCGTGCCGCCGAGTCCGCGGCGCATCGTGCCGTTGAACCTCATGCGTGCTCCCCTCTCCCCCGGGTCACCGGGTGAACGTATCGATGGCGGAGATGCGCCAGGCGTCGCCGCGGCGGACGGCGTCCACGGCGAACATGGCCGCCGCGTAGGTCGTCTCGTCCGACTTGCCGGTACGGGTGTTGCTCTGGTCGGCGAAGATCAGCAGCCGGGCCCGGTCGCCGTCCAGGAGTTCCACGCCGCTGTCGGTGACGGTGGTGGTCAGCACGAGCTTCTGCTTCTGCCCCTGGGCCCGGACCTGGGCGAGCATGTCCTTGTGCTGCTGCACCGCCTTGCCTACCAGGTGGGTCCTGGCCGCCTCCTCGGAGTTGGCGGGCGAGGCGTAGTTGTACGAGAAGACCGCGCCGACGGCGTCGGCGATCTGGCCCTTCACCTCGCTGGTGCGGCCGATGTCGGTGAGGGCGGTGTTCTGCCGGGACGGGTCGTCGCGCAGGCTGCCGGCCGAGGTGAACTCCCAGGCGGCGAAGGCCCCGAGCAGCACGGTGAGGGCGCACAGGACGGCGGGAAGCCGGACGCGGAGGCGGGAGGGCCGCGCGCCGCCCGGATCCTTCTTCTCCCGGACCGCCGCTGTTCCATCGGCCTCTGCCGGGTCGGCGTCGTCCCCGGCCCCGTCCTCGGTGGCCCCGTCCTCGGCCGCGGTGTCCTTCGCGGACGGGTCCGGCACCGGCTCGTCGAGGTCCGGGGTCGAGGGCCCGCGCGCCGGGGCTGCGGCGCGTTCCGCGGCGACGGTGGCCAGGCGGCGCTGACGGTTGACGAGGTGACGGGTCGTCGACATGTCCGGGGTCCTCTCGGTGGCGGGGTGGGGGTCGGTGGCGTCAGCCGGCCGTGTTGCCGACGGGTGCCTGGCCGAGGGCGCTGAGCTTCCACCCCTCGGAGGTACGGCTGAGTTGGCCGAGCATCCGGCTCTCCTTCACCGCGGGCTTGCCCTTCGGCGCGGTCACGGTGACCCGCAGCGCCACCATCACTCCGGCCTTCCCGGCCCGGTCGTCGAGTTCGGTCACCGCCCCGGACAGGATCTGGGCCGTGCTGACCGTCTTCGCCTCCTGGATCTGCTTCACGAACGCGTCCCGCCCGTCCACGAGTTGCTGGTGCAGATCGCCGGTGGTGGAGTCCTCCCAGCTGTCCAGGCCCTTCGCCAGCTTCCGGTGGTCCAGCGTGTTCATGTTCTGCACGGCCTGCTCGCCCGCGGCCAGCGCCTCGTCGCGCGCCTGCGCGTACGCCGCCGACTCGTCGTGCGCGGCCTCGTAGCGGGAGACGCCGCCCCAGGCCGCCGCACTGGCCGCCACGACCGTCAGCACGACCGCCGCCGCCATCAGCGGGTTCCTCGTGATCCGTACCCGTGCCATTGCTGTCTCTCCCCTGCCGGCCGATCCGTACCGAGTTGCGCGAGTGTGGGCACTGCTATCTGGAGGTGATCTCGACCACGACCCAGTGGCCGTCCCGGAGTCGGGCGGTGACGGAGAGCTGCGCGGCCGCCGTGGTGGCCGGCTTGCCCTCCCGCTCGTAGACCTGGTCGAGGAAGACCAGCAGGTGGGCGCTGTTCTCCGTCAGCCGGGTCACTCCGGCGCGCACGACATGAGTGGTGAGGGTCAACTTCTGGTCGGCGGCCTGCTTCTCGACCTGGCCGAACAGGGCGGCGTACTGCTGGAGCGCCTTGCCGGCCAGGAGCTGCTTCGCCGCTTCCTTGGTGACGGCGGTGGCCTGCGGGCTGTAGGAGAAGACCTTGCCGAGTGCGTTGCTGACATCGCCCGCGACCCGAGTGGTCGCCTCGCTGTCGGTCAGCGCGCGGTTCGAGGTGGCGGGGGTGTCGCGCAGCGCCCTGCCCTGGGCGAAGAGCACACCGCCGGCCGCGAGCAGCACGACGGCCAGGACCGCCGCCACGGCGCGCGGCCACCGCCGGACCGGGCCGGGCGGGTCCGGCTGTCCCTCGTCGGTGGCCGCGTCGGGTCCCTCCGCGGCCGCTTCGCGTTCCTCGACGTCCCGCGCGTCCACGTCCGTGCTCACGACCGCCGTCCCTCCCCGCTGTTTCATGCGCCGCTCCCGACCGGGATCGCCGTGAGCGCCTTGACCTTCCAGCCGTCCTCGGTCCGGGACAGCGTGGCCTCGAAGCGCTTGCGTTCGGTGCCGCTCCTTCCGGTGCGCGGGGTGACCTCGACATCGACGGTCGCGATCAGCTCCGCCGTCCCGGTCCGCTCGTCGAGCGCGGTGAGCGCCGCGTCGGTGACTTTCCCGTGTGCGGTGGCACCGGACTTGGTCAGTTCCTTGGCGTCCTTGCTCCGGGTCCGTCCCAGCTGGTCGTGGAGCGGCCCGGTCGATGCGTCGAGCCAGGCGCCGAGGCCGGCGTCCACGCTTCTGGCGTCCTTGGCGTCGAGGCTGTTCAGCCGGGCGAGGTGGTGCTTCCCGTCGGCCAGTGCGGCATCGCGGCTCTTCGCGTACGCCAGGTCGTCGTCGCCGCGCGCCCGCGCGTACGACCAGCCGCCGAGGGCGCAGACCAGCGCCGCGACGAGCAGCACCGCCCAGCCGGTCAGGGTCCTGGTCCGGGGCGTCATCGGCCGCCTTCCTGTCCGAGGCCCAGCAGTCCGGCCATGCCGTCCCCGGCCGCCGGGCTCCGGCCGGTGACACCGAGCGCGCCCGGGAGCCGGTCCGCGTCGCCGCCCAGCAGCATCGAGCCGGGCTTGGCCGGTTCGGGCACGGCGCCGCCCTTCGGAGCGTTGGCGCTGCCCCGGACGTTGATGCCGGTGCCGGGCGAGGAGGTGCAGCGGGCCTTGGTGTTGACCGGCGGCCCGGCCGAGGTGTCCAGTCCGCTGCGGTAGACGGTGCCGCCGTATCCGGCGGTGCAGGGCAGGGGTTCGAAGAAGGTGACCGACATGCCGAACCGGGCGCCGTTCTCGTCGATCGCGCTGGCCCCGGCAGCGGCCACCGCGGGCAGTTTCACCAGGAGTTCCTCGATGCCGCGCTGCCGGGTGACGGCGACCTCGGAGGTGGTGAGGAGGTTGGCGACGACGACACCGAAGCTCGGGTCGATGTCCCGCAGCAGCCCGCTGATCTGTCCGGTCGCGTCGGGGGCGACCGCGATCAGCTTGCGCAGATCGGTGTCGGAGCTCTTGAGCTGGGCGGCCAGTTCCTCGGCCCCGGAGGCGAAGCCCTTGAGCGCTTCGCCCTGTTCGGCCTGGGTGCGCAGCACGGTCCGGCCGTCGGCCATCAGCCGGATGTTGACGGGCAGTGCGTCGTCCGCCGCCTGGACGAATTCGCTCCCGGTGTCCAGCAGCACCTGGAGGTCGTCGCCGCGCCCCTCGAACGCGGTGCCGAACTCGTCGACGACCGTGCGCAGGGACTCCAGGTCGACCGAGCCCGCCAGGTCGTTGACACTGGTGAGGACATCGGTGACGGGCGCGGGGACGGTCGTGTCGGCCTGGTCGATGACGGAGCCGTTCGCCAGGTACGGGCCCTCGGTGCGGGTGGGCCGCAGGTCGACGTACTGCTCGCCGACAGAGGAGAGACTGGCGACGACGGCCTTGAGGCCGTCCGGGATCTTCGGGGCGTCCTTCTCGATGCGCAGTTCGGCCTCGACTCCGTCGTCGGTGAGCTCGATCGGCCCGACCCGGCCCACCGACACGCCGCGGTAGGTGACGTTGGAGTGGGTGTACAGCCCTCCGGTGCGCGGGAGTTGGACCGTGACGGTGTAGTAGCTGCGCAGCCCGATGTAGTGGCCGAGGTCGGCGTAGCGCACTCCGAGAAAGCCGAGCACGAGCACCGCGATGATCAGGAAGGAGATGTTCTTGAGCCGGATGGCGAGGGTGATCATCGGCTGCTCCCGTTCGTGCCCGCCGTCGGGACCTGGGGAAGGGGCAGCGGCGGTGCCTGCCCGGACCGGCTCGAAGCGGCCCCGGTCGCCGGAGGGGCCGCCGGGACGATCGGCGGGATGATCTGCGTGCCGGGCACGGCCGTCAGATCCAGGTAGACGTTGAGGTAGTCGCCCTTCACCCCGCGCAGCACCTCGTCGGTGAACGGGTAGGTGAGCAGCACCTGGAGGGAGTCGGGCAGGTCGCGTCCGGAGTCGGCGAGCGCCTTGAGGCTGGGGGCGAGGGCCTTGAGGTCGGCGATCATGTCGGCCTTGCTCTTGTCGACCGTGTCGACTGCCACGGTGGAGAGGGTGTCGAGTGAGCGCAGCATGGTGAGGAGCGAGCCGCGCTGCTTCTCCAGGACCTTCAGTCCGGGGCTGAGCCCGGTGAGGACCGTGCCGACGTCCTGTTTGCGGGTGGCGAGGGTGGCGGAGAGCCGGTTCACTCCGTCGAGGGCGTCGGTGATGTCCTTCTTGTGGCCGTCCAGGTTGGTCACGAGGGTGTTGACCCGGCCGAGCATGGAGCGCATCTGGGGTTCGCGTCCGGCGAGTGCCTTGTCGAGCTCGGTGGTGATGGTCTTGAGCTGGTTGACGCCACCGCCGTTGAGCAGCATCGACAGGGCGCCGAAGACCTCTTCGACCTCGGGGTTCCGGTTGGTGCGGGTCAGCGGGATCCGGTCCCCGTCGGCGAGCCTGCCCTGTGCGGTGCCGCGTGCCGGGGCGGCGAGCTGGATGTACTTCTCGCCGAGGAGGCTGGACTGTTCCAGGTGGGCGTAGGCGTTGGCGGGCAGGTCGACCTTGCCGTTGACCCGCATGGTGACCTTGGCGTTCCAGCTGCCCGAGCCCAGGGAGACCTTGGTGACCCGGCCGACGGCGACGTCGTTGACCTTGACCGATGCCTGCGGGGCGAGGCTGAGTACGTCGGCGAATTCCGCGGTGATCTCGTACGGGTGGTCGCCGAGGTCGGCGCCGCCGGGCAGCGGCACCTGGTCGATCCCGGTGAACGAGGGCAGGCCGGAGGAGGTGACGACGAGGGCCAGGCCGACGCCCACGGCCAGCACCGCGGCGATGCCGGTCGTGCGGGGTCCGGGTCCGCGCAGCGTACGGCTCATCGGTTCGCCCCCTTCTTTTCCGTGGCGGTCTTCGCCGGGGTGCCGTAGACGGTCCCGACGGCCGGGAGCGGCAGGGTGGGCAGCGCCTTGCGCCGTGCGCTGTCCACCGGGGTGAGGCCGGCGAGTCCGGCGGCCTCGGTGAGCGGTCCCATGGAGAGCTCGTTGAGGTCGGTGCGGCCGTTGAGGGTGCGGTTGACCGGGTCGTAGGCGTTGACGACGTTGCCGGCGGCGAGCGGCAGTGTGTCCATCGCCTCGGCGAGCGAGGCCCGCTGGTCGACCAGGGTCTGGGTGAGCGGCACCAGGGCGTCGACGTTCGCCTTCAATGCACCGCGGTTCTTCTGGATGAAGCCCTTGACCTGGCCGAGTGCGGTGCCGAGTTCCTTCAGTGCGGCGCCGAGGTTCTCCTTGTCCTCGGCGAGGAAGCCGGTGACCGAGTTGAGCTGCTGTTCGGCGGCCCGCACGTTGCCGTCGTTCTCCTTCAGCATGGTGGTGAAGGTCTGGAGGTAGGACAGCGTGTCGAAGAGGTTCCCGCTGCTGTTGTCGAGCGTCTTGGTGGCCTTGCCGAACTGCTCGATGGAGTCCCCGATGGCCTTGCCGTTGCCGTCGAGGTTCTTGGCGCCGGTGTCGAGGAGTCCGGACAGGGCGCCGTCGGCGTTGGCTCCTTCCGGGCCGAGCGCCTTGGACAGCTCCGTGATGGAGTCGTACAGCTGGTCCACCTCGACGGGCGTGGCGTTGTTCGCGGCCGGAAGCACGGCGCCCGCGGCGAGTTCCGGTCCGCCGTCGTAGGCGGGGGCGAGCTGGACGTAGCGGTCGGCGACGAGGCTGGGCGCGACGACCACGGCGTGCGCGGCCGCGGGGACCTTGACGCCCTTGTCGACGCGCAGGACCACCTTGACCTCCTTGCCGCGGGGCGTGACCGATTCGACCCGGCCGACCCGGACGCCGAGGATCCGCAGGTCCGATCCGGCGTAGACACCGGTGGCCTGGTCGAAGTAGGCGGTGACGGTCGTCGTTCCCTCGTCGTCCATGGCCAGCACGCCGGTGGTGGCCGCGACGGCCACCACCGCGAGTCCGGCGCCGATGCCGACGATGCGCTTCATTCTCATGTCAGCGACCGCCTTGCTGCTTGGGTGGCTTGCACTCGGCCCCGGCGGGTGTGCCCGCGGGCAGGTACTCCTTCGGGACGACGCCGCAGACGTAGTTGTCGAACCAGCGGCCGCTGCCGAGGGTGTTGCCGACGAGCCGGCTGTACGAGCCGGCGAGCGAGAGCACCTTGTCGAGGCTCTTGCGGTTCTTCACCAGGACGGCGGTGACCCGGCCGAGCGAGTCCAGGGTGGGCTTCAGCTGCTTGTTGTTGTCCTTCACCAGGCCGGTGAGCTGGGTGCCCAGGTTCTTGGTGCCGGTGAGCAGCTGGTGGATGGAGTCGCGGCGGGCCTGGATCTCACCGAGGAGCAGGTTGCCGTCCTCCAGCAGGGTTTCGAAGCTGCTCTTCTTGTTGGCGAGCGTCCTGGTGAGCTGCTTGCTGCCCTTGAGGAGGGTGGCGAGCTGGGCGTCCCGTTCGGAGACGGTCTTCGAGAGGGCGGAGAGTCCTTCGGCCGCGCTCTTCACGTCCGGCGGGGAGTCCTTGAAGGTGGCGGAGATCGTCTCGAAGCTCTTGGCGAGCTGTGCGGTGTCGATCTCGCCGATGGTCTCGCCGAGTCCGTTGAATGCCTGGGTGACGTCGTACGGGGAGGCGGTGCGGCTCGCCCCGATGCGCTCGTCCGGGTCCTGCGGGGCGTCGCCCAGCGGGTCGACGGCGAGGTACTTCTCGCCGAGCAGGGTCTTGATGGCGATGCCCACGGTGGAGGAGTTGCCGATCCAGACGTCCTTGACCTTGAAGCCGACCTTCACCTTGGGGCCGTCGAGCGAGACGCCGGTGACCTCGCCGACCTTCACTCCGGCGACGCGTACCTCGTCGCCCTCGCTCAGTCCGGCGGACTCGGTGAAGTCGGCGCTGTAGGTGGTGCCGCCGCCGATGAAGGGCAGCGAGTCGGCGCGGTAGGCGCCCAGGCCGATGAGGGCGAGGACGACCAGGCCCACGACGGCCACGGCGACGGGGTTGCGTTCCCGTACGGGTTTGATCCTCATGACTGGCACCTCGGCTTCCGTACCTCGATGCCGGTGGGCGGGGCGCTGCCGTCCTCGGTCGTCACTCCGCCGACCTTGGCCTCGCAGAGGTAGAGGTTGAGCCAGGAGCCGTACGAGGTGAGCCTGCTGATCGCCGCCATCTTGGCCGGGGTCTTCTGCAGGAAGCTCTCGATCTGCGGGGTGCCCTTGCCCAACTGGTCGGAGAGGCGCCCGAGTTGCTTGATGTCGCTCTTGAGGGGTGCCCGGCCGTCTTCGAGGAGGTCCGCGGTGACGGTGGTGAGCGCGCCCATGGCGGTGACCGCCTTGCCGAGCGGTTTGCGGTCGCCGGAGAATCCCGTGACGAGCTTCTGCAGGGTGTCGACGAGGTCGTCGAAGCCGGCCTCGCGGTCGTTGACGGTCTTCAGGACCGTGTTGAGGTTCTTGATCACCTCGCCGATCACCTTGTCCTTGGCGGCGACCGTGCCGGTCAGCGAGCCGACGTGCGAGAGGATGCTGTCCACGGTGCCGCCCTCGCCCTGGAGCACCTGGACGATGGAGCCGGCCAGCTGGTTGACGTCGGGCGGGGAGAGCCCTTCGAAGAGCGGCTGGAAGCCGTTGAAGAGCTGGGTGAGGTCGAGCGCCGGGGTGGTGCGGGAGACCGGGATGGTCGCTCCGGCGGCGAAGCTCCGGCCGACCGGCCCGGCCCCCTGGTCGAGGTCGATGTAACGCTGGCCGACCATGTTGAGGTACTTGATCGAGGCGGTCACCGACGCGGGGAGCTTGCGCCCCTTGCGCACGGCGAAGCCGACCTCGGCGAGCCTCTTGTCGGCCACCCGGATGGATTCGACCTGGCCGACCTTGACCCCGGCGATCCGGACGCTGTCGCCGACGACCAGTCCGGTGGCGTCGGTGAACCTGGCCCTGTACGTGGTGGTGTCGCCCACGCTCGTGTTGGCGATGGACAGCGCCAGCACGGTGGTGGCCAGCACGGTCACCAGGATGAAGACGATGGATTTCGTGAGCGGAGCGGCGAGAGAGCGGCGCTTCACTTGAGCTTCACCTCCGCACCGCGGAAGGCCGGACCGATGAGCACGCTGCTCCAGTCGGGCAGGGTCTGCGGCTGGACCTTCAGTGAGGGAGCGACCAGCTCGTTGACGAGCCGGCTCTCCTGCGGGGAGTTGGGCATGCCGAGACCGGACTTCGGGTCGGGCGGCGTCGCGCCGGCCGGTTCTTCGGCGGTTGTCGTGCCGGGTGCGGTGACCGGCGTCGCCGCGCGGGTGTCCGCGGTCGGTACGGCCTTGCCCACGTACGGCACGGAGTAGCAGTGCGGTCCGCCGGTCGCGTCGTAGACCGGGGTGTCCTTGCCGGGCACGTACTTGCCCTGGGACTTCACGGACTTGATGGTGACGTGGAGGCCGGGCCTGTCGGTGCCCTTGCCGAGCGCCTTGTCCATGGCCGGGACGAAGCCGGCCAGGGTCCGCAGGGTGCAGGGGAATTCGGCGGAGTACTTCGCCAGCAGTTCCAGCGTCGGCCTGCTCTCGGCGGAGAGCCGGATCAGGTTGTCCTTGTTCTCCCGCAGGAACGAGGTGAGGTCCTGGGCGGAGGCGGTCGTGGACCCGTACAGCCCGGCGAGTTGTGCCTGCTGCTCGGCGATGGTGCCGCTGGTGGTGGTGAAGTCGGTGAGTGCGTCGAGGATGTCGGGTGCGGCGTCCCCGTACACCTTGCTCACCTTGACGAGTTCCTTGATGTCGGCGTTGAGCGTGGACAGCTGGGGGTTGAACTTCGCCAGATGCGCGTCGAGCGTGGCGAGGGTGTCGCCGAGCTTCTCGCCGCGCCCTTCGAGTGCCTGGGAGACCGCGCCGAGGGTGGCGGCGAGCTTCTCCGGCTTGACGGCGGTCAGCAGCGGCAGGACGTTATCGAGGACCTCCTCCAGCTCGATGGCGTTGCTGGAACGGTCCTGCGGGATGACGGAGCCGGCCCGCAGCGGCTGCGTGGAGGGCAGCTCGGGCGGTACGAGGGCGACGAACCGCTCCCCGAACAGCGTGGTGGGCAGCATCTGGGCCGTCACGTCGGCCGGGATCCGGTCGAGCTTGTCGGGGTTGATGGCCAGGGTGAGCCGGGCCCCTTTCCCGTCCGCGGCGATGTCGCGGACCTGGCCGACGACGACGCCGCGCAGCTTCACATCGGCGTTGTCGTGCATCTCGTTGCCGACGCTGGAGGTGCGTACGGTCACGGTGGCGTCGTCGGTGAAGTCCTTCCGGTACACCGAGACCGAGAACCAGACGAGTACGGCGGGTACGAGGAGGAAGGTGACTCCGGCGAGTCTGCGGCGGACGGTCTGCGTCCGGTGGGATTTCATCAGCCGGCCACCTTCACCGTCGTGGTCGCGCCCCAGATGGCGAGCGAGAGGAAGAAGTCGGTGACGCTGATGAGCACGATGGCGTTGCGCACCGACCGCCCGACCGCGACGCCCACACCGGCGGGCCCGCCGGTGGCGTGGAAGCCGTAGTAGCAGTGCGCGAGGATCACCATCACGCTGAAGATCAGCACCTTGAGCACCGAAAGCAGCACGTCGTCCGGGGAGAGGAAGAGATTGAAGTAGTGGTCGTAGGTGCCCGCGGACTGGCCGTTGAACAGGACCGTGATGTAGCGGGACGCCAGGTACGAGGAGAGCAGCCCGATCGCGTACAGCGGGATGATCGCGACGACCCCGGCGATGATCCGGGTGGAGACGAGATACGGCATGGACCGCACCCCCATCGCCTCCAGGGCGTCGACCTCCTCGTTGATCCGCATCGCGCCGAGCTGGGCGGTGAAACCCGCGCCGACGGTCGCGGAGAGCGCGAGTCCGGCGACGAGCGGGGCGATCTCGCGGGTGTTGAAGTAGGCGGAGATGAAGCCGGTGAAGGCCGAGGTGCCGATCTGGTTGAGGGCCGCGTATCCCTGGAGGCCGACGACGGTGCCGGTGAAGAGCGTCATCGCGACCATCACGCCGATGGTGCCGCCGATGACACCGAGACCGCCACTGCCGAAGGCCACTTCGGCCAGCAGCCGCTGGACCTCGCGCAGATAGCGGCGCAGGGTCCGCGGAACCCAGATCAACGCACGTACGTAGAAGGTGAGTTGTTCACCTGATCGGTCGAGCCAGCTGAGCATCGACATCGGTCAGCTCCCCTTCGCGGGGACGATCTGGAGGTAGATCGCCGTGAGGACCGTGTTCACGAAGAACAGCAGCATGAAGGTGATGACGACGGACTGGTTCACCGCGTCGCCGACCCCCTTGGGGCCGCCGCGCGGATTGAGTCCCCGGTAGGCGGCGACGATGCCCGCGATGAAGCCGAAGATCAGCGCCTTGACCTCGCTGATGTACAGGTCGGGGAGCTGGGCGAGGGCGGAGAAGCTGGCCAGGTAGGCCCCGGGGGTGCCGTGCTGGAGGATCACGTTGAAGAAGTAGCCGCCGAGCGTGCCGACCACGGAGACGAGCCCGTTGAGCAGTACGGCGACCAGCATGGTCGCCAGGACCCGGGGGACGACGAGGCGCTGGATGGGCGAGACGCCCATGACCTCCATCGCGTCGAGTTCCTCACGGATCTTCCGCGATCCGAGGTCCGCGCAGATGGCCGAGCCCGCGGCGCCGGAGATCAGCAGGGCCACGATGATGGGGCTGGCCTGCTGGATGACGGCGAGGACGCTGGCACCGCCGGTGAACGACTGGGCGCCGAGCTGCTGGGTCAGCGAGCCGACCTGGAGGGCGATGACCGCGCCGAACGGGATCGAGACGAGTGCGGCGGGCAGGATGGTGACGCTGGCGACGAACCAGAACTGCTCGATGAACTCCCGTACCTGGAAAGGCCGTCGGAAGACCTCCCGGCTCACGGTGGCGGCGAGCGAGAACAGCTTCCCGGTCTCGCGCAGCGGGGAGAGCAGCCGGTTCGGGGCCTTCTGCTCCGGCCGCTGCGACGGCGTCGCGCCGGCCGCCGGGGACGGGGGCGGCTCGGGGGGCAGCACCGGCATGGGGGCCGTCACAGGCGTTCACCGCCCACGGCCGGGGTGTAGCTCTTCATGATGGCGGTGCGGGCGGCCTCGGGCAGCTGGCCCATCATCGACAGGACCCGTTCGCGGCGGCGCAGCGCGGCCTGCCGGACGGGCATGCCGGGCGAGGGCTCCAGCTGGGGTACGACGGTGCGGGGCGCGTTGGCTGAGCTGATGCCGACCCCGTAGCCGTTCATCTCCTCCTCGGCGAGGGTGGCGGCGTCCTTCTCCTCCGCCATCCCGATGGGTCCTTCGCGGCGTCCCGCGAGGAACTGGGAGACGACCGGCATGTCGCTGGTGAGCAGCACCTCGCGGGGTCCGAAGGTGACGAGGTTGCGGCAGAAGAGCATCCCCATGTTGTCCGGGACGGTGGCCGCGATGTCGAGGTTGTGGGTGACGATCAGCATCGTCGCGTCGATCTGCGCGTTGAGATCGATGAGCAGCTGGGAGATGTACGCGGTGCGGACCGGGTCGAGTCCGGAGTCCGGTTCGTCGCAGAGGATGATCTGCGGGTCCAGGACGAGGGCGCGGGCCAGGCCGGCTCTCTTGCGCATTCCGCCGGAGATCTCACCCGGCAGTTTGTCCTCGGCGCCGAGGAGACCGACGATGTCGATCCGTTCCATGACGATCCGGCGGATCTCCGATTCCTTCTTGCGGGTGTGTTCACGCAAGGGGAAGGCGATGTTGTCGAAGAGCGACATCGATCCGAAGAGGGCGCCGTCCTGGAACATGAGCCCGAAGAGTTTCCGGGTCTCCATGATCTCGCGTTCCGGGCTGTTCACCATGTCGACGCCGTTGATGAGGACGCGCCCCTGTTCCGGCTTCAGCAGACCGATGATGGATTTCAGGAAGACGGTCTTTCCGGTGCCGGAAGGCCCGAGCATGACGCTCACTTCACCGGCGGGCAGTGTGAGGGTGACGTCCTGCCAGATGTTCTGCTTGCCGAAGGACTTCGTGAGGCCTTCGACGACTACTTCGATTCCCATCGGCCCTCCTTCGAAGTTGTGGTGAACGAAGTCATCTGTCAGCGCTCCGGCTCTGAGAAATGCGATGGCGGCCCGTCACACATGCACCAGGAGGCGCACGCTATGTCCGACGAATCCGCCAGGACAAGCCGTTGAACAGCGGAAATCGACGAATCTGATGCCTGGTGTGGATCACTTGTCACCGAGTGACAAAGCCGTGCGCGGGCTTTGTCGAAATCTGCGCAAGATCCTCCGGGGTACAGACCGGTCCCCGCGGCCGGCGAGGCCGGAGCCACGAAGACCCGAGATGCACCGAACGAGCCGTCACGGATATGTTTCCGCGCTGCTCAACCGGGACGCTACGGCTCGGTAACCTGCATCCGCAATAGCGGTCCCGGAACTTTTTGCACGATGATTGGCGTTCGCAGCGTTTTTGTGAACGGGTGAGCATGCGCGGCCATTCACTTGTCGACAAGTGAGTCCTTCCCTGTCGTTCCGCCGGAGGTCGGTCACACATGCGTCCGCCCCGCCCGGCAATGAAATCCGGGCAGGGCGGACGGATGGCGGCGACGGTCGGCGCTATGCGAAAACAACCCGATAGGTGGCCGTGAAAGCCACCGGGTCCCCGTCGTTGAAGAGACCGGCACAGTTGTTGACGTTCGAGATGGCGAGACCGGATCCACCGGACACGGTGAATTCACCGGTCGCGGTGTTGAACGCGGCGTTGCTCGCCGATCCGGATATCGATCCCGTGCAGGAACCGAACAACGTGTCCATGGTGAACCGCGCGTCGACTCCCGAGACGCTCCCCGAGATCACGCCCCCCGAGGAACTCGCCGGATCGAAGTACGTGGGACCGCCCTGCTGGACGTCGCCGGTGGAGCCCGACTCCCCCACGCAGTCCCACGTCACGTGTTCGATGACGTAGTCCGTCCCCGAGGCCGCGCTCCGGTCGCAGGAGATCGACCGGCTGCTGACCACGTCGAGGAACTCGGCCGTCGATCCCGGTGCCAGGGTCGCGGTCCAGGCACCGGTGGCCGGGACCGGAGCCGGTGCGGCGGAGGCCGGGACCGGAGCCGGTGCGGCGGAGGCCGCGGGTACCGCCGGCCCCGCCGCCGCGGCGACGACCGCCGCGACCACGCCGAAGGTTCGTCCGGTGATGCGTCCGGTCACAGGTCTCATGGATGCTCCTCCCGGCCCTCTGCTACCGCGCCACTCCGGCGTGCCAGTTCTCCGACAGGAGCCGGCCGGCGTTGGGCACCGCGGCACCCGGGGAGGTCAGGCCGGCCGTGTACGTGGCGGCGTCGTTGAGCACCAGGTTGTTGTTCCCGGACGCCGAGGGCAGAGCCGTCTTCAGGTTGACGGCCCAGTTCAGCTCGCCGAGGGTCAGCGGGCCGCAGCCGCTCACTCCTGGGACGGCGAACGCGGCGTCGCCCTGGTCGTTGCCGGTCAGCGCGACCCGGTTCAGGACACCCGCGGTGTTCGGCGTGCCGTTGGCGTCGAAGCGCTGGCTGGCCAGGGCCGGCTTGGTGAGATTCTGCGGACGCAGCACGATCGGGCTGGAGGTGGTCCCGATGTAGCACTTCGAGCCGAGGAACGGGTTCTCCAGGTGGATCCGGACCGGGATGTCGACGATCGGCTTGCCGCTCGTCATCCCCGCCGACAGGTCGAAGTTGGTGGGAGTGCCCGCCGACTGCACGGTGGCGACGACCCGGTTGAGGTTGTTGTCCGTCAGCTGCTTGCAGATGTCCGAGACCACCGGAATCCCGCTCGGGCACATGAGGCCGAGCAGACCACCGGGTATCTCCGTCGGCGCTCCGACGATCGAACCGCCGTCGGGCGCCACGATCTTGGAGACCCCCGTCGTCGCGTTGCGGACGACACCGAACTGCAGGTCGTTGGCGCCGGTCGTCGCCACGGTGTTGCCCAGCTTGATGGAGCCGCTCTCCGAGTGCGAGGCCACGCAGATCGCGATGTCCGTCTTGCCGTCCGCGGCCAGCATGGCCGGGTCGTCGACCGGACACCGGGTGAAGGGCGCCCAGTTGCCGTTCATCTCCTGGGCGGAGGCGGCACTCGCCGGCGAGGTGCTCAGCGGAATGCCGACGGCCACCGCGACCAGGGCGCCGAGAAGTGCGGGTCTGACACGGTTCTGGGCAGCGCTCATTGATGGTCCAGCCTTTCGGTTCGGGAAATGGGGCGCGCGGATGCGCCAGGTCAGCGTTCGGGGGTGGGTTTGCTGGGCGGGCAGGGGGACTTCGGGTTGCTCGGCACGCACAGCGGAGCCTGCGTCATCTTCACGTAGTTGCCCTTGCCGGACACGGAAGCGGTGAACAGGCTGTCCAGGTCCTCGGTGGCACCGCATCCGCTGAAAGGGGGTATCTCGGCATAGCCGGTGAGGGGTCCGCCGTTGGAGACGGTGTATCCGGTGGGCGGAAGGCCACCTCCCGTCAGCCCGTCGCCCCTGAGCTGCAGGCGCATCGGCCGCGCGGAGCGGCACTGCGGGCCGACGTCGAGCGGCTCCCCGTTCACCTTCACGTCATACAGGCGGACCCACAGGTCCGCGGCGGTGATGGTCGTCTCGCGGGCCCGCCTCTCGGGGGTCTTCTTCGACCAGCCCATGGTGGCGATGTCGACGTCCCCCTCAAGCATCATCTCGACCTTCGCGGTGGTCGGCATGAATCCGAAGGTGAGGAAGGTCGCCTCGGTCGGCGGCATCTGCGGCTTCCCGTGGTAGTCGAGCGTCCCCTTCGTCATCAGCCACGCCGCTCTGTCCTCGGGGCACATGAGACCGCTGCTCACCAGGTAGTTCATCTTCAGATCGAGGAGACCGGGCTCCTTGAACAGCATGGCGCCGTTGAGCTTGTTGGCATTCGAGTAGCCCGCCATGTAACCCGAGCCCGGTACGCCGCCCGCGCCGGAAGGCTTGGGTTCCTGGCCCGGCAGGAAGGAGCAGCCCTCCGGTGGCTGCACCTTGCCCGGCACGACCTCGTCGTCCCCCGCGACCGTCGCCGTCGGCCGCGCTCCGGGAGAGATGATGCCGGTACCGGCCGGGTCCGGCACCGTTGCACCCGGTGGTGTCTCCACGGTCCCGTCCGGCACACCGACAGTCCCCAGCTCCAGCGCCTGGCCGTCCGCCGGCTTGCAGGACACGGGGAGCGTCGTCGGCGTACCGTCCGTGTCGCCGGCCGGCACCGTGGACAGTTCGAGATCGAGCTGCCCGGCGGTGAAAACGATGTCACCGCTGGAGCGCGGGGTGATGGTGGGCACCTCCCCGGTCGCCTGCAATGACACATCACCGTCGGCGGCGACCTCCGTCTCGGCGATCCGCAGGTCCTGCCAGGGCACTTCGGTCGACTCGCCGCGCTGGGTCACCTCGGTCGCGAGTTGCGTCGTTCCGGTCACCTGCCGGGAGCCGGCACCCAGGAATTCCCCAAGGGCCGCGCGGGGCAGTGTGACCGAGACGGACACGTCCTCGGGCTGGATCACCGTTCCGGCGCTCGAAGTCACCGGCAGCCCGGCCGCCACGCGCACGGCAACGGGCTGGGCACCGGCCGAGAATCCGCAGGTATAGGTGAGATCCGTCTCGACCACGCGGGTGTCGCTCGCGGAACCGGTGCCCGGGACGAGCCCGGCCAGCAACGCCATCACGCCGACGGCACCGACCTGACCCACTCGGTACGAGCGGCTCGACTTCAATCTCATCTCGGCAACCTGCCGTCGTCTCGGAGCTGACTGGTCGTCTGCGGAAGCACTCCCTCGCGCCGCCCGCCGACGCGAGCGGCGCGAGGGAGTGTCAGGTGCGGTCAGCGACTCACGGAGAGGTGACCGTGATCGGCTTGTCGAGCACGTACGTCGCGGAGAACGAGGCGGTGTCGCCGTTGTTCATCAGGTCGGCACAGTTGTTGACAGAGGAGATGGTGAGCCCGGTGCCGTTGTTGATCTTGAGCTCGCCCGTGGAGTTGGTGTAGGAGGCGTTGCTCGCGCTGCCGGAGATCTTGGCCGTGCACTCACCGAAGAGCGTGTCACCGGTGATCGTCACGTCGACACCCGACAGGTTGCCCTGGGTCACACCACCGCTGTAGCTGGTGGCGTTGAGGTGGATGGTGCCGGTGAGTACGGCGCTGAAGGAGGAACCGAGCGGTCCGTCGCACGGGGAGGTGACCGGGTCGCCCCAGGCGGCCGAGGTGATCTGCGCGATGTCGGTCCCGTCCGGCTGCGTGCCGTTGGGGGCGACGCCGCTCGCGGTGGCCGTGTAGCAGATCACGGACTGGTCGGTGGTGATGTCCAGCAGGTCCGCCGTCGTCCCGGCCTTCAGGTGGGCCGAGAACGACCCGTTCGCGTTGGGGTTGGTGATGGTCCAGGTCGCCTGCGCGGTGGCCGACGCCGAGGTGGCCGCGAGGCCGAACGCGGCGGTGGCGACAGCGGTGGCGAACAGCGAACGCTTGATGATGCTTCTCACGGAACAGCCTCCGAGGGAGTGGAGTTGGACGTACCCGATTGCCTCGCACCACACCCTGGGAATGGGTCCGGCACGAGGGCGGCTCACATCGCGGAACGCAGAAGTCGTTGGACTCGACTGCGTGATCGAACTCCGTGCGGATCGAACGTTACGAGCCAGTAGCCCAACGCGGCAATACCCGAAGCAGAAATTCCCGCACCCTCTCGATAAACGCATTCCGGCTTAGCGAGAACTCAGCAGATCGCCGCGATTTTCTATACGAAAGTGAGTAGTTACGGCCGTGTCATGCGCCCGGGAGCCCGCCGGACACTCACCCGGGGCGCACTCGCCGCCGGCCACCCGCTCCGCCAGCGACCCATGTACTCGCCGGTAAGATCACCGTCGACGCGGCTGAATGCCGCCCTGGCGCATCCCGCGCACCGCACCGCTGAACTGCATGGAGCGCAGCCGAAAGCACTCCCGGAGCGCAGCGAGCACCCTCGAATCCGGCCCGACCGGCGCGCAGCGCGCGCACGGCAGTCGCACGGGGCGCCGGACCGGGTCCGGCCGGGCCGCCCACCCCGGGGCCGCACGCGGTCCGGCCGACCCCCGACGCGGCACGAATGACGGATTACCCATTCCGGTCGACCGGTTCTGATATCACTCCGCGAATCGCCCAGGATTTCCCCTGCCGAATAATGCGACCCCGCGCTAATGGCGCCACGCACGGAGAAACGGAGGGCCGCAATCCGCCACACCCGCAGCGCTCGGGAGATTGCACACCACCCGCACGAAACCACACCAATCCGCCGGACGGGCTTTCGTTACCGACGGTTACTTTCTTGTTGCGGGGGGAGTAGAAGTCCGAAAAACATTGTCCGGATGTGAGCACTCCCGCCTCACCTGCACCGGAGCACCGCAACGGGTCCGATATGCGTGCCCCTTGCACTTCGATCTTGCTCAAGCAGTGGGCACCACCGTTCACTTGGTCTATCTTCATCGCGGATTTGGTACGCACCTGTCGGTCCGTGGGAGCGCTTTCCCCACCGCCTGACCCCCCACCGGGCGCCGGAGAGCAAGGGGACAGTCATGCCAGAACTCATTCAGCCGTCGGACACGGGGGATCCGCTGGGGCCGCTCCCCCAGGAATTCGCCGCCATCATGCGGCCCGAACTGCCCAGCCTGATCAAGGAGATCGGCGTCGAGGTCACCCGGGCCTACCCGGAGTACGCCCGGCTGCTCAGCGGGCCCAACGGGCAGGCCATCCGGGTCGGTGTCGAGCAGAGCCTCTCCTCGTTCGTGGACCTGGTCGCCGAGCCGTCCGCCTCGACCTCGCTGCGCGACGACATGTGCCGCCGGTTCGGGCGCTTCGAGGCGTACGAAGGGCGCACGATGGAGACGCTCCAGGGCGCCTACCGGCTCGGGGCCAGGGTCGCGTTGCGACGGGCGAAGAAGGTCGGCCGGAGCTACAACTTCTCACCGACTCTCATGCTCAGCTTCGCCGACGCGCTCTTCGCCTACATCGACGAGCTCGAATCCCTCTCCCGGGAAGGCTTCCTGGAGGTGCAGTCACAGACCGGCGAACAGACCGAGGCCATGCGCCGCCGGCTGCTGCACCTGATCCTCGCCGGCCGCCCCGCCCCCCGTTCCGCCATCGCCGAGCTCTGCGAGCAGACCGGATGGACGCTTCCCGAGGAAGTCACCCTGGTCGCCGTCCGCTCCCCCGCCACCCTGGATCGGGCCGTGGCGGACCGCGACGTCCTGGCCGATCTCAGCGACCCCCAACCGCACTTACTGATCCCCGGAACGTTCGACGACAGCCGAAGACACATGCTGGACGAGGCGCTCCTCGGCACCCACGCCGCGATCGGCCTGACCGTGCCCACCGCCCTGGCCTCGGACTCGATCCGCTGGGCCCGGCGCGTACTCGAACTCGTCGACACGAACATCATCGACGACGCGCCCGTCATCCTCTGCGAGGACCACCTCATCACCCTGTGGCTGCTCTCCGACCCGGTGCTGGTCGACCAGCTCGCCCAGCGCGAACTGGCCCCGATCTCCGGGATCAGCGCCACCCGCCGGGAGCGGCTGGTCGAGACCCTGCGGATCTGGCTGGACACCCGTGGCACCGCTGCCCACATGGGCGAACTGCTGGACGTCCACCCGCAGACGGTGCGCTACCGGATGCGCAATCTGGAGTCCATCTTCGGCGAGCAACTGACCGATCCCGAGAGCCGGTTCTCCACCGAGGCCGTGCTGCGGGCACTCCAGTTGCGGGCCCGTGGCGACGAAACAGCGCCCTGAGTCGGTTTTCGGCCGGATCACGGTCCTCACCATGAGTCAACTTACTTATGGGTAAGGCAAAATAGACGGTCACTCTCAAACGGTTGCCACACGGAGACGTTCTCAACGAGAAACCCGGAACCGCGTCCCGTACATATGGAGATATCGGCCGCCGCACCCGGCGGCCGAGCCGAGAACCCGCCTCCTGGCCGACCATTTCCGAGAGGGAACCCCCCATGACCGCCTCGCACCTCCTCGTTCCCGTGCCGATCCCGGACCGGGTCGCCGCGCTGATCGGGTCCTGCATCCCGCCGCACATCCTCCAGGCGGAATTCGACGCCGACTGCGCCGCGCGCGAGGTGCGCAGGTTCCGTGGTCCGCGGCTCTGCGACGAGGACCGGGCCGACCGCGAGCAGGCACTCTCCGAACTGGCCCGCGCCAACAAGATCCTCGCCGCCCATCACCCCCGGCTCGCGGTGCGCCCCGGCAGCCCCTGGTGACTCCCTCCGCCGCATCCGCTGAACCGCTCCGCCCGCCGGCCGTTCCCGTGCCGGGCCCGGTTCTCAGCCGGTGACCGGGGTGAACCGCACCGGCAGCGAGCGCGGGCCCCGGGTGAAGACGCCGTGCTCGGTGGGGGTGAAGCCGTCCGCGAGCCGCAGGCCGGGCATCGCGTCCAGCAGTTGGTTCACCCCCGTCTCCACCTCCGCCCTGGCCAGCAGCGCGCCGACGCAGAAGTGCCGGCCGAGCGCGAACGCCAGGTGGTCGGCGGCCGCCGAGAAGGCGGTGGTGCTGGTCAGATCGGAGCGGAAGATGTCGAAGCGGTCGGGCTCGTGGTAGCGCGACTCGTCGCGGTTGGCGGAGCCGATCAGGCAGGTGACGGTGGCCCCCGCCGGGACCGTCCCGCCGCTGAGCTCCACCTCCTTCGCCGTCTGGCGCATGATCATGTGGACCGGCGGGGTGTGGCGCAGGGTCTCGGCGAACGCCCGGTCGATGAGGCCGCGGTCCTCCCGTACCGCGGCGAGCTGCTCGGGGTGGGTGAGCAGATTGGCGAAGACGGAGGCGATGGCCTTGTCGGTGGTCTCGCCGCCCGCAGCGAGCAGCAGGCTGCAGAACGCCTTGATGTCCTCGTCGCTCATCCGCACCCCGTCGACCTCGGCGGCGCAGAGCGCGGAGAGCAGGTCGTCGCCCGGCTCGTCCCGGCGCCGCCGGATGACCGGGATCAGGTACTCGGCGAACTCCCGGCGGGTCCGCTCACCGGCCGCGGCCACCTCTGGGTCGCCCGCCAGATTGCCGAGGAAGGCGATGACGGTGGTGTACCAGCTGTGGAAGCGCTCGTGGTCCGCCCGGTCCAGGCCGAGCATGTCGGCGATGACGAGGACCGGGAAGCGGGTCGCGAAGGCGGGGACGAGATCGGCTTCGCCGGTGTGACGGAAGGCGTCGATCAGCTCGCGTGCGTTGCGCTCGATGACCGGCAGGAACTTCTCCTGGAGGTCCGTGCCCCGGAAGGCCGGGGCGACCAGGGCCCGGCGCACGGCGTGCTCACGGCCGCTGAGCTGGAGGATCGTCCGGCCGTGGACGGGTTCGATCTGCCAGTCGTAGTTGTCGGTGGTGAACTCCCCCGCCCGGTCCTTGAAGACCCGCTCCACGTCCTCGTACCGGGAGACGAGGTAACTGTTCGTGGCCTCGTGCCGGATCAGCGGCGCGCTCTCGCGCATGATCCGGTACGCCCCGTAGGGATCGGCCGCGAAGGCGGGCGAGAGAATGTCGGGCAGCGACGGCGTTTGCGATGCGGCCGGCTCGTGCGGGGCAGACATCATGACGCTCCAGGGTCGTGAACGGGCAACGCCGTCAAGGCTATTGATCAGCTGTCCACCGAAACACCCCTTGGAGGAGCGCCATGCCAGCCGGTCCGCGGCCGTCCGTCCTGTTCGTCACCGACCTCGCCTACCAGGCGCGTGGCCGCCGCTACTGCGACGAGGACATCCAGCTGACCGCGCGGCTGCGGGAGGAGTTCGACGTCGCGCTCTGTCACCCCCGGGACGCCGCCGCGCTGCTGGACGGCTTCGGCACGGTCGTCATACGCAACAGCGGTCCGGTGCTGCACTACCAGGAGGCGTACGACGCGTTCCGCGCCCGCGCGCGGGAGCTGGGCACCCGGGTCTACAACCCGTTGCACGGCCGCGGGGACATGGCGGGCAAGCAGTACCTGGTCGATCTGAGCCGGGCCGGACACCCGGTGATCCCCACCGTGGACCGGGCGGCCGACCTGGGGGCGCTGCCCGAGGCACCCGAGTACGTGGTCAAGCCCAAGCTGGGGGCGGACTCGGCCGGGCTGCGGTTCGTGCGGGAGGCCGCGCTACCGGCCGGCGAGGACGGCACGATGCTCGTCCAGCCCCGGATCGACTTCCGCTACGAGGTGTCCTTCTACTTCATCGACCACGACTTCCAGTACGCGCTGTACGCACCGGACCCGGAACGGCGGTGGGTGCTGGAGCCGTACGCTCCGGGCGCGGCGGATCTGGCGTTCGCCCGCGGCTTCGTGGAGTGGAACACCCTCGACCACGGCATCCAGCGGGTCGACGCCTGCCGGACCGCGCGGGGCGAGCTGCTGCTCGTCGAACTGGAGGACCTCAATCCGTACCTCTCGCTGGACCGGGTGCCGGAGCCCGTACGGGAGGCGTTCGTGACCCGGCTGAAGGCTTCCCTGCGGGATCTGCCGGCCTGACGACCCGTCCGGCCGTCCCCCACATGCGCGAAGCGCGGGCCGGTGTGATGGTGCAAGCGTGACCACTGCCAGCGAGACCGCCCCCGTCGCGCAGAGTGCCGCCGCGCCGCCCGTACTCGATCCGCGCCGCCGGAACATCGTCTTCGCGACGATCGTGCTGGGAATTCTGCTGGCCGCCCTGGACCAGACGATCGTCGGCACCGCGCTGCCGACGATCGTCTCGGACCTCGGCGGCGCCGCTCATATGTCCTGGGTGGTGACCGCGTATCTGCTCGCGGAGACGGTGGCGACGGTCCTGGTGGGCAAGTTCGGTGACCTGTTCGGCCGGAAGATCATCTTCCAGCTGTCGGCGATCATCTTCATCACCGGCTCGTTCCTCTGCGGCCTGGCGACCAACATGACGCTGCTGATCGTCTGGCGCGGGCTGCAGGGCATCGGGGCCGGCGGGCTGATGGTCACCTCGATGGCGCTGATCGCCGATGTGATCCCGTTGCGCGAACGCGGCAAGTACCAGGGTGCGATCGGCGCGGTCTTCGGGGTGTCGACGGTGATCGGGCCGCTGCTCGGCGGACTCTTCACCGACCATCTGAGCTGGCGCTGGGCGTTCTACGTCAATGTGCCGATCGCGATCGTGGTGGTGATCGCCGCGGCCCGGACGATTCCTTCGGTCAAGGCCGCCGGCCGGCCCGTCATCGACTACCTGGGCATCGCGATGGTCACGGTCGGCGCGAGCGCGCTGATCCTGGCGACGAGCTGGGGCGGAAACGAGTACGCGTGGGGCTCGCCCGTCATCCTCGGTCTCTTCGCCGGCGGCCTGGTCGCACTGGCGCTCTTCTGCCTCGTGGAGTTCCGGGCGCAGGAGCCGATGCTGCCGATGCGGCTCTTCCGGAATCCGGTGTTCACCGTCTGCTCGGTCCTGAGCTTCATCGTGGGCTTCGCGATGCTCGGCGCGATGATCTTCCTGCCGACCTATCTGCAGTACGTGGACGGGGACTCGGCGACCCTTTCGGGCGTACGGACGCTGCCGATGGTCCTCGGCCTGCTCGTCGCCTCGATCTTCAGCGGCAACGTGGTCTCCAAGACGGGCCAGTACCGGATCTTCCCCATCGTCGGCTCGCTGATCATGGCGGTGGGGCTGTATCTGCTCTCCCGGATGGGTCCGGGCACCGGGGTGTGGCTGGAGTCGCTGTACATGCTGGTGCTCGGCGTCGGCATCGGTCTGGCCATGCAGGTGCTGACGATCGCCGTGCAGAACACGGTCGACTACGCGGACCTGGGTACGGCGACGTCGGGCGTGACGTTCTTCCGTACGCTCGGCAGCTCGTTCGGTACGGCGGTGTTCGGCACGATCTACGCCAACGCGCTGAAGCCCAATCTCACCGACGGGGTCGCCGCGGCGGCGAGGGCCGGCGGCGACCCCGCGACGCTGGCGAAGGCCGCGCAGAGCCCGGCGGGACTGCACGGGCTGCCCCCCGCGCAGTCCGCGCCACTGGCCCAGGCGTACGCGGACACGCTGCACACCGTGTTCCTGTGGACGGTGCCGGTCGCGGTGCTGGGGTTCTTCGTCGCTCTCTTCCTGAAGCAGGTGAAGCTGCGGGACACGGCCCGGGTCGGCTCCACGGACATGGGCGAGGGCTTCGCGCAGCCGGGCACGGGCGACTCGGCCCAGCTCCTCGAATTCGCGGTGGCCAAGATCCTGCACGGGGTGGGCCCGGACACGGCCCGGCGGATCGTCGCGGACTCGGACACCCGGCTGGACATGGCGGGCGCCTGGGCGGTGATGCAGGTCGAGCTGTTCACCCGCATGGTGGGCCACGCGGGTCTGCGGCTGATCGCGACCCGGCACCGGCTGCCGCCCGAGGTGCTGGTGCCGGTCTTCGACCGGATGATCGAGGAGGGTTATCTCACCGGCGACGGCCGGGTGTTCACGCACACCGCCGCCGGGAGCCGGGAGGCCGCCGCGATCACCGACGCGTGGGCGCGGTGGCTCAATGAGCGCCTGGACGAGCACGGGGCACGCCCGGACGACCGGCAGCTGCGGGCCGCGGTGGACGTGATCGCCAAACGGCTGCTGGCGGAGGACCTGGCGCAGGAGCTGCCGCGGGAGAGGGCCCTGGCCGGGACGGCGGCCTGAACCGGCCGGGCCGCCGCCCGCGGGCGTCAGTCGACGAAGACCGCGGTCGCGTACACCCAGGCACCGTCGTGCCGGACGAAGCGGCTCTTCTCGTGGAGCGAGTCCGGCCGCCCGTCGTCCGTGTAGTGCGCGCGGAAGGTGACCGTGCCCGTGGTGTGGAACGGGCTGCCGTCGGTCGTCTCCAGCACCTCCAGGCGCACCCATCGCATCCCGGGGTCGAAGTCGACGGCGGGCGGCCGGGTGTCGGGGTGCCAGGTGCGCAGCAGGTACGCCTCGTCCCGGACGACGAAGGCGGCGTACCGGGAGCGCATCAGCGCCTCGCAGGTCGGCGCGGCGGCGGTCCCGGCGTGCAGCCGGCCGCAGCAGTCCGCGTACGTGGCCGGCAGGCCGCACGGGCACGGCGAATCCGCGGTGACCGCGGGGGGCCGTGGTGCGGTGGGGGCGGGGCGGCCCGGTCGTTTCGTGCGTCGTGACATACGTCCATTGTCACCCGGCGAGGGCTGTCCCCCGTGACCTGCGCCGGGTCCGGTGCAGGTCACGGTGGGTCCTGGTCCGGACCCGGCCCGACCAGGAGAAACGGGCCCGCCCGGATGAGGCCGGATCAGGGCTTGCGGGCGACACCCGTGTAACCCGGGATCGGCTCGTCGCCGGGGACCTCGATCACTTCGCCGAGCTCCGGGTGCCAGTCCGCGGCGAGCGACACCCCCGGCTCGACGAGTTCGAGTCCGTCGAAGAACGTGGAGACCTCGGCGTGCGAGCGCAGGCGCAGCGTCATCCCCCGGGCCCGGTACATCTCGGACGCCTGCGCCGCGCGCTCGGGGTCGAAGTCCCCGGTGGTGTGCGAGAGCACCAGGTAGCTGCCGGGGGCGAGGCGCTCGACGAGACGGTCGACGAGCTCGGCGGCGCCGTCCTCGTCGTCCAGGAAGTGCAGCAGGGCGAGGAGCGACAGGGCGATCGGCTTGTCGAAGTCGAGCACCCTGCCGGCCTCTTCGAGGATGGCTTCCGGCTTGCGGGCGTCGGCCTGGATGTACTCGGTGGCGCCCTGCGGGGTGGAGCGCAGCAGGGCCGCCGCGTGGGCGAGGACGATCGGGTCGTTGTCGCAGTAGACGATGCGCGCGTCCGGTGCGGTCCGCTGGGCGATCTGATGGAGGTTCGGCTCGGTCGGTATGCCGGTGCCGATGTCGAGGAACTGGCGGATGCCGTTCTCGGCGAGCCATCGGGTGGCCCGGTGCATGAAGGCCCGGTTCACCCGGGCCATGTCGCGCCCCCGTGCGTCGAGGGCGAGCAGCTGCCGGGCCATCTCCTCGTCGACCGGGTAGTTGTCCTTGCCGCCGAGGAACCAGTCGTACATCCGTGCGGGATGAGGCTTGGTGGTGTCGATGTCGACGGCTCGGGGGTCGTGCCCGGTCATAGCGCGCTCCATGGGTCCAGAGGTCGGCGAACAACAAGAGTGTGGGGCCGGGACGGCTCCGGTGCCGCTGATTCGGGGGAGAAGGCCGGTCCGGATGCGGTGCCGGGCCGGCGGACGCGGATCAGGTGAGCAGAAAGTCCGCCTTACCGGACTTGGCGCCCTGGATGAACGCGGCGATCTCGCGCGGGGTGTAGATCAGGGCCGGGCCGTCCGGGTCGGCGGACTGGCGTACGGCGACCCTGCCGTCGGACAGCTTCATCGCTTCGACGCAATTGCCCCCGTTCCCACCGCTCCACGGCTTGTGCCAGCCCTCGGAGCCGAGTTCGGCGGCCGGCATGCCGTTGTATATGGGATCCATCACAGCTCCTTGCGGAAGTCCCGGAGGATTTCCTTCGTGCGTTGTGCAGTCGCGGCCTGAGCCGCCATGCGGTCCATGACTTCGAGGTAGGAGGCCACCTCGGGGCGCGCGTCGAAGTAGACGGCACCGGTCAGGTACTCGCTGTAGACCATGTCGGGGAGTTCGGGGACACCGAAGCGGAAGAGTACGAACGGGCCGTAGGTGCCCGGGTGGTGGCCCGTCGAGAACTCCGCGATCTGCAGTGTCACATGCGGCATCTCGGTCGCTTCGAGCAGCCGGTCGATCTGCTCCCGCATGGCGCCGACGCCGCCGACGGGACGGCGCAGCACCGTCTCGTCCATCACCACCCACAGCTTCGGGGCGTCCGGCCGCGTCAGCAGGGACTGGCGCTCCATCCGCAGCGCCACGTGGCGCTCTATGTCCTCGGGTCTGGTCTGGCCCACGGCTCCGGTGCGCATCACCGAGCGCGCGTAGTCCTCGGTCTGCAGCAGTCCGGGGACGAAATGCGGTTCGTACATGCGCAGCAGGCTCGCGGCGCCCTCAAGGCTGACGTACATGCTGAACCAGTCGGGCAGCACATCGTGGAACCGCTGCCACCAGCCGGGTTTGTTGGCCTCCTCGGCGAGCTCCACGAAGGCGTCGGCCTCGTCGTCGGAGATTCCGTAGGCCTTCAGCAGTATCTGTACATAGGGGATCTTGAGAGCGACCTCGGCGGTCTCCATCCTGCGTATCGTCGCAGGAGCGACCCGCAGCACCTTGGCAGCCTGGTCACGGCTCAGGCCGACGCGCTCCCGCAGATCCTGCAGGCGCTTGCCGAGAACGACCTGACCCACGGTCGGGGCGGACCGCGGTTCGCTCACTTCAGACCTCCCCATGCGCTGTTTTTGAGCAGTGTGCCATGCGCGGGCCGACCAGAACACAGCCACTCTGAAATTTTCAGAGTGCCCCTTGCCAAGTGTTCACGACAGGGGGAGAGTTGGTGAGTGAACCAGTTCACGATGTCGCGACCGCCCTCATTCAGGTGAGTGCGCGGAGCGTGACGCAGCCCCCACTGTGAGGAATCGGTTGTGGCACCTGGCAGTGCGCTCATCCCCCGGCTCATGGATCTCAGTCCCGGGACGGAGGCGCTCCGGTACTGCTTCGCCCTGCCCGCGCACCCCGAGTCGGTGGCCGGCGCACGGCGGCTGACCCGGGCCCGGCTCGACCTGTGGCAGCTCGACGCGGACGCCCACGACTCGGCGATCCTGATCGTTTCCGAACTGGTCACCAACGCGGTCGTGCACACCATGAGCGCTCGCGTCGTGTGCGAGCTGCGCTGCCTCGACAGACGGCTGCGGATAGCCGTGCAGGACCAGGGACACCAGCCCGGCGGGCCGCAGCTGCGCCGTACCGCCGACGACGAGCACGGACGCGGCCTGCTGCTCGTCGACGCGATGTCCAGTTCATGGGGTTCCCACGACGCGTGCAACGGCTCGGGCCGCATCGTCTGGGCGGAACTGCCGCACGGCTCGGAGCGGTCATGCTGAAGAACGCGATGTCCCATCTGCTCGGCACGCGCCACCCCCGTGAGCTGCGCCCCGCCCCCGGTACGGCGGGCACGGTGCCGTTGCCGCTGCCGCCCGCACTGTCGGCGAGCCTGGGCTGCGACGCGGTGGGGGTGCCGGCCCGGTACGGTTTCCGGCTGATGTCCCACCTGCCGCGCACCGGCTGCGTCTTCGCGGACGCCGAGCGCTGGTGGTGGATCGTGCCCGCGGGCTCCGACCTCGATCTGGACTGGCCCACGCAGGCCTTCTACGCGCAGGGGGCTTACGTCCCCGCGGCCCGGCCCCGGTTGATCCACCAGCCCGACAACCGCACGCCCTACACCCCGCCCATCCCGCTCTTCCTGATGGTGTGCCAGGTCACCGGTGTGGCGCCGTCCTGGGCGTCGTCCGGCGGCGAGCGCGCCATCTCCGCTCCCTGACACACGACCGGGCGCGGTCACCGGTTCTCCGGCGCGGCACGGGGTGGTGCGGCTTCTCCGGTGCGGCACAGGGCGATGCGTCACTCGTCACCGTCCGGAGCTGCGTGGCCCGCGCGGGGCTGCGCGGGCCTGCGGCCGAGGGGTTGACCTGCGGATTCACCGCCAGGAGGCCCCGGTCACGCTGCGTTGTCAGTGCTCCGTTCTACTGTGGCACCACTGATCGAAAAGCCCGCGGCGGAGCGGGCTGTGGGCGGGAAGGGGGCGGAGCTGTGCGCCGCTGGGAGTATGTCGAGGGCACTGCGTCGAAGTTCTGGGAGACCGAGGCCGAGGGCGCCGTGGTGACGGTGCGCTATGGGCGGTGCGGAAGCGACGGACGTACGCAGACCAAGGAGTACGCGTCGGCCGAGGCCGCTGCCGCCCAGGTCGTGAAGACGATCGCGGAGAAGGAGAAGAAGGGGTACCGCGAGGTCGAGGCGTCCGCCTCGGCACCCGCCGCCCCGTCCTCCCCCACCGCGGCGACCGCCCCCGACGTGGTCGCGGACGCGGGCGCGCCCGTGCTTCCCGACGAGGACACCTTCACCCTGCCCGACGCCTGGAAGCGGGTGCTCCACCCGCGGCGCGGCGGAGTCCCCCGCAAACCGTCCAAGCCGCGGCGGGAGGCGATCGCCGCGATCGAGACCAGGCTCGCCGAGGACGCGTCCTGGATCGAGGAGTTCGCCGACTCGCCGCAGTCGGACGCGGCAGTGGCCGAGGCACTGCGCGCCCACCTCGACGGATACCCCGCACCGGCCGGTGCGGCCGCGCTGACCGCGATCGCCGACCTTCCGGGGTGGGCGGACTTCTGGTCGCAGCGCTACGGCCTCGTGTTCGCCGCACGGGCCGCGACCGAGGTGTTCTCGGTCGACGCCAACTGGCAGCAGAGCGGCCTCCAGCGGGGCGCGCCCCGGCTGATGGCGCTCCCGGGCCCGCGCCACTCGTACTGGGCCCATCACCACCGAGCGCCGATCGACCGGGTCCGTGCGCTGCTCGCCGCGGCCGACGAGGCCACGTACCGGGCGGCGGTCGAGGCGCTGGCGGAGTGCCGCACCGACACCTTGCGCAGGATCCTCGTCTCCTATCTGGTTCCGGGCGAGACCGACTGGGTCGACGAGCTCTGCGCCGATCCGGCGGTGCACGCGGAGCAGGACCGCACGCTGCGCGCCATGGTGTTCAGCTCGCTGTACTCGCCCGACCAGGTGCCGCTGTTGCCCTACCGCCCGGACCACACCCTCGGTGTCGCGACCATCGCGACGGTCGCCGAGGGCGTCGGCCCGGTCATCGCCGAGTCACTGGCCGACGCGCTCGACGGCAACCGCTACTACTCGGACGGCGTGAAGCTCGCCGCCGAGGCCCTGGTGGAGCTGCCCACGGACAAGGCCTTCCTCGGCCTGCTGGCGCATGCGGACTCCAAGCACGTCCGCCCCTCGCTCCTCGAAGCCATGCGCCGATACCCGGTGCGGGCGATCCGGCTGCTGGCCGCCGAGTCGGCCGGTGGTTCGGCGGCGGCTTCCCAGTCGTTGCAACTGCTCCGGAGTCATGTCGGTGCCTACCGCGAGGTGGTGTCACTGGCGCTCGGCGAACTCGGCCCCGAGGTCGTGGAGATCGTCGAACCGCTGGTCAATCCGGTGAACCTGATCGCCGACGCACCGGTGGACGCCCTGCCGGCCGTGCTGACGGCTCCGCCGTGGTCCCGGCCCCGCACCACCGCCAGTGCCAAGCCCGTGGCCGGGCTGACCCCGGTCTCCGAGCCCACGCTGGAGTGGCTGCCCGGGGAACAGGAGGCCTGGGCGGCCGCCTCCTCCTGGTACACGCGCAATCGCAACAACGGCGACATGAACGAGTACATCGACGTCCTGCGTCACGGCACGGCCGCGGAAGATCTGCGACCGGCGTGGCTGTTCGTCCACGGCGACGAGGAAGTGGTCGCCCCGCTGCTCGACAACTGGCACCCGACCGATCTGTGGGACGGCGAGGACACGCTCAAGCCGGTCGCCGCACGATTCGGCCTGGCCGCGCTGCCGCTGCTGCTGCGCACCGTGCCCAGGCAGCCGAGCACCCTCGCCCCGCTGCTGCTCCCGTTCGTCGATGCGGACGTCGCCCGGCACATGGCGGACTGGTCCGTCCGGCTCAAGTCCACCTCGGTGACCACCCGTGCCTGGTTCGCCCGGCACGGTGCGGCGGCGGCCCCGCTCCTGGTGCCGGCCGCCGTGGGCAAGGCGGGCGCCGCACGCAGCGCCGCCGAGCAGGCACTGACGTCGATCGCCGCGACGCACGGCGACGACGTGGTGCGCGAGGCCGCCCGGGGGTACGGTGCACCGGCCGCGGCAGCGGTGGACGAGTTGCTGGCCGCCGACCCGCTGGAGCGGGCGCTGCCGGCCAGGATGCCGGTGCTGCCGGGCTGGGCGGAGCCCGCGGTGCTGCCGCAGGTCGTCGTCCGGTCCGGCGGTGCGCTGCCGGTGACGGCGGTGCGCCACGCCCTGACGATGCTGGCGCTGTCCAAGCCCGGTGAGGTGTACCCGGGAATCTCCTCGCTGACCGAAACGGCCGAAGCCGCCTCGCTCGCCGAGTTCGCCTGGGCCGTGTTCGAGCAGTGGCGGCTGGCGAACATGCCCGCGAAGGAGTCATGGGCGCTGAACGCGCTGGGGCTGCTGGGCGACGACGAGACGGTCCGCCGGCTCACTCCGCTGATCCGGTCCTGGCCCGGTGAGTCGGCGCACCACCGGGCCGTCGAAGGGCTCGACGTGCTGGCCGCCATCGGCACCGATGTGGCGCTGCTGCATCTGCACGGCATCTCGCAGCGGGTGAAGTTCAAGGCGCTGAAGGTGCGGGCCGGGGAGAAGATCGCCGAGGTGGCCGCGGGGCTGGGGCTGACCGGGGAGCAGCTCTCCGACCGTCTCGTGCCCGACCTCGGGCTGGAGGCGGACGGTTCGACGGTCATCGACTACGGCCCCCGTTCGTTCACGGTCGGTTTCGACGAGCAGTTGCGCCCGTACGTGCTGGACGGTGACGGCAAGCGCCGCAAGGACCTGCCGAAGCCGGGCGCCCGCGACGACGAGGAGCTCGCCCCGGCGGAGCGCAAGCGGTTCATGACGCTCAAGAAGGACGTCCGGACGATCGCCTCCGACCAGGTGCGGCGTCTGGAGGCCGCGATGGTGACCGGGCGCTCCTGGACGGCCCGGGAGTTCCAGGAGCTGTTCGTCGGTCATCCGCTGCTGTGGCACCTGGTGCGCCGACTGGTGTGGCTGAGCGGGACGGAGGACGGGACGGGCACCGCGTTCCGGGTGGCGGAGGACCGTACGTTCGCCGACGCGGAGGACGACGTCTTCGTCCTGTCCGATGACGCGACGGTGCGGCTCGCGCACCCGCTGCACCTCGGCGACGAACTGGCAGCCTGGTCGGAGCTGTTCGCCGACTACGAGATCCTGCAGCCGTTCGCGCAGCTCGGGCGGAGCGTGCTCGCGCTCTCCGAGGAGGAGGCCGACGGGGGTCGGCTCACCCGGTTCGAGGGACTCAAGGTTCCGGTCGGCAGGATTCTCGGACTGCAGCGGCGAGGCTGGGAGCGTGGCGCGCCGCAGGACGCGGGGGTGGAATGCTGGATCTCCAAGCGCCTGAGCGACGACTGCTACCTCGTGATCACGTTGGACCCGGGCATCGCGGTCGGCGTGGTCGACATGTTCCCCGACCAGACCCTGGACACGGTCTGGCTCGGCAGCCGGCCCAACCATCGCTGGAACCGTGCCGAATACGAGCTCCGCTTCACCGGACTGGACGCGGTGACCGTGTCCGAGTTCCTGAGCGACCTGGCCGAACTCACCGAGGGCGTCGCGCCGTGACCACGAGGGAGGAGACCCGTGCCGGAGCGCCGGGCGGCGGGGCGGAGCCGGTGCAGCGGCCCCCGGCCGAGGTGCGGTACGCCGAGGAGCTGGCGGCGCTGCGGGCGGACGACCGTGATCCGCGTCCGCCGGGCTGGGAACTGAGCCTGCGTGCGGCCCGCCGGTTCATCATCGGTGACGCGGACACGGGCATCGGCCGGAAGTTCGTCGGCAACCCCTCGCTGGTCGACCGGGCCCTGGTGACGCTGGCGACGAGCCGCGGGCTGATGCTGGTCGGCGAACCGGGCACCGCCAAGTCGCTGCTCTCCGAACTGATCGCGGCCGCGGTCAGCGGCGACTCGACGCTGACGGTGCAGGGCGGCGCGGCCACCACCGAGGACCAGATCAAGTACGGCTGGAACTACGCCCTGCTGGTCGCGGAGGGGCCTTCTCCCCGCTCGCTCGTACCGGCCCCGATGCTGCGCGGCATGGCGGAGGGCAGGCTCGTCCGGTTCGAGGAGATCACCCGCTGTCCGCTGGAGGTGCAGGACTCGCTGTTGTCGCTGCTCTCCGAGCGGGTGGTGGCCATCCCCGAGCTGACCGGGCCGGACGGCATGGTCTTCGCCCGGCAGGGCTTCAATGTGATCGCCACCGCCAACACCCGGGACCGCGGTGTCAACGAGATGAGTGCGGCGCTCAAGCGGCGGTTCAATTTCGAGACGGTCTTCCCGATCCCCGACCTGGACACCGAACTGGCCCTGGTCGAGGCCGAGGTGACGACCCTGCTGCGGCGCTCGGGGGTGGAGCCGCCGCCGGACCGGGATGTGCTGGAGGTCCTGGTCGGGACGTTCCGGGAGCTGCGTGCGGGGGCCGGTGAGAAGGGCGGCACGGGTTCGGACCGTCCGTCGGCGGTGATGAGTACGGCGGAGGCCGTGTCCGTCGCGCACGCCGTGGGAGTGCGCGGCTGGTTCCTGCGCGGCGAGCCGGGCAGTGCCGCCGATGTGGTGGCGTGCCTGGCGGGCACCGCGGCGAAGGACAGCCCGGAGGACCTGGCCCGGCTGCGCCGCTATCTGGAGCAGCAGGTGCCGCGCCGCCGCGGACCGCAGTGGAAGGCCCTGCACGACGCACGCCATCTGCTGGCCGACTGATGTCCGCGGTGTTCCTGGGGGTGCGTCACCACTCCCCCGCCTGCGCACGGCTCGTCGAGCGGACCGTCGCGGAGCTCCGGCCCGCCCAGGTGCTGATCGAGGGGCCCGCCGAGATGAACGGCCGGCTGGACGAGCTGCTGCTCGGGCACGAGCTGCCGGTCGCGGTGTTCAGCCACTACCGCGACGGGCAGCGGGCCGCGACGTCCTGGGCCCCGCTGTGCGACTACTCGCCGGAGTGGGTCGCGCTGCGGGCGGGACGGGCGGCCGGGGCGGAGGTCCGGTTCATCGATCTGCCCGCCTGGCATCCGGCGTTCGCCGAGCGCACCAACCGCTACGCCGACGCGGAGGCCCGCTACGCGGAGGCGACGGAGCGGCTGTGCCGGCAGTTCGCGGTGGATTCCTCCGACGCCCTGTGGGACCGCCTGTTCGAGGTCGAGCCGGACGACGGTCTCGCCGAGCGGCTCGACGCGTACTTCGCGCTGGTGCGCGGTGACGCGGAGGCCGACGCGGGCGACCGGGCGCGGGAGACCTACATGGCCGCATGGGTGCGGGCGGCGGTGGAAGCGGCCGGGGACCGGCCGGTCCTGGTGGTCACCGGTGGCTTCCACCAGCCGGCGCTCCGTGCGCTCACCGGGTCCGGTGCGCGGGACGGAGCGGACGACGACGGCTGGGAGCGCGGCGCGGACGGGTGGCCGGTGGTGCCCGCCCCGCCGGACGACGCCATGGCCGGGAGCTTCCTGGTGCCGTACTCCTTCCGGAAGCTGGACGCGTTCGCCGGGTACCAGTCGGGGATGCCGTCGCCGGGCTACTACCAGCAGGTGTGGGAGGCGGGCCCCGAGGCCGCGGCGGACGGCCTGCTCCGAGTGGTCGTGGAGCGGCTGCGGGCCCGGAAGTACCCGGTGTCCACCGCCGGTCTGATCGCCGCCCGGAGCCTGGCCGAAGGGCTCACGGCGCTGCGCGGCCATCCGGGCCCCGCCCGGATCGATGTGCTGGACGGTCTGGCGGGCGCCCTGATCACGGACGACCTGGACCAGCCGCTGCCGTGGACGGGCCGCGGCACGCTGACGGTGGGTGCCCATCCCGCGGTCGTCGAGATGGTCGCGGCCTGCGGCGGCGACCGCGTCGGGCGGCTCCATCCCGATACCCCGGCGCCGCCCCTGGTGCACGACGTGGCGGCGCGGCTGGCCGCGCTGGGACTGGACGGCGGCCCGAAGGCGACGTACCGCCTCGACCTGACGGACGCCGCCGATCTGGAACGGAGCCGGGTGCTCCACCGGCTGCGGGTGCTGGAGATCCCCGGCCTGGAGCGGACCGCCGGTCCCGCGCACGGTGTGGACCCGGTGTTCACCGAACGCTGGGAGGCGCGGTCCGCCCTGGGCCGCGAGGCCGCGCTGGTGGAAGCCGGGGCGTACGGGGCCACTCTGGCCGAGGCGGCGGCCGTCGCCCTCACCGCGCGGACGCGGGGCGGCGCGCCGGATGCCGACGGTCTGGCGGAAGCGCTGTTCGACGCCGTGCTGTGCGGGATGGGTGGTTTCTCGGAGCAACTGCTCGGCGAACTCTCCTCCTGCGTAAGCGAGTTGCTGGTCAGCGGCCCGCTCGGGGAGATACTCGCCACGGCTCTCGGTCTGTGGCGGCACGACCGGGTGTTCGGTATGGCGCGCGGTCCGCTGCTCGCGGCGGTGATCGGCGGGGCGACGGGGCGGCTGCTGTGGCTGCTGGAGGGCGCGCGCGGCTCGTCGGGAGTGGACTTCCCCCGTCTGCGGGCCGTGGTCGCGGTGCGTGACGCGGTGCTGCACGCGCCGGAGTTGCTCTCCGTCACCCGGGAGGTCACGGCCGGGATCGCGCGGCGGATCTCAAAGGATCCTCAGGCGCCGGTCGATCTGCGCGGGGGCATGTTCGGGCTGGCCCGGTCCCTCGGCCGGGTCCCGGGATCCCCGGGCGCGTCCGGGGATCCGGCCGAGGCGGTGCGTGCGGCGGCAAGGGCCGGTGCGGATGCGCTCGGCGACTGGCTGGCCGGGCTGTTCGCGCTCGCCCGCGACGAGGTGACGGGTGTGGTGGGCGACGACGACGGACCGGGCGGTGGTGCCGAGTCGCTGATCGATGTGCTGGACGGCCTGGTCGGTGCGTTGTCCGACGACGAGTTCCTGTCCGGACTGCCCGCGCTGCGTCAGGCGTTCGCGTTCTTCCCGCCGCGCGAGCGGGACCGGATCGCCGCCCGTCTGCTGGAACGGCGCGGGGTGCGCGGCTCCTCGCGTTCCCTGCTGCGGACCACCGCGGACCCCCTGCTGATCGCCCGGGCCCGCGCGCTGGAGGAGTCCGTGTCCCGACTGCTGGCCCGCTACGAACTGGAAGCCACCCCATGACCACGCCCGAACAGGCACCCGGCCGGGCACCGGGGCCCGAGGAGGCTACCGGCACGGCCCCCGACGCAGGGCTGGAACGCTGGCGGCTGGTCCTCGGCGCCGCCGCCGAGCAGCACACCGGGCAGCTGGGCCCGGCCGACGCCGGCCGGGACGCCGCGCTCGACTGGCTCTACGGCCGCGACCCCGAGCTCACCCGCCGAGGGGTGCGCCGTTCCGGTTCTGCTCCCCGGACGGGCGGCGACGGACCGTCACCGGTGACCGCTGTCGACTGGCTCGACGACATCCACCGGCTCTTCCCGAAGGAGACCATCGAACGCCTGGAAAGGGACGCCGTCGAGAAGTACGGCATCCAGGAGATCGTCACCGACCCCGCGGTGCTGGAGCGGGTCGAGCCGAGCCAGACGCTGCTGCGCGCCGTGCTGCGCACCAAGCATCTGATGAACCCACAGGTGTTGCGGCTGGCCCGGCGCATCGTCGAGTCGGTGGTGAAACAGCTCCTGGCCCGGCTTCAGCCGGAGATCCGCCGGGCGTTCCACGGCACCCGCTCCCGCAGGCCCAGCCGGGTCCCGCTGGCGAGGAACTTCGACTTCCGGCAGACCGTGAAGGCCAACCTCGCCCACTACCAGCCGGCCGAACGGCGCCTGCTCATCGAGCGCGCCCACTTCCACTCCCGCACCCGACGCCATGTGACGCAGTGGCAGCTGATCCTGCTGGTCGACCAGTCGGGCTCGATGGCCGGATCGGTCATCCACTCCGCGGTGACCGCCGCGTGTCTGTGGGGCCTGCCCGGTCTCAAGACACATCTGGTCGCCTTCGACACCCAGGTGGTGGACCTGACCGCCGACGTGACCGACCCGGTGGAACTGCTGATGCGGGTCCAGCTGGGCGGCGGCACCGACATCGCGCGGGCCGTGGAGTACGGCGCGGGTCTCGTGGAGAACCCGCGGCGCACCGTCGTCGCGCTGATCACCGACTTCTACGAGGGCGGCGACCCGTACCGGCTGGTGCGGGCGGTGCGGGGGCTGGTGGAGCAGGGCTCGACCGTGCTGGGGCTGGCCGCGCTCGACGAGGACGCCGACCCGGAGTACGACCGGGTGACGGCCGGGAAGCTTGCCGCGGCCGGGGCCCACGTCGGGGCGATGACGCCGGGCCGGCTCGCCGAATTCGTCGCCGAGAGGCTGGGCCGATGACCGGGCCGACGACCACCACGGAGAGCAGCGCGGCCGTGCGCCCCGATCTGCTCGCCCTCACTCCCGATACGCTCGCGGCGCTCGCCAACCGCGGCCTGGTCAAACGTGCCACGAAGGAGCTGGACGCGGGGACGGTGCCCGTGCTCACGACCGATCCGGACACCACGGTGCGAGCCAGGTTCGACGACGGCACCACCACGTCGCTGCCGCCCGGCACCGGTCTGGACGAGGGCGACTGCAGCTGCGCCGCACCGGGCGTGTGCCGCCATCTCATCGCCCTGGTCCTGGCCCATCAGCGCGGTGCCGAGGCCGGTCCGGACAGCGCCCCCGCCGCGTTCACCGACTGGTCCCCGGGCAGCACCGACGACGACGCGCTCACCGACGCCGCCGGCACCCGTCCGGTCGCCTCGGCACGGCGCGTCTTCGACCGGGGTTATGCCGCCGTCGTGCACCGCCCGTCCCCCGATCACCCCGAGCCCCGGGTCGAGCTCCCCACCTGCACGGTGCGTTTCCCGGTCCCCGGCGAGATCGCCTACGCGTTGACGGACGCGGCCGCCGCGCTGCGCGGTGAGGTGCTGGCGCTCGCGGTATGGGCGTTCCGGGCCGCCGACGCCATGGACACCGACGAGCGTTCCGTACCCGTCCAGGTCGGCGGCCGTGCCGCCGCGCCGTCCACGGCGGTGCCCGCGCTCGACGCGGCCCTCGCGCTGGCGGACGAGCTGCTGGCGGAGGGCGTGGCCCATGTCGGACCCGTGCACGGCGGAGCCCTCGCGCGCGCCGGTGCCGCGCTGACCGCCGGGTCGATGCACTGGCCGGCGGGCGCGATCGCGGAGCTGACCGACCAGCTCACGGCGTACGCCGACCGCACCGCCCGGTACCGTCCGGAGTCGGTCGCGGCCCTGCTCACCGAGGTGCACGCCCGGCGGCGGGCCGCCGGGCATCCGGGCGTGCTCGGCAGCCGCGAGGCCGGGGACACCCCGCTGCGCCGGGTCCGGCTGGTCTCGCTCGGCTGCCGCGTCCACGGCACCGCACAGTCCCTGGTCTCCGAGGTGTACTTCGCCCACCCCGGCGCGGGCACCGTCCTCGTACTGCGCAAGACCTGGACGGCCCCCGACGGCAAGGAGCTCTCCGCGCACCGGCTGGCCACCCGTCGGATACTCGCCACCCCGCTGGGCTCGCTGGCCACCGGAAGCCTGGTCAGCGAGAGCGTCCGGCGCACCCCGAGCCATGCGCTGACGGTCGCCAGGGGCCGGCTCGGCGCGACGACCATCACCCCGGTCGGCGCCGCCTGGACGGAACTTCCCGAGCCGTTGCTGGTACGGGATCTGACCGCCCTGACGGAAGGCTGGAGCAGCAGGCCGCCGCGGCTGATCCGGCCGCGGGTCGAGGCGGAGGCCGTCCATGTCGTCGCGCTGTCCGAGGTGGAGAGCGTCGGATACGACCCCGCCGAGCAGCGGCTGGAGGCCGTGGTGCGCGACGCGTCGGGCGGGCGGGCGCTGGTGGCATCGGAGTACCGCCCGGAGTGCCCCGGTGCGCTGGACGCCCTGGCCGATGCGCTGGAGGGCGGCGCCACGCACATCAGCGGTTCGCTGCACCGCTCCGGCGGTGGTGTGCGGATCGATCCGCTCGGGGTGCTCACCCCGGCGGGGACGGTCGTGCCCGATCTCGCCGCCGGTGACGGTTCCGCGGCCCTGGCGGCGGTCGTGCGACGGCCGTCCGATCCGCTGACGGCGGCGCTGGAGGAGGCGATATCCGCCATGTCGGCGGTGCCGCACAGTGGGCTGCGTCATCTGAACGTCCCCGCCCGCGCCCGGATCGACGAGGCGGCGACCGCGCTGGCCCGCACCGGCCTGACGCGTGGAGCGACGCTGCTGCGCGCCTTCGTCGCGGCACTGGACGACGGGGCCCGGTCGGCCGAGGAGGCCCTCGCGGCCCGTACCGAGGCGTGGCTGGACGCCCAGCTCCACCTCCTGCTCAGCAGCGAACTCCGCTCCTCGGGAACGGAGTCCGCGAAACCGCAATAGCTCCGGAACCGCTACGGACGGTTCAGATAGGCGAGTTGGGGATGGACCTTGATGTAGCCGTCGACGAGGCGCCCGGCCACGGTCACCGAGTCGACCAGCGGGTGCAGGGCGAATGCCTTCACGGCGGCGCTGCGGGAGCCGCTCGCCGCCGCGTCCAGCACGGCGCGTTCGACGGCCTTGACCGCGGTGACCAGCCCGACGGCGTGGTACGGCAGCGGGTCGACGGCGACCGGGTGGGCGCCATTGGCGTCGACCAGGCACGGCACCTCGATGACGGCGTCCGCGTCGAGCACCGGGAGCGTCGTGCGGTTGCGGACGTTGAGGATGAGCGAGGTCCGTTCATTGCGGGCGACGGCCCGCATGAGGGCGAGCGCCACCTGCTCGTAGCCGCCGGACTCCAGATCGCTCTCGTCCCGCTCGCCGACCCCGGCGACCTCCCGGTTCTCCGACATGTAGGTGGCTTCGCGCTCGGCGCGGGTGCGGTCCCAGGCGGACAGGGCGGGGGTGGCGGGGTCCTTCATCCGGGCGTAGAAACCCTCCTGCTGCTCCCGGAGGAAGGCGCCGCGGGTCTGTTCGGCGTCCTGGTAGGCGCGGACCGCTTCCCGGTTGAAGTAGTAGTAGTGCAGGTACTCGTTGGGGACGGCGCCCAGCGACCGCAGCCAGTCGGTGCCGAAGAGCCTGCCCTCCTCGAAGGAGCCGAGGAGTTCCGGGTCCGCGAGCAGCCTCGGGAGTTCGTCCCGGCCGTCGACGTACAGTCCGCGGACCCAGCCCAGATGGTTGAGCCCGACGTAGTCGATCCGGGCCCGGTCGGGGTCGGCGCCGAGCACCCGGGCGATGCGACGGCCGAGCCCCACCGGCGAGTCGCAGATGCCGATGACCCGGTCGCCCAGGTGGTGGGACATGGCCTCGGTGACCAGGCCCGCCGGGTTGGTGAAGTTGATGACCCAGGCCTCGGGGGCGAGCCGCGCGATGCGCCGGGCGAGGCCGACGGCGACGGGCACGGTGCGCAGTCCGTACGCGATGCCGCCCGCGCCGACGGTCTCCTGGCCGAGTACGCCCTCGTCGAGGGCGACCCGTTCGTCGGCCGCCCGGCCTTCGAGGCCGCCGACGCGGATCGCCGAGAAGACGAAGTCGGCGCCGCGCAGCGCTTCGTCGAGCTCGGTGGTGGCGGTGACGGTGGGTGCGTCCGGGATGCCGGCGGCCTGTTCGCCGAGCACCCGGGCGACGGCGGTGAGCCGGTCGGCGTCGGTGTCGTAGAGGGTGACCGCGGACACGCGGCCTTCGGCGTGATCGGCGAGCAGCGCCCCGTACACGAGTGGAACCCGGAATCCGCCGCCGCCCAGAATTGTCAGCTTCACGCTTGTGCATGGTACGGGGGCGGGCCCGGTCCCGGGCCGAGCGACCTCGGGCGGCGGCGTTCACCCGGTGGCCGGGTACGGCGTACGGCCCGGTGGCCGCGGACCGGGAGGTCCTCCGCCGCCGGGCCGTACGCCGGTGCCGCCTTGATTCCCGAGGGGTGTGCCGGGTCAGTTGCCGCTCCACCATCGGGAGACGGCCCGCCACAGCCTCGCCGGTGCGGATCCGCCGTGCTGCTGCGGGATCCCGCCCACGGCGGTCGGGGCGGGGCTCCCGGAGTCGTCGACGGCGGTGGCCGTGGATGTCGTACCCATCGGGATGGTGGCCGAGACACGTCCGGGTGTGGGTGCGGTGTGCCGGACCGTCGACTGGACCTCCCAGTCCTGGCGCGGCAGGTTGGGCCTGCCCATGGACGGCGGTTCCTTGTCGTCCTGCGGCGGGCGGGCGGCGAAGTCGGCCGGCAGTTCCACCAGGTGCCGGCTCATGATGTTGCCGACCCAGCTCAGCTCGCTCTCCTCGACGGCGAGTTCGAGGTCGGGCAGCCGCATCAGCAGGGCGTCCACACCGACGTCCGCGATGGCCCGTCCGATGTCCTGTCCGGGGCATTCGTGGGGGCCGCCGCTGAAGGCGAGGTGGGCGCGGTTGCCCGCCATGTCGGAGCCCAGATCGGGCCGGACCACCGGGTCGGAGTTGGCCGGTGCGATGCCGACGATCAGCGCGTCGCCAGCCTTGATCTGCTTGCCGCCGAGTTCGGTGTCACCGACCGCCCAGCGGCCGAAGACCGCGGTGAACGGCGGCTCGTCCCACAGCGTCTGCTCGACCGCCTCGGGCACCGTCATGTGACCGCCGCTGAGCCTGGCCCGGAATCGCGGATCGGTGAGCACCATCCGCAGGACGTTGGCGATCAGGTTGGCGGTCGCCTCGTAGGAGGCGATGAGGATCAGCCGGAGATGCTCGCTGACCTCCGTGTCGTTCAGCCCTGCGGGATGCTCGGTGAGCCAGGTGGCGAAGTCGTCCGCGGGTTCGCGCCGGCGGCGTTGGACGAGCCGGGTCAGCGCGTCGAGCACATAGGCGTTGCTCGCGACGGCGGTGGCCGTGCCGCGGATCATGTCGCGGGCGGCCTGGACCATCCGGTCGTTGTACTCCTCGGGCATGCCGATGATCGCGCACATCACCATCATCGGCAGCCGATCGGCGAACTGGGCGACCAGGTCGACGCGGCCCTGCTGGCAGAAGTCGTTGACGAGCCGGTTGCTGTAGCGGTTGACGTGGCGGCGGACACCGCGGGTGTCGATCCGGCCCATGCTGTCGGTGACCGCGCCGCGCAGACGCTCATGGGTGGCCCCGTCGGCGAACACGCACACCGGCTGCCAGGTGAAGATCGGGGCCAGCGGGTGGTCCGGGGCGACGCTGCCGTCCTGCAGGGCCCGCCACCGCCGGGAGTCACGGGAGAACTGCGAGGGGGTGCGGGTCATGTGCAGGTTCTCGCTGTGTCCGAGGACCAGCCAGGCGGGTACGTCCCCGTGCAGCAACACGGGGGCCACGGTGCCGTGTTCGGCCCGCAGCTTGTCGTAGAGCCCGTGGGGGTCCCGTTCGGCCTCCGGGCCGTAGAACCGGTGCACTCCGCCGGGGCCGATGCCGAGGCCGTGGGCCGGGCATTCGGGGGGCGGAACCGGCCCGGGGGCCGCTCCGGGCTCGTAGTGGAATGGGGTTGTCACGATCGCTCCAGGGATCAGGCCAAGTACCGGACGGACGGGGACGCGCGAGGGAGGGTGGTGGTGCTGCGGTCAGGCGAGCGGGAGGGCCAGACTGTGCAGATAGCGCATCAGGGTCATCAGCACATCGCGGCTGGAACCGCGCAGCCGGGCGTCGCAGTCGATCATCGGGACCTCGTCGGGGAGGTCCAGGGCGCTCCGCAACGCCTCGACGGGGTGTTTCGGGGCACCGGGGAAGGTGTTGACGGCGACGACGAACGGCACGCCGCGCTCCTCCAGTCTCCCGATGACGTCGAAGCTGACTTCGAGACGCCGGGTGTCGACGAGGACCACCGCGCCGAGGGCACCTTCGAACAGGCCGTTCCACAGGAACCAGAACCGTTCCTGGCCCGGGGTGCCGAACAGGTAGAGGATCAGCTCCTCACTGATGGAGATCCGGCCGAAGTCCATGGCGACGGTGGTGGCGGTCTTGCTCTCCACCCCGAAGTTGTCGTCCACGCCGACACCGGCCTGGGTCATGGTCTCCTCGGTGGTCAGCGGCCGGATCTCGCTGACGGAACCGACCATGGTCGTCTTGCCGACCCCGAACCCGCCGACGATCACGACCTTCACCGCGGCTGTCGCCGTGGTGGGAAGGACGTCCTCGCGCCGGGGGCCGGTGATCGTGTCAGAGCTTCTGAAGTCCATGCATCACCGCTTCGAGAAGGGACCTGTCCGGGAGAGTGGCGCGGACGATGGGTGCGCGCGATTCGATGAGCTCGGCAGCGAGGAGTTCGGTGAGGAGCGAGGTCACCACGCTGAAGGGCAGACCGAGGTATGCCGAGATCTCGGCGACGGATAACGGTGCCTGGCAGAGCCGCAGGATCACGGCCTGCTCGGGCTGGACCGTCGGTGACGGCTCTGCCTGGGCGACGATCATCGTGACCAGGTCGAGCTGCGCCCTCTCGCTGCCGTCGGGATCGCCGCTGATCACGTACAGCCGTTCCGGATCGCTCAGCGCCGGATCGGCTTTTCGGCGTTCTCGTCGGGGAGAGTTCATCCGGCCTGCCCGTCATGGCGCGGCGGACTCGTCAGGTGGGCGCCGATCCTGACGACCATGTCACGCATCCGCGATCCGACGAGCCCCGCGTCGACCGTCTCACCGGCGAGCACCGCGAGGTACGCGCCCGTCCCGGCAGCCATCAGGTAGAAGAAGCCGCCGGTGACCTCGATGACGACCAGCCGCATGAGCCCGTCGCTGTAGGGGATCTCGGAGGCGACGGCGGCGGCCAGGCTCTGCAGTCCGGCACAGGCCGCCGCGAGGCGGTCGGCGACATCGGGATCGCCGCCGTGCCGGGCGATGCGCAGACCGTCGGCGGAGAGCACCACGATCTGGTGGATGTCCGGTACGTCGTCGGCCAGTTCCTTGAGCATCCAGTCCATGTTTCCCCGCTGCTGGATCACTTCAGGTCTCCCTTGTCCCACGCATCGTCAGAGTCTTCGTCGGTCTTCGGGTCCTGCGGCACACCGTTGACCGCGTTGGTGAAGGCCTCCAGCCAGAGCCCGGGCGGCTGTTCCTTGCCGCCGGATCCGCCGGGCCCGTGCCCGTTGGTGTGGCCGTTGGTGTAGCCGTTGCGCTGGCCCGCGGTGGGGTCGGCGGGCTGGGCCGGAAGGTTGTGCGAGCCGAGAGGCGCCCTGCCGCGGCTGCGGCGCTGCGGGAGCCCGCCCGCGGTCCATTCGGTCACCACGGGGACGTCGTCCTCCATGGCGGCTGCGGGGAGGACCGGCCGGGTGGCGGGTGCGACCGGCCCGGTGGCGGGTCGCTGGGCCACGGGGGTACGGGGCTTGCGGCGGCGGGCCGGCACGACGTGCTTCATCGCCTCCTGGTCGATGTCGCTGGTGGGCCTCGAAGTGGCGCCGATGCCGTGGGCGATGCCGGGAGCGGGTCCGGTGGTGATCATGGCGCGGGGCACGATGAGCACGGCGCGGACGCCGCCGTACGCGGACTGTCGCAGCGAGACCTGGAGGTCGTACATCCGCGAGAGCCGGCCGACGACGGCCATGCCGAGGCGCGGGGACTCGCCGAGGTCGTTCATGTTGGAGCCGGCCTGGGCCCTGGCGAGCATGTTCTCGGCCCGCGAGCGGGCCTCCTCGCTGAGCGAGACGCCGCCGTCCTCGATCTCGATGGCGATGCCGGTCTGGACCTCGACGGCGGTGACGTGCACCCGGGTCTGCGGGGGCGAGTAACGGGTGGCGTTGTCGAGGAGTTCGGCACAGGCGTGGATGAGCGGCTCGACGGCGGTGCCGATGATGGCGACCTTGGCGATCGAGTGCAGATCGACGCGGGGGTACTCCAGGATCCGCGACATGGCGCCGCGCAACACGCTGAACAGCGGTACGGGCTTGGGCCACTGACGGCTGGGCCGGGCGCCGCCGAGCACCGCGATGGAGTCGGCGAGGCGGCCGATCAGCGCGGTGCCGTGGTCGATGCGGAGCAAGTCGTCGAAGACGTCGGGGTTGCGCCCGTGGTGCTCCTCCATCTCGCGCAGTTCACTCGCCTGGCGGTGGACGATCGCCTGGACGCGCCGGGCGACGTTGACGAAGGCGCGCTGCGCGGAGTCACGCATCGCCTCCTCGTTGTCGATGATGCGCAGCACCGTGTAGACGAGGGTGCGCTGGGCGTCGGGCAGGTCGCGGTACAACTCGTCCGCGTCGACGACGTCGCGGAGCACCTCTTCGGGCGAATTGCCCACGCGCAGCCGGTGGATGGCGGCCGGCAGGAGCTCCTTGCTGATCCGTACGGTCTCGTCGTCATGAGTGGCGATGCGCCGCTCCAGGTCGGCGAAGCGCCGTTCGTACACCGCGCGCTGGGTACGCATTTCGCGTGCCCGGCGGGCGAGTTGGACGCTCAGGGCGGCTACCACCACGGTGGCGACGGCACCGCACCAGACGGCTGGTATCCGCGCGGCCGTGGAAACCAGTGCCGCCGCGGCGGCGGTAGCGCCGCCCATCAGGAACACGGGCAGCAGCACGGCGCGAGCGACGGAGGGTTCTCGGTCGATCGGCGGTGATTCAACACGAACCATCTAAGACCTCTGGCGGTTGATTCGGGAGGTATGCACGCTTGCAGGACAGTCGGGAACAAGCGCTCGAATTCATATCAACTCGACTTCACTGCGCGTGAGCTTAGTCAGATCGAATCAGTGCTTCGGCACATTCACCCAACCCCCTGCGCGAGCGCTCCAGCGGTAATACACTCACGAGTTTTTGCACGCACCGCCGCCATGCGTGCACAAGGAGTGACAGCGGAGGTGATGCGGCGCGAAGTCGAGACGTTCGTACCGGAGGACGGGACAACGTACGGTTGTTTCAAGCGAGTTCGGGGATTCCGACCCTGCCGGGCAGACTCATCCGTCCTGCAGCGCAGGACAGGCGCACATGTGATCGAACCGGATCGAAAGGAGTGCATTCATGGCTCAGGGGCGGGTGGACGGTGCGGTCACCGAACTGACGGATGGGACGGACCGGCACCGCGGGCGTCGCTGAACACACCTGGACCGAAGGGGAACCGACACACCATGGGGTCGAATCGTGGCTACACCATCGAATCTCTGGACACCGGGCTCCGGTTGATGCAGCTCTTCCTCACCCACGACACGCTCACCGTCTCCGAGGCCGCCGAACTGCTCTCCGTGGGCCGGTCCACGGCACACCGGGTCCTCAGCACCCTGGAAGGGCGCGGCTTCGCGACCCGGGACTTCTCCGGCCGCGGCTACTCGGCCGGTCCGGAGCTGTTCCGGCTCGGCCGCCCGGCGGGATTCGGCCCGCCCGTCCGGGAACGGCTCGCGGCGGTGCTGGACGACGCGGCGCGGCGCACCGGTGAGACCGTGCAGTGCACCGCGCTGATCGGTGACCGGATCATCGTCACCGACGGCCGCGAGTCCGCGCAGCCGGTACGGGTGATGCCGGAACCCGGCAGTACGCACCCCGCCCACACCACGTCGGGCGGGAAACTGCTGCTCTCGCGGATGGCGCCGGAACAGGTCTGCTCGCTCTACCCGCACGAGGAGCTGCCCGCGGCCACGCCGTCCACCGTCACCTCGCGCTCCGCGCTGCTCGCCGAGCTCCAGGAGATCCGCTCCGTCGGATACGCACTCAGCCGCGGGGAGTCGGTCCGGGGCCTGAACACCGTGGCCGTGCCGCTGACCGGATCGAGCCGGCGTGACCGGCTCGCCCTGATGGCGTCGGCTCCCGCCGATCGCGGCGACGACGCGGCGCTCGTCCGCCTCGCCGCGGAAATCCGCCTGTCCGCCGCGCTGTTGGACGCGGTCTGACCGCTCCCGGCCGTTCGGCCACGGGCGAGCCGCCGCGGGCGAGCGCACGCCGGAGCGGACCGCCGGAGCGCGCCGTCCCGCTCCGGTGATCCGCTCCGGCTGCCGCTCCGGCGGTCCGCTCCGGCGGTCCGTTTTCCGCCCGGGTGGCTACATCCGGAGTTCGATGGCGTGCGCCTCCACCAGGGCGGAGATCCGTGCGAGAACGCCGTCCGCCGGCCGTGGCTCCAGCCGTTCTCCGCCGCGCAGCCGCAGCGCCACCTGTCCCCCGGCGGCCTCCCTCGCCCCGATGACCGCCTGGCAGGGCACCAGTCGGGCTTCCCGGATGCGGGCGCCGAGGGTGCCGCGTTCCGGTCCGGCGATCTCGGCCCGCAGTCCCAGGTCGGCGCATTGCCGGGCGAGCGCCTCGGCGTTCGGCAGTTCGGCGTCGGAGATCGGGAGGATCGCCAGCTGGGTGGGGGCGAGCCAGGCGGGGAAGGCCCCGCCGTGCACCTCGATCAGATGGGCGACGGCTCGCTCCACACTGCCGATGATGCTGCGGTGGATCATGACCGGCCGGTGTTTCGCGCCGTCGGCGCCGATGTAGTGCAGGTCGAACCGGCCCGGCTGATGGAAGTCGATCTGGACGGTGGAGAGGGTGAACTCCCGGCCGGCGCCGTCGACGACCTGGACATCGATCTTGGGACCGTAGAACGCGGCCTCGCCCTCGGCCGCCTCGTACGGCACTCCCGAGCGGTCGAGTACCTCGGTCAGCAGGGCGGTGGACCTCTGCCACATCCCGGGATCGTCGACGTACTTGCCTCCCGCGCCCGGGAGGGAGAGCCGGTAGCGGGCCGCGCCGATGCCCAGCGCCCGGTACGCCGCGCCGATCAGCTCCAGAGCGGCGCGCGCCTCCTCGGCCACCTGGTCCGGGGTGCAGAAGATGTGCGCGTCGTTCAGCTGGATGGAACGCACCCTGGTCAGTCCGCCGAGCACCCCGGAGAGCTCGGAGCGGTACATGCCGCCCAGCTCGGCCATCCGCAGCGGCAGTTCGCGGTAGCTGTGCGAGCGGGAGCGGTAGATGACGGCGTGGTGCGGACACAGGCTCGGCCGCAGCACGACCTGTTCCCCGCCCACGTCCATCGGCGGGAACATGTCGTCGCTGTAGTGCGACCAGTGCCCGGAGATCTCGTACAGCTCCCGCTTGCCGAGCACCGGCGAGTACACATGCCGGTATCCGGCCCGCCGTTCGGCGGTGCGGACGTACTCCTCCAGGGTGTGGCGCACGGCGGCACCGTCGGGCAGCCAGTAGGGCAGTCCCGCGCCGATCAGCGGGTCGGTGTCGAACAGGCCCAGTTCGCGGCCGAGCTTGCGGTGGTCGTGCATGGCGGTCTCCTCGCGGTGGTCGGGCGGGTGACCGCAGGGCGAAGCCCCGGGGCACTCGCCCCGGGGCTTCTCACTGCACAGCTGTCAGCGCGCCGGGACACTCTCCGGCGTCGTCGTCATGGCAGCGCGCTTCATGCCGTGGACGCTAGCAGCAGCGCGCCCGCATCCGCGCGGCATTTTTCCGGCGCCGGTTCAGCGCCGGCCGCCGCCGATCCGCCCCTCCAACTGCACCAGCAACTCGCTGAGCTGGGCGCTGAGCCGCGTACGGGACTCCTCGTCGAGACCGGACAGCACGGCGCGCTCGTACGCGAGCTGCCGGGGCAGCAGCATGTCCACCAGCGCGCGCCCCGCCTCGGTGAGGCGGATGTGGTTGACCCGGCGGTCCCGGTCGTCGCCGCGCCGGTCGACGAGACCGCGTTCCTGGAGGATCCGCAGCCGCTTGGTGACGGCGGCGCCGGACGAGAACGTCTCCCTGGCCAGTTCGCCGGGCGTGAGTTCGCGGTCGGTGCGGCGTACGGCGCCGAGCAGGTCGAACTCGGCGCGGGTCAGCCCGGCCTCGCGCAGCGGGGCGTCCTCGGCCTGCTGGAGCAGGGCCGCGCAGCGGTTGATGCGGCCGATGAGTTCCATCGGTCCGGTGTCCAGTTCCGGGTTGACGGCCTGCCACTGCCGTACCACCGTGGCGACGATGTCGTCGGTCACACCGCTCCGTTCTCCGGGGCGCGGGCGATCGGCCCCCGCCGTGTTGCTGTAGCGGCGAGCGTACGGTGTCCGGCCTGCTCGGCCGCGAGGACCCGCTCCTGGGGGAGGGCGCGCTGCCACCATTCGCCCGCCGCCGTGTCGTCGGCCTCGCGCAGTTCGACGAGCGTTCCGGTCAGCCTGCGGCGGGCGGCGTCGAGCGCGGCGGGAGTCGGCTGCGGGGCGGCGAGTGCGTGTACGGCGTGGGCGCGGGCCAGGTCGGTGGCGGCGAGCGCCTTCTCCAGGCGTCCGGCGGCGCGGCGGTTGGGCACCAGCATGGCGGCGAGGATGCCCACCCCGGCACCGATGACGGTGTCCAGGACCCGGTCGCCGATGAGTTCGCCGGCCGGGTGGGTGCCGCCGAATTCCAGGACCAGCAGTGCCATCGGGGTGACGGCGACGGAGCCGAGCCAGTAGTTCCGGGTGATCAGGGCCTCGGCCGCGAAGCCGAAGAACAGGCAGAAGCCGATGAGGGCCAGCGGGCCGGTGCGGCTGGCCGGGAGGATCGCGGCGAAGACGAGGACGCCGATCAGATTGCCGAGGGTGCGCTGGAGGGCCCGGTTCCAGGACAGGGTCACATTGGCCTGGTACAGGGAGGCGGCGGTGACGATCGCCCAGTAGGGACGGCCGACGCCGGCCGCCTGGGAGACGTATCCGGCCAGGGCGCAGCCGACGAGGGCGCGGGCGCCGACGGGCAGCAGGGGGGAGCCCGGGGCGAGGCTGCGCAGCAGCGCGCGGCGGGCCTCGCGACGGCTCGTGCCGCGGGCGGCCCGTTCGGCGTCGATGCCGAAGAGCTCCTCCGCCGTGCCCGGGGCGGGCGGCGGTGTGGGGACGGGGCCTCGGGCGCGGGTCCGCCGGGCCCAGGCGCGGAGCTGTTCCGGGTCGGGGGCGGGCAGGGCCGTGGCGGCGTCGAGGGTGCCTGAGGCGAGGGCGGCTTCGGCGTGCACGACGAGCCGTTCGAGTGACCGGCGTACGGGTGTGGGGCGGCCGGCGGCGAGCAGGGTCTGCCAGGCCGCGTGCACGGTGGCGGCCGCGGCGTGCCGGGTGCGGTGGCCGGGGTCGGTGAGGTACGCCGCGGCGGCGTCGAGGGCGCGGGCCGTCGCCCGGCGCTCCGGGCCCTCCCGGCGCAGCAGCGCGGGGCCGGCCGTGACCAGCCAGGCGATGGCGCCCGCGGCCAGGGTCAGTGCGAGATGGCCGGGCACCTGGCCCGGATGCTGGGGGACGAAGAGGGCGGCGGAGGTGACGAAGGTGAAGATCACCGGTCCGGGCGGGCCGATGCGGGTGGCGTCGCAGAGCGTCTTCTGCGCCGCCGCGAGCAGCGCCCCCACCGCGATCAGTACGGCGGTCGACCCGGTGAGGGAGGCCGCGACCAGGGATATCGCCAGGCCGATGACCATGGAGACGACGACTCCGGCGACGGCACGGGCGCGCCGGGCGTACGGCAGGTTGTGGCCGTACAGCGCGCAGAGCGAACCGGCCATCGTGTACATCACGAGGTCGAGCCGGTCGATGGCGAACAGCACCAGATCCGGTACGGCGGTGGCGACGACCACGCTCAGTGCCGGTTTGAACCACATGTCCGAGGGCCGGGCGAGGCGCAGCGGGGCCGCCAGCGGAAGTCTGCGGACGGAGGGCCACCGGGACCGGGTAGTTGTATCACTCACCCAAATACTTTAACAGGTATTACACCCGTAAAACATTTCTCCCCGATGGCCGCTCCCTGCCCGAGGTCATAGCGTTCAACTGCGCGAGGACCGGCAGCCACAGGCCCACGTACACGTCCGCGCGCCCACCCGTCCACGGAGGAACCGAATGAAGCTCACCGAACCGGTGACCGGCGGCCCCTGCTGGGTCGAGCTGAGCACCCCCGACATCCCGGCCGCCAAGTCGTTCTACGCGGCACTCTTCGGCTGGCGCCTTGAGACCGATCCGCGGGAGGAGGCGGGCGGCTACACGATGGCGCACCTCGGCGACGCCCGCGTGGCCGCGCTCAGCCCGGTCTATCAGCCGGGCCTGCCGACCGCCTGGACGGTCTCGTTCGCCACGGACGGCACGGACGGCACCGTCGAGCGGGTGAAGTCGGCGGGCGGCACGCTCCTGGTCGGCCCGATGGACGTGTTCGACCAGGGCAGGTTCGCGGTGGTCGCCGATCCGTCCGGTGCGGTGTTCTCGCTGTGGCAGGGGCGCGCCTTCGCCGGTGCCGAGCGGCTGAACGACCCCGGCGCGCTCGGCTGGGTCGAGCTCGTCACCCGCGAGGCGGACCCGGCGCTCGCTTTCTACCCCGCGGTCCTCGGGTGGACGGTGAACGCCGCGTCGGACCGGTACACACAGTGGGGCGTGGCCGGTGAGGACTTCGGCGGGATGCTGGTCATGGACGACCGGTTCCCGCCGGAGGCACCGTCGCACTGGCTGCCGTACTTCGCCGTGACGGATGTCGACGCGACGGCCGCCACGGCCCAGGGTGCGGGCGGCGAACTGCTGATGCCGCCGACCGACATCCCGGAGGGGCCGCGGATCGCGGTCGTGCGGGACCCGCAGGGTGCGGTGTTCGGCATCCACCGGACGGGCGGCGAAGGCTAAGGAGGCAGCCCTTGGGGGGATGTCTGGAGTTCAGTCGATGTACGAGAGCGATGCCGGTCTGCTCGCCCCCGGGCGGGCCGGCTCCCCCGCCGAGACGGCCACCGGCGACAGCGCCTTTCTGCAGGCGATGCTCGACGCCGAGGCTGCGCTCACCCGCGCCCAGTCCGAGTGCGGGCTCGCCCCCGCGGGTGCGGGGCAGGCGGTGACGGCCGCGGCGGCCGACCGGAGCCGGTTCGACGTACGGGATCTGGCGCTGCGCGCACGCGCGGGCGGCGATCCGGTCATCCCGCTGGTCATGGACCTGGTCGCCGCCGTACCGCCGGACGTCCGGCCGTATGTGCACCGGGGCGCGACCAGCCAGGACATCCTGGACACCGCCGCCATGCTGGTCGCGGCACGGACCCTGGCTCCGCTCCTGGACGACCTGGCGCGGGCCGCGGACGCGGTGGCCCGGCTCGCCACCGTGCACCGCAACACCCCGATGGCCGCCCGGACCCTCACCCAGCACGCGGTGCCGACCACCTTCGGGCTCAAGGCGGCGGGGTGGCGGGCGCTGGTCCTGGACGCGAGGGACCGCCTCTCGGCCGTACGGGAATCGCTTCCCGCCCAACTCGGCGGCGTCGCGGGAACGCTGGCCGCCTTCGAGGCGTACGCGCCCACCGAGGACATCGACGCGATCGATCCGGGGCTTCCCCTGGTCCAGGCGTTCGCGAGCGAACTCGGCCTGGCCGAACCGCTGTTGCCGTGGCACACCCTGCGCACCCCGATCGCGGACCTGGCGGGCGCGCTCGCCTTCACCGCGGGTGCGCTCGGCAAGACGGCGGCCGATGTGCTCAGCCTTGCCCGCACCGAGATCGGCGAGGTCACCGAGGGGACGGGCGATGACACGTCCGCCATGGCGCACCGGGCCGGTCCGGTGCACGCCACGCTGATCGCGGCGGCCGCCCGTCGCGCCCCGGGTCTGGCGGCGACGCTGTACGGATCGCTCGCCGCCGAGGACGAGCGGCCGGCCGGGGCCTGGCACGCCGAGTGGGAACCGCTGCGCGAGCTGCTGCGGCTCGTCGGCGGGGCTGCGCGCTGCGCCGCCGAACTCACCGGGGCGCTGCGCGTCGTCCCGTACGCCATGCGCGAGAATCTCCAGCTCACCGACGGGCTGATCGTCTCGGAGCGGCTGGCCGCCGTGTTCGCCGAACGGATCGGCCGCAAGCGCGCCGGGGAGGTTCTGGCCGGCGCCGCCGACCGGGCCCGCGCGGAGACCACGGATCTGTCCGACGTCCTCGCCGACGTGCTCGACGAGGAACCCGAACTCGCCGGTCTCGACCTGGGCGAACTGACCGACCCCGCCCGCTACACCGGCTGCGCGGGCGCCCTCACCGACCGCGCGCTCGATCGCGGCTGACCGGCCCGGTCGTCGTGCCGGGCCCCGCCGTCGTGCCGGGCCCCCGTCGCCGCGCCGGGCCCCGCGCTCATCGGACCAGCCGGCCCTCGCGGGCGATGATCCGGCCCTCGCGCACGACCATGGACGGGACCGGGCGGTCCACCACGGCCTCGGGCAGCGACCCCGCGGCCACCAGGACGAAGTCGGCCGGGTCGCCGGGCTCCAGCCGGGAGGCGGGCAGCCCCAGCAGGGCGGCGCCACCCTGGGCCACCGCCTCGTAGCAGGCGGCGAGTTCGGCATCGGTGCGGGCGTCCGTGCGGTAGGCGAGCAGATGGGCCCGCGCGATCATGTCGCCGTCGCCGAACGGCGTCCACGCATCGCGCACCCCGTCGGAGCCGACCGCGAGCCGCACACCGTGCGGCATGAGCCGTGCGGGGTCCAGGACCGGGTCGGCACCCAGCGCGCAGGTGACGAGGGAGACGCCGGATCCGGCCAACAGCGCGGCGACGGAGTCGTTCTCGGTGCCGTCCAGCTCGGCCACCGCGAAGGCGTGGCCGAGGGTGACGCGGCCCTGCATCCCCGCCGCGACGGTGCGCCGGGCGATCTCGGTGACCTGGCGGATCCCTGCCGGTCCGCCGTCGTGCAGATGGATGTCGAGCGGTACGCCCTTGCGGGCGGCCAGCCCGAACACGAAGTCCAACTGGCCCCCCATGTCACCGTCGATGCCGATCGGATCGAGGCCGCCGACCACATCGGCGCCCTCGGACAGGGCCTGCTCCATGAGTTCGGCGGTACCGGGCTCGCTCAACAGGCCGAGCTGGGGGAAGGCGACGATCTGGACGTCGATGAGGTCCTTGCGGGCATCGGCCGCCGCCCGCACCCCGTGCACCCCGGACAGGCCGTGCACGGGGGCGACGTCCACATGGGCCCGCATGGCGCGGGTGCCATGGGCGATGGCCCGGTCCATGAGTGCCCCGACCCGCTCCGCCACCGGATCCGTGAAGGCGGCCCTGGCCCGTACGTCGCCCTCGATCAGGTCCCGGAGCGTTTCGGCGGGTTCGCGGCTCAGCCAGGTCCCGCCCCAGGTCGACTTGTCGGGGTGGATGTGCGCGTCGACGGGCGAGGGCAGGGCGAGGGCTCCCCGGGCGTCCACGGTCGCGCAGCCGTCGGGCAGCTGTGCGGGGTCGTACGCGGCGATCCGGCCCTCGGAGACCAGCAGGTCACGGATGCGCCCGTCGGTGCAGCGGACGGCGGTGAACAGGACGTGGGGGCGGGCGGGGGCGGGCGTCGCCATGGGGCGGTGGTCTCCTTCGGTGGTACGTGACGTGGTGAGTGACGAGGCGCGTGACGTGGCGCGCGGATCGGTCGTCCGGATCGGGACCGGCGCCGGGGCCGGGGCCGGGGCCGGGATCGGGGCCGGGGCCGGGGCCGGGGCCGGGATCGGGGCCGGGATCGGGGCCGGGATCCAAGGGGCCGACGGCAGGGGCTGCCCCGGATCAGGAGTCAGCGGTGCCTGCGGCGAGCATCTGCATCGCGGTCTCGCGCGTCCCGGCCACATGACGGCGGGCGATCCGCTCCGCCGCCTCGGCGTCGCCGCTGCGGATCGCCTCGTAGAGCATTTCGTGCTCCCCGCACATCATGGGGCCGTCGCCCGGCTCGGAGGTGAGGCTGAACAGGCGGCGCAGCCGGCCGTCCAGCGGTGCCATCAGGCCCTGGAGCAGCGGATTGCCGGACATGACGACGATCTGCTGGTGGAAGTCGGCATGGACCGAGCCCAGTTCGCGGGTCCGGCGGGAGGAGTCGGCGGCGCGGCGGGCCCGTTCCAGGAGCTTTTCCAGGGTGCGCAGACCGGCCCGGTCGGCGCGCTGGGCGGCCAGCGAGGCCGCCAGCGCCTCCAGGTGTTCCCGGATGTCGAAGAAGTCCGCGGCCTCGGCCGGGCCGAGCGGGGCGACGAACGCGCCCTTGCGCGCCTGCGCCGCGATGAACCCCTCGGTCTCCAGCCGCTGGATGGCCTCCCGTACGGGGATGCGGGACACCCCCAGCTCGTCCGCGAGTTCCCGCTCGACGACCCGGTGCCCGGAGGGGTAGCGGCCGTCGATGATCCTCTCGCGCAGTTCCACATAGACCTGGTCGCGCAGCGACTGATGTGCCGCGCCGATGGTGCCGGTGGCGGTGGGGCCGGCGGTTCGGCTGCTGCTCATGGACTCGCTTCCTGCCCGTCGGAGCCGGTCTCTTCCGGTTCCCGTGCCGCGATCATCGCAGATTCCGGAAACCTTCCGTACCCCCTTGCTTGGTATTCGGTATACCAGTTAGCTTGAGCGCCGCGCCCAATTCGGCCGCCCTGAACTGGTCTTTTCCGCTGACCCATGCCTGGAGCAGGCATCGGTTTCGGCGTCCAGCCGCCCGTTCGCACCTGAGGAACCACCGATGACGCAAGCCTCGACGGCCGTCCCGCCGCCCGCCTCCCCCGCCTCGCCCCCCGAGGCCCCTCGGGATACCACCCCGCCTTCCGGCAGTCCGTCCGGAAGCCTCGCCAAGGGGCAGATCGGCACCTTCGATCTGGTCTTCTTCGTCGTGGCGGCGGCCGCACCGCTGACGGTGCTGGCCGGTGTCGCACCGTTCGCCATCGGGATCGGCGGTCCGGGCACCCCGCTCGGCTATCTGGTCTCCGGTGCGCTGCTGGTGCTCTTCGCCGCCGGGTTCACCGCGATGAGCCGCTACGTGCGCAACGCCGGGGCCTTCTACGCGTACGTGGCCCGAGGGCTCGGCCGTACGCTCGGGGTCGCCACGGCCTACCTCGCGACGCTCTCGTACAACCTCATCGCCCCCGGTGTCGCCGCCGGGTTCGGCTACTTCGCCTCGACGACGCTGAGCGATCTCACCGGTGCGGAACTGCCCTGGTGGCCGTTGGCGACGATCTGTGTGCTGGGCACCGGGGTACTGGGCTGGCTGCGGGTCACCCTGAGCGCGAAGGTGCTGGGGGTGGCGCTGGTCCTGGAGGTCCTGGTGCTGCTGGTGATGGACGTCGGGGTGCTGGCGGACCGGGGGACCGCCGCCCTGGACGTCACGTCCTTCGACCCGTCCGTGCTGACCTCGTCGGGCGGCATGGCGGGGATGTTCGTCCTGGTCATCGGCGCGTTCACGGGCTTCGAGGCGACCGCGATCTACGCCGAGGAGGCACGCGACCCGGAGCGCACGGTGCCCCGTGCCACCTTTGTCGCGATCGGGTTCCTGGCGCTGTTCTACGCCGCCGGGGTGTGGATCCTGATGGGCGGCTTCGGCACGGACGAGTCGGTCTCGATGGCCCGCTCCTCGGACGGCCCGCAGCTGACGTTCCACGCCGCCGACCGGTTCGTCGGCCCGTGGCTCGCCGACTCCATGCATGTGCTGATCGTGGTCAGCGCGTTCGCCGCGACCCTCGCCTTCCACAACGCCGCGGCCCGCTACCTCTACGCCCTGGGCCGCGAGGGCCTGCTGCCGCGCAGGCTGGGCCGGGTGTCGCCCCGGCAGGGCTCACCGGTGGCGGCGGTCGTCGTGCAAACCGTCTTCGGCCTGGTGATCGTGGTGGGCGGTGCCCTGATCGACGCGGATCCGTACGCCGAGATCTTCCTGTGGACCAACAGCACCGGCGTGCTCGGCATCATGATCATGCAGGCGCTGGCCGCGCTGGCCGTCTGCTTCTTCTTCCGCCGGGAGCGGCGCGGCATGTCGGTCTGGCGGGTCGCGGTCGCGCCACTGATCGCCTTCGTCGGTCTCGCGCTCCTCTCGGTGCTGGCGGTACTCCACTTCGACCTGCTCACCGGGCGCACGGGTGCGGTCAATGTGGCGCTGCTGCTGCCGCTGCCGGTGGTGCTCGTGGCCGGGGCCGTGGTGGCGCTGCGCATCCGGCGCGCCGACCCCGGACGGTACGAGCGGCTCACCGAGGTGGACGTGGAACGGGACTAGGTGTTCCGTACGGGGACGACGCGAACAGCCGGTACCGGCCCCGGTCGCGGTCAGCTCTTCGCCTCGTCCCCGCGGAGCCTGGCGTGCAGATGCATGTCGTGCCAGCCGTCGGCGTGCAGATGGGCGTGGCGCCGGGTGCCCTCCAGGGCGAAACCCGTCCTGGCCGCCACCCGGCAGGACGCCTCGTTCAGCACGGAGTGCGCGAGTTCCAGCCGCTCGAACCCGATCTCGTCGAACGCCCAGCGCGCGAGCACCGAGACGGCCCGCGATGCCACGCCCCGTCCGCGGGCGGCCGGCAGCACCCAGTAGGCGCATTCCGCCTGACCGACCTCCGGGATCAGGGAGCGGAGCGAGATCCGGCCGAGGACTTCCCCGGTTCCGTCGCCCGCCGTCCGGGGACGTACGACGGCCCAGTGGGCCGCGGTCTCGCCGTGCCAGGCCTCCTGCCACTGCTCGATCCAGCCGCGCGCCTCGTCCTCGCTGTCGGCCCGGCGCAGATGCCAGCGCTGGATCGCCGGATCGGAGAAGGCGGCGAAGACGGCCGGTGCGTCCGCGCGCCGCCACGGCCGCAGAAGCAGGTCGTCGGCGACGGCGAGAGCCGGTTGGGCGTGGTCCGCGAGGCGACCCGGGGGGATGTGGGGCGGCACCAAGTACGGCATGGGCGCATCATGGCACGGGGCACCAGCCGTCGCGGCCGGTCGCGCGCCGGTCGGCCCGGCCCCGCGGTCGGCCCGCCCGTCAGCCGGCCCGCTCGCCCATCGGCCGGCTCGCCCACGGGGCGGCCCGCCCCGTGACGTCCCACTGCCCCGGGTGCTCCCTCGCACGGGCGATCGTGTGAGGGAGCACTCGCACGGGATCCGCCCGGTCCACCCCCTCCCACCCCTCATTGAAACTTCACACACCGCGTACGATGACGGGATGACCGGGCTGAGCGAAGCGACGCGCCGACGGACGCAGGGCACCTGCGCGTCGGCCGTGTTCGGCTGGCTGTTCGTGCTCTTCGCCATGGTCTCGTGCTGCTCGATCACGGCGCCGGCCGCACACGCCTCGGACGTCGGGCCGGCGGCCGTCGCCCGGACCGTCACGCCCACGCACCAGGCACTCGCACGCATCGTGGTGGCCGACTCCCCCGAGGACCGGGGCATGGGCAGCTCCTGCCACGGACCCTCCGAGCACTCGACCCCGGTCGTGCTGCCCGGCCAGAGCGCACCCGCCGCCCTGCCCGGCACCGCCGTCACCGCTCCCGTCGCCCCGCTCAGCGGCGCGGCCGCGATCCGCGGCCCGTCCAACGACGCCGTGCGGGACGTCGACCATCTCCGTCTGCAGGTTCAGCGGATCTAGAGGCACGCCCCCGTTCCCCGTGACACCCGGGGAACGGACTCCGTATGCCCTCAGCTCCCTCACCTCCGTTGAACCGAAGGACCCCCCTCATGGCATCCGCCAAGCAACAGAACGCCTCGGCCGCCGCACGCCGCGCCAAGCTGGAGGAGGCCCGCCGCAAGGAGCGGGCCCGCGAGCGACGCAATCGCCTCATCACCATCACCGCGTCCGTCGCCGTGGTCGCCGCGCTCGTCGCGGGCGGCGGCTATCTGATGTCGGCCGCCGACGACAAGGACAAGGCCGAGACCGAGGCGAAGTCCTCTCCGGTGAAGGGCGAGCGGACCTGGGACAAGCTCACCCAGGACCATGTCGACAAGAAGGTCGACTACCCGATGAACCCGCCGGTCGGCGGCGATCACAACCCGATCTGGATGAACTGCAACGCCGACGTCTACTCCAAGGCGATACCGAAGGAGAACGCCGTCCACTCCCTGGAGCACGGCGCGGTCTGGGTCACGTACACCAGCAAGGCGAAGCCGGCCGACGTCGAGAAGCTCCGCGAGCGCGTCAAGTCGACGCCGTACTCCCTGATGAGCCCGATCGAGGACCAGGCCGACCCGCTCATGCTCAGCGCCTGGGGCAAGCAGGTCACGGTGAACGGCGCCGCCGACGCGCGCGTCGACCAGTTCTTCACCAAGTACGTGCAGGGCCCGCAGACGCCGGAGCCGGGCGCTGCCTGCACGGGCGGGGTCGCCCAGTGACGACCGCGGTCCGCTCCTCGCGCCCGATGATGCTGGCCGGCGGCGTGGTGCTGCTGCTGGCGGCGGGCCTGGTCGCGCTCATGCTCGTACGGCCGTCCTCGTCGGCGGGCTCCCCCTCCGCCGGGGGTTCCGCCGCGACCGCCCCCTCGGACACCTCGGTCGACGTCGGGTTCGCCCGTGACATGTCGGTCCACCATCAGCAGGCGGTCGAGATGTCGTTCATCGTCCGGGACCGCACGTCCGACGAGGCGGTGCGCCGGCTCGCCTACGACATCATCAACACGCAGGCCAACCAGCGGGGCATGATGCTCGGCTGGCTGGAGACGTGGGGCCGGGCGAAGTCCTCCTCGGCCGCGCCCATGAAGTGGATGAACCACCCCTTCACACCGAGGGGCGACGGTTCGCTGATGCCCGGCATGGCGACCAACACCGAACTCGACGAGCTGCGGGCGGCGAAGGGCAGGGCAGCCGAGGTGCTCTACCTGAAGCTGATGACCCCGCACCACCAGGCCGGTGTGGAGATGGCCGCGGCCGCCGCCACCTCGGCGGACACGGACGAGATCAGGAACCTGGCGGCGGGCATGGTGCGCGGCCAGCAGTCGGAGATCTCGCTCATGGCGGACATGCTCAAGGAACGCGGCTCGAAGGCCTGAGCGCCGGACGTTCCCGCTTCCCGCACCCCCGCGCGGCCGGCCCGTTCGCGGCGGACTCCTCCGCCCCGGACGGGCCGGCCCCGGTCATGACACGGCGACCTCCACCCGTGCGGGGACCAGCACGGTCCCGTCCGGCAGCCGGAAGTCCAGGGTGATCCGCTGCGCCCCGGTCGCCGCCCCGGCAGTGGCGCGCACCGTCACCGTGGCGGCCGCGCCCCGGGTGCCGTGCACCTTCAGCGTGCCGCTCGCCGGTTCCAGCACCACGCCGTGGGGCGCGGTCGCCGTCCACTGGACGGTGTGACCGGTGAAGTCGACGTCCTGTGCCTCGACGACGAGCGCCGCGGCTTCACCGTCCCGTACCAGCGCGAGGAATCCCGGGTCGCCGAATCCGGCGGCAGGGGCGGCGTAGTTGTCGGCGACGTCCTGGCGGACCGTGGCGTCGTCGTACGGCGTCTGCCCCGCCGGGCCGTTCCAGCGCCACCAGGCCTGCACGTTGGGCAGGCAGACGCCGTTGAACCGGTTGCGGTGCACGAGCGCCCGGTACTCCCGGCGGGCCGCGGCGAGTTCGGCGCTGTTCGCCGGTGCCAGGCCGATGCGCATGTCGGCCAGCGCGATGTCGATGTTGCGGGTCAGCCGGTCCAGCACCGTGCAGGCCGCGGCGCCCTTCGCCAGGCCGGTGGCCTCCCCGAGCGCGTCGCGGGCCCGCGTGTAGGTGTCGGTGAGCCGGGTGACCGCGTGGGTGTCGGGGTCGAGGCCGGTCAGGTCGTAGTAGCGGCGCATCGCGGTGAAGGTCTCCTCGCCGAAACGCGCCAGGAGGTAGCCGTCGAGATACGCGTCCGCGTCCAGGCTGTTGTCCCAGGCCAGCGCGGCGACGAGACTCTGGACGGGTTCGTAGGTGATCCAGTCGCCCGGTTCGCTGTACATGCCCATGCCGCCCAGACCGAGCCGGGACTCGAAGGCGACGTCGCCCTCGATCGTGGCGACCGGACGCACCGGCAGGCTGCGCCAGCGGTAGCGCCGGTAGTACTCGTACATCACCAGCGAACCGCGGAACGCGGACCGCCACTCGCGCAGCGCGTCGGCGAGCCCGGTGTTGGCCTTCACCGCGGGGTCGCCGAGGTTCCCGTCGTAGTTGCGGGAGTACGGGGCGAAGTCGACGATGACCTCGGGGTCGCAGGCGTACTCCGGATCGGGCGGCCGGACGGTGGACGCGTACGCGATCCGTTCGACCCGGACACCGGGCAGTTCCTCCCGCAACACCTGGACCAGTTTGTTGACGACCACCGATTCCGCGTTGGCGGGTTTGCCGTACCGGTCGAGGATCGCCTTCTGGAACGCGCCGACGTCCGGGGGCCAGCAGTCGAAGACGGTGATCTCGGGGCGGTCCCGCAGGAAGGCGACGACGCGGTCGATGTAGGCGTCGAGCGCCTCGGGGTTGTAGATGTCGAAGAGCGGCCCGCCGGACTCGTAGTACTGCGGGTAGTCGGCCTTCGGCAGGAAGCTGTCGTAGCCGTGGCCGCCGGTCTCGATGCGGATGCCCCGCTTGGTGGCCTCGCGGGTGAGGACGCTGCGCACCTTGTCGTACGTGGTGACGCCGAGGCCCAGGTAGTCGGTCGGGTGGACGAAGGTGTTGAGCCGGTTCTTCGCCATCCAGTCCAGCAGCGGCGGCAGGCTGGCTTCGGTGTGGCTGAAGCCCTCCTCCGCGTACTGCCGGCGCAGCTGCCAGTCGGGCCGGTCGGTGCTGCGTACGGGCGGAAGGGTGAGGGCCGGGATGCTGGGGAGCTGTTCGGCGTGGCCCTCGTACGCGGGGAAGGACGGGGCGAAGAACCGTACGCCGAGCCGTTCCAGGAGCGCGTAGACGGCGTAGAGCGGGGCCCGGTCGCCGAGCCCGGTCAGCAGCAGGTGGGTGTGGTCGCCGAGCAGGGTGAAGGAGTCCTCGGGCGAACCGGAGAGTTCCCGGCCGGCCTCGGCGAGCCGGCTCGCGGGGACCGTGGTGTCCCGGCCGGTGCCCGGGGCGAGGCTCACCAGGCCGGTGACGCCTTCGGGAACGGTGGCTCCGGGGGCGTTCGCGGCGCGCAGCGGCAGCCGGACACCGGTGATCCGCCGGACGTAGTCCCGCAGTTCGGTGGCGGCGAACCGGGCGCTGCCCGCTCCCCACCACAGCACCGTCGCACGGGCGCGTCCTTCCGTGACGACACGGAGGGCGGCCGCGGTGGCGGGTGCGGCCGCCGCGGCTTCGGTGGCGGTGGTCCAGGGCAGTACGGCCGCACCGGCGAGGCCCGCGGCTCCGGCGAGGAATCCCCGCCGTCCCGGCGCGCTCCTGGTGCTCAGGTGGCGGGACGCGTATCCGTCGTCCGTGGCGCTCGGGTCGTTCATGTCCGGTCCGCCTTTCCGGCTGTGGCGTACAGGTCTGCGAGGTAGTAGTCCTTGGCCCTGCCTGCTTCGGGCAGCTTCTTCATCCGGACGAAGACATCGGCGAGTCCGTCGAACCAGCCGTCGACCGTGCCGTCCTGGCTGAGCTTCGTCAGCTCGGCGGACGGGAGGATCTTCACGTACTTCGTGGACCCCTTGAGCTGACCGGCGGGCAGCTTGAGGAAGTCGGCGGCGACGGTCTCCGACTCCTGCGGGTGTGCGGCGATCCAGTCGCCGGCCGCCTTGAGGACCCCGGTCACCTTCTTGACGAGTTCCGGGTTTCCGGAGGCCAGCTTCGGCTGGGTGACGAAGACGTTCGGGAAGGTGAGCTCGGGGTAGTAGTCCTCGGTCCGGCTGATCTCCTTGAGATCGGGGACCTTCTTCTTCATCGTGTCGATGAGCGGGTACCAGGTGGCTGCCGCGTCCACCTGGCCGGAGGAGAAGGCCGTGACGACGGTCGAGGCGTCCATGGCGACCTTGGTGACGTCGCTCTGCTTCAGCCCGGCCTCGCGCAGCGCCAGGTCGAGGATCATGTCGCCGGAGGTGCCTTCGGCGACGGCGATCTTCTTTCCCTTGAGGTCGGCGGGCCCGTCTATGCCGGAGCCCGGCCGGGCGATGACCCGGTCGGCGAGTCCCAGCATGTTGACGGAGACGATCTCGGCGCGGCCGGAGGCGGGGAGCCAGAGCGCGCCCGGACCGACGTAGCCGAAGTCCAGGTCGCCGGAGCCCAGGGCCTGGACCTGGAGCGGGCCGTTGGTGAAGACCTTCAGCTCGGGGGTGAGGCCCGCCTTCTTCCACAGGCCCTGCTTCTGGGCGACGGCGAGCGCCGCCGAGCCGCTGTAGTCGGCGATGTAGCCGAAGCGGACCTTGTCGCCGCCACCGCCCGAGGAGCCGGCGGACGAGTCGCCGCCGCATCCGGTGGTGGCGGGGATGAGGGCGAGGGCGAGGAGGAGACCTGCCGTGCGACGGCCGATGCGGGTTCTCTTCACGACGCTGTTCCTTCGAGGGGAGCGGGCTGACGGTGGACGGCGTGCCAGACCTGGGCGCGCAGTTCGGCGAACTCGGGCGAGAGGCGGTGTTCCTCGGTGCGCGGGTAGGGCAGTGTGACGGGGATGATCGTGTGGACGCGGCCCGGACGGGCGGCCATCACGACGACCCGGTTGGCCAGGAAGACCGCCTCGTCGACGTCGTGGGTGATGAACATGACGGTGCGCCGGTCGCGGCTCCAGGTGTCGAGCAGGGATTCCTGCATCCGGACCCGGGTCAGTGAGTCGAGCGCGCCGAACGGTTCGTCCATGAGGAGGACCTTCGGGTCGACGGCGTAGGCGCGGGCGATGGCGCAGCGCTGCTTCATGCCGCCGGAGAGCGTTCTGGGCAGGGCGTCGGCGAAGTCGGTGAGGCCGACGAGTTCGATGACCTCCTGGGCCCGGCGGCGGCGTTCGGCCCTGCCGACTCCGGCGACCTTCAGTCCGTACTCGACGTTGGCGGTGACGGTCATCCAGGGGAAGAGCGCGTACTGCTGGAAGATGACGCCGCGTTCGGGGGCCGGTCCGCGGACGGGCACGCCGTCGACGGTGACCTCGCCGCCGGTCGCGTCCAGAAGACCGGCCGCGATGTTCATCAGGGTGCTCTTGCCGCAGCCGGACGGGCCGACGACGGTGACGAACTCGCCGTCCTCGATGTCCAGTCCGACCCGGTCCAGGGCCAGGAACTCGCCGTCCTTGACGGGGAAGCTCCTCGACACCTCGTGGAAGTTGATGGTGGGCATGGTTACCGCCGTTCCTGCCAGTGGGTGAGCCGGCGCTCGGCGAGGAGCAGCAGCCGGTCCATGACGAGGCCGATCGCTCCGATGGCGATGAGCTGGACGAAGATGGTCGGCAGGTCGTAGTAGAGCTGGGCCTGCTGCATGCGGAAGCCCAGTCCGCCCTGGGCCGCGATGAGTTCGGCCGCCACGACGGTCGCCCAGGAGGCCCCGAGACCGATGCGCATGCCGACCAGGATGAACGGCGTGGACGCGGGGACGACGATGCCGAGGAAGACCTGCGGGTCGCGGGCGCCGAGCACCCGGGCCGCGTTGACGAGGGTGACGTCGACGGCGACGACGCCCTGGAAGGTGGAGACGACGGAGTTGAGGAACGCGGCCAGGAAGATGACGAAGATCTTCGGGGTCTCGTCGATGCCCATGAGGACGATGGCGAGCGGAATGATCGCGAGCGGCGGCACCATGCGGAAGAACTGCAGCCAGGGCTCGACCAGTCGGCGGACGGCCGGGTACCAGCCCATCAGGAAGCCGACGGGGATCGCGAGCACGACGCCGAGGACGTAGCCGATGAGTACGCGCTTCAGGCTGGCGCCCGCGTCGGCGAGGAGCGTGCCGTCACCGATGAGGGCGATGGCCCGGCGGGCCACTTCGACGGGTCCGGGGAAGCCGTCGATGCCGCTGTTGGCGAGGACGGACCAGGCCGCCAGGCCGAGCGCGGCGGAGGCGAGGCCGAGCAGCAGGGAGTGCAGCCGGCCCGTGCCACGGACCTTCTTCTGCGGACGCTTCGTCGAACTCGGGCTCTTCACCGGTGCGGCCGTGGCCGGTTCGTCCGCCGGTGCGGGGCCGGGCAGGAGTTTCTGCCTCATGCGACCTCCTCCGCGACTCCGTCGACGTCCGCCGCGCGGTCTCCACCGATGTCCGCCATGTAGCTCATCCAGGAGTAGGCCGGGTCGCCGCGGCGCAGCAGCTCGCGGTAGAGCCGCACGGTGAGGTCGCGCCGGACACCGGCGTAGGCGGGTGCCTCGTACACGTTGTGCAGTTCGTGCGGGTCTGCCTCCAGGTCGTACAGCTCGTGCACGCTCTCCGGGTTGTGCACCAGCTTGTGGCGCCGGTCGCGGATCATGCGCTGGGAGTAGGGGAAGTGGTGGCCGTGGAATTCGGCGACGATCTGGTCACGGGTGTTCCCGGCGGGTGTCACGGAGCCCTGGGCGGCCCCGGAATCCCCGGTGATCCCGGGCTTCTCCCCCATCAGCAGCGGCAACAGGCTCTCCCCGTCGCAGAGTTCGGGTATCGCGGCGCCGGCCAGGTCGAGGATGGTCGGGTTGAGGTCGATGAGGGTGGCGAAGTCGTCGTTGACCTGGGCGGGGACGCCGGGGACGCGGGCGATCGCGGGGATCCGGTAGATGTCCTCGTACATCGCCGGGCCCTTGTCGTTGAGCCGGTGGGCGCCGGTGAACTCGCCGTGGTCGGCGGTGAAGAAGACCGCCGTGTCGTCCTGGAGCCCGTGCTCCCGGAGCGCGTCGGTCAGCCGCCCGACCTGGTGGTCGATCATGGTGACGTAGCCCCAGTAGACGGCGATGAGCTTGCGCCAGGCGGCGGCGTCGAAGTCGTCCGAGGACCAGTACGCGCTGTACTGGCGCTGCACCTCGGGCTTGCCGGCGAAGGTCTCGGCCATGGAGGCGGGCAGCGGCACGTCGTCGGGGTCGTACAGGTCGTAGTACTCGTCGGGGATCAGATACGGCAGGTGGGGGCCGTACCAGTGGCACGACAGCATGAAGGGTGTGCCGCTCGCCTTCCAGTCGGCGGCGTAGCGCTCCAGCAGGGCGAGGGTCCGGTCGGTGAGGAACGCCTCGATGGTGGCCTCGGCGGGCTGCTGGAGCCGGCCGGCGATGAGGTGGCCGCGTCCGGTGCCGTTGGCGGCGGTGCCGAAGACGGGTTCACGCACGGCGAAGGGCGGGAAGCCGTTGTCCTCCAGCCACTTCTCGTACGAGGGATGGTGTACGGGGTTGAGCGCGCCGGGCAGGTGCTCGCCGTCCAGGCCGTAGAACTCGGGGCCGCGCTCGCGGCCGATGTGCCATTTGCCGGCGTGGCCGACCTGGTAGCCCCGGTCCATCAACTGGCGCCAGAGCAGGGGACTTCCGTCGGAGAGTTCGTCCTTGCTGCCGCCGTTGCGCTCGGGGTTGTTCAGCATGCCGTGGCGGAACGGGTGGAGGCCGGTGGCGAGTGAGGCACGGGCGGGGGTGCAGATGGCGGTCGGCGTGTAGAAGCGGTCGAACCGGGTCCCCTCGGCCGCCAGGGCGTCCAGAGCCGGGGTGTCGACGAGTGGATTGCCGTAACAGCCCAGGGTGTCGACCCGGTGCTGGTCGGTCATCAGGAACAGGACGTTGCGCGGAGCCACTGGCTGGTCGCCCTTTCGACGGGTCGCTCACGGGGGTGCCGCCGAGGGCCCGGGCAGGAGCTCGGGCCGGTGCCGAGGCACGTGCTCGGGCAGGCAAGTGACCGGAACTGTAGGGATGGCGACTTTTTTACGTCAACCCTTGGGAATAAAAAGCGTGTGAATTCTTCCGGCGCGTTGACAGAAAGACCTTGACCGATCGACCATGCGTGCATGACGGAACGCACCGATGCCTTGCAACGCCTGCGCAGGGCCAATGAAGCCGCCGTACTCGGCGAACTGCGCAGGTCGGGCGCGCTGAGCCGCGGCGAGCTCAAGGCGAGGGTCGGGCTCTCCCGCACCACCCTGTTCGCGATCGTCTCCGATCTGCTGGAACGCAAGGCCGTGGTGGAACAGCCCGCCCCGGATCCGGAGCATCCGCGCGGCCGGGGCAGGCCCGCCCTGGAGATCGCGCTGAACGCGCGCGGTGCCGAGCTGATCGGCATCGACCTCCAGCGCCACCGGATCCATGTGGTCGTCGCCAACTGCGCCCATGAGATCGTCGGCCGGTACAGCGCCCCCGCCCCGCCGGACAGCGGCGCCCCCGAGCGGGCCGCGCAGGCCGTCGCCGCCGTGGAGGAGCTGGTACGCCGCGAGAACATCAGCCTCGCCCCGGTCCAGGGCATCGGCCTCGGGCTCCCCGGATTCGTCCAGAACCCGGCCTCCGGCGATCCGCGCAACATGACGCCCTTCGCCAGCCATGTCGCCGCCGAACTCGGCCGGCACTTCGACGCCCCCGTGCTCACCGACAACAACTCCAGGCTCGCCGCGCTCGCCGAGGTCACCTGGGGCGCGGCCCGCGGCCTCGACAACACCGTCTACCTGGGGTGGTCCCAGGGCGTCGGCGGGGGGCTCGTCGTCAACGGCCAGCTGGTGCGCGGCGCCCACGGCGCGGCCGGCGAGATCGGCCACACCAGTTGCGATCCGGAGGGAAAGCCCTGCCACTGCGGTGGCCGCGGCTGTCTGGAGGGCCTCATCGGCCTTCCCGCTCTGCTCGCGGCCTGCGCCGACCGGGGCGTGGTGGTCGAGGACGCCGAGGAGATGGTCGCGCTCGCGGCGGCGGGCCGGCCGGACGTCGCCGATGTGTTCCGCGGCGCGGCCGTCACCGCCGGGCGGGTCCTCGCGGCCCTCGCGGCACAGGTCGACCCCGAGTGCATCGTGGTCTGCGGTGAACCGGCCGCCCTGGACGAACTCGTCCTCGCCCCGATCCGCGAACAGCTCGCCGCGCTCTCCCTGCCGACCGCGCCCCGTACCGTCGAGGTGCGCGGCTCCGCGCTCAGCGGCGACGCGGCCGCGCTCGGCGGGGTGGCCCTGCTGCTGCGCACCACCGGGCAGGAACTGGCCGGGCTGCTCGACGACCGGCCCGCCCCCGGCGACGCCACCGAGGACGGCTCGCCCCTCGTCACCGGGGCATCGCGGTGAACGCGTGCTGCGGACCGTCCCGGGCGGCGGCGACGGCCCCGGCCCTCGCCCCGGCGGACTCCATGCCCGCCGCCGCACCGCCGGAGGGCACCCCCTGCCCTCCGCCGGCGGACTTCACCGTCCCCGTGCGCCGGCCGGCCGAGCTCCTTCGGGGCATGGTCGCCGTCCCGGGTGGCCCGTTCCTGATGGGCGGCGAGGACGAGGACGGGTTCGCGGCGGACGGTGAGGGGCCGGTACGGGAGGTCGCCGTCAGCCCGTTCCACATCGACGCGGCCTGTGTGACCAATGCCCGTTTCGCCGTGTTCGTGAAGGCCACCGGCTATCGCACCGAGGCCGAACTCATCGGCTGGTCCTATGTGTTCGGCTCCTTCGTGCCCCCGCAGGCACGGCACGCGGTGCTGCCCGGCACCGTCCCCGGCGCCCCCTGGTGGCGGGCGGTGAGCGGTGCGCACTGGCGGGCGCCCGAGGGTCCCGGGACCTCGATCGGCGACCGCCGCAATCACCCCGTGGTCCATATGTCGTGGCACGACGCGACGGCCTACGCCCGATGGGCCGGCAAGCGGCTGCCGACCGAGGCCGAGTGGGAGAAGGCGGCCCGTGGCGGACTGGTCCGGGCCCGCTTTCCCTGGGGCGACGAACTCACCCCCGGGGGCAGGCACCGCTGCAACACCTGGCAGGGCGACTTCCCCGTGCGCAACACCGGGGAGGACGGCTTCCTCTCCACGGCCCCCGTCAACTCCTACCCGCCCAACGGCTTCGGCCTGTACAACACCTCGGGCAATGTGTGGGAGTGGTGCGTCGACCGGTTCAGCGCCGACTGGCACGTCGCCGACCGCCCGGCCGCCCGCGTCGATCCCGTCGGGCCGCCGACCGGTGGGAACCGGGTGCTGCGCGGCGGCTCCTACCTCTGCCACAGCTCCTACTGCACCCGCTACCGGGTGGCCGCCCGCACCTCCAACACCCCGGACAGCACGACGGGCCACGGCGGATTCCGCTGCGCGCTCTGAGCGGGCCGGGGCATCGCACAAGGGATCGCATAGGCTCGGCTCCGACATGAAGAGCAACGTCACACCGCTGGGGCCCAAGGCCGACAAGGACACCGTGCGCCGGAGCAACCTCAGCCTGGTGCTGCGCGCCGTCCGCGACGAGGCCGAGGGCGGGGCGACCAGGGCCGGGGTCGCCGCACGGGTGGGGCTGACCAGGGCCGCGGTGTCCTCGCTCGTCGAGCAGCTGCTCGCCACCGGTTTCCTCACCGAGTCCGGCAAGACGTTCAGCGGTCAGGCGGGCCGCCCCGGCACCGCGCTCAAGGTGGCACGCACCGGGCCCGCCGGGCTGGGCGTGGAGGTCAACATCGACTACGTGTCGGTGTGCGTCGTGGACCTGGCGGGCACCGGACGGGTGCGGCTCACCGAGCACCTCGACAACCGCGGCGCCCCGCCCGGGGAGGTCCTGGCGCGGGCCGCCGGCATCGCCGCACGCACCCTGGAGTCGGCACGCGAGCAGGAACTCCGCCCGGTCGGCGTGGCCCTCGCCCTGCCCGGACTGGTGTCCGGCGGTACGGTGCGCCAGGCGCCCAACCTGGGCTGGAACCGGGTTCCGGCCGAGGATCTCTTCGCGGCCGCGCTCGCCCGCGCCCGCCCCGGGCACGAGGCGCCGGCGGTGGCCTCCGAGAACGAGGCCAATCTGGCGGCGCTGGCCGAGCTCTGGTTCGGCGGACTCGACGAGCTGCGCAGCTTCCTCTATCTGACCGGCGAGATCGGTGTCGGCGGTGCGCTGGTCGTCAACGGTGAACTGCTGCGCGGGGCGCACGGATTCGCCGGGGAGATCGGGCATGTGGTGGTGGACGCCGAGGGGCCGGAGTGCCGGTGCGGCTCGCGCGGCTGCCTGGAGCAGTACGCGGGACAGGCGGCGCTGCTGCGGGCCGCCGGGATCGCGGAGTCCGGCAGCGGCGCCGGGGTGGCCGAACTGGAACGGCGCGCCCGCGCGGGGGACGAACGGGCGGTGGCCGCGGTCGCGGAGGCCGGCCGGATGCTGGGGCGGGTGCTGTCCGGGGCGGTGAATCTGCTCGACCCGGACGCAGTGGTGCTCGGCGGGATCTACCGGAACCTGATGCCGTGGCTGTCGCCGCCCGCCGACCAGGAGCTGACCGGCCGAGTGGTGTCGGGGCTCTGGTCCCCGGGGAGCGGGCGGCTGCGCGCCTCGTCCGTCGCGGGTGACGCGGCCCGGGGCGCGGCTGCGCTGGTGCTGACAAAAGTGCTGGCCGACCCGCTGGCGTACGCGGGGCGCCCGGCCGGCTGAGCGGCCGGGCGGCCCGGGTTCACCGGCGCGCCCGGGATTCAGCGGACGCCGAGCAGGTGGTCCATCGCCAGCTGGTCCAGGGCCTCGAACGCCATCCCGCGTTCCGCCGCCGCCGTCACGTCGAACTCCTCGTACGCCGACCGGTCGGCCAGCAGCCCGGCGAGACCGTCCTCGGCGGTGCGGCGGGCCAGTTCGTCGAGGCGGGAGGCGCGCAGCGCTTCCTGGACGGCGGGATCGGCGCGGAACGCGGCGGCGCGCTCCTTGAGGATCAGGTAGTTGCGCATGCAGCCCGCGGCCGAGGCCCAGACCCCGTCGTGGTCCTCGGTCCGCGGCGGCTTGAAGTCGAAGTGCCTCGGGCCCGCGTAACCGGCCGTCTCCAGCAGGTCGACGAGCCAGAACGCCTGGCGCAGATCGCCCGCGCCGAAGCGCAGGTCCTGGTCGTACTTGATGCCCGACTGACCGTTCAGATCGATGTGGAAGAGCTTGCCCGCCCACAGGGCCTGCGCGATGCCGTGCGGGAAGTTCAGCCCGGCCATCTGCTCGTGCCCGGTCTCCGGGTTGACGCCGACCAGCTCCGGCCGCTCCAGGCGCTCGATGAAGGCGAGGGCGTGACCGATGGTGGGGAGCAGGATGTCGCCGCGCGGCTCGTTCGGCTTGGGCTCGATGGCGAACCTCAGGTCGTAGCCCTGCCCGGTGACGTAGTCGCCGAGCAGGTCGAAGGCCTCCTTCATCCGGTCGAGGGCGGTCCGGACGTCCTTGGCGGCGCCGGACTCAGAGCCCTCTCGGCCGCCCCAGGCGACATAGGTGGTGGCGCCGAGCTCGACGGCGAGGTCGATGTTGCGCAGCGTCTTGCGCAGGGCGTAGCGGCGTACGTCGCGGTCGTTGGCGGTGAACGCGCCGTCCTTGAACACCGGGTGGGTGAAGAGGTTCGTCGTCGCCATGGGGACGACCAGCCCGGCCGCGTCCAGCGCCTGCCGGAACCGCTTCACGATCCCTTCGCGCTCGGTGTCCGTCGAGCCGAACGGGATGAGGTCGTCGTCGTGGAACGTCACACCGTACGCACCCAGCTCCGCGAGCCGCCGCACGGAGTCGGCCGGGTCGATCGCCGCGCGGGTCGCGTCGCCGAACGGGTCGCGTCCCTGCCAGCCCACCGTCCAGAGTCCGAAGGTGAACCTGTCATCGGGGGTGGGCGTGAAGCGTTCCGTCATCGTGTGACCGCCTTCGGTGCCGTCGGACCCGGGGCCGGCCGAGCCGCCCGGACCTTATTTGTTCACTGTCATGACTAATGATGCACGGGCCGTCCTCGGCGCGTAACCCCCGCACAGCCACTGTTCGACGGGGACCCGGTCGCGTATTTTGTTTCTGACATGTCCAAAATCCACGCGGTACGCCGCGCGGGCCCGCAGCACAGGAATGAGGGCGCCATGCCGCCGCGTACCGTCGTCATCGGCGTGGACAGTTCCACCCAGTCGACCAAGGCGGCCTTCGTCGATGCCGTGAGCGGCCGACTGCTCGCCGTCGGCCGCGCGCCGCATGCCGTCCACGGTGCGGCGGGGGCCCGGGAGAGCGACCCGGAGGTGTGGTGGCGGGCGCTGCGCGACGCCGTCGCCGCCGGGCTGAAGGAGTCCGGAGCCGCCGCGTCGGCGGTGACCGGCATCGCGGTCGCCGGACAGCAGCACGGACTGGTCGTCCTCGACGGTTCGGGCCGTCCGCTGCGCCCCGCGATGCTGTGGAACGACACCCGCTCCGCCCCCCAGGCCGCCGCGCTCACCGGGGCGCTCGGCGGCCCCGGCGCCTGGACCGCGCGGACCGGATCGGTGCCGGTGGCCGCCATCACCGCGTCGAAGTGGCGGTGGCTGCGGGAGAACGAGCCGGACACCGCCGCCGCGACCGCGGCCGTCCGCCTGCCCCACGACTTCCTGACCGAGCGGCTCGCGGGCACCGCCGCCACCGACCCCGGCGACGCCTCGGGCACCGGCTGGTACTCCACCGCGACCGGTGCCTACGACCCCGTGCTCCTCGAACTCCTCGGCCTGGAAGCCGCGTTGCTCCCCGAGGTGGCACCGACCGGCGCGACCCGCGTCGGTTCGCTGACCGCCGAGGCGGCCGAGGCCCTCGGCCTGCCCACCACGACCGCCGTCGCCGCGGGCACCGGGGACAACATGAGCGCCGCCGTCGGTCTCGGGCTGGGCGCCGCCGGGCTCCTCGACCACCCCGTCCTCAGCCTCGGCACCTCGGGCACGGTCTTCGCGGCGTCCCGGACCCGGCCCGCGTCCCCGGCGCTCTCCGGCTTCGCCGCGACGGACGGCACGTACCTCCCGCTGGCCTGCACCCTCAACTGCACGCTCGCCGTGGACAAGGTCGCCGCACTGCTCGGCCTGGACCGCGAGGACACCTCACCCGGCGGCGAGGCAGTGCTCCTCCCCTACCTGGACGGCGAACGCACCCCCGATCTGCCCACCGCCGCCGGCCTGCTCACCGGGCTCCGGCACGACACGACGCCCCGTCAGCTCCTCGGCGCCGCCTACGAGGGTGCCGTGGTCACCGTGCTGCGCGCCCTGGACAAGCTGCTGCGGGCCTGCGGGCTCGACCCGGCCGATCCCCAGGTGGCCGCCCGCCCACTGCGGCTGATCGGCGGCGGCGCCCGGGGGCGCGCCTGGGTGGAGATGGTGCGGCGGCTCTCCGGGCGTCCCGTGATCGTGCCCGGGAGCGGCGAACCGGTGGCCCTGGGCGCCGCCGCACTGGCCGCCGCCGCTGCCACCGGCGCCGACCCGGTCGCGATCGCCGCCGGCTGGGGCACCGGCGAGGACGTCCGACTGCCGCCCGTCCAGCGGGACTCGGCCACCTGGGAGCGGGTCGGATCGGTACTGGAGCGCGCCTCGGGGCCGTTGCTCGGCGGTTTCTGACGGTTCCCCAGCGGTCCGGGGACCGGTTTGGGCAAGCACGGCGATCTTCACTAGTATCCGGCGATGATCATAAGAAGAAGGCTGACGGCCGGGGTGGGCATCCTGCTCGCCACCCTGACCGCCGGGCTCGGCACGGCACTCCCCGCCGCCGCCGGCGAAGCCCCCGCCAAAGCCTCCCCCAAGGTCGAGCTGGTGCTCGACGTCAGCGGCTCCATGCGGACCCGTGACATCGACGGCCAGTCCCGGATGACAGCCGCCAAGCAGGCGTTCAACGAGGTGCTGGACGCGGTGCCCGAGGAGGTGCAGCTCGGCATCCGGACGCTCGGCGCCGACTACCCGGGCGACGACCGCAAGGTCGGCTGCAAGGACACCAAGCAGCTCTACCCGGTCGGCCCGCTGGACCGCACCGAGGCGAAGACCGCGGTCGCCACCCTGGCCCCCACCGGCTGGACCCCGATCGGCCCGGCCCTGCTGGGCGCCGCCGACGACCTCGAAGGCGGCGACTCCACCCGCCGGATCGTACTGATCAGTGACGGCGAGGACACCTGCGGCCCGCTCGACCCGTGCGAGGTCGCACGCGACATCGCGGCCCGCGGCATCCACCTCGTCATCGACACCCTGGGCCTGGTGCCCAACGCGAAGATCCGCGAACAGCTGACCTGCATCGCCGAGGCCACCGGCGGAACGTACACCGCGGTCCAGCACACCGATGAACTCTCCGGCCGCGTCAAGCAGTTGGTCGACCGGGCCGCCGAGCCCGTCGTCACCCCGGTGGCGACCGAGGGTGCGGACAGCTGCTCCTCGGCACCGCAGCTCAAGGCCGGCCTCTACACCGACCGCCAGAAGTTCGGCCAGCACCGCTGGTACCGGGTCGACGTGCTGCCCGGCCAGGAACTGCGCGCCTCGGTCAGCGTCTTCGCCGACCGCGCCGTGAACGACGACTACGGCGTGCTGATGCGCGCACTGACCGTGCACGGCCGGGAGATCGTACGGGGCTCGGAGTCGGGCACCGGCCGTACGGACGCGATCTCCTCCGGCCTGCGCTACCCGAAGCCCGAGGTGGACGGCTCGGACAGCGACAAGCCGGCCGCCGAGACCGTGTGCCTCCAGCTCAGCAACTCCTTCTCGGCGCCCGCCTCGGTGAAGACCTCGCCCGGTATGCCGGTCGAACTGACCGTGGACCTGGTGGACGCCCCGGACGACGCAGCCGACGCCGCCGCGTTCGGGCTCGGCCGCGGCTGGTGGCTGCTGGGCGTCCTGGTGCTCACCGGGCTGGTCGTGGGCCTGGTCTTCGGCTGGATCTCGCGCTGGCGCGTCGCTGTCTGGAGGACCAACTGATGATGCGTAGGACACGTGTACTGGCGGGCGCGCTGCTCGCCGGGCTCGCCCTGCTGACGTCGGCGGGCGCCGCGGTGGCCGACGACCCGTCGGCGAGCCCGAGCGCCTCGGAGGACGGCTCCGGCCCCACCGAGGCCGGCACCACCTTCCGTACGGCGACGGCGATCAAGCCGGACCAGCTCGCCACCGCCGGGGCGTCCACGGGTGACTACCTGTACTGGGTGTTCCCCGCCGACGCGGGCCAGCGGGCCACCGTCAAGGCGAAGATCACACTGCCCGAGAGCGCCACCCGGCACGGCGCGTCGACCTGGCAGGTCGACGTGTACGACGGACTGCGGCGCCGCCAGGCCTGCATGTACGGCCGCCAGACCGGCAAGGCCGCGGCCGACGCGGCGGCGGTCGAGCTGACCTGCGTGCTGCGGACCGTCCGCGCCTGGTCCGAGCCGTGGGCCGACGACCCGCTGCCGGGCAGCTACTACGTACGCCTCACGGTCGTCGATCTGCCGTCGGCGGACCTGGGCCTGCCGGTGAAGACCGAGATCGAGGTCACGGCCGCCGACAAGGGCGGCGCGGGCGATGTGGACGGCACGCTCGCCGAGCCGCTGGTCCCCGGTGTGTCCTCCGTCGCGCAGGCCTCGGACGACTCGGCCGACGGCGACGACGGCTCGTCCGGAGTCCCGCTCGCCAGTGAACCGGAGGACGGCTGGGCGTCGGGCTGGTGGACCGACCGCTGGCTGTGGACGGTGGGCGGCGGAGTGCTCGGAGCGCTCGCGGCCGTGTTCGGATACCGCCTCACGCGCGGCAGCGGCAGCCCGTCCCGGGTCCCGCCGGGCGTCTGACCCGCACACCGCGCGGCCGGGCTCCGGACAAGGGGCCCGGCACACCGCCGTCCGGGCCCCGCTCCCGGGCCCGGACGGCGGTGGCGGACAGCGACTACCCTCGACAACTCACGTACCGCACAAGGCCGGTGACAGTTCTCGGGGCGTGCGGTACCGCTGAAGTCAGGTCGCCGCGCACCGAATCGGGTGCGCCACAAGGGAGCGGAGACATTCATGTCCACGGAGACCGGCCCGGCCATCGACGCCGAGCCGCGGAGCCACCGGATCGTGCCGGGCCCGAAGGGGCTGCCGTTCATCGGGAATCTGCCGCAGTTCGGAAAGAACCCCCTCGCCTTCTTCGAGCGGCTGCGCTCCCACGGCGACATGGTGGGCTGGCGATTCGGCCCCAACTCCTGTGTGTACATAGCCGATCCGGAATGCATAGGCGAGCTGCTCACCGAGACGGAACGCTCCTTCGACCAGCCGGCCCTGGGAATCGCCTTCCGGACCGTGATGGGCAACGGCGTGGTGGTCGCCCGCGGCACGGACTGGCGGCGGAAGCGGTCGCTGGTGCAGCCCTCCGTACGGCCCAAGCAGGTGCGATCGTACGCGGCGACGATGGCGAGCAGCACGGTGGAGTTGGCGGACACCTGGTCGGGCGGTGAACGCGTCGACATCAAGCGGGAGATGGCGGCGCTGACCCAGCGGATCGCCGTGCGCACGATCTTCGGGGTCGACACGGCCGCCGACGCCGAGGCGATGGGCCGGGCGATGGATGTGGCGCAGCAGGAGATCGGCAAGGAGTTCGCCGGTATCGGCGCATTGCTGCCGGACTGGGTGCCGACTCCCGGCAGGGCCAGGATCAAGAAGGCCGCGGCGGTCATCGACGCCGAGGTGGGCCGGGTCGTCGCCCGCCATCGCGACGGCGGGGACGAACGCCCCGATCTGCTGAGCCGGCTGCTGACGGCGGTCGACGAGTCGGGGGAGCGCCTCACCGACCAGGAGATCCGGGACGAGACGGTCACGCTGTACATCGGCGGGCACGAGACGACCAGTTCCACCCTGGTGTGGGCCTGGTACCTGCTGGCCCGCAATCCGCGGGTGCGTGCCGCGCTCGCCGAGGAGCTGGACCGGGTGCTCGGCGACCGGGAGCCGGAGTTCGACGACTACGCGCGGCTGACGTACACCCAGTCCGTGGTCAAGGAGACGCTGCGCCTCTACCCGACGATCTGGCTGGTCACCGGTGTCGCGAAGGCCGGTGCGCAGATCGGCGGTGTGCCGATGCCGGAGGGCACCCGGGTGTGGACCAGCCAGTGGGCGACCCAGCGCGACGCGCGGTGGTTCCCCGAACCGGAGGAGTTCCGCCCCGAGCGCTGGGACCCCGAGGAGGGCGACGACATCGCGGAGTACGCCTGGTTCCCGTTCGGCGGCGGCCCGCGGGTCTGCCTGGGCGCCCGGTTCGCGATGGTCGAGTCCGTGCTGATTCTGGCCGTGCTGGCCCGCCGTTTCGAGCTGGATGTGGACCCGGGCGTCATCGAGCCGGTCCCCTCGCTCACGCTGCAGCCGGACCGGGAAGTGATGGCGACGGTCCGGGCCCGCTGACGGCGCACGGGGCGGGCCCCGGCGGCCGCACCTGTTTCCCCGGGCCCGCCCCCCCGCATCGGATATACCGAACCGATATGTCCGATGTGTCGCGAAGATCAGGGCATACGGTTCACACTGTCCATGTCGGCCGCACCGGCCGGCGGGCCGCCCGGCCCCGTACCCGCAGGCTGTCGATCCAACGGGAGAAGCACCATGCGTCTGCGCCCCGCCCTCACCGCCGCACTCGCCGTCGCGGCCACCCTGCCACTCACCGGGACCACGGCGTCGGCGACGACCGGCACCGCGAGCCGCCCGGCGACCTGCCAGGAGAAGGCCCTCGCGGTGCACGCCACACCCGGAGGACAGCGGAACACGGCCCTGATCAGCGTCGTCAACAACGGCGGCCGGGCCTGCGCGGTGGACCGTGTCCCCACGATCACGTTCCGGGGCCTCGACGGCTCCGCCGAAGTCGTCCCGCCCACCGGGAGCGGCCCGTACGAGCTGTCCCCGGGCGAGCGGGCGTACGCCGCCGTACGGACCGCCGACCCGGCGGCCGCCGAGGGGCACGTCGTCGGCAGCCTCTCCGTGGCGGCGGACCCCTCCCACCTGGGCGTCACCTTCGCTGCGGCCACCGTCGGCATGCCGGAGGGCGTCCATGTGTGGGTGCCGGTGACCACCCTGTGGCAGCACTCGCGCGCGGCGGCCGACAGCGCCCTGGCGGACGCGCTGGGGTGACGGGCAGGGCGGGGTGAGCGGCGCGCCGGGGCGGGGCGCGCCGGAGTGAAGGGCGCGCCGGGCCGGAGGGCGCGCCGAGGTGAGCTGCGACCACGGACCGTGGCCCGTGCGGGCGACGGTCCGACGCGTTGACATGCACCCGTCGTGCGGTGAATTCTGATGCTCGAATCTCCAGAGTTCCAATCACGACTGCGCAAATGTCACCTCTTTCACTGTTCGGTACGAACGGAGAACACTCCTTGCGGATACTCAAGAACCGTCCCGGCCAAGCGGCCGTCGGCACGCTGTCCGTGATCGTCCTCGCACTCACCGCCCTGACCGCCCCCGCCCCGCGGGCCCATGCCGCGGCCACGCCCTCGGGCACCCTGGACGGCGCCACGAAGACCGTCACGTGGCAGAGCCCGGTGTACGCCGAGGGAACCGTCGACTCGCCCAGCAAGTGCGGTACGGCAGCCGAGGATCCCGAGAACGCGGTCTGCGCCCGGTTCGACCTGACCGTCGACCCGCCCGAGGGCCAGTGGGACGACAACCCCGAGGGCGGCGTCCCCGTCTCCATCCGGTGGGAGACACCCACGGACGACTTCGACATGTACATCTACGACTCGGCCGGCAAGCAGGTGGCCTCCAGCGCCGGCACCGCCGACCCGGAGTCCGCGGTCGTCCCGAAGGCTTCGGGGACGTACCACGTGGTGGTCGTCCCCTACGACGTGCACAACAATTCCTTCAGCGGAAAGGCGTATCTGCCCGAGGCCACCGACGCCGGGAACCTCACCGGCCTCACCGGCTCGCACGGCAGGTACGAGATCGAGGCGGGTGCGCTCAAGGCCCGCGCCGAGTTCTTCACCGACGACACGCTGCGGCTCCAGGCATCCCCGGACGGCGTGCTCGCCGACCCGAAGGACAGCCACATGATCCGGCAGCAGCCCACCGCGCAACCGCACACCACCTCCTTCGACGCGGGCACCTATTACGGCATCCGCTCCAAGGGCGTCGTGCTGCGCGTCTACAAGAAGCCGCTGCGCCTCGGCCTCTACAAGGCCGACAACCGCACGGCCATCTGGCAGGAGGCCGATCCGCTGCGCTGGACCGGCGGCGGCATGCGGCAGAGCCTGAAGCGCGGCGCCGACGAGCAGTTCTTCGGCGGCGGTGAGCAGAACGGCAGCTTCTCCCACCGCGGCCGGCTCATGAACGTCGGCAACAACACCGACTGGAACGAGGGGGGTTACAACAACTCCCAGCCGTTCTACGTCTCCACGGCCGGCTACGGCGTGTTCCGCAACACCATGACGCCCGGTATCTACGACTTCGGCTCCCCGGTGCGGACCGGCCAGCAGGAACGGCGCCTGGACGCCTACTACTTCACCGGTGACACCAAGTCGGTCATCGGCAAGTACACCTCCCTGGTGGGCAAGCCGTTCATGCCCCCGGCGTACGGGCTGGAGCCCGGCTCCGCCGACTGCTACCTCCACAACGCCAACCGGGGCGAGCGCCACACCCTGGACGCGCTGAAGGTCTCGGACAGCTATGTGAGCAACGGGATGCCACTCGGCTGGATGCTCGTCAACGACGGCTACGGATGCGGTTACGAGAACCTGTCCCAGACGGGTGCGGGGCTCAACAAGAACCACGCCCAGCTCGGGCTCTGGACCCAGAACGGTCTGCCCGACGAGGCCGCGGAGGCCAAGGCCGGGGTACGCGTCCGCAAGCTGGACGTCGCCTGGGTCGGCGGCGGCTACGGCTTCGCGCTGGACGCCTGCGACCAGGCCAAGGCCGGCATCGAGAACAACAGCGATGCCCGCGGCTTCGTCTGGCTGCCCGTGTCCTGGGCCGGTGCGCAGCGCTGCGGTGTGCTGTGGAGCGGGGACCAGAGCCTGTCCTGGGACTTCATCCGCTGGCAGATCCCGACGTACGCCGGAGCGACCATGTCCGGCATCGCGTACAACACGGGTGACGTCGGCAGCATCTACCGTCACGACCCCGAGATGTACACCCGCGACCTCCAGTGGAAGGCGTTCCTCCCGGCCATCATGACCATGGACGGCTGGGCCAGTGACATCACCACCAAGAAGCCGCACGACCAGCAGCCGTGGCTGGACGGGGAGCCGTACACCTCCATCAACCGCAAGTACCTGATGCTGAAGGAGCGGCTGCTGCCGTACATGTACACCCTGTCGAAGGAGGCCACGAAGACCGGTGTCGGCGCGGTCCGGCCGCTCGCGCTGGAGTACCCCGACGACCCGGCGGCGCTCGGCCCGGACGCCAAGTACGAGTTCCTGGCCGGCCCCGATTTCCTGGTGGCTCCGGTGTACAGCGACACGGACGTCCGTGACGGCATCTACCTGCCGAAGGGCACCTGGACCGACTACTGGACGGGCCGGACGTACCAGGGCCCGACCACGATCGACGGCTACGAGGCGCCGCTCGACACCCTGCCGCTCTTCGTCAGGGGCGGATCGATCGTGCCGATGTGGCCCGAGGGCACCATGTCCTGGGAGTCCCGGGACCGGACCCGGCTCGGCTACGACATCCACCCGCAGGGCACCTCGCAGTACACGCTCTACGAGGACGACGGCGTGACGAGGCAGTTCGCGCAGGGCGCCTCGGCCACCCAGCACGTGCGGGTCGAGGCACCCGACCGGGGCGAGGAGGGCGGCACCACCATCAGGATCGGTGCGAGCGTGGGCAGTTACGAGGGCAAGGTGGCCACCCGCTCGTACGACCTGACCGTGCACGGTGAGCACGCGCCGTCGCAGGTCGTCATGGGCCGCAGCCGCCTGCACCGGGTGAACTCGGCGGCGGAACTCGCCGGGGCCGGATCCGGCTGGTTCACCGACCCCGCGACCGGGATCACGGAGATCAGGACACCGTCCGTCCCGACCGGGCGCGGCTTCACGGTCGAACTGAGGAAGTAACCGCAAAAGCAGCCGGCGAACGCGGCGGCGCGGGGCAGGGGGCCGTCTCCGGACGGTCCCCGGCCCCGCGTCCGTCCCGCTACGGCTTGCGGGCGACCGCACCGTAGATCGGCACCGGCTGCGTCTCCACCGGAAGCTCGCCGACACTGAGCTCGGGACGCCAGTCGACGACCGGCACCAGGCCGGGTTCGACCAGCTCCAGTCCGTCGAAGAACCGGCTGACGCCCCGGTGCGACCTCGGCACGAGCGTCACACCGCCCGCCGCGTACGAGGCCACCCCCTTCTCCACGCTCTCGGGGTCGAAGTCACCGGTGAGCTGCGACAGCACCAGACAGCTTCCGGCGGGAAGCCGCTCCGTCAACCGCTCCACCAGCTCGTACGCCCCCGGGTGCTTCCCCTCCCCGTCGTCGATGAAGTGCAGGAGAGCGATGAGGGAGAGCGCCACGGGCCGGTCGAAGTCGATGACGTCGGCGGCCAGTTCGAGGATCCTCTCCGGCTCCCGCGCATCCGCGTCGAGGTATGCCGTCGCTCCTTCGGCGCTCCCGCTCAGCAGCACCCCGGCATGGGCCAGGACGACGGGGTCGTTGTCCACGTACACGACCCGGGCGTCGGGAGCCGTGCTCTGGACGATCCGGTGCAGATTGGGCTCGGTGGGAATGCCGGAACCGATGTCCAGGAACTGCCGGATCCCCGCCTCGCCCGCGAGCCAGCGCATCGCGCGGTGCATGAACCACCGGTTGTGCCGCGCGATGCGCTTCGTGTCCGGTGAGAGCCCGGCGATCCGTCTCCCGAGCGCCTCGTCGGCGGGAAAGTTGTCCGTCCCGCCGAGAAACCAGTCGTACACCCGCGCGGGGTGCGGCCTGGTGGTGTCGATGCGGTCCGCACCGGATCCGTTCCCTGTCATCCGGCATACCCCCTGGTACTGATCAGCTGCCTGCCCCGGCATCCTGCAGCAATCGCCCGGCCGGCCGCGCGGACACGCGTGATCCGACGGCCGGCCATCCGCATCGGGCCGCGGGTCACGTCACTCCTTGACGCCGATCCCCCCGAAGGCGTCGACGTCCGCGGGCACGGTCGCGCTGTCGGCGTCGGGCCGCCACTCGCTGAGCCGTACGAAGCCGGGGTCGAGGATCCGCAGCCCGTCGAAGAGCGTGACGATCTCGTCCGGCTCGCGCACGTAGTACGGGACCGCGCCGCTCTCGATGTACGCCTTCTCCGCGGCGATCATGCCCTCGCTGGTGCGCGTGCCGTCGTACATCACGAGGTAGCTGCCTGTCGGCAGCCCCGCCATCAGCCGGCCGACCACCTCGCGGGCCCTGGCGAAGTCGTCCGCGTGACCGAGGATGCCGAGCAGCATCAGGGCCACGGGCCGGTCGAAGTCGAGCGTCTTCGCCGCCTCGGCCAGAATGCTGTCCGGGTCGTAGAGGTCGGCGTCGATGTAGTCGGTGACGCCCTCGGGCGAACTGGTCAGCAGCGCACGGGCGTGCGTCAGCACGAGCGGGTCGTTGTCGACGTACACGATGCGCGCCTCGGGCGCGATGTCCTGGGCCACCTGGTGAGTGTTGTCCGCGGTGGGCAGGCCGGTCCCGATGTCCAGGAACTGCCGGACCCCCCGCTCCTGGACGAGGTGGCTCACCGAACGCCGCAGGAACTGCCGCCCCGCCACCGCCACGTCGACCAGCCCCGGGAAGAACGCCTTGATCTGGTCACCGATCTCACGGTCGACCTCGTAGTTGTCCTTCCCGCCCACGAAGTAGTTCCAGAAGCGGGCGGAATGAGGCCTGGTGGTGTCGATCCGGTCCGACACGGACTTGGCGGGAGGGGTGACGGACGGCTGCTGCTCACTCATGGAGACCTCCGGACGCGAAAGTGATCAAGCTATGGCCTTAACCTACCTGGGCGTCGCACGAGTTATGGCCGCATACGTCACCGAACGTGTCTCCCCTGCTCGGCCCGGGGTGGGTTCCGGGTTGTTCCCCGCTCGATCCGGGCCTTATCGGGTCGCTCGAACGGCGCCGAATCCGTAGGTTCTGGGGTGGAGTCGATCCACCGTCCCCCCAGAACGTCCGGAGGCCCGCCAGTGACCGCCCCAACGCGTCCACGGACGCGCGCCCTTCGGCCGATCCTCGCGGCCTTCGCGCGGTTCGTCGTGTGCGGTGGCGGGGTCGGGCTGGCGTCGAGCGCGGCGGTGGTGCCGCTCAGCGCGCGTATGCCGATGGCCGTCGCGAACGCGCTGGTCACCGTCGTCTCCACGGTCGTCGCGACCGAGTTGCACCGACGGATCTCGTTCCGCAGCGAACGCGGGGGGTGGCGGGTCCATCTCCAGTCCGGGGCGACGGTCGCCGTGAGCTACGCGTTCACGACGGGGGCGCTGCTCTGCCTGTTCGCCGTGCGACCCGCCGCCTCGCCCCTGCTCGCGCAGACGGTCTATCTGTCGGCGTCCGCTCTGGCGGGGGCCGGCCGGTTCGTGTTGCTGCGCGTCGTCGTCTTCGGCAACCGCACCCGCAGGCGGCGCGGCCGTGCCCCGCACGACGACGCACTGGGCAAGTCCTCGGTCGCCATGGCCGTGTGACGCCCCCTCGGTGGCCGGACCGGCGATCGTGCTGGTTGACTGGCGTGGCCGGTCGCACGGGCGACACGGAGCCCGCGGGCGGGCCGGGGCGGATGAGGGGCGTGCGGATGGAGTACGGGCGGGCCGGGTGGGTCCGGGTGCCGGTGGGGGACGACGCCGCGCGGTGGACGACCCGGGGCGAGTGCCTGCGGGTGCTCGTCGTCGTGCACAACGTGACCGCCGCGACACGGCTGCTCGATGTACTGCCCCTGTTCCACGATGACCTGCGGGTCCAGTTGCTGGCGACCTGCACGGGCTCCTCGGCGTTCGCGGCCGGCACCGCCGAGCTGCTGGCCGACACGGGGGTGCCGGTGCTGCCGTGGGAGCAGGCGGTCGAGACCAGGGTGGACCTGGTCGTCTCCGCCAGCTTCGGCGGCCAACTGGAGGCATTCACCGGGAAGTTGGCCGTCCTTTCGCACGGCGTTGGATATACTAAGAGGCTGGCAATACCGGATACCGGATACCGGATACCGGATACCGGATACCGGATCGGGGGCGGGGGCGCCTGCGCCCGTGTTCGGGCTCGCGCCTTCGTGGCTGCTGTCGAGCCGGGGCACTCCCGTCGCGGACGCGCTCGTGCTCTCCCACCCCGAGCAGTTCGAGCGCTTGCGCACCGCCTGCCCCGAGGCCGCACCCACCGCCGTGCTCGCCGGAGACCCCTGCTTCGACCGGATGCTCGCCGCACGGCCCCGCCGCGAACGCTTCCGCCGCGCGTTGGGAGTGCGGCCCGGTCAGCGGCTCGTCCTGCTCAACTCGACCTGGAACTCCGAGTCGCTCTTCGGCGACGGGGCCGAGGTCCCGGGGGACGGCTGGTGCGGAGGTGATGTGGTCGCCGCCCTGCTGGACCGGGTCGCCGACGAGTTCCCCGTGGACGAGTACCGGTTCGCGGCCGTGCTCCACCCCAACATCTGGCACGGGCACGGCCCCGGTCAGATCCGCGCCTGGCTCGATCGCGCGCGGCGCGGCGGGCTGGCGCTGATCGATCCGCTGACGGGATGGCGGCAGGCCCTGCTGGCGGCCGACGCCGTGATCGGTGACCACGGATCCGTCACCTTCTACGCGGCCGCCCTCGGCACCCCGGTGCTCCTGGGCGCCGTGCCCCTCCACGCCCTGGACCCCGACGCGCCGATCTCCGCGTTCATGCGGGAGGCACCGAGGCTCGACCCCGACGCGTCCCTGGCGACACAGATCGATGAAGTCATCGGCTCTCACCGGCCGTTGCCCGGACCCGCCGAGTTCACCACCTCCGTGCCGGGCGAATCCGCGGTCCGGCTCCGGCGGCTCTTCTACTCGATGATGGGGACGCCGGAGCCCGGCCGGCCCGCCTCGCTGGAACCGCTCCCGCTGCCCCGGTACGAGGCCGGAACGGTCACCGTGCCGTTGCGGGTCCTGACCCGGGTGCTCGGGCCGGGAGAGGTCGCGGTCAGCCGGTGGGCGGGGCAGCGGTCCGGCCCGGGGCCGGATCACGGTGGCGAACTGCACGTCGCCGTGCACGAGGACACCCGCGAGGTGGACCGGCTGGAGCTGGCCGACGTCATCTTCCGGGACGGCGAACCCGACGATCCGCGCTTCGGCTCGCCGTCGCTCTGGACCGCCGAGGTGCTCCGCCGCCACCGGGGCTGCTCCCTGGCGGCCTATGCGACCGGCCCGTCCGAGTGCGTGGTCCGGGTACGCGGCGAGGAGCCGCTGCGGATGGTGGCGGTGCCCGGCGCCGGTACGGCCGATACGGAGGACGTGTCCGGCGCGGACCCTGCCGCGTACGCCTCCGCCCTGCACGCCTGGCTGGCCGCGGACGGCCCGGAGGCCGTCACCGTCCGGGCGAGGCTGGCGCGGGCCATGACCGACGGGCTCGTCCTGCGGACGGGCGACCGGCTCCATCGCGTACGCGTCACTCCTCTCACGCCACCTGACCCGGCCGGCTAGACGAACCGCGGCCCGAGATTCCCGGGTACGCGCTCAGGCGGCAACGCAGCGCTCCCGCAGGGTTCGCAGATGCGCCAGGTGGTACGTCGCACGCTGACCGTCGAGGGTGGTGATCGCCACTTCGACCAGCGGGAGCGCCGCCCCGGTGTCCTCCTCGTCCAGGCAGGTCTCGGCGAGATCCGTGAGGGTCCGGGCCGTGTTGTACGTGTCGCCGCTCGACCGGAAGTACGACAGCGCCGTCTCCAGCCTCCGCCGGGCCTCCTCGCGTCGGCCCAGACCGCGCAGCGCCCGTCCGCGATGGCGCTCCAGCAAGGCCTCGGCGCGCGGCACGTCGCGCGTCCCCTCGTCCTGCCCGCCCATGGTGCTCAGGACGGCGCCGGCCTCCTCGAAGCAGTCGTACGCCTCCTGGTACCGCCACTGCCGCAGTCGCAGCAGCCCCAGGAACTCGACGGCCGAGGCATGTCCCCGCTTGTGGCCCGCCGCCTCCTCCGCCCGAGCCGCCGCCCGAGCCTGCTCCCCCGCCTCCTGCCAGCGCATCGACTCGGTGAGCGAGTGGGCGAGTTGGGCGTGCAGCGCTCCGGCGTCGGGACTCGTGGGCCGATGGGTGTCCACCAGGCGCGTGCCGATACGGAGGGCCGGCAGCAGCATCTCGTGGTGGCCGGCCTTGAGCTGGAGCGGCCACAGGGAACGGCACAGGCGTACGGCGGTGTCCGGGTCGCCGGACTCCTCGGCGCAGCGCACCGCCTCGACCAGGTTGCCCGATTCCACGAGCAGCGCGTCGAGGGCGGCGCCCCGGTCCGCGTACGTCCGCCCGGCACGGTCCTCGGCGGGCGCGGGGACCCGCCAGCTCTCCGGGAGCGCCTGGTGCGCGGCCGATTCGGCCAGGTCGGCGTAGGCGCTCAGGGTGCGGGCGAGCGCCGCGGAGCACGCCGCGATCCCGTCGTCCCGGACCGCCGCCGCCTCGGCGTGCGCACGGACCGCGAGGCGGTAGTGGTAGCGGCCGCTGCCGGCCGCTCCGGAGCCCCGTTCCAGCAGCATCCGGTCGGCCAGGTCCTCCAGGAGTCCGGCCGTCGGGTCGGGGTCCTGGCCGGTGGTCCGGGCGGCCGTGGCGGCGTCGAAGGCGGGCCAGTCGCGCAGCGCCATCAGCCGGTACAGCCGGGCGGATTCCGGCGTCAGGAGCCGGTAGTTGTCCTCGGCGGCGCCCCGGACCGGGTCGCTGTCCGCCTCGGCGCGACGTGGCGGAAGGGTGGGCGCGGAAAGCTGGTGCGCCGCCGCGCGCAGGGCGTACGGCGACCCGCCGCAGCGCTGGAGCAGCGAAGGCAGGGTGGCGCGGGCGGCGGCGACCGTGGACTTGTCGGTGATGTCGGTGAGCAGCCGCACCGCGTCCCGGTCCGAGAGCGGGCCGACGGGCACCCGTACGGCGTCGATGCCGGTGAAGGGCGCGCGGGCGACCAGGATCGTGAACACCCCGGGTGCCGAGGTGAGGAACGGCCGCACCTGCGAGGAGGAGTACGCGTGGTCGAGCACGATCAGGAGTCTCAGGTCCGCCACGCGGTGGTGGAAGAACTCGCCGAGCTCATCGGTCCCGGTCGGCATCTCCTCGTCCGGCACCCGCAGTTGGCGCAGCAGGGCACGCAGTACGGTTCCGACGTCGCGCGCGCCACCGGCTCCACGGCCCCCGAGGTCGGCGTAGATCTGGCCGTCCGGGAAGAGGCGGGTCGGCTGTGCGCCGAAGTGCACGGCGAGGGTGCTGGAACCCATGCCGTCCGGACCGTGCACCAGGGCGAGCCGGGGCCGCCCGTCCGGGCGGCGGGACGCCTCCCGCTGGAGTTGTTTCAGTGCCTCCTTGCGATCCGTGAAGAACCTTATGGAGGCGGGGAGGTTCGACCGCGCGGCCCGGCCCGGGGCGGGCTCGCGGCGCATGCGGGTGGCGAACGAGGTCCAGGAGGCGGCGAGTTGCGGATCGGTGCGGATCCGGTCGTGGACCATGCGGGCCACGTCGTCCCGTTCGTCCGGGGCCTCCGGCGCGGGGACCTCGCGGCCGACGATTCTCCGCACGACACCACCGGTGGATTCCCAGGCCCATTTGCCGGCCTCGTTGGCCATTCCCGAGCCGACCGCACCGAGCACCGCCGAAATCGCCGCCACCGAAGTGGGATCGAGCATGTCGCGCACTCCTCGTTCCCGGTGTTCCGCGCGGTGCGCCCTCCCCGGCACCGTCGCTGTCACCGTGCGGAGCAACGTTAGCGTCAGACGGGCCCACTCCCCCGGACATCGCGGGGTGATCGACGGTGCCGGCGTGCGCCAACCATCCAACTGTCCTGAAAGCGACCCTTTTCGTCGGCGCCCGGCCGGGCTCGGAGTGTGTTCACCGGCCGCCACGTCGTGCTGGGTATCTTGGATATCCTGGCGGTTGTTCCAGGTCGTCACGGCGAGCCCCGTCGGCCGTCGGCGCGCGGGCCGGGGGCCCGTCGAGGGGAGTAACGGTGCAGGGAACAGCCGCAGGCCGGGGTTCGCCCAGGAAGACCGAGCAGGCTTGGCAGCAGGCAGTGGTCCTGTTGAACCAGGGCAACGAGGCGGCCGCCGCCGAGCGGTTCTCGTTCGCCGCCGCGCACGATCCCCTGGCCGCGGACGCATGGCTGGGGCTGCATGCGACCGGGCAGCGTCAGAAGGAGGCGCTGGACGGCATGGTCCGGGCGTCCGGCTTCTTCGGCGCGTTGCGTTCGAAGTTCGGGATGCCGCTGCGGTCCCGGTTCCAGCTCGGCCACTACGTCACGTTCCGGCTGGAGAACGCCCGTGACCTCTGGGTGGCGGCCATGACCTCGCTGCTGGACGAAGGCAAGCTCGACGAGGCCTGGGCCGGGCTGTCCACGGCCCAACTGGACTGCGACGAGACCCGGTTCGTCTGTACGCGATATGCCTTCCTCAAGGAGGACTGGGCCCTCGTGCTCCGTTTCGCCCCGGGCATCCGTGACGCGTTCCTGCACGACGAGGCGCAGCTGTACGTGGGGGCGGCGCTGTTCGCGCAGGGGGTCTGCCACGAGGCCCTGAACGTGCTGGCGGAGCTGCCGAAGAAGCTGGAGGCGGGGAGCCGTTTCGACGCGGAGGTCAAGTACTTCATGGGCCGGTCCCTGGAGTCGCTGGGCCGGCCGGAGGAGGCGCTGAGGCGGTACCAGTACGCGTTCCGGTGCGCACCGAACCTCTTGGACGTGAACGTACGGGCGCAGGCGCGTTCCACGGCTCCGACGGCTTCGTCCGTGGCCGGGGAGTCCCCCGCGCCCTCGTCCCCGCCCCCTTCCCCGGTGGGGCCCCCGCCGCCCCGCACGGCCGCGCCCTCCCCCGTACCCGCCGCACCCGCTGTCCCGGTGGCCGCTCCGGGCGGCGGGCCGGACTCCGCGTCGGCGGAGACGGACGGGACGGGCGGGCTGTCCCGGGAGGAGATGGCGCGTCTGCTCGCGGAGGCCCAGCAGGCGCTGGACGGCATGATCGGTCTGGAGCCGGTGAAGCGGCAGGTGCTCACGCTGATCGCGCAGCTGCGCATGGCGGCGCTCCGCGAGGAGCAGGGCCTGCCCAGTGGTGCCCGGCCCCGGCACTTCGTCTTCGCGGGACCGCCCGGCACCGGCAAGACCACCGTCGCCCGCATCATCGGCAAGGTCTTCGCCGGGCTGGGGCTGCTGCGGTCCGGCCATGTCGTCGAGGCGCAGCGCGTCGATCTCGTCGGGCAACACCTCGGCTCCACCGCGATCAAGACCAGCAAGGTCATCGACTCCGCCCTGAACGGCGTGCTGTTCATCGACGAGGCGTACGCCCTGTCCAACAGCGGGTACAGCGGTGGCGACGCGTTCGGCGACGAGGCGCTCCAGGTGCTCCTGAAGCGGGCCGAGGACGACCGGGACCGGCTCGTCGTCGTACTCGCCGGATACCGCGAGGAGATGACCGGTCTGCTCGCCGCCAACCCGGGTCTGGTGTCCCGGTTCAACACCCGTGTCGACTTCCCCTCCTACTCCGCGCAGGAGCTGCTCCTGATCGCCCGGTCCGTCCTGTCCGGTCAGGGCGACGAACCCGACGAGGGGGCGGCGGCCGCACTCGGCTCCTTCTTCGCCTCGGCCGTGGAGGGAGGCATGGCCGACACCCTGGGCAACGCCCGCTTCGCCCGTGAGCTCTGCCAGAAGGCCGCCGCGCAACGGGATCTGCGTCTGTACGCCGAACACTCGGGCGGGACGACGCCCACCAGGCAGGAGATCGTCACCGTGCTCACCGAGGACGTGACGGCGGCGCACCAGGAGCTCATGGAGTCCCACGGGAACCCGGCGTAGGGCGGGCCCGTCCGGCGGATCAGGGGGCCTTGAACAGCCTGGGGAACCGGGGTGCGAGCCAGGGCTTGCGGCCCCGGGCGAACACCCGGCCCCGGGCCATGGCACCCCATGGGTCGACGCGGCCGAGCGCCATCAGGAAGAAGGTGACCGGCTCGATGAGGATGGTGCAGTCCGGGCGGGCCGGCGGTCGGGGAGTGACGGTCACGGCGCCGTCGGTGAACGTGACACCGAATCGGGCGCCGCCCCACAGACGGATCGCGTAGCAGGCGGTGAGCCCCGCGGTGGTGGTGGCATCGGTGACCCGGGGCATCGCCGTGATCAGGAACGGCAGGGACAGTTCGACGCGGGTGCGGTCGATCATGTGGGGCCGCCTCCGCGCACGGGCGAGGTCGTAGCCGTGGCCGAGCATGTGCGTCAGGAGGTACGAGCCGAGCACCGCCCGGCTCATCGGCCCCAGCGGCGTGACCACGGTTCCGGCCGCGTCATCGGTCCCGGTGCCGTCCGTCGCGCACCGCTCGACGGCGGCGAGGTAGGCGTCCGTATGCGCCACGATCATCTCCGCCAGCGGCTCGCCACCCCGCTCGTCGAACTCCGCGAGCGCGCGCTCGTTGGCGGCGGCCAGGCTCTGCGGCGTCCCGTCCCCGTAGCGGCGTTCCCGCCCGGCCGCGAGGTCGGCCATCAGCTCGTTGGCCTGCGCCAGATGTGCCGCGGCCTCCCCGGCGGTCCACTCCGACCGGGGCACCGGAACGCCGGTGTCGGCGAACCCGCGGACCACCGCCGCGATGTCCTCGGCGGTGGACCGCAGGGCGTCACCCAGCCCTGCGGGCAGTGTGCCCCGTGCGTCGCGTCCGGTCACTGGTTCCACGCTTCTCCCCACCTCGGCCGAACCCGCTCCGGCCGAACCCACTGCGCCGAACTTACCCATTCGTACGGTCGTGGCAAGTCTGCGGGCATCCAATGTCTACCCATGGGTAACTCCTCCTGCTTTGATGGGCGGCACCATCTTCCGCCCCTCCCCCGCACGAGGAGATCCTGTGCCGAATCCCGCGATCCGCCGCATCTCCGGCGCGACTCTGGCCGCCGCGCTCGCCGCGGCGACGCTGGCCGCCAACGCACGTCAGGCATCGGCGGCCGGGACTCCGTCGCTGCGCGTCCTCATGTACAACGCGTTCAGCAAGACTGGCTGACTGTATCTGCGGAGATGCGGGGGCTCATGAACGGGTTGGGGCTGACTGTCGACCGCCACGGGTTCAAGACGGCAACGAAGTTCGGGGACGCTGTTTGATACCTCGCGCCGAGTACTCAAGAGCCCGCAGGCACTTCTCACCGCGTTGTCAGCCATGCCGTGAGCGCTGACCCTCCGAGGGTGACCAGCGCCGTGAAAAGGCGCACTGGTGCGCGCTGAACAGTCAGATGGAATCCGCCAACTCGGATGTCAACTGCGGGGGCCCTGTGGTCGGTGTCCATGGGCTGCTCCTCCCTCGCGCTCTCAGCCGGTCTGCGAGCCGTGGTGGAACGTAGCGCGGGCGGTGGGGTGCACGTCTACCGTGATGCCATTGGTAGACCCTGGATCCTGGATTGCCGTGGGGAGTCCCTTCGGATCAGCGACATCAGGACCCCGCTGACCTGCGGAACGAAAGTAGCCGACGACCTGCGGAACGGAAGTAGCCGAACCGTCGCTACCGCCCTTACGGCAGGTCAGGCAGCTTACTGATCGTATCCACGCCTCAGGAAATTAGGCGGCTCCCCCATGCACCGCAGACCCCGCCCCCTTGCTCTGTCCCCAACTGACCGGAACTGACGGCGACGTCAGCGCGAGGTGAGCCATGCGGCCACGGCGCCGCCTCCGGCCGTGGTGAGGGTTGCCACCAACCATCCGGGGACACGCTGAAGCGTCATATGGAACCCGCCACAGCGGAGTTCGAACGCGGGGCGGTTCGGCATAAGGGTCTCTTTTCATCGGTGGAGTCGCGTTCGGACATGACAGCAAAGGTCGCCATGTCGTGTGGATCTTGGTGGATAACTTGCGAGTTGGGTATATCTCGGCGCCGCGACGTCAGTACATACGCACATGCCGGGCCCGGGTAACCCCCATGGTGGGGGGCCCATGATGGGGGTTACCCCACGCAGACGGCCCACTTCTTGCAGCTAAGACCGTGTCCTAAGTGGTGATCACTCGTTGGGCTGTTCATGGGGCGGGATACGTGGAGTTGGATTGTTCCGGACGGGCTGTGGGAGATCGCGAAGCCGCTGATCCCGCCGTCGAGGGTGCGTCCGCAGGGCGGCGGGACGCAGGACACGCCTGATGAGACGCTGTTCGCGGCGATCGTCTATGTGCTGGTGAGCGGGTGTGCCTGGCGGGCTCTGCCGCCATGTTTCGGGGTCTCGAAGTCGACTGCCCACCGGCGTTTCGTCATCTGGTCCAGGGCCGGTGTCTGGGGCCGGCTGCACGAGGCGGTGCTCGACCGCATCGACGAGTGCGGCCTGCTCGACGTGACCCGCGTGGTCCTGGACTCCGCCCACGTACGGGCCAAAAAAGGGGCGAACTCACAGGCCCGAGCCCCGTGGACCGGGGTAAACCGGGTTCCAAGATGCACGTCCTGTCGGACGCGAACGGACTGCCCCTGGTCGTCGGCATCTCCGCCGCCAACACCCACGACAGCCACGGCCTGAAGCCCATGGTGGCCGGTCTCCAAACGAGACACGACCCCCACCGCGGCTGGCACTACAATCCCCGCAAGCTCCACGCCGACAAGGCATACGATATCCCCGACCTGCGGAGATGGCTCCGCGGCAAACGTATCGGCGTCCGCATAGCCCGCAAAGGAATCGAATCCAGCGAACGGCTCGGACGCCGCAGATGGGTCATCGAACGCACCATGTCGTGGCTGACCGGCTACCGCCGACTCAACCACCGCTACGAACGCCACCCCCGCAACTACCTGGCCTTCCTCGGCCTCGCCGCCACCCTCTGCTGCTACAAACGACTGGTCCGACTCACCACATAGGACACGGTCTAAGAGGTCCTAACAAAGGCGTTGGACGTGTCGGTGTGTGATGAGGCAGGTGGCGAGGCCGAGGAAGGCTTCGTGGATGTCGTCGCGTCGTTCCCAGCGGATACGGAGTCGGCGGAAGCCGTGGAGCCAGGCGATGGTCCGCTCGACGACCCAGCGATGGATACCCAGTCCCGATCCGTGTGGGACACCGCGGCGAGCGATCACCGGTTTGACGCCCGTCGCCCAGACCTGACGGCGGTACTTGTCGTGGTCGTAGCCTCGGTCGCCGAGGAGCGCGTCCGGTCGCCTTCGCGGTCGCCCGACCCTCCCGGCGACAGGCGGAATCTTCGCGAGCAGGGGCATCAACTGCGTGACGTCGTTGCGGTTGCCGCCGGTCAGCGACACGGCGAGTGGGATGCCCTGCCCGTCGACCAGGACGTGGTGCTTGCTGCCCGGCCGGGCTCGGTCGACCGGGCTGGGCCCGCTTTTGGGCCCCGTCGAGCGGCCCGGACATGGGAGGAGTCGATCACCGCCCGGGACCAGTCCAGCTGCTTTGCCGCCCGCAGCTTTGTCAGCAGAACGACATGCAGCCGGTCCCACACACCGGCCTCGTTCCACGCGGCCAGGCGCCGCCAGCACGTCATGCCTGATCCGAAGCCAAGCTCCTGGGGCAGGTACTCCCACTGGATGCCGGTATGGAGCACGAACAGGATCCCGCACAGCGCCTGCCGGTCAGGCACCCGCGGACGCCCCGCCACCAGCTTCGGGGCCGGGACCGGCAGCAACGGCTCGATCAACAGCCACAGTTCGTCCGAAACGACCCACGGTCGAGAGTTCCTCTTCCCCACGAACAGACCAACGAGCGGCCAAGCCGACAGTCACACCATCAACGCCTTCTGTTAGGGCCTCTAAGGGCTTGCCGGGAAACAAGTCGTGGCTTCCAGCTGTGGGGCTCGTTGTTCTGGTATGGGGAGACCAGAGGGGATCGAGAACGTCCTGGCGGCGAAGTTCCAGGCGTTGTTGCCGCATCTGGACGAGCGTCAGCGTCGACTGGCCATAGGGGCGGAAGCGCT
>NZ_JBIATE010000018.1:166825-177855 GCF_042891445.1 Streptomyces sp. NPDC001890 | reverse complement strand
AACAGGACTCTGAGGTCCGGGCATACTCAAAGGCTCGCCTCGCGCCCTGAAGGTCAGCTCCCGCCAACCTTCGCTTCCCATTAGGCATACTCCTCGCGCGCGATCCGCGACCTGTTGCGCGAGTGCGGCATCCGCACGGTGGTCCCGCAACCAGTCGGCCGGATCGCCGAACGCAGGAATCGCGGCCGCCGTCTTCATCCGGTCAGCTACATGATCCGGGGGGACGGCCTAACCCCTCGCGTCTCTCGCGGGTGTGCGTGCGCCGCCGAGGAAGGCCGCGAGCCCCGTGTCGAAGTCCATGGCGGACGGGACGAACAGGACCGTCCGGTCCGGGGCCACGTAAGCCTTGCCGCCGCCACGGCCGGGCTGGACGACGCACACGCCTGCGCCGTCCGCCAGCTCGATGACGTTCACCGCCGCGCCCGGTGCGACGCCGAGGAACGCCTTGCCGATGTCGGCCAGTTGTTCCGTACCGGCCCTCGGCGGCGGAGGCGGGGGAGGCAGGTCGGGTGCGTGGGCCTTGAGGTGCGGGGCCTTGCAGCCGCACCCGCCCGGCGGCCAGGCACGTGAACTCGCCGCCCCCTGCTCGGGGAAGCAGGTCTCCTCGTTGCTGTGCACGTGAATCTGCCCCAGGCAGGGCGGGCCGCCGAACGCCGGCGGCCGGCACACGACCTCACGCCGGCAGTACACACACCGCATGACTTCTCCTCGTCCCCGGACCGGTCCCATGCCCGCCCCTCAGCTTGCCTCGATGCCGCGGGCCGCGAAGATCTCCCACTTGTCCGGTGCGACCAGCGTGCCGTCGCGCGGTCTTCCGCCGGGTGTCCGCAACCACACCGAGGGCGAAGGGCCGGCACCCGCCGCCCAGGCGCCGGCCCACTGCGAGAGCGCACGCACCGGCCGGAGCCGGTCGACCTCAGCCGCGGTCATCGAGGCCGGCGACCACTGCGGCCAGTCGGTCCATGGCGTGAGCCACGCCGAGCCCGTCCATGTAGTCGCGGACATGCACGATCCGACCGCTTCGGACCCGGATCACCAGGAGGCCGGGAATCCTGAAGGACCGGCCGGTCGTGGCCACGGTGCCCGTGACAACCTGCTCGACGGTGATCACCTCGGGGTCGGTGCTCTCGTGCACAGCGACTTCGTGGATCTCCCGCGGCTGTACCGGACTTGCACCCCAGGCCGCTCGGTAGCCCGTACGGACCTCTTCGCGCCCCTCGTAGCGCGTGGGCATACCGGGAGAGAGAAAGGGGAACTCGTGAACGGCATCGACCGCGTACAGGTCGGCCAGATCGTCCGCGGACTTGTCGAGCATCGCCTGCTGGAAGCGGGCCAGGACGTCGCGGCGGCCAAGGTTGGCGGATGTTGTGTCCGGCATGACGGTGGGACTCCGTTCGGTCGACGCATGGACGAGCTCATTCGCGCGATGGGCCCGGACATCGGGTGTGCGGGCCGAATGGAGACGTACAAGTTCCGTTTGTGACGGCGGACTTGGGGATCTTCTCGATCGCACTCTATGCGAAGATCGACGACGGACTTGGAGGAATGCGACGGAGACGTCTCTGTTGTCGACCGATCCCTGCTTCGTCGACAAGGCCCACGACGTCGTCGGCCTCTACCTGGGCCCGCCTGAGAGGGCTTTGGTGTTCCGCGTCGACGAGAAGCCGCAGATCCGGTCCCTGGAGAAGGACATCCGGACCTGGATCGCTGCACGGAACACCGGCCCCAGACCCTACGTCTGGACCGGGACCACGGACGAGATCCTCGAACGCCTCGCCGGCTGCCTGAACAGAATTCCCGACTCGGAAGACTAGGGGCTGTCGTGGTTCTCGGTGACGGGCACCTCATGGCGGGTGGCGAACGAGCGGACCGTTTCGGCAAGGGGCGCCGTGCCGGGGCTCGGAGTCAGCCAGGCGGTCCGGATGTGAATGGTTCCGGCCTTGCTCCTGCGTACCCACCGCGGTTTCAGGAATGCCTCGGGCAGCCGGTGGCCCCGGGCCATGCGCACCGTCAGCACGGTTTCTCCCGCCTTCTGCCCGAGCTCGACCGCATCGGCGTCGGCCCAGCGCAGCACCGCCAGGTTCATGGCGGAGCCGACGCCGATGCCGAGGTCGTTCACCACGAGTCCGTCGTTCTGGCTCAGCAGGCCGAAGAGCCGCAGCAGCATCAGGAACGCGACGAACCCGGCCAATACCCTCGCCCCCTCGCCGATGTGGAGCAGATCACCGATCGCCGCGATTCCGGCGAAGACGAGCATGGCCAGTGCGTTCCGCAGAATCAGCGCCCGCCGGCTCCGTCTGCTGCGGAGGTAGGAGGCGATCTGCTCGGCCCCGGGGCGGGCGACGGGGCGGCGCCGGAGCGCGGCCTGCCCCGGTGGCTGCAGCGGAGTCGCCGCGCGGGGCCGGGGAGGTGCCGGGGGTGTGGGCCGTGGTGGCGTCGGCGCGGGTTCGCCCGGCGCCACGACGGTCAGGTCGATCCGGTCGGCACACGCGACCAGCAACTGCTCGGGGGTGGGCCGCAGTTCGGGCTCCTTCCGCAGACAGGCGGCGACGAGGGGCCGCAGGTCCCCGGGGATCGCGGAGACATCCGCCTCCTCGTGGACCGCGCGGTACAGCAGTCCGAAGACCTGCCCCTCCCCGAACGCGCTGCCGCCCGCTGCCGCGACCAGTACCGCCCCCAGCGCGAACATGTCGCACGCGCCGGTGACTTCGAGCCCCTGGGCCTGCTCGGGCGCGATGAACCCGGGCGTTCCGATGGCCGCCCGGTCGGCGGTCAGCCGGGTGCCCTCCACAGCACGGGCGATACCGAAGTCCAGCACTCGGGGGCCGTCCTCGGCGAGGACGATGTTGCCCGGCTTGAGGTCACGGTGGACCAGGCCGCAGGCGTGGATGGCCTGAAGCGCCTCCGCGAGCGCGGCGGCCAGCGCCCAGAGTCTCCGCTCGTCCAGCGGGCCGCGCCGGGCGACCTCGTCGGCCAGTGTCGGGCCTTCGATGTAGGCGCTGGCCATCCACGGCTGCGGGGCGTCCGCGTCGGCGTCGACGACCGCCGCCGTATGGAAGCCGCCCACCTTGGCGGCGGCCTCGACCTCTTTGCGGAAGCGTTTCCTGAACTCCGGGTCCGCCGCGTACTCCGCCCTGATCACCTTGATGGCGACGGCCCGCCCGGCACGCGAGCGGCCCAGGTAGACCGAGCCCATGCCCCCGCTGCCCAGTTCGCGCACGATCACGTACGTACCGATGCGTCCCCCGACCACAGCACCCCCCTGCCCCTCGGTACCGACGAGAGCCGCGGACCGTCCACGCGTGCCGTTCGCCGGGCACGGACTCGACGACCGGTCCATGCAACCGCAGTATGGCGCGGACGCGTCACGCCTGTCATGGAAGGAGCCGAGATGGAACCTGATGACCCGAACGCACCCGGCAACGGGCGGCGCGCAGAGCGCAGCCGGGCGAGCGGCAATCCCGGTCCGGGCAGCGGCGGTGGCCCGGGACAGGGGCGGCCCTGGGGGCCCGGGAGTCCCCCCGTTCCTTCCGGGGTCCCCATGCCCGACCCGGTACGGAAGTTGCGGGTCCTGATGATGGTCCTCGGCGGTATGCAGGCCGTGCTCGGGCTCGCCCTGGTGAGCAACAGCGTGGCGATCGCCACGTCGATCTGGGGCGAGGGCGAGCCGAATCCGTGGGGCCGGACGCCGGGCGAGGCGCATGCGGGGCAGGTCGTCCTCGCGGGAATCCTCGTGCTGGCCGTCGCGGCCTGGGGTGTCATCACCGCTCTCAAGTTCCCCACCCGCAACCCCGGCCTGCGGACCTCGGCCTTCGCGTACGGCTGGACCGCCCTGCCTTTCACCGTGGTGTTCTTCGAGGCGATGCCCATCCTCGGGATCGTCTGGCTGGTACCCGCGATCCTCGCCCTCGTCCGACCCAACCAGCCTGAAACCCGGGCATGGTTCGGCGGACACAACGGCCCGCCCCGCTGACCCGTCCTCACGCACCGGCTCGTCCCCGCGACCCGATCGACCGAGTATCTCCCGCGGGGTCGGTGCCGGCCGGTGTGCTGCCCGCCGGAACGGCTGCCCATCCCGGTGCGGGGCCCTGTGACCTGCACCGGATACTTCTTCGTGAACGCAGACCGTTTCGCGAATGGAGCCGATCCCGACCATGCCGATCCACCGGTTGAACCACGCCGTGCTGTTCGTGTCCGATGTGGCGCGCAGTACGGCCTTCTACTGTGACGTCCTCGGCTTCAGGGCGCTGCCCCAGGCGTTCCCCGGGGCCGCCTTCCTGCAGGCGGCGGACTCCGCCAACGACCACGACCTGGGACTGTTCCAGTCCCGGGACACCACGCCCGGCGGCCACCGTGCCGGGGCGGTGGGGCTGTACCACCTGGCCTGGGAGGTCGACACCCTGGCCGAGCTGCGCCGGGTGCAGGCCCGTCTCACCGAGGCGGGTGCGCTGACCGGGGCGAGCAATCACGCCTCCACGAAGGCGCTCTACGCACGTGACCCGGACGGTCTGGACTTCGAGGTGTGCTGGCTGGTTCCGGACGGGGCGGTCGTCGCGGAGCTGTCTGCCATGACCTCCCCCACCCGCCCCCTCGACCTCGACGCCGAGATCGCCAAGTACGGCGCGGACACCCGCGGCGGGCCCCGCACGGATCCGACGGTGTGGCAGCACCTCACAGGGCCTGCCTGAGCCGGGGAACCGGTACGGCCCGCGCGACTTCTGCCGTGCGGCAGGAAACGCTCTCGGCGTGGACGTGGCCCTGAGCCGGCCGGAGAAAGCCGAACGCGGGCTGAGACGGGGCAGCCACGGTTTGTCCTGGCCCCACGCCGCGAAGAGCGATGACCCGTTGGCACCGGGAACCGGGACGGAGCCGGACGGTCGCTGTTCCACGCCCGGTCGCCGCCGATGACCGGGCCGCGTCGCCGGGCATCGTTCATGTGCGGTGCAAAGGCGATCCTCCTGCACGTCTTGATCGCTGCCGAGCCTGCTGATTAGCTGACCGGCATGACCGAGCTCGGACCCATCGCCTGGCCGCCCGCCCCGATCAAGACCGAGAGACTCGTGCTCCGTGAGCCCGAGGCCCGGGACCGTGCCGCGGTCATCGAACTGCTGGCCTCGCCGGAAGTGGGCACCTACCTCGGTGGTCCTCGGCCGCGTGACGAGCTTGAGAGCGCGATGCCCGGGACACCCACCCGGCGCCCCGGCCTTTTCGTGGTCGAGCTCGACGGAGCGATGGTCGGCCAGATCACGCTCGCCAAAGGCACGGGGCACCTTCGTCAGGCTGCCGGGAAAGCGGAGCTGGGCTACCTGTTCCTGCCGCAGGCGTGGGGACACGGGTACGCCACTGAGGCGTGCGCAGCGGTACTCGACTGGTTCACCGGCGCGCTTCCCGGCGAACCGGTGGTGCTCGCCACCCAGACCGCCAACCTCCGCTCGATGCGCCTCGCGGCGAAGCTGGGGTTCGTCGAGGTGGAGCGGTATGAGGCCTATGGCGCCGAACAGTGGTTCGGCATGTGGTCCCCGGTCACGTCGTCCGACTGAGCTCGCGCGAAGGCACGTTGTCCGTACTTCCCGCTGTCGCGCTCCTGCCTCCACAGGGCTCCGGTTCAGCGCACCCGACCCGGCGGATTCAGTGCGACGGGCGGGAATCCGGGGGCTTCGGCCGTAACCGTCCGGAGAGGCTCAAGGAGCTCTTCGGGGCGGGCTGTTCGGGAAGCGGACCAAGAAGAACCACGCCCTCTTCGCCCAGGCCTCCGCGAAGGGTGTGGCGCGGGCCGCCGTTCTGGCCACCCGGGACTACGGCGACGACGACGTCTACCACGCCGTCGGGTGTCCCGCACGCGGCGCCGGGCGAGCTCCACCGGGTGGACCACTCCACGGCCGCCGCATCGCCTACCGGCGAGTGCGCCGAGGCTTCGCCCGGCTGTGGGCGGGGGTGGCTTCCTGGCCGGTCACTGTCTGCGACTCGTCGTTCGGACGAGAAGCGGAACAGACTGCTGTCTGCCATCGGTGAACACCACCCCGAGCGGGCGCAACGGTCATTACCGTCCAGTCGCATGACGACAGTCACAACCCGTACGGTCGAATACCCGGCCGACAACCTGACAATGATCGGACACCTCGCGCTCCCGGCCGGTGCCGAGCGCCGGCCCGCAGTCCTGATAGGACCCGAGGGGATGGGGCTCAGCGATGTCGAGCGCCGCCGGGCCGATGCTCTGGCCGAGCTGGGGTACGTGGCGCTGGCCTTCGACCTCCACGGCGGACGCTATTTGGAAGACCCGGAGGAAATGCTGGCCCGTTGTATGCCGCTGCTCGCCGACCCCGACCGGATGCGAGGAATCGGTCACGCCGCGCTCGACGTGTTGCGTGCCGAACCACGGGCCGACCCCGACCGGACCGCCGCTGTCGGATACGGCACCGGGGGCGCAGTCGCACTGGAACTCGGTCGCGATGGCGTCGACCTGTGCGCGATCGGGACAGTCAACGCACTGACCACGGGCCGACCGGGCGAGGCGGCACGCATTCGCTGCCCGGTATGGGCCGGGGTCGGGTCGGAAGACCCGATCATGCCGCCCGCGCAGCGGGAGGCGTTCACCGCAGAGATGCAGGCCGCGGGCGTCGACTGGCGCCTCGTGGTCTACGGAGGAGCCCTTCACGCCTTCCACCACCCACCGGTCGACCACGCCGCGCCTCCCGGCGTCGGCCACCACCCACGGCACGCACAGCGGGCCTGGTGTGACATCGTCGCCCTGCTCGCCGAGTGCCTGCCCGTCACGGATTGATCCGAGCTGCTCCTGATTCCCATTCCTGCCCGCCGTCGTCGTCTTCGTCCGGCTCCGACGCGTCCGGGTCGCGAGCAGCGGGCGCAGGGCCCCGGCGGGCCGGGGTGGAGGCGGTGAAGCGGCAGGTGTCGTCCACCGGGTCGACCACCCGCAGCAGGTGCTCGGTCTTCGCGATCCGCCCGTACTCCGTGAACGCGTCTCCAGCGAGGTCGGGCGCTCCTCGCGTCCGAACACGGGCACCTCGGCTCGCCGCCGCCCTCGACCGCGTATACGCCCCGTCGGCACGCCCACGCCCTGCCCATGGCAACCTTCGCTGCGCAACGCCTCATACCTGAGAGCCAGACGGAAAGACGGCTCCGCAGCGTGAGGCCGACCACCCGGTTCGCTCCATAGTTTCGTAGCCGGATGAACGTGCTGACGACCGTCCGCGCCGAGGACGGAGCTCGCGGGCTGCTTGGTTTCGTTTCCTCCCCGAAGCGGGTCGACAGCAACGCGTGGGCGCTGCTGTGCCATTCCTACGGGTCCGTGGTGGTCGGCCGGGCGGCGAGCGGACTCGACGTCGCCGGCGTCGCCGTGTACGGCAGTCCGGGCAGCACTACGGATTCGTCGCCCCAGTGGGCCCAGTGGGGCAACACGGCACAGGTCCGGACGCCCGCGGAGAACGGGACCATCCGTCGCCAGCAGCTTCGGCAGGGAGTCGGCCCATGAACGAACTGGACGATACTGATCGCATGGACAGGGCGGAGAAGAGGGCAGTACGCGGAGCGCTGCATGCCGTACGGAAGGATCTGTTCACACTGGCTCCGCAGCCGATGCCGCCCATGGGCGGGCCGAGGCCTCTGAGATGGCTGCCGTACCTTGCGGTCACGGCGGTGGCGGTGTTCGCGGCGAACTCTGCCACCGAGGACATCCCGATGAGGCCCGTCGGAATGGTCCATTCGGCCCTGCTCGTGCTGGGGCTGCGCTGGCCGGTGCCGGCCTGGTGGCTGTCGCTGGTGATGTTGCCGGTGTTCTCGCTCCATGCGCCCTTCGGGCCGTACGGGGGGTGGGCATGGGCCGTGCACGCCGGGCTGTTGTTCCTGGTGGCGTTGCGCAACCGGCCGCGGGTGATGGTCGAGACCGTGCTGCTGAGCACCGCGCTGCTGCTCGGGCTGCAGGCGACGGATGGCGGAATCGGGCCCTGGCGCTTCACGGTGATCGTGCTGGCGATGTTCGCTCTCGCCATGGCCGCCGCGATCGGAGTGCACCGGACGAGAGAGGTCCGCGCCCGGCTCGTGGAGCAGGAGTCGGCCCTCGCCCAGGAACGGGCGCACCGCACCGTTCTGGAGGAACGCGCCCGCATCGCACGGGAGTTGCATGATGTGGTCGCCCACCACATGTCCGTCATCTCCATCCAGGCCGATGCGGCCCCCTACCGGGTCGCGGACCCGCCCGAGGAACTGGTCACGGCGCTGGCCGACATCCGCGCAGGCGCCCTGGAGGGACTGACCGAGTTGCGCCGCCTCCTGGGGGTGCTGCGCTCCGAGGACCATCCCGAGGGCAACACTCCCAAGACTCCGCAGCCCACTCTGGAACGGCTCGACGACCTGCTCACCGGCGTGCGTGCGGCCGGGCTCGACGTGACGGCGGTCATCTCAGGGACCCGTCGCCCGCTGCCCGAGGGAGTGGAACTGTCGGCCTACCGGATCGTGCAGGAGGCACTCAGCAACACACTGCGCCACGCCCCCGGCGCCACGGCCCGCATCGAGCTCACCTATACCCACGCCGCTCTTCACCTGCGGATTCTCAACAGCCCCGGACAACAGGCCGCCCGCCCCTCGCCAGGAGCCGGACACGGCGTCCTGGGCATGCGTGAACGTGCCGCGATGCTCGGCGGCCAGCTCTCCGCAGGCGCAACACCCGACGGCGGCTACGAGGTCACCGCGCTGCTGCCCGTCACCCCGATTGCTCGGACAGACAAGGAACAGACCGTATGACGATGCGAGTGATGATCGCCGACGACCAGGCGATGGTCCGCGAAGCCTTCTCGGTACTTCTCAACGCCCAGCCCGACATCGAAGTGATCACGACCGCCGTGGACGGCCTGGAGGCAGTCGCCAAGGCCGAAGAACTGCGCCCCGACGTGATCGTCATGGACATCCGGATGCCCGGAATGAACGGCATCGAAGCCACCCGCCGGATCACTCGGCAGCCCGACCTGCCCACCAGGATCCTGGTCCTGACCACCTTCGATCTCGACGAGTACGTGTATGAAGCCCTGCGGGCCGGCGCCAGCGGATTCCTCCTCAAGGACGCCTCCGGAGCCCAGTTGGCCGAAGCCGTACGCACCGTGGCCTCCGGAGACGCTCTGCTGTCCCCCGAGATCACCAAGCGGCTCATCACGGAGTTCTCCCGGCTGAGCAGCTCGGCGAAGCCGCCCACCCAAGTGCGGATCGACGCGCTCACCAACCGTGAGACCGAGGTACTCGCCCTGGTCGCCCAAGGACTGTCCAACGCGGAGATCGCCGGTGAGCTCGTCGTCGCCGAGCAGACCGTCAAGACTCACATGGGCAGCATCCTGCACAAGCTCCAGCTGCGGGACCGCACCCAGGCGGCCGTCTTCGCCTACGAGACCGGCCTGGTCACTCCCGGCCGCACCAACCTGTGACCACACCGCGGTGGAGCGCCCCGGGCCCTGACGTCTTCTGCGGGCCCCCTACCTGAGAGCCATGCCGAGGAACGGCTCCGCAGCGTGAGGCCGAAGCGGGTCCCTGGTTTCTACCTTTCTTGTGTGAGTCGTTCCTGGCCGCCCTGCGCGGCCCGTGAGGGCATTGCGGCTCGCGACAAATTCCCGCGGGCGGTAGAGCTCCGCCCCCACGCACACCCGCAGGAGCACACCGATGAGCACCCGCAGAAGCCCCGCCGCGTCGACCGGCCGACTGGCCAGGACCCTGCGGGGTGTCTCCGCCGTCCTGGCCTCGTTCCTCGCCTTCCTGGTCGTCGCCGTCGTCCTCGGCGCGTACTTTCCGGCCATCCCCAAAGCAGGAGTGATCGGGCCGGTACTGGGTGGGCAGTACCCCTTCCACATAGCCCTGATCGCCCTCGCGGCAGCCGTCCTCGCCGGGCTGGCCTGGCGGGCCGGTCCGGTGCGCTGGGGCCGCACGGTCACCGTCATCACAACGCTGTGCGCCTTGGGTGCCCTGGCCATCGGCGGAATCCAGTTCCGGGCCGCGCAGAACGCCGGCGTCGACATCTCCCTGGGCCAGGCATTCACCGAACTCGGCTATCCGGCGGCGAAGCCCGACGCGACCGGGACGTACGCGAGCCCCGAGGGCAAGCCCCTGAAGGTGGACGCGTACCTGCCCGAGAAGACCCCGGGCAAGCAGGTGCCCGCCGTCGTGCTCGCCCATGCGGGCGGATTCCATACCTTCGACAAGAGCGATCTGCGCGGCACCGGCCGCTGGCTCGCCGATCACGGCGTCGCCGTCTTCGCCGTCGACTACCGCCTGGCCGGCCCCGACCGCCCCACCTGGAACAAGGCCCCCCAGGACCTTGTCTCCGCCCTGAACTGGGTGCAGAAGAACGCCGACGAGTACGGCATCGACACCTCGCGGATCTCGCTCGGCGGCATGTCGGCAGGCGGCACCCTGGCCATGAACACCGCCTACCGCCTCCACAACGGCACCATCAAGGCCACCGACGGCACCACCCCGAAGCCCCCGGCCGCCGTGGTCGGCTTCTACCCCGGAACCGACGTCACAGAGATGTGGAAGGACGACGTGGCCGGAACCCGTGAAGCGGCGGAGATGTTCACCGGCGGCACGCCGCAGCAGTACCCGGACCGCTACCGCGAGGTGTCCCCGACCAACGACATCCGCCCCGGCCTGCCCCGCACCCTGCTCGTGGTCGGCGACCGCGACCGCAGCGCCCGCCCCGAAACCGTCACCGACTTCGGCGACGCGCTCAGGAAGAAGGGCGTCGACACCGAGGTCAGGGAACTCCCCTTCGCCGAGCACGCCTTCGACGACGCCTACGGCAGCCTCACCTCCCAGACCAGCCGACAGATCCTGCTCGACTTCCTCACCAAGGACACGCACTGATCCTGGCGTCCCACGCAAGCCCCCGGCCGGGGGGGGGGCCCCCCCCGGGGGGGGGGGGCCCCCCCCCCCCCCCGCGGGCCCCCCCCCCCCGGGGGGGGGGGGGGCCCGCGGGGGGGGGGGGGCCCCCCGGGCGGCCCGCCGCCCGGGGGGTTTTGGCGGCGGCCCTGGGG
>NZ_JBIATE010000018.1:22529-166815 GCF_042891445.1 Streptomyces sp. NPDC001890 | reverse complement strand
CAACCCGCCCCCAACCCCCCCACCACCCCCCCACACTCCCTCGACCACTCCCACCCCCCCCCCCCCCGGGGCGCGGGGCCCCCCCCCCCCCCCCCGGGGGGGCCCCCCCCCCCCCGGGGGGGCCCCGACCCGGCCCACGTCCGAGCGGCACGCATGGCCCAGAGCCTGCGCGTGGCGCGCCAGGTGTGCCACAGGTGTGCCAGGTGTGCCAGGTGTGTCCAAGGTTTTTCAAAGGCGGAGAGACGCGCACTGCGTCTCTTTTTCTGCTCAGCCTTCAAATCGCCCCCGCGCAGCCCACTCATAAATGTGTTCTCGCTTTCTCGGGCTGAAATGCGCGCGTGTGCCCTCACTCATCTCTTCCACGAAAGTGCAGCTCAGATCGCACATGGCCATAACCTGCCGCGCTCCTGACCCGGCCTCTGACTCTCAGGAGCTACTCCTCGGGTTGGCTCTCCCGCGTGATTCTCTCCTGTCCCGGATTTCCTACGTTGGTTTCCGAGGCCGTCACGCAATCAGGCGGCCACTGAGGAAAGGTGATGAAAATGTCCGTACGCAGTCGCGGAGCCATCAAGGTTCTGCTCGCCGGCGCTGTTGCCGCAGGCGTTACCGCTCTGAGTGCTTGCAGCTCCGAGGCCACGGCATCGGTGTCCTCCTCCTCGCCCTCTCGCAATGCCGCTGCCAAGGACCGGCAGGAGGGCCTCGCGCTTCCTGCCCCGACCGGTGAGTACGCGGTGGGGCGCGACTCGTTGCACCTCGTCGACAAGGGCCGCCGTGACCCATGGGTGCCGAAGGCGGGCGACAGGGAGCTGATGGTGTCGATGTACTACCCCGCGCAGAAGGCACGCGGCAGGACCGCCCCGTACATGAGCACGGCGGGGGCCCAGGCCTTCCTGAAGCAGATGGAGCTGGAGATCCCCGCCAAGGTACTCAGCAGCACCCGGACGCAGACGTACGCCGGCGCGAAGCCCGGGTCGGGGAAGTTTCCGCTGGTCGTCCTCTCGCCCGGCTTCAAAACCCCGGGCGCGACCCTCACCGGCCTGGCCCAGGACCTGACCAGCCGAGGCTACGTCGTCGCGGTCGTGGACCACGCCTATGAGGCTGCTGGTGTCGCCTTCCCGGGCAAGGGCATCCTGCCCTGCGCGGCCTGCGGGAAGGTCGGTCCCACCACCTTCCAGCCCGCCGCGGAGGGCCGTGCCAAGGACCTCTCCTTCGCACTGGACCAACTGCTCGCAAGCGCGTCGCCCTGGAAGCATGCCGACATGATCGACAGGAACAAGGTCGGGATGGCCGGGCACTCCCTGGGTGGCGCCGGCGCCGCCGCCACCATGGCCCAGGACTCACGCGTACGCGCCGGGGCGAACCTGGACGGCCCGTTCATCGACTCCGGCAGCGACTCCGGCCTCCCCGGGCGGCCTTTCCTGATGCTGGGAACCGAGGCCGACCACAGCCCCGGCAGCGAGGACAGGACATGGGACTTCGCTTGGAAGAAGCTCGACGGCTGGAAGCGCTGGGCCACGGTGGCGGGCGCCGACCACTTCGCCTTCACCGACCTGGCCCCGCTCGGCGGCCAATTGGGGGCCGACGACCCGAAGGGCCTGCCCGGCAAGCGGGCCGCGGAAATCACCCGGGACTACGTGGGCGCCTTCTTCGACAAGCAACTGCGCGGCAAGGACGCCCCGCTGTTCGACGGCCAGGACAAGGACAACCCCGAGGTCACCTTCCGACACTCCGCACCTTCGACGTCGCTCCGCGAAGTGCCGCGAGCAGCGCCGACTCCCTGACTCGAAAGCCGGCGCAGGCCGCAAAAGGCCACATCAACGTACCCGGCCACGCGGTTTGAGGGGGCCGGGCGGGAGTTCGGGAGCGGGCAGGCGGTCGCCGTCGTAGCCCTTCACCTCACCGAAGCGGGAGCCCTCCGCCCACGCCTGCCTGGCCTCCTCGATCTCCTCGTGGGACCGGCCGATGAAGTTCCACCACATGACGATCTCCTCCTCGAAGGGCTCACCGCCCAGGAGCATGAGGCCCGCGTCGCCGTCCGCGCGCAACGGAAGTTCGGTGCGGCCGCAGCCGAGATAGAGCATGGAACCGGGGGGCACGGGCACACCGTCGACCTCGGCCCGGCCGGACATCGAGAGCACCGCGTACTCGAAGTCGGGGTCGAGCGGCAGTCGGATCTCGGCTCCGGCGGCCAGGGCGACGTCCGCGCCGATGATCGGGGTGTACGTGGTACCGGGCGAGGTGGTGCCGTCGAGTTCGCCCAGGATCAGGGTGGCGGTGAAACCCGGGGCGGAGACGGTCGGCAGGTCGGTGTGGTGCTGGAAGTGGGGCTCGACCTGGCGGTGGGCGGCCGGCAGCGCGACCCAGAGCTGGGCGCCGTGCAGAAACCTCGCGTGGGCCTTCGGGCTCTCCTCGGAGTGGCTGATGGCCCGGCCGGAGGTCATCAGCCCCAGTTCGCGCGGGCGGATCGTGCGCAGGCTGCCGAGACTGTCCCGGTGCAGGACCTCGCCGTCGTGCAGCCAGCTGACCGTCTGCAGGCCCATGTGGGGGTGGGGCGGCACCTGCATCCCGGGTTCGTCCGCGATGTCGTCGGGGCCGTAGTGATCGACGAACGCCCAGGCACCGACCATCCGGCGACCCAGGTTGGGCAGCAGTCTGCGGACCTCGGTGGACTCGCCCAGCCGGACGTGACGAGGGTTGAGGAGTTCGCGTACGGGCTCGGCGACGACGAAGCCCCGCCCTCCGCAGACGGAGAGTGTGGCCTGGCGATCGAGATTGCTCATGGCGCTCAACCTATTCCCGAGCAGACCCGGGAGCGCCGGTACCCACGCCGATGATTTAGTGGAATATTCAATCAACAGGTGGCGTTCAGGCCATCACAGGGTGGCCGGGCAGCGGCTCGGTCAGCGGTTGGACGAAACGGGGCACCACCCCGGAACGGTCCGTGACCAAGGAGGTCAAGTGAGCGACACCTACTACGAGTTCGGCACGGCTGCCGACCGCTGGAACCGTGCGCAGATGTTCTTCGAGGCGAAGGAGTACATGACCGCGGCCCGGATCCTGGAGGGGCTGGTCGAGGAGGTCCCGGAGCAGGTGTCGCCGCGGCTGCTGCTGGCCCGGACCTACTACCACTCGGCCCGGCTCGGAAAGGCCGAGGCGGAACTGCGGGCGGTGCTGGAGCTCGACCCGGTGGAGCACTACGCACGGCTGATGCTGGGCCGCACCCTTGAGCGGCAGGGGCGGGGCGCGGAGGCCGCCGGTCATCTGCGGATGGCTGCGGCGTTCTCCGGTGAGTTCGACTCCGGCCCGGGGCGGACGAGCACCCAGGGATCCGCCGGCGCGTGAGCCCGCGGCGGCGGGCATCGGCAACCGCGGCGGCATCCCGGCAAATCCGGGATGCCGCCTGCCCGCCCCACGTGATACTTCACTTCCTCATGACCGACATCGAGACGCCTCGCCTCCTGCTCCGCCCGATGAACGGCTCCGACGCCCTGCGGGTGATCTCGGGCACGCCGGGCGAAGGGGAGTGCTGGGCACCCGGCTATCCGTCCCCCGGAGAGATGGCCGCGGCCGAGCGCTTCCTCGACACCTGTGCCACGACAGGCGATCCCAGCCCCTTCGGTTCGTACGAGATACGGCGCCGCACCGACGGGCTGGTGATCGGCGGGCTGGGATTCCACGGTGCGCCGGACGAGAACGGAGAGGTCACGATCGGCTACGGCCTCGTCCCCTCGGCACGGGGTATGGGTTACGCCTCCGAGGCGCTGCGCGCCCTGCTGCTGTTCGCCCGTGAGCAGGGGGTGAGCCGGGTGCACGGTGACAGCGACCTGGACAACACCGCGTCCCAGCGCGTCATGGAAGCCGCCGGCATGCGCCTGGTGCGGCAGGACGAGCGGTTGAAGTACTACCGGATCGACTGGAGCCCGCGGCCCGGGCGGTGAGCCGGCGCGGGGCGGAACGCCGGAACCCCGCCGGGAGGGTCCGGGCGGGGTTCCGGTCGTCGGCCCGCGTGGGCGGTGCCGGTCAGCCGGCCGCGGTGGCCGCCCGTCCGGCGCCGCTGTTCGCGGTGGTGACTGCGCCGGTGCCCGGCGCGAGCAACCGATCCGTCAGATAACCGAAGAAGAGCCCGAACGCCACCCAGAGAGTGGTCTGCACGGCGAGGGTGCTCAGGCGGAACTCCCAGAGCAGTGCGGCCGGGAAGTCCTTGCCGACTTCGTTGTACGAGGGCAGGAACGCGTAGGCGAGCCCGATCACCAGGACGTACGCGGCGGATGCCGTGATCGTCGCGTTCCAGTTGCCCAGGCGGGGAGCCAGCCGTTTGCCGAGGATGACCGCGGCGACGGCCAGCAGCACGCTCAGGGCGACCATCAGGAAGAACAGGGCGGTACGCGGGCCGATGGTGTCGGGGTTGCCGACGGCCGGCGGATTGGCCGGGTACTTGAGGAACGGGACGACGTACACCGTCAGCAGGGCCGCACCCGCGATCAGTGCGGCCGTGGCCCGTGGACCGAATCTGCCGATCCGGCCGAGGGCGTAGCAGAAGACGAGGGCGGCGATGCCGCCGATCGCGACGCCGAAGACCAGGACACCGGTGGCGAGGCCGGCGGTGGACTGCATGGTGCGGCTGACCAGTTCCTCGCCGCCGCCATGGTGATGGCTGTGCGATTCCTCCAGGGCGATGGCCGCGTCCACACGCGACTCACCGAGGAAGTAGGCGACCAGCAGAGCGAGTGCGCCCGCGGCGAGGCCGGCCAGCATGCCGCGGACGAGCAGGGCTCTGACAGATATGGAGTTCATGAGGTTTCCCCAGGATCGGACGGTACGTCAGTGGCAGGGGAAACCGAGGAGGTGGCGGCCGTCGTGGACCCACTCGTGGACACCTTCGCCGGAGATGACCGCGGTGGCGCCCTGTTCGGCGCCGACGAAGTACAGCAGTACGAGCATGAGAACGCCGAAGAAGACCGCCCAAGGGGCAATGGCCTTCAGGGAGATGGGGGTGATCGCCGGTACGGCGGTGGCGGGGGCAGCAGTCTGTGCCATGGCAGAACCTCCTGAGGGAACACGCGTCCCGATCGTGGTGCCTGAGACGTAGGTGCTGGGTCTGACTTCCCGCCCGGAGACGGGTTCACAGTGGCGCGACCGTGCCGGATTCTCACCGGACTTCCGTCGCACCTACGTCATGCTCGTCGTGACGATACTCCTTGGGGGCAACCCCCTGCCATGGTGCCGACGGCGGCCGCAGCGCCCTGATGCCATGGTGGGCACACCCATGGGGCCAGAGTTCAGGGAGTTGACCGGGTCATGCCCGTAAAGGTGATGTTGATCTCACCGGCGCTCAACGCCGCGCTGCGGGAGGCCCGTTTCGACGGTGACGCGCCGCTCGACGCGGCCGGGGCCCGCCGGGCGCGGGGCGTCGCCGCGGCGGTGCCCGCCGCCGACCGGTATCTGTGCGGGCCCTCCGAACGGTGCGCCGGGACCGCCGACGCGTTGGGGCTGCGTGCCGGGCCCGAACCGGCGTTCCGTGGCTGGGACATGGGGCGATGGAGCGGTCGGCGGCTGGCAGCGGTGAGCGCGGCCGAACCGGAGGCGGTGTCGGCCTGGCTGACCGATCCGTCGGCGGTTCCCCACGGCGGCGAGTCCCTGCTGGATCTCTGCCTCCGGGCCGAACACTGGCTGGAGACGGTGGGGGCGACCGGTTCCGCCGAGGGCGCCGGGGGCCACCGCGTGCTCGGCGTCGTCGAACCCGCGGTGGTACGGGCGATGATGGTGGCGGCCCTCGCTCTGCCGGTGGAGGCGTTCTGGCGGCTGGACGTCGCCCCGCTGACGCTGACCGCGCTCAGCGGGCGTTCCGGCCGGTGGAACCTGCGGTGCGGACAGCCGTTGTCGCCCATGCCCGACCCCGCCCCGTCGTCATCCGGCTGCGACACAGTCGGGTAGAAGTGCGGGCGTGCGCGGTGATGGTCGACCCGGCACCCCGTTTTCCGACGAACGCAGTTCCGCGTAGGTCTCGGGCCGGCCGTCGGGCCGGTCGCCCAGGACCGACGTCCGCACTGCTCGCCGCCGTCCTCACCGCCGGCCCGCCCCGCCCTCAAGCGTCCCGGTACGACTCCAGCAGCCGCAGCCAGACCTCGCTGATCGTCGGGTACGCGGGAACCGCGTGCCAGAGCCGGTCGATGGGGACCTCGCCCGCGACCGCGATCGTCGCCGAGTGCAGCAGCTCGCCGATGCCCGGCCCGACGAAGGTGACGCCGAGCAGGATCTCCCGGTCGAGGTCCACGACCATGCGGGCACGGCCCCGGTATCCGTCCGCGTACAGGCCGGAACCGGCCACCGCGGCAAGGTCGTGGTCGACGGCCCGGACCCGGTGGCCGGCCCGCTCGGCCGCGGCGAGGGTGAGGCCGACCGAGGCCGCCTCCGGGTCGGTGAAGACGACCTGGGGGACGGCCGCGTGGTCGGCGGTGGCCGCGTGGGCGCCCCAGTCGGTCTCCCGCAGCGGTGCGCCGGCGGCGCGGGCGGTGATCGCGGCACCCGCGATGCGTGCCTGGTACTTGCCCTGGTGGGTGAGGAGCGCCCGGTGGTTGACGTCGCCGACCGCGTACAGCCAGGTGGTGCCGTCGACGCGGCAGCTGTCGTCGACGGTCAGCCAGGTGCCGGGCTCCAGACCCACCGTTTCGAGTCCGAGGTCCTCGGTGCGTGGTGCCCTGCCGGTGGCGAAGAGGATCTCGTCGGCCTCGACGTGATCGCCACCGTCCAGTTCCACGGTGACCGGGCCGTCCGGTACCGCACGCCGTACGGCGGCGACCGAGACCCCGGTACGGATGTCTGCGCCCGCCTCGGTGAGCGCCTGCCCGACCAGTTCGCCGGCGAAGGGCTCCATCTTCGGCAGGAGCCCCGTGCCGCGGATCAGCATCGTCACCCGAGCCCCGAGGGCCTGCCAGACGGTGGCCATCTCCACGCCGACCACCCCGCCGCCGACGATCACGAGGCGGCCGGGCACCTTCTTGGCGCTCGTCGCCTCCCGGCTGGTCCAGGGGCGGGCCTTGCCGATGCCGGGCAGGTCGGGGACGACGGCGCGGCTGCCGGTGCAGACGGCGACGGCGTGGCGGGCTGTGAGCCGGTGCTCTGTGCCGTCGAGCGCGGTGACGGAGACCGCCTTCTCGCCGGTGAGCCTGCCCCGGCCCCGGTAGATGTCGGCACCGATGCCCTCCAGCCAGGCGACCTGCCCGTCGTCCTTCCAGTGCGATGCGTACGTGTCACGGTGGGCGAGCACGGCCGCGGTGTCCAACGGCCCCTGCACGGCGTCGCTGAGCCCCGGGACGCGGCGGGCGTCGGCGCGGGCGACCACCGGGCGCAGCAGGGCCTTGCTGGGCATGCACGCCCAGTAGGAGCACTCACCGCCGATGAGCTCCGCCTCGACGACCGCGGTGCTCAGTCCGGCGGCACGGGCGCGGTCGGCGACGTTCTCGCCCACCGGACCCGCCCCGATCACCACGACGTCGTACTCGGCGTTCACGTTCGCTGAAGGATCTGTCATGGGGACAGTCTGGTCGGGGGTGTGCACGACGGCCACATGGGCAGGCGGAATACCGCGGATGCAGACTCCGTTGTTGGGACAGGTCCGAGCGGGCACAGGAAGAGGTATCAGACAATGAGCACCGTTGAGCTCACCAAGGAAAACTTCGATCAGGTCGTCAGTGACAACGACTTCGTCCTGATCGACTTCTGGGCTTCCTGGTGTGGCCCGTGCCGGCAGTTCGCGCCGGTCTACGACGCGGCGTCGGAGCGCCACGACGACCTGGTCTTCGCCAAGGTCGACACGGAGGCCCAGCAGGAGCTGGCGGCGGCCTTCGAGATCCGCTCCATTCCCACGCTGATGATCGTCCGGGAGAACGTGGCGGTGTTCGCTCAGCCCGGAGCGCTGCCCGAGGCGGCGTTGGAGGATGTGATCGGGCAGGCGCGGAAGCTGGACATGGATGAGGTCCGCAAGTCGATCGAGGAGCAGCAGAAGGGCCAGAAGTAGGGCCGCACGCTCCTGGCGCTTCGCGCTCGCCCCGCGTTCCGCGCGGGGTGACGGGCCCGGCCGACCCGGTCGGGCCCGTCGGCATGCCCGGCCGGATCCGGGTCCGGGCCGGGCGCGCGGCCTCAGCGGTCGGCGCCGGTCCCGGCGTCCGTCTCCTTGACCCGGGCCGAGAGGCCGTAGGACAACTCGGCGCCGTCGACGAGCAGCGCCTCGACCGCGTGGGTCTCGGGGTCGATGTCGGCGACGATGCCCTCGCCGGAATACCGGGGGTAACCCGACGCACCCGTCTCACCGGTCGCCGACACGACCGCCGAGCGGATGGCCCCGCCGGGCTCGGTGACCTCGGCCTCGGGCGCGGCGCCGGATCCCGTGGCTTTGGATTCCGCGACGCCGGATTCCGGGGCCCCGGACCCGGCGGCCCCGGACCCGGCGGCGTCGGATTCGGACTCCGCTGCGCCGGTGGTGGTCTCCTCGGCGAATCGCGGGACCAGCAGGATCTCGTAACTCTGCGGATGGCTCATGGTCATGACGCTAGGCATGCGGCGGGTGGTGCGCACGTTGCCGCGCGGGGGCGCGGTGCGGTCCGGCCGCCGCGCCCGGCCCCGGCGCCTCAGGCCGACTCGCGCCCGACCGCCCTGACCCGCAGCAGGTCGTGGTGCTCGGGGGCGCCGCCGGGGTTCCGTACCAGCCGGTCGACGAGGTCCGCCAGTGGCTGGGCCGTCGCCAGCTCCATCCGTACGGTGCTGAGCCGGGGCCGCAGCAGCCTGCCCAGCATCAGGTCGTCGGCACCGACCACGGCGGCCTCGCGGGGCACGTCGATGCCCGCGTCCTGGAGGGCCCGCATCAGGAGCATCGCGTATTCGTCGTTGTAGGCGAACACGGCGTCGAGGCCCAGGGTGCGCCAGCGGGCGGCGAGCCGGGCGGCGGACTCCTCGTCGTACCGCAGCGGCAGTGGTTCGGCCCGCGCCCCGTGGAGCTGTGCGGCCTGCCTGGCCCCGGTGAGCCGGGGCTCGGCGAACAGGGCGAGGCCGCTCTCCTCGGGCATGACCACGCCGATGCGGCGCCGGCCGCGTTCCACCAGATGGCCGACCGCGCAGCTGCCCACCTCCCGTTGGTCCATCACCAGTGCGTGGGCACCGGGGACCGGCCGGGGGCCGAGAGTGATCACGGCCTTGGCCCCGGACCGCCTGAGCACGGATATCCCCTGCGCGCCGAGGGGGATCGTGCCGGGGGCGATCACGGCGACGGGGCGGAGTTCGGCCCAGGCCCGGGGTGCGTCGTCGGGGTCCAGGCCGGTGCTGCCGTACTGGACGACGGTGTAGTCGAGGCGGCGCAGCCCCGATTCCAGGTCGTGGAAGAACCGTTGGTGGAGCGGACCGGTCGGGAAGGCCACGGTGGGCAGGAGCACCATGCGGGTGTGTCCGGCGCGCAGGCTCCGCGCCGCCGCGTGCGGTACGTAACCCAGTTCGGTGGCCGCCTCCCTGACCCTGCGGCGGGTGGATTCGCTGATCCGTACGGTGGAGCTGTTGTTCAGCACGTACGAGACGGTGGCCCGGGAGACTCCGGCGAGCCGCGCGACGTCGGCGCTGGTGGGGACGGGGCGTTGGGTGGGCTGGTTCGGTAACTGGCTCATGGCGTCCGGCAGTCTTCCAGACCCGCTGTGCGTGGGTACGCTCCGGGGCATGGATGATTCCTCGATGGTGGGGCTGCTCGGCCGGGTCACCGGGACGGTGGGTCCGGGACTGGTCGGCGAGGTGATGGTACAGATCCGGGGCGGCGCGGAGCACTTTCTCGCGCATCCGGCCCCCGGGCAGGCGCGCATCGAGGTGGGCACGGTGGTGACGGTGATCGAGCACCTGCCGCCGCGCACGGTCCATGTGGCGCCCGTGTACGGGAGTTGAGGCTCGCGCGAGCGGTTCTTGACGGGTTTCTTCGTCAAGGATTCGGCAAGGATCCGCACGCGTCTTCTGCACCGCCGTGAGCAGGAGAAGACTCCCCCGTGTTCAGCGGTGCCGACGGGGTGCCGCGATAAGGGGGCGCATGCCGATGGTCATCGGCGTCACGGCGGGTCTCGTACTCGCCGCCATCATGGTGTTGTTCGGCCTGTTCAAGCTGATGTGGCGAGTGGCCGAGCCGAACGAGGCACTGGTCATCTCGGGTTCCAAGCACCGGACCGAGGGCCTGGGGCAGGGCATGGGATTCCGGATCGTCACCGGTCACGGCACCCTCGTCCTGCCCGGGGTCCAGGCCGTGCGGAAGATGTCCCTGGATCTCAACGAGACCGAACTCTCCGTCGACTGCGTCACGCACCAGGGGATTCCGCTGCGGGTGCGGGGCGTCGTCATCTTCAAGGTGGGCGACGACTTCGTGTCGATCGCCAACGCGGCCCGGCGCTTCCTCGATCAGCAGAAGCTGATGTCGGAGCGGGTCCACAACGTCTTCGCCGGTCATCTGCGGTCCATCGTGGGCGGGTTGACGGTCGAGGACATGATCCGGGACCGGGAGAAGCTCACCGGGCAGACCCGGGCCGCCTGCGGGACCGAGATGGAGAAGCTCGGGCTCATCGTCGATTCGCTCCAGATCCATGAGATCGAGGACCCGACGGGTTACATCAAGAACCTGGCGATGCCGCACGCGGCGGCCGTTCAGCGGGACGCCCGCATCGCGCAGGCCGAGGCGAACCGGCTGGCCACCGAGGCGGAGCAGCAGGCCGCCGCCCGGATGTCGGAGGCGACCCGGGACAGCGAGATCCTGCAGGCCGGCTACCAGGCCGAGCGCGACAAGGCGGCGGCCAGCTCCCGCCAGGCGGGCCCGCTCGCCGACGCGGCGGCCCGGCAGGAGGTGGTGGTCCAGGAGACCAGGGTCGCCGAACTGGAGGCCCAGCGGCGTGAGCAGCAGCTCCAGGCCGATGTCCGAAAGCCCGCGGACGCCGCGGCGTACGAGAAGCGCACCCTGGCCGAGGGCGAGCGCGACGCCCGGATCTCGGCCGCCGAGGCGAAGGCGCGGGAGACGGAGCTCGCCGCGGTCGCGGAGGCCAATCGTGTCAAGACGGCGGCGCTCGCGGAGGCCGAGGCCACGAAGGCGCGCGGCGCGGCGTCCGCGACGGCGACCAGGGCCACGGGTGAGGCGGAGGCCGCCGCGGCTCAGGCCAAGGGGCTGGCGCTGGCGGAGGCGGCCCGTGCCAAGGGCCTCGCCGAGGCCGAGGCGATCAAGGCGCGGGCCGCGGCCCTGGCGGAGAACCAGGAGGCGGTCGTCGCCCAGCAGCTGGCCGAGAAGTGGCCCGAGATCGTCCAGGCGGGCGCGGGTGCCTTCGGCAGTGTCGACCACATGGTGCTGCTGAACGGGGCCGACGGCATGTCGGACATGTTCGCGAAGGCGCTGACGATGGGCGGCACGGGGCTGGGGCTGGCCCGGCAGTTGCTGGCCACGATGGGCCAGCACGACCCGGCACGGCCGGACCCGCAGGTGAACGGGGTGGCTCCGGCCACGCCGACCGCTCCGGCCGCGCCGGCCGTTCCACCCGCGCCGCGCAAGCAGCGGATCTCGGTGACGGATGACCAGGAGGCCGGTTCGCCTTCCTGACGGATGACCAGAAGGGTGGTTCGCCTTCCTGATCGGTCCGGGCGGCGGTTGCCGGTGCGTGCCCGATCCGGGCGCGCACCGGCCCCGCGCACCGGGGCACGCGAGCCCGGCATGGTCCGGACGAGAGGCCCTACGGCTGGGAGTGGGCCCCCGGAAGGTTCTGGTCGAACGTCCGGCTGAAGGCGGACCGGGTGGCTGATCCGGGGCTGCGGTCGAGGATGCCGAAGACGACCTGCTCGAAGTGGCCGGCGAATCTGCCGCCGTCCAGGAGCAGCGCCCGGAACGCCCCCGCCACCTGCGCCGGATCGTTGCGGAACACCCCGCAGCCCCAGGCGCCCAGCACCAGCCTGCGGTACCCGCGCACCGCCGCGACCTCCAGCACCCGCTCCGCCCGGGACGCGAGCGCGGCGGGGATGCGGTGGGCCTCCTCGGGGGTGCGGCTGCGGATCACCCCGGCGTTGGGCGCCGGGGAGGTGAGGAAGCCCGCGGTGTACGGGGTGTCGAGCAGCCGCCCGCGGTCGTCGCGGAAAACCGGCACGCCCGGCGAGTGAATCACCCGGTCGGTGTAGAAGGCGCTGCTTTCGGCGCGGTGGTGGGCGTAGTACTCCGGGGCGCGCAGCAGGGTGGCGTACAGGGCGGAGCCCCGGCACAGCGCCTCTTCCTGGGCCTGCGCGCCGTTGAGGTATCCGCCGCCGGGATTGCGGGCGGAGGCGTAGTTCAGGACGGCGACCTTGCCGGGGCCCTCGGTGGTCATCCGGTGCGCCGCCCGGAGGCTGCTCTCGTCGGTGACCTCGACGGCCGTGGTGCGGTCGTGGTCGAGTGCCGCGACCGGGACCGGCTCGGGGCCGTACAGCCTGGTTCCCGAGAGTGCGGTGGTCAGGGCGCGTTCGATGCTCACCTCGCGCCCGTCCGGTGTGCGGTAGCGGCCGGCCTCGACGATGGCCTCGGTCTCACGCGCGATGCCGCGCAGTCGTGCGCTCATCGGTACTCCCCCGTGTGGTGCATACGGGGCATGCTCGACGCTCCGGCGGCATGGGCGCAACCGGATTTCCGATCCGAAGGGGCACTCTTGTGCGATCCATCCACAGGGGTTTGGGTGGTGGGGAGGCACCGACAGAAGGAGGCCCGGCATGTCGTCCGACACCCCCGGGGACCACGGTCCGCCCGGCCATTCCCCGCCCCTCGGCGAGGGTGAGGCGGAGGATTTACTGCGCTGCATCTGCTTCAAGACGGGACCGCCCCGCAGGGTCGGCGTGGAACTCGAATGGCTCATCCACGACCGGGATCGACCTCGCGTCCCGGTCCCGCACCACCGCCTCGAAGCGGCCGCCGACATCCTCCGGGCACTGCCCCTGAGCGCGGCCCTCACCTTCGAGCCCGGCGGCCAGCTGGAACTCAGCTCGCGCCCCGCCGATTCCCTGATGGCGTGTATCGATGCCACCGCCGCCGATCTCACCGCCGTACGTGACGCCCTGGACCGGGTGGACCTCGTGCCGGTGGGGCTCGGCGTCGACCCGTGGCACCCGCCGCGCCGTCTGCTGCACGAGCCCCGCTACGACGCCATGGAGGTCGCCTTCGACCGGTCGGGACCGGCCGGTCGCGCCATGATGTGCACCACCGCGTCCGTCCAGGTGTGTCTGGACGCCGGGGAGCAGGAGCCCGGTCCGCTCGGCTACGGGCGGCGCTGGCAGCTTTCGCATCTGCTGGGCGCCGTCCTGGTGGCGGCGTTCGCGAACTCGTCCTTCCGGCTCGGGCGCCCGACTGCCTGGCGGTCCGCCCGGCAGTCGCTCTGGGCCGACCTCGATCCCTGGCGGTCCCTGGCGCCGCCGGGCCTGCTGCCGCCGCGCGACGCCTGGGCGGCGCATGTGCTGGACACCCCGGTGATGTGCATCCGGAGCGACGGGGGCCCCTGGCACGTGCCGGAGGGGCTGTCGTTCCGCGAATGGATCCGGACCGGCGCGCCGAGACCACCGGTGCGCGCCGATCTCGACTACCACATCAGCACGCTGTTCCCGCCCGTGCGCCCGCGCGGTCACCTGGAGCTGCGCATGATCGACGCACAGCACGGTGCGGACGGGTGGCTGGTGCCGCTCGCCGTCACCACTGCCCTGTTCGACGACCCGGAGGCCGCCGAGACCGTGTACCGCACCGTGAAACCACTGGCCGAGACGGCCGGGGCCGAGCCGGCGCCGCGCAATCCGCTCTGGGTCGGCGCGGCCCGCGACGGCCTGGCCGATCCCGAGCTGCGGGCCGCGGCGGTCACCTGCTTCGGGGCCGCGCTGGAGGCGCTGCCCCGGATGGGGGCCACGAAGGCCGTGCAGGACGCCGTGGCCGGCTTCAACGACCGTTTCGTCGCCCGGGGCCGATGTCCGGCCGACGATCTTCCCGAACTGCTCGCGCCGGGCTCGCCCCGCGGTCCGGGCCGCCCCTGGGAGGGGTGCCGCTCATGAACGATTCCGCCACGCCCACCGGATCCGCACCCCGGTGGGCGGACCCCGAGGCGCTCCGGCAGCGCGCTCTTGCCGCGCTGCTCACCGCCAGAGAACGCACCGCACTGCTCACCGACAGTGTGGACGACCATGAACTGACCGCCCAGCACTCGCCGTTGATGTCCCCGCTGGTCTGGGACCTCGCGCACATCGGCAATCAGGAGGAGCTGTGGCTGCTGCGCGCGGTGGCCGGGCGGGAGGCGATGCGCCCGGAGATCGACGGGCTGTACGACGCCTTCGAGCATCCCCGGGCGACCCGCCCCTCGCTGCCGTTGCTGGCCCCGGCCGAGGCGCGCTCGTACGCCGCGGAGGTACGCGGCCGGGCCCTGGACGTCCTCGACGGCACCGCACTGGACGGCGCGCGGCCACTGGTACGGTCCGGGTTCGCCTTCGGGATGATCGCCCAACATGAACAGCAGCACGACGAAACGATGCTGATCACCCATCAGCTCCGGTCGGGTCCGGCCGTGCTGACCGCGCCCGTGCCGCCCGCCCCCACCGACGCGGCGGGCCTTGCGGCCGAAGTCCTGGTTCCCGGAGGCCCGTTCACCATGGGGACCTCCACCGAGCCCTGGGCCCTGGACAACGAGCGTCCGGCGCACGTGCGTGACGTACCGGGCTTCTTCATCGACACGACCCCGGTCACCTGCGGTGCGTACCAGGCATTCATCGAGGACGGCGGCTACACGGAGCGGCGCTGGTGGGCACCCGAGGGGTGGGCGATGCTCCGTGAGCACGAGCTGACCGCCCCCCTCTTCTGGCACCGGGACGCCGGTCAGTGGCTGCGCCGTCGCTTCGGGGTCACCGAGGCGGTTCCCGCCGATGAACCGGTGCTTCATGTCAGCTGGTACGAGGCCGACGCCTACGCCCGCTGGGCCGGGCGCCGGCTGCCCACGGAGGCCGAGTGGGAGAAGGCGGCGCGCCACGACCCGGCGTCCGGACGTTCGCGGCGCTATCCCTGGGGCGACGAGGACCCGTCCCCGGAGTTGGCGAACCTGGGTCAGCGCCATCTTCGGCCCGCACCGGCCGGGGCCTATCCGAGTGGCCAATCTCCATGCGGAGCAAGGCAGTTGATCGGCGATGTGTGGGAGTGGACGTCGAGCGACTTCCTCCCCTACCCCGGTTTCTCGCCGTTCCCCTACCGCGAGTACTCCGAGGTGTTCTTCGGGCCGGCCCACAAGGTGCTGCGCGGCGGTTCGTTCGCCGTGGACCCGGTGGTGTGCCGGGGGACGTTCCGCAACTGGGACCTGCCGGTGCGCCGGCAGATCTTCTCCGGTTTCCGTACCGCGAGGGATGTCTGATGTGCCGTCATATCGCCTACCTGGGACCGCTCGTACCCCTCGGTGAACTGCTGACGCGACCGCCGCACTCGCTCGTGCGCCAGTCCTGGGAACCGAGACACCAGCGGTACGGGACCGTCAACGCGGACGGCTTCGGCGTGGGCTGGTACGCGGACGGCGATCCGGTGCCCGGACGCTACCGGCGCCGGGGCCCGGTCTGGGGCGACGAGACCTTCGCCGACCTGGTCAGGGTGGTGCGCAGCACGGCGCTGCTCGCCGCCGTCCGTGATGCCACCGAGGCGGGTGCCGACGGCGAGGCGGCGGCCGCGCCGTTCGCCGCCGGGACACTGCTGTTCAGCCACAACGGTGCGGTGAAGGGCTGGCCGCACTCCGTGGCCCCGCTCGCCGCGACGCTGCCACCGGCCGAACTGCTCGCCCTCACCGCGCGCTGCGACTCGGCCCTCGTCTGGGCCCTCGTCCGGCACCGTTTGGCCGACGGCGACGCACTGCCGCAGGCCGTCTCCGACACCGTGCTCGACGTGGCCGCCGCGGCGCCGGAGTCCCGGCTGAACCTGCTGCTCACCGACGGCGCGACGATCGTGGCGACGGCCTGGGGCGACACCCTGTCGTATCTCACCGGGCCGGGCCTGCGCACGGTCGTGGCCTCGGAGCCGTACGACGACGATCCGCGCTGGCGCACGGTCCCCGACCGCACGTTGCTGACGGCCACCCGCGCCGAAGTTCTGCTGACCCCGCTCAAGGAGCCCACCGCGTGAGTCCCTTTCTGCTGACCCGCACCCTGCCGGCGGACGCGACGGACGCGGCGCTCCGCGCCGACGTGCTGCACGGTCTGACCCGGCGCCCGAAGACGCTGCCGCCGAAGTGGTTCTACGACGCGCACGGCAGTGAACTGTTCGAGGAGATCACCCGGCTGCCCGAGTACTATCCGACCCGCGCCGAGCGGGAAATCCTGATCGACCGCGCCGACGAGATCGCACGGGCCTCCGGGGCACGGACCCTGATCGAGCTGGGGTCCGGCTCGTCCGAGAAGACCCGGCATCTGCTGGACGCGCTGCCCGCGCTGCACAGCTATGTGCCGGTCGATGTGAGCGAGAGCGCGCTGCGCGGGGCCGCCGAGGCCCTCCTCGCGCAGCGGCCCGAACTGTCCGTGCACGCCCTGATCGCCGACTTCACCGGCGGTCTGGCGCTGCCTGGCACCCCGGGGCCCAGGCTGATCGCGTTCCTGGGCGGCACGGTCGGCAATCTGCTGCCCGCCGAGCGCGCCGTGTTCCTGAAGTCCGTACGGTCGCTGCTCTCCCCCGGCGACGCGCTGCTGCTCGGCACGGACCTGGTGAAGGAGGAGAAGGTGCTGGTCGCCGCGTACGACGATGCGGCGGGGGTGACCGCGGAATTCAACAGGAACGTGCTGCGGGTCGTGAACAGGGAGCTGGGGGCGGACTTCGACCCCGCCGGTTTCGACCATGTGGCGCTCTGGGACCCGGGACAGGAGTGGATCGAGATGCGGCTGCGGGCCCGTCGGGCACACACCGTGAAGATCCCGGAGCTGGATCTGGTGGTGCCCTTCGAGGCCGACGAGGAGTTGCGTACGGAGGTGTCGGCCAAGTTCCGCCAGGAGGGTGTCCGGGCGGAACTGGAAGCGGCCGGGCTGCGGCTGGCTCAGTGGTGGACGGATTCCGGCGGCCGGTTCGCGCTCTCGTTGGCGACGGCGGTCTGAGCGCGGCGGGCCAGGTCACGGCGGTCCGCCCGGCCGGCCGTCGGGATCTGCGGCAGTACGCGGATCTCGGCGGTCAGGCCGGCTGCCGTCACCACCCGCCACAGGGAGGCGACGAGCGGATCGTCGCCGACGAACGCGGCCGCACCGGCCGGTTCGTCGTGCTCCGGCGGTTCGTTGTGCTCCGCTGGTGCGTTGTGACCCGCCCGGCCGGTTCCGGTGCGCCGGGGCGGTGTGGTGCGGTAGGTGATGCGTACCGGCCGCACCGCCGCGTCCGCGTCGATCGCGGCCTGGAAGGCGGCGGGTGCGAACCGGCCACCGGGGCCGCGCCCGCACCAGGTGGTGCCCTCCGGGAAGACGACCACACGTGAACCGCCGCGCAGCGCCGCCCCGATGGTGCGCACGGTCGTGGGCAGTGCGCGCAGTCGGTCCCGCTCGACGAAGAGCGTGCCGCCGCGTGCGGCGAGCGGGCCGAGCAGCGGCCAGCCGCGGATCTCGCTCTTGGCGAGCATCCGGCCGGGGAAGACGGCGGCGACGAGCGGGATGTCCAGCCATGAGATGTGGTTCGCGACGACGAGCGTGCCCGTCGTGCCGGGTGGACCGGCGGGTTCCGCCGGTCCACCGACGATCCTGACCCGCACCCCGAAGGCACGCACGACGCCGTGGGCCCAGCGCCGGATCAGCCGTTCCCGCCGTGCCGCGCCGAGCAGCGCCACGAACGGGGCGCCCAGCGCCCCGGCCATGATGCACAGGCATCCGGCGAGCAGCAGGGCCGCGGCGGCCGGGCGGCCCCGCACGCGGCCATCGTGACCGGTGCAGACGCCCGGGGTGCAGGGGGCGGTGGGCAGCCAGGGGTTCATCGCAGCGGGGCGAGAGCGAGGAAGTGGCGCAGGTAGCGGGGGTCGGTGCGGCGCAGCGACAGCAGTACGTACAGGTCGGCGACGTCGAAGTCGGGATCGTGGGCGGGTGCCCCGCACACCCGGGCGCCGAGGCGCAGATAGCCCCGGAGCAGCGGCGGCAGCGTGGCGAGCCCGATGGGCGGGTCCGTCCGGGCGGCCCCGGTGGGCTGCCAGAGGCGGTGCGGGGTGACCCAGTGCTCCTCGGGTGCCAGGTACTTCGTCCGTACGGTCTCCCACGCGCCGGCCGCCGCGGTGCCTCCGTCGGCGAGGGGGATGGAGCAGCAGCCGGCCAGCCAGTTGTGGCCGGTGCGTTCCATGTAGCGGGCGAGTCCGGCCCAGATCAGTGCTATGACGGCGCCGTCGCGGTGGTCCGGGTGGACGCAGGAGCGTCCGACCTCGACCAGGTCGTCGCGGATCGGGCCGAGCCGGCCGAGGTCGAACTCGCTCTCCGCGTAGAGGCGTCCGGCGATCCGGGCCCGGTCGGGCGGCAGCACGCGGTAGGTGGCGACGACGTCGCCGGTGGTCTCCTCCCGGACCAGCAGATGGTCGCAGTACGCGTCGAACGCGTCGCTGTCCAGGCCGGGTTCGGGGCCGTCGAGCCTGGCGCCCAGCTCACCGGCGAAGACCAGGTGGCGCAGCCGTTGGGCGGCGCGGACCTCGTCCTGGTCGGCGGCGAGGGACACCCGGTAGCGCGGCGGGGCGGGGGCGACGGGCTGCGTGGGAACGACGGGCGCGGTGGGGAGGGAGGTGACGGGCAGCGCGTTCATGACGGTCTCCGGGGACGGATCGGCAAGGGCGGCCACCGGGCCGCCGCACTGGGTGCGAAGGCCCGGCCCCTTACTTCTTCCGTGACCGGCTGGATTCGACATGACCGCTCGGGAGAGCCGACATGTGCGAAGGCTGAATCCCGGGGGCGTCCGGGTGTGTCGTGCGGGTCAGCTCGCGGTGAGCTTGGAGGTGATCTTCACCGAGGCCTTCTTCGCCTCACCCTGCGGGTCGCCGCCCTCCAGCACCGCCGTCATGTACGGCTTGATCGGGTTGTCGGCCTCCACGTCCGCCCACTGCGGCGAGTTGGGGGTCGCGCGGCCCTTCGTGGCGCCGCGGGCCATCGCCGCGGTGCCTTCCTGACCCAGGATGACGCGGGCGAGGTCGGGCTTGTTGGGCACGTAGCTCATCGTTCTGGCGAGCTCTTCCTGCCACTTCCGGCCCGCCAGCGCCTTGACCACCTCGATGCCCTCGGCGCGCTGGTCCGCCTTCTCCGGGACGATCAGGTCGGACCCGCCGGTGAAGACGGAGCCGGGCTCCTTCGCGGTCTTGCCGGGAATCGGGAAGTAGCCGAGTTTTCCCCTGAGTTCGGGATTCTTCTTCTCGATCTGCGCGACGGTGCCGGGCACCGAAATGATCTGTGCGACATTCCCCTCGGCGAACACATCGGCCTGCGGGGGCTTTTCCTCGTCCGCGTCCTTCGGGCCGTCACCGAGCTCCTGGAGTTCCTTGTAGAAGCTCATGCCCCGCAGCGCGGCGGGGCTGTCCAGGGCTCCTTCCCACTGGCCGCCCTTCTCCTCGGCGAGTTCGCCGCCCTCGTCCCAGATGAATCCGGCGAGGACATACCAGTTCTGGCCCGCGAGGTAGATCCCCTGATTTCCGTTCCGGTTCAGCTGCCCGCTGTCCGCGATCCACTCGTCCCGGGTCTTCGGCGGGTTCTTTATGCCTGCCTGCTCGAAGAGTTCCTTGTTGTAGATCACCACTCGGTTGGCCGCGTACCAGGGAATGCCGTACTGCATGCCGCCGATGCTGCCCGGGGCGGCGAGACCGGGCAGCCAGTCCTCGCTGCCGAGGTCACGTACGGACTCCAGGGTGAGATCGCGCAGGCCGCCGCTCTCCGCGTACTGGGCGACCTGGGTGTTCCCGACCTCGATGACGTCCGGGGTGTCCTCGCCGTTGAGTGCACCGATGACCTTCGGGCCGATTCCGCTCCAGCTCTGGAACTTGAACTCCAGCTCGACGGACGGGTGCTCGTCCTTGTACTCCTTGGTGAACCGCTTCAGGAAATCGGCGGAGACGCTGTCCTTCATCAGCCAGATCGTGACCTTCTTGCTGCCGGACGCCTCCGATCCGGAGAGCAGGCCACATCCCCCCAGGGCAAAAGTGGAAACGAGCGCGACGGCTCCGACGAGTATGCGGTTCTTCACCAGGTTCACCTTCTGCGAAACGGCACGGCTTAATTCAGGACCCGGTGTGGGGGACTGCGGGCGGCGCTCGCACGGGCGTGGCTGGATTTTGGTATGGACCATTGATTTGGTCAAGCACCGTTCACAACCCATTCGCCGCTTCGACCCCTCGCGGACTCGGGCCGGTTGGGGCACCGTAGTAGGGACGAGAGGAGACATAAGATGTCAAACCACACCTACCGGGTCACCGAAATCGTCGGAACCTCACATGAGGGCGTGGACGACGCCATCCGCAGAGGCGTCGCAAGAGCTTCTGAAACGTTGCACAATCTCGACTGGTTTGAGATCACCCAGGTGCGCGGCGAGATCAAGGACGGCCGGGTGGAGCACTTCCAGGTTGGCTTGAAAGTGGGCTTCCGGCTCGACGAGACGAGCTGATACCTGCCACCCGATACCCGCCACCCCGCACCACCGCCGCGGCGCGACCGGACCACGGCGGTGTCCGGCCGGTCGCACGCCGCCGGGTGTCACACGCCGCCGGGTGTCGCACGCCGCCGGGTTCAGGTACGGCCCTCCCGCTCCTGCGCGTCCCGCAGGGCGGCCGATGCCTTCGCCCAGCGGGCCCGTACCACGGTGAAGCCGGCCTGCTCTGCCTCGTCACAGACGAGTTCGTCGTCATCCACCAGCATCCGGATCTCACGCTCCCGGCCCAGCCGCTTCAGGATTTCCAGCTTGGTGCGCCGGGCCGGCCTGCGGTCGTCGTCGCGGCGCATGTACACGCGCCCCTCGGGCAGCCCCTGTTCCGCCAGCCAGGCCACGGTGTCCCGGCGGCAGCGCTCGGGCCGGCCTGTGAGGTACCTGACCTCGCAGCTCCCGGCGCTGTCGAGTGCCAGCCGTACGCCTTCGGCGAGCGGCGGGTCGTCGACGGCCGCGGCGAAGAAGCCGTCCCAGTCGCGCCGGCGCCCCTCCAGATAGTGCTGCCGGTGGCCGCTGTCGGCGAGCGTGCCGTCCAAGTCGAATACGGCCAGGGGCCGGTGGTCGCTTCTCACGCCCCCAGCAAATCAGACCAGCGCGGCCACCAGCAGCAGGAGGACGACGACCCCGGCCACCACCGCGGCCACCCGCAGGGACCTGCGTCTCGACCAGACCGGAAGCACCTGGGGACCGTCGGGTCCGGGAAAGACGTGGAAGACGTGGTCGGGGTCGTCCGGGATCGTGACCGCCACCAGTTGCAGCCACCCGATCTCGGCCCGTCTGGCCACCTCGTCCGGCCGGGGCGCGAGTGCCGATTCGACGGCCTCGACGTGGGCGGGATCCAGCGCCTCGGGTATCGGCTCGCCGACCGAGGTCAGCGTGGCCCGCTGCCACGCACCGGTACGTCCGGCCTGCCGGCGGACGCGCAGCGGCGGTGCCGGGTCCGGCAGTTTCACCGTGCTCCGCTGCGGCGCATACCCGACCGAGCCGCCCGTCCACAGGGTGACCAGGCCCGTGCCGTCGCACGGGGTGTGTTCCGTCGACCTCTCGCCCCCGCAGACCGGGCAGTCCCGGAATCCGGTGTCGTCGCACTTCGGGCACTTCTTGGTGCCCCACCCCTGACATTGCGGACAGGCGGTGCGGGGCTTGCGGCACTTCAGGCAGGTGGTCCGTCCGGCCGCGCCCCGCTCCCGCGACGATCCGGCCGGCGCCCGGCCCTTGCGGCGTTCGCCCGTGCCGTCGCACCAGGTGCAGGGCTCCACGCCCTCGCAGGCCGGACACAACGGTCCGGGCTCGCAGCGCAGGTTCCCCTGGGCCCGGCAGCGCGAACAGGGCTGCCGCCCGTCGTCGCAGCCGCAGGCCACCGTGCGCAGCGAACCGTGGAGCACCAGCTCCACCTTCCGCGATCGGGCCGGATCCTTCGGCGGTTCGACCGGATGGTCGCGGAGCTCGCCCTCGTAGGTTTCCCGTCCGGATATGTCGTACGTGCCGGGTCTGGACTCCGGCTGCGTGCTACGGGTCTCCACGGAGCGGACGATGCTCAGGTCGAGCATCGGAAGCCGGGTGATGCCGGCGCCGGCCCGCCGCAACTGCGGCCCCTGCCCCGGGCGGCCGATGTGCCGGGCGACCGCTTCGAGAATGTCGCCCTCGGACAGCGAGTCGGCCAGGACGGCGCCTCCACCTCCTCCCCGGCAGGCGTGCCTGCGCGCAGGACGCAGCGTACGGTCGGCGCCGTCGGGGGCTCAAGAGGGCCGCACGGGGAAGCCGGTGGGGGCGCACCGGACATCCGCCGCCGCGCGCGCCCGCTCGCGCGCACGGATGGGTGATCAGCTCCTCACGTTCCGCACGGATCGCAAAAGGTTGTACAGGATCCGCATGGATCCACTTGCGTTTGTAAAGCTATATTCAGTTTTGTGGCATCCAACGTTAACGATGTGAAGCGAATACTCCTGCGATCCGGGAAGAGCCCCTACGACGTCGTACCTGTCGAGCGCGCTCTCCACGAGGACGTGTTCGCCACCAACTCGGGCAACCTGATCTTCAGCGATGCCGCACACAAGATCCTTGAGACACCGCGTTCGCAGGTGGTGTCGAACGGGATCACCACCCGGGTCGCAGACGCCGACCGGATCAACAGCGAGTACGACGTCTTCGTCATCCCGCTCGCCAACGCCTTCCGGCCCTCCTTCGAACCGCAACTGGGGCGGCTGACCCAGCTCATCTCGAAGCTGAAGATACCCGTCGTGGTCCCGGGTGTCGGCGCCCAGACCGGCGTCAACTACTCCGCGGACCGGCTGAAGCCGATGCAGTCCACGGTCTACGCGTTCGTCTCCGCCGTACTCGACCACAGCGCCTCCATCGGTGTGCGCGGCGAGTTCACCGAGCGGTATCTGCGGGACATGGGATTCCGCGACGTCGATGTCATCGGCTGCCCCTCGATGTTCCTCAACGGCAGCAGGCTCACCATCCGGGAGGACGGCCGGGCGCTCGGGCCCGAGTCCCGCGTCGCCGTCAACGGATCGCACGACGCGGTGCGCAAGCACAAGCTCGGGCAGATCATCGACCGCACCCACGCGCGCTACCCGCACCTCAGGTTCATCGGCCAGAACCTCTCCGACGCCCGTCAGCTGCACTGGCGCGACCTGTCCCACCCGAACGCCGCGGTGACCGGCATCCCCACCCACCCCGACCACCCCATGTACGAGGAGGGCAAGGTCCGGGTCTACATCGACCCGGTCACCTGGATGGACGACCTGAGGGGCTTCGATTTCTCCTTCGGGTCCCGGATCCACGGCAACATCGCGGCACTGCTGGCCGGAACGCCGGCCACGGTCCTCTGCGGCGACTCCCGGACGCTGGAGCTGTGCCGCTACTTCGACATCCCGCACCGGATGCTCTCCAAGGTCCCGGCCGACCTCGACCCCGCCGACCTCCACGCCTCGGCGGACTTCGGGCCGCTGATGCGCGGCCACCAGGAGCGGTTCGACCGGTTCATGAACTTCCTCGACAAGAACGGCCTGGAGAACACCTTCACCCACGGCGACGGCGGCGCGGCCTTCGAGAAGCGGATGAGCGGGCTGTCCTTCCCGCCGGGCGTCCGCCCCTGGGTCGGCTCCGACCCCGCCACGATGGCGACACGGCTGAACTGGCTCCAGACCCAGCTGACCGAACTCACCGCCGAGAACACCCGGCTCAAGCGCAAGGCCCAGAAGAACGCCTCGCTGCCCGCCCAGCGGTCCACGTACCAGCGCGCCCGCAGCGTCGTGGGAAGGCCCATCAAGCGCGCACTGCGTCCCTCCCGGTAGGCGGGGGCTTCCGCACCGATCCGCAGGGCCGGCCCGGCAGGGGCACCGGAATCACGGGCCGCCGCTCGATGTCTAGAATCAGACTGTTTGTCCCTGGATCGTGTCCGGCCTGATCCGCCGGACACGACCCAGGCCGTCGGCCCTGCCCCGATCCGTACGGAGTGCCCGCGCACATGTCCACCCCCCACGATCCGTACGTCCGGGTGCGCGGCGCCCGTGAGCACAACCTCCAGGACGTCTCGGTCGACATCCCGCGCGACACCCTCACCGTCTTCACCGGTGTCTCCGGCTCCGGGAAGTCCTCCCTCGCGTTCGGGACGATCTACGCCGAGGCCCAGCGCCGCTACTTCGAGTCGGTCGCCCCGTACGCGCGCCGGCTGATCCATCAGGTCGGCGCGCCCGCGGTCGGCGAGGTCACCGGACTGCCGCCCGCGGTCTCCCTGGAGCAGCGCCGCTCGGCGCCCGGTGCCCGTTCGTCCGTCGGCACGGTCACCACGCTCTCCAACTTCCTGCGGATGCTGTTCTCCCGGGCCGGGGACTACCCGGCCGGTGCCGAGCGGCTCGACTCCGACGCCTTCTCGCCGAACACCGCCGCCGGGGCGTGCCCGCAGTGCCACGGGCTCGGCCTGATCCACCGCACCACCGAGGAGCTGCTGGTCCCCGACCCCTCGCTGTCGATCCGGGACGGGGCGATCGCCGCCTGGCCGGGGGCCTGGCAGGGCAAGAACCTGCGCGATGTGCTGGACGCGCTGGGGTACGACATCGACCGGCCGTGGGGTGAGCTGGGCGCCGAGGAACGGGAGTGGATCCTGTTCACCGACGAGCAGCCGGTGGTGACGGTCCATCCGGTACGGGAGGCGGGGCGCATCCAACGCCCCTACCAGGGCACGTACATGAGTGCCCGCCGCTATGTGATGCACACCTTCGCGGACTCCAAGAGCCGCACGTTGCGGGCGAAGGCGGAGCGGTTCCTGGCCAGTGCCCCGTGTCCGGCCTGCGGCGGCAGCCGGCTGCGCCCCCGGGCGATGGCCGTCACCTTCGCCGGCCGTACGATCGCGGAGCTGGCCGCGCTGCCGCTGACCTCGCTCGCCGAGCTGCTGCGCGCGGCGGGCGGCAGTGAGACGGCCCGGGTGCTGACGGCGGATCTGCTCGCCCGGATCGAGACGGTCACCGAGCTCGGCCTCGGCTATCTCAGCCTCGACCGCACCGCCCCGACCCTGTCCTCCGGCGAGCTGCAACGGCTGCGCCTCGCCACCCAGTTGCGCTCGGGGCTCTTCGGGGTCGTCTACGTGCTGGACGAACCGTCGGCCGGTCTCCATCCGGCGGACACCGAGTCGCTGCTCGGGGTGCTGGGCCGGCTGAAGGAGGCCGGGAACTCGGTCTTCGTCGTGGAGCACCAGATGGATGTGGTGCGCCGGGCCGACTGGCTGGTCGACGTGGGGCCGCTGGCCGGCGAGCACGGGGGCCGGGTGCTGCACAGCGGCCCCCCGGCCGGGCTCGCGGAGGTGGCGGAGTCGGCCACCCGGCGCTTCCTCTTCGACGACGGGCCCGCGCCGCGACGGAAGGTCCGTACGCCGTCGGGCCTGCTGAGGCTGAACGGGGTCGACCGGCACAATGTCCGGGACGTGGACGCCGAGTTCCCGCTCGGCGTCTTCACGGCCGTCACCGGGGTCTCGGGGTCGGGGAAGTCGACGCTGGTCGGACAGGTCCTGGCCGGTGCCCTCGCCGACCGGCGGACCGGCGCCGCGGAGCCGGCCGCGGAGCGCCCCGCGCCCTGGTGCGCCTCGGCGCAGGGGCTGGAGGCGGTGGACCGTCTCGTACAGGTCGACCAGCGGCCGATCGGCCGTACCCCCCGGTCCAACCTGGCCACCTACACCGGGCTCTTCGACGTCGTTCGGAAGCTGTTCGCCGCGACGGAGACGGCGCGGGAGCGCGGCTACCGGGCCGGGCGGTTCTCCTTCAACGTGGCGGGCGGGCGGTGCGAGACCTGCCAGGGCGAGGGGTTCGTCTCCGTGGAGCTGCTCTTCCTGCCCAGTACGTACGCGCCCTGCCCGGACTGTCACGGTGCGCGGTACAACCCGCAGACCCTGGAGGTCACCCTGCGCGGTCTGGACATCGCCCAGGTGCTGGACCTGACGGTGGAGTCGGCGGCCGGGTTCTTCGCGGGTACGCCGGCGGCCGAGCGCAGTCTGCGGACCCTGCTCGACGTCGGACTCGGCTATCTGCGGCTCGGTCAGCCCGCGACGGAGCTGTCCGGTGGCGAGGCCCAGCGCATCAAGCTCGCCACCGAGCTCCAGCGGACCCGCCGGGGCCACACCCTGTACCTGCTGGACGAGCCGACGACGGGGCTGCACCCCGCCGATGTCGAGGTGCTGATGCGGCAGTTGCACGGTCTCGTCGACGCGGGCGACACGGTGGTGGTCGTGGAGCACGACATGGCGGTGGTCGCGGGTGCCGACCGGGTGATCGATCTGGGCCCCGGTGGCGGCGACCGGGGCGGCCGGATCGTGGCAACGGGGACACCGATGGACGTGGCCCGGTCCCCGGAGAGCCGTACGGCTCCGTACCTCCGGACCGCACTCCATCTCGACTGACCGCGCATTCGTAGCCAACTCCCCCATTTCCCAAGCCAGTTGCTGCCCCAGGCAAGCAATGGGGAATGAAACCGTAAAGAATGTTGACAGTTACCTGGTCCAGACCAATCATGGGCATGCCTCACGGCCGCACCACGCCGTGCGGCACGTGACCCCGGCCGGGAATCACAGGAACGGGCCGCGCCCCTCCCGGGCGCGGCCGAGCCGCGCGAACCGCCCGTTGCCTCACCCCGCTGGGAGCTGTCCCATGAGACGTCCAAGAACAGTCGGCGCCGTCCTGAGCGCCTTGGCCACCGTCGTCGCGTCCGCAGGCCTGGTCCTCGGATCCGGCGCCGGCGCACAGGCCACCGAGACCGCCGCCACTCCCCTGCCCGCGCACGTCTTCGCCCCGTACTTCGAGGCGTGGAACGGCGACAGCCCGGCCGCGCTCTCCCAGGCGTCCGGTGCCAAGTACCTGACCATGGCCTTCATCCAGACGGAGGCCCGCGGTTCCTGCACCCCCTACTGGAACGGCGATTCGAGCACTCCCATCGCCCAGTCCGAGTTCGGCGCCGACTTCACCACCATGCGCTCGCGCGGCGGCGACGTGATCCCGTCGTTCGGCGGGTACACCGCCGACAACGGCGGCACCGAGATCGCCGACAGCTGTACGGACGTCGACTCCATCGCGGCGGCCTACGAGAAGGTCATCACGACGTACGACGTGTCCCGCCTCGACATGGACATCGAGGACAACTCCCTGGAGAACAGCGCCGGGATCGACCGCCGGAACAAGGCGATCAAGAAGGTCCAGGACTGGGCCGCCGCCAACGGGCGCTCGGTGCAGATCTCGTACACCCTGCCCACCACCACGAGCGGTCTGGCCGACAGCGGTCTCGCGGTGCTGGAGAACGCCGTGTCCAACGGCACCGAGGTCGACGTCGTGAACCTCATGACCTTCGACTACTACGACGGCGCCGCGCACAACATGGCCGCGGACACCAAGACGGCGATCACGGGCCTCAAGGGCCAGCTGGCCGGTCTGTACCCGTCGAAGACCGACGCCCAGCTGTGGGGCATGACCGGCATCATCGAGATGCCGGGCATCGACGACTACGGCCCGGCCGAGACGTTCACGACGGCGGACGCGCCCGTGGTCTACGACTGGGCCGTGTCCAAGGGACTGAGCACCCTGTCGTTCTGGGCGCTCCAGCGCGACAACGGCGGCTGCCCCGGCACCGGCGGGAACGACACCTGCTCCGGCATCGCGCAGGACACCTGGTACTTCAGCCACACCTTCGCACCCTTCACGGGCGGCGGGGGTCCGGTGACGGACGACTACTCGGTGACGGTGGCTCCCGGTTCGGCGACGGTCGCCCCCGGTGGCTCGACGACGGCGACCGTGAACACCGCGGTCACCTCCGGCAGCGCGAAGACCGTCGCGCTGACGACGAGCGGGGCGCCCGCCGGTGTGACGGCGACGCTCAGCCCCACCTCGGTCACCGCGGGCGGGACGGCGAAGCTGACGCTCGCCGCGTCGGCCTCCGCGGCACCGGGCACGTACCGGATCGATGTGACCGGTGCCTCGGGCACGCTCAGCCACGCGGCCGGCTTCACCCTGACGGTGTCGGGTCCGGGCGGCGGCACCGGCGCCCTGGTCAACGGTGACTTCGAGTCGGGTGCGCTGAGCCCCTGGACCTGCGAGTCCGGTGGCGCGGTCGTCGCCACACCGGTGCACGGCGGTTCGCACGCGCTCGCCGCGGCGGCCACCGCGTCGCAGACCGGTGAGTGCGCGCAGACCCTCACCCTGTCCCCCGGCACCGAGTACACGCTGAGCGGCTGGGTGCGGGGCAGCTACGGATACCTCGGGGTGCGCGGCGACGCGACGGCGAGCGTCTGGGGTTCGTCGAGCGGCTACGCCAAGCAGTCGGTGACGTTCACCACCGGATCGTCCGGCACGGTGACCGTCTATCTGCACGGCTGGTACGGGCAGGGCACGGTCTACGGCGACGACATCTCCGTGACGTCCTGATCCGCTCCGTGACGTCCTGATCCGCCGGAGCGGATGAGACTTCCCGGTCCCGGAGGCGGGCGGCCTCCGGGGCCGGGAACTCGCGCTCCGCTCAGCGGCGGACCTTGCGGGTCGCCCGCAGCCACTCCTTGTTCATGGCCGAGATCGACGGCAGCGGGATGCCCTTGGGGCAGGCGGTGGCGCACTCCCCGGTGAGGGTGCAGCCGCCGAAGCCCTCGCTGTCCATCTGGCCGACCATGTCCAGGACCCGGGTCTCGCGCTCCGGGGCGCCCTGCGGCAGCACGTTGAGATGGTTGATCTTCGCCGAGGTGAAGAGCATCGCCGAGCCGTTGGGACAGGCCGCGACGCAGGCGCCGCAGCCGATGCACTCGGCGTGCTCGAAGGCGAAGTCCGCGTCCGGCTTGGGCACCGGGGTGGCGTGCGCCTCGGGGGCGGTGCCGGTCGGGGCGGAGATGTAGCCGCCCGCCTGGATGATCCGGTCGAAGGCCGAGCGGTCCACGACCAGGTCCTTGACGACCGGGAAGGCGGAGGCGCGCCACGGTTCGATGTCGATCGTGTCGCCGTCCTCGAAGGACCGCATGTGGAGCTGGCAGGTGGTGGTGCGCTCGGGGCCGTGGGCATCGCCGTTGATGACGAGACTGCACGCGCCGCAGATGCCCTCGCGGCAGTCGTGGTCGAAGGCGACGGGGTCGTCGCCGGCGAGGATCAGCTCCTCGTTGAGGGTGTCGAGCATCTCCAGGAACGACATGTCCTGCGAGATGCCGTCCACCTCGTAGGTGGACATGGCGCCGGGTGCGTCGGCGTTCTTCTGGCGCCAGACGCGCAGGGTGAGCTTCATGCGTAGCTCCGCTGAGTGGGGTGGACGTACTCGAAGACGAGGTCTTCCTTGTGCAGGACGGGGGCCTCGCCGGTGCCGGAGAACTCCCAGGCGGCGGCGTAGGAGAACTCCTCGTCCCGGCGGGCGGCTTCGCCGTCCGGGGTCTGCGACTCCTCGCGGAAGTGGCCTCCGCAGGACTCGGCGCGGTGCAGTGCGTCGAGGCACATGAGCTCGGCGAGCTCCAGGTAGTCGACGATGCGGTTGGCCTTCTCCAGCGACTGGTTGAACTCCTGGCCGATGCCGGGGACCTTGATGCGGCGCCAGAACTCCTCGCGGATCAGCGGGATGCGTTCGAGCGCGGTGCGCAGCCCGTCCTCGGTGCGGGCCATCCCGCAGTACTCCCACATGAGTTCACCGATCTCGCGGTGGAAGGAGTCGGGGGTGCGGTCGCCGTCGACGGAGAGCAGCAGGTTGAGCCGGTCCTCGGTGTCGGCGACGGCCTCCTCGACCGCGGGGTGCGAGGCGTCGACCGCCTCGTGGTGCGGATTGCGGGCCAGGTAGTCGTTGATCGTCGACGGGAGGACGAAGTAGCCGTCGGCGAGGCCCTGCATCAGCGCGGACGCGCCGAGCCGGTTGGCGCCGTGGTCGGAGAAGTTGGCCTCGCCGATGGCGAAGAGGCCGGGGACGGTGGTCTGGAGGTCGTAGTCGACCCAGAGGCCGCCCATCGTGTAGTGCACGGCGGGGTAGATCCGCATCGGGGTCTCGTACGGGTTCTCCGCCGTGATCCGGGCGTACATGTCGAAGAGGTTGCCGTACTTCTCCTCGACCTTGTCCCGGCCCATCCGCTGGATGGCCTCGGCGAAGTCCAGGTAGACGCCCTGGCCTCCGGGGCCGACGCCGCGCCCCTCGTCGCAGACGTTCTTCGCGGCGCGGGAGGCGATGTCCCTGGGGACGAGGTTGCCGAAGGCGGGGTAGATGCGCTCCAGGTAGTAGTCGCGCTCGTCCTCGGGGATCTCGTTGGCCGGGCGGTCGTCGCCCTTGGCCTTCGGGACCCAGATCCGGCCGTCGTTGCGCAGCGACTCGCTCATCAGCGTCAGCTTGGACTGGTGGTCGCCGGTGCGCGGGATACAGGTGGGGTGGATCTGTGTGAAGCAGGGGTTGGCGAAGTACGCGCCGCGGCGGTGGGCGCGCCAGACGGCGGTGGCGTTGGAGTTCATGGCGTTCGTCGACAGGTAGAAGACGTTGCCGTAGCCGCCGCTGGCCAGGACGACCGCGTCGGCGAAGTAGGTGTCGATCTTTCCGGTGACGAGGTCGCGGGCGACGATGCCGCGGGCCTTGCCGTCGACGACGATCAGGTCGAGCATCTCGGTACGGGCGTGGAGTTCGACGTTGCCCGCGGCGATCTGCCGCGACAGCGCCTGGTAGGCGCCGAGCAGGAGCTGCTGTCCGGTCTGGCCGCGGGCGTAGAAGGTGCGGGAGACCTGGACGCCGCCGAAGGAGCGGTTGTCGAGGAGGCCGCCGTACTCGCGGGCGAAGGGGACGCCCTGGGCGACGCACTGGTCGATGATCTCGACGGAGATCTGGGCGAGCCGGTGGACGTTGGACTCGCGGGCCCGGAAGTCGCCGCCCTTGACGGTGTCGTAGAAGAGCCGGTGGATCGAGTCGCCGTCGTTGCGGTAGTTCTTCGCGGCGTTGATGCCGCCCTGGGCGGCGACCGAGTGGGCGCGGCGGGGCGAGTCCTGGAAGCAGAACTGGACGACGTGGTAGCCCTGTTCGGCCAGCGTCGCACCGGCCGAGCCGCCGGCCAGGCCGGTGCCCACGACGATGACGGTGTGCTTGCGGCGGTTGGCCGGGTTGACCAGCTTGGCCTGGAAGCGGCGGGTGTCCCAGCGTTCGGCGACGGGGCCTTCGGGGGCCCTGGTGTCGACGACGGGCGCGCCGGTCTCGTAGTGCGAGTAGTCGGTCATGTCAGCTCACGACTCCGGTCATGACGGCGACGGGTACGGAGATGAAGCCCAGCGTCAGCACCGCGGCGAGGGCGTTGGCGATGGTCTTCAGGACGCGGTCACGGGTCGCGTTTCCCGCGCCGAGGGTCTGGGCGGCGCTCCAGAAGCCGTGCTGGACGTGGAGTCCGAGGGCGAGCATGGCGACGATGTAGATCGTGTTGCCGTACCAGGTGGAGAACGTGTCGATGACGTTCTGGTACGGGTGGCCGGACTGGAATCCGCCGGGGTGCACGGTGCCCGTCGTCAGGTCGAGGATGTGCCAGACGATGAACAGGGCGAGGATGATCCCGCCCCAGCGCATGGTGCGGGTGGCATAGGTGGCGCGCGGCTTCCGGTGCACGTACTTGGCGGGGCGCGCCCTGATGTCGCGGCGGCTGAGCTGGTACGCGGAGACGGCGTGCAGCACCACTGCGGCGACGAGCACGACGCGGACGATCCATAGGGCCCACTCGTAGTGCAGGAAGGGCTCGCCCATGGTCCGCAGCCAGTGCGCGTAGTGGTTGAACTCGCCGGACCCGAAGAAGATCTTCAGGTTGCCGATCATGTGGACGACCAAGTAGAGGAGCATGATCAGGCCGCTCACGGCCATGACCGTCTTCTTGCCGAGGGACGAGTCCCAGAGCGTACGCGTCATGGACGGCCGTCGGTCCGTCCGGGTTGCCAATGCCATGGACACGACGCTAGGACCGAACCACCTCATCAGTCCAAGACATGGAACAGCTCATGTTCATAGGCTGAGGCTATCGACCTCGGTAGGGTGGGTGCATGCAGTTCCAGCAGCTGATGTATTTCGTGGCCGTGGCCGAGACCCGGCACTTCACCCGGGCCGCCGAGGAGGTGCATGTCTCGCAGCCCTCGCTCTCCCAGCAGATCCGGGCGCTGGAGAGCGAGCTGGGGGCGGAGCTCTTCAGCCGGGCGCGCGGAAACATCACGCTCACCGACGCGGGCGAGGCCCTGCTGCCGCTGGCCCGCCGGATCCTCGCGGACGCGGACACCGCACGCCACGAGGTGCAGGAGCTGGCGCAGCTGCGCCGGGGCCGGGTCCGGCTGGGTGCGACGCCCAGCCTCTGCACCGGCCTGCTCCCCGATGTGCTGCGTGCCTTCCACGACCGGCATCCGGGGATCCAGCTGCTGCTGGAGGAGGGCGGCTCGCTCGACCTGGTGCGGGAGCTGGCGCGGGGCGCGCTCGATCTCGCGCTGGTGGTGCTGCCGCTGCCCGCCGCCTCGCCCGCGCTGACCACGGTGGAGCTGCTCCGGGAGGACCTGGTCGTGGTGTCCTCGGCACGGGCACCGCGGCCCGGCCGGGGCGGGAGCGTACGGATCGCCGACCTCCAGGGCGAGCCCCTGGTGATGTTCCGGCACGGCTACGACCTGCGGGAGCTGACGGTCGCGGCCTGCCGGGCGGAGGGTTTCGAGCCGTCGTTCACGGTGGAGGGCGGCGAAATGGACGCCGTGCTCGGTTTCGTACGGGCGGGGCTCGGGATCGCGGTGGTGCCGAGCATGGTCGCCGTCCGCTCCGGCCATGACCTGCGGACCACACCGCTGGCCCGCCCCGGGCTGCGGCGCACGATCGCGCTCGCGCACCGCAGCGACGTGGCTCCGCCGCGTGCGGCACGCGAGTTGCAGAAGGTGCTGCTCGCCGCCGGACGGGCCTGAGCGCCGAGGACGGGCCGGGGCCGCGGCAGGCCCCGTACCCGCCCCCCTCACACGGCGTCGGCCAGGCGCAGCGAGTGGATCCGGTCGGGCGCACCGGGCCGGGCGTAGTACCAGCCCTGTGCCGTGTCGCAGCCCAGCTTGCGCAGCTGCTCCGCCTGGGCGCCGGTCTCCACGCCCTCCACCGTGACGGCGAGGTCCAGGCTGTGCGCCAGCGAGACGATCCCCTCGACGATCTTCAGATCGACCGGGTCCGCCGGGTGCTGCTGCATGCCCATGGTGAAGGAACGGTCCAGCTTGAGCACGCTCACCGGCAGCCGGCGCAGATTCGCCAGGTTCGAGTACCCGGTGCCGAAGTCGTCGAGCGCTATGTCCACGCCCATTTCGGCCAGTTGCCGCAGCGGCTTGAGCAGGTCGTCGTCCGCGCCGATGAGCGCGGACTCGGTGACCTCCAGGCAGAGCGCCCCGGGTTCGAGCCCCGAGCGTTCCAGCACGTCGACCGTCTCGGCGACCAGCTGCGGATGGTGCAGCTGGGTCGGTGAGAGGTTGACGTTGATCCGCAACGGCCCGCCGTCGGTGTGCCGCTCCTGCCAGAAGTTGGCCTGCCGTACGGACTCCTCCAGCACCCAGCGGCCCAGCGGCACGATCAGCCCGGTGTGCTCGGCGAGCGGGATGAAGCGGTCCGGGCCGAGCACCCCGTGCTGCGGATGGCACCAGCGCACCAGCGCCTCCGCGCCGTGCACCGTGCCGTCGTCGAGGTGCACGAGCGGCTGGTACTCGATGAAGAACTCGCCTCGGTCCAGGGCGGCGGGCAGCGCGGTGGTCAGCCCGTGCCGGGTGATGGCACGGGCGTCGGCCTCGTCGTCGGCGAGCTCGAAGCGATTGCCGCCCGCCGACTTGGCCCGGTACATCGTGATGTCGGCGCTGCGCAGCACCTCGGCGGCGTTGCGCTCGCGGGCCGGTCCTTCGACGACCCCGATGGATCCGCGTACGGTCAGCTCGCGGCCGTCCAGGCGGATCGGGGTGCCGAGCACACCGAGGATGCGGCAGGCGAGTTCGGCGACCTCCGTCTCGGTGTCGGGTCCGGTGGTCAGGGCCACGAACTCGTCGCCGCCGAGCCGGGCGACCATCTCGCCGGGCGCGGTCGCACAGCTCTGCAGCCGGTCGGCCACCTCGACCAGCAGCCGGTCCCCCGACGCGTGGCCGAGGCTGTCGTTGATCGCCTTGAAGCCGTCCAGGTCGAGGTAGCACAGGCCGAACCGGCTGCTGTCGGCGGCGGACAGCGCCTTCTCCAGCCGTTCGAAGAACAGCGTCCGGTTGGGCAGGCCGGTGAGCGCGTCGTGGGTGGCCTCGTACCGCAGCCGGAGATTGAGCAGCCGGCGCTCGGTGGTGTCCTCCATCAGCGCGAGCTGGTACTGCGGCTTGCCGTCGGCGTCACGCAGCAGCGACACCGTCAGATTGGTCCACAGCACGGTCCCGTCGTTGCGGTAGTACGGCTTCTCGACCCGGTAGTGCTCGCGTTCGCCGCGCACCAGCTCGTCGTAGTACTTCCACACGTGCGGCGAGTCCTCGGGGTGGACCCATTCGTTGAGCCGGTGGCTGCGCACATGGTGGTCGAGCCCACCGAACATCCGGGTGAGGGTGTCGTTGACCTCCAGCACCTTGCCGTCCAGGTCGGCGATGCCGATGCCGATGGCCGCGTCCTTGAAGACGGCGCGGAAGCGCGCCTCGGTCGCGTGCAGCGCGTGTTCGGCGTCGGTGCGGGCGGTCAGCGCCGATCGGGCGATGGCCTCCTGCTCGGCGAGGGTGCGCTCGCGCAGCGCCTGGGTGAAGCCGGCCGCGAGGGTGTGCTGGATCCGCGCGCAGCGGGCCCTGGCGTCCTCGGTCGACAACGCCGTGGCGCCGTTGCTTCCGCAGTAGAGCACCAGGTACGAGTCGATGACGCCGAGCGTGCTGCTCAGCGCGTCCGGGTCGGTGCAGTGCGCGGTGACCAGGGCCGCCCCCACCTCGACGGCGGGCGCCGCGTCGAAGGGCCGGGCGTGCAGGATGTCGCTGAGCTCGCGGGCGAGCGGCAGCAGATGCTGTTCGAACTCCGTGCGCGTCAAGGAGGTGGCCGTCGAGGGGAAGATGGCCCGGCTCCAGATCGTGGCGAATCGCCGGAGCCGATCCTCGGGGCCGTCGGGATCCGTGTCCGGCGCACCGGACGACTGGGCGGGGATGCTCACGCCTTGCGTCCCACTCCCGCGAAGCCCGAGAACGCGTATGGGTCCTCCTGCTCCGCCCCCACCCGGGCGTCCGGGCGCCAGTTCGGCATCGATACGAGGCCGGGCTCGACCATCTCGTACCCCTCGAAGAAGCGGGCGATCTCGTCGCGGGACCGCATGACCAGAGGGTTGCGGATGTTCTTGTAGACGTCGACCGCGCCGCCCGCCTCTTCCCGGGTGAGCGGAACGCCCTCGTACGAGGCGTGGGTCATGACGACGATGCTGCCGGGGGCGAGCGCTTCGCGCAGTTCGGCGAGCGCGGCCCGGGGGGCGTCGGAGTCCTCGATGAAGTGGAGCACCGCGACCAGCAGCAGGGCCACCGGGCGCTCCAGGTCGAGCAGTCCGGAGATCTCCGGGCTCTTCACGATCTCCTGCGGGCTGCGCAGATCGGCGCCGGCGATCACCGCCCGGTCGTTTCCTTCGAGCACGGCCCGGCTGTGCGCGACCGCGACCGGGTCGTGGTCGACGTACGCCACCCGGGCCTCGGGGTCGGCGGCCTGGGCGACTTCGTGCACATTGCCGAAGGTCGGTATTCCGGAGCCGATGTCCAGAAACTGACTGATGCCCTCGCTCACCGCGTAACGCACGGCTCGCCGCATAAAGGCGCGATTCGCCTGCATGATCTTGGGGAGTCCCGGCATGAACTCCATGGCCTTGCGTGCAGCTTCCCGGTCCACCTCGAAATTGTGCGATCCGCCCAGATAGAAGTCGTACATTCGAGACACGCTGGGCACTGAAATGTCAATGCCTTGCGGTGCCCAGGCGGGACGCTCCATCGATGTCTCCAACAAGTCGCCACGGCGATCCGGCCATGTTCATGGTCAGTGTTGTCCAGAGGCTACTGATCGACTGCCAAGAGAGCGAGCGGAAACGGAAATTACCCGTCCGTTATTGGTCACACACCAGTGGCATGTGCAACCGGGCCGTCGCTGCGGGTGACATTCGTTGCCGGGCCGGTCCCGGCGACGTCTCCGCGAGCTCCATGCGCCGTCGCAGCCTTGGTTGTTGATGAATCCGGTGAGGCCACCGGTTACGCATCGGCGGATTCGGTTCCGGACCGGCCGGCCGCCGATGTACCGGCAGTTGTGTCCGTCGGATCGATTGACGGTGACAAATGCCTTGGCCATGACGCCTTTGGAAGCATTCTTTACCAATGAGGCAATGCCCGGTCACTTCACCGCCACTTCACCGGTCCGGCCGGTGGGAGGCGTCAACTTCCGTATGGCTCGTCCCAGTTGCGAAGAGCACGCGCACCGCCCATGACGTCGGGCACCGGCCCCGTCCCGGCCGCGTTCCGCCTGGTCCCCGACTCTCCCCCGACGGCAAACACCCACCGCTCCAGGTCCCCACCATCAGGCGAATCACGCCCGCGCTCCGCGTGTCCCGCGAGCTGCCGGAACATGCTCCCGGTCGTGTACGGATCACTCATAGGACGGCTCACGGCAGTCGTCGCCCTTCTCTGGCTGCTCGGCACCCCGGCACCCGCGGTCGCGGACAGCTGCGCGTACGCCTCCATCGGTGAGAGCGGCGGCAGTTCATCGGTCGCCACGTCGGGCGACGGCAGTTGCCACGCGGGCCCGGTACCCGAGCCGACGCCACCACCCACGCCACGGCCGGCGCCGCCTCCGCCTCCGCCTCCGCCGCCACCTCCCCCGCCACCACCGCCGCCTCCGCCCGCACCGCCTCGGGTGAAGCCGGCGCCCGTGCCGCCACCCCCCGCACCGGCGCCGGCACCCACGCCGTCCCCCACACCGACGCCCTCCCCCTCGCCGTCCGTACGCCCCACACCCCGGCCCGTGGCGCTGCCCACCTACCGCAAGCCACCGCGCAAGGTCGTGCGGCACGGCACCTCCCTGGTCAACCTCACCCTGCTGATCACGGCGCCCGCGGTGTTCGCCGTCGCCGTACTGCGTCCCCGCTCCCGCTGACCTCTGGAGGATCACCATGTCGGAATGGCTTGTTCTCGCCCTCGCCATGGGCGCGGCCTGCGCCGTCGTCCTGACCATCGCCGTGCTCAACAACCGCCGGATCGGGGAGGACGACGACCCGTCCGAGACCCCTGACGTCATCGAGTACATGACGATGATGATCGGCGTGGTCTACGCGATCGTGCTGGGCCTCGCCATCGCGGGCGTCTGGGAGGGGCGTGGCGCCGCGCAGGAATACGTACGTCAGGAGGCCCAGGCGCTGCACGAGGTGAGTGTCCGCTCCGCCGTCTACCCGGCCGAGGTGCGCTCCCGCATCCGCGCCGATGTCGACGCCTACGTCCACCACGTCGTCGACGACGAGTGGCGGGCGATGAGCGAACACGGCAGCCTCACCGCCGAAGGCACCCGTCTGCTGGCCAAGGTGCGCGCCGACGTCACCCAGTACCAGCCGCGGAACGACCACGAAGGGCAGGCATATCAGCCACTGGTCGACGAGGTGGCCGCGGCCGACGACGCGCGCAGCGCGCGCGGGCAGAGCGCCGGTGCGACCATGCCCGGCGTGGTCTGGTTCGGCCTGATCATCGGAGCCCTGGTGACCATCGGGCTGATGTTCACGCTGCAGATCCGCAGAACGTTCCGCGAACTCCTGCTGGCGGGCCTCTTCAGTGTTCTGATCGCCTTTCTGCTGTTCCTGATCTGGGACTTCGACTCCCCGTTCGGGCGGGGGATCTCGGCCACCGCGGCGCCGTTCCTCGATCTGTTCCCCCGCGCCGCGGGCGGGTAGCGGTCCGTCAGAAAACGGCCGGAGTGCGCCGCTCGGGCGAACCCGGAGCCCGAGCGGCGCACTCCGATCGCGAGCGGTATGCACGGCTCCTAGCGTTTGACACGTCGAGGTGCATTTCTGACGCTTTGTGGAAATTCGTTCCGCACGTGCTCCTCGGGGATCCGGAGGCTCACCCATGCGCGCAATAGGCGTCGCACCCGTCGCCCTGCTCGGCGCCGCCGCTCTCGCCCTGACCGCTCCGTCCGCCACCGCGTCCGGAACGAAGTCGGGAGGCGCGCCCTCTGCGACCGGGTTCACCGTCACCCCGTCGGTGATCGCGCCGGGAAGCCGGGTCACCCTGGCCGCCCGGGGGTGCTCCACGACCGCAACCGCCGGCTCGGCCGTCTTCGACACCGTCACCATCCCCGCGGGTGGCACCGGAGCGGCCACGGTCGACTGGGACGCGAGACCCGGCGCCTCCTACGAAGTGACATTCATCTGCAGCACGTCGCCCGACCCCACGGCGAAGTCCCGTCTCACGATCGCCGCGGCTCCCGCACCGGCCGGCCGGCCGGCGGTGGCTCCGGCCGGTACGCAGGGCGGGCTCGGTGGCGGCATCGGCACGATGGACGCCGCGGAGATCGCCGCCGGAGCGGCGGTGGTGGCAGCGGCCGCCGGCGCCGTCCTGGTGGCACGCCGTCGCAGGGAGCGCCGATCGCACTGACAGCAGGGTAGGTGCCGACCGAGAAGTCGCCCCGGGTCCCGTAGCGGGACCTGGGGCGACGGGCGTTTCGGACCGGTCCCCACGCCGGCGCCGAAGCCGCGGCCCCGTCCCGCTCAGCGGCGCTGCGGCACCGTGACGAGGTAGCCGTCGTCGAGCAGTTCGGGCAGGTACCTGCGCAGCGCGTCCACGCTTTGCGAACGGTCTCCTCCCGCGTCGTGCGACAGCACGACGACGCCGGGCGCGGCCCCTTCGCGGACCCGGCGGACGATGGTGCCGACACCGGGTTCGGTCCAGTCCAGCGTGTCCACCGTCCAGGCCATCGGCTCCATTCCCAGGGCGGCACCGATCTCGAACGAGTTGCGGTTCCACGCCCCGTACGGTGCCCGGTACCAGAGCGGTGCGGCGCCGGTGATCTTCTCGATCACCTCGCTGGTGGCGCCGAGCTCGTCACGGACGCCGGCCCGGGACAGCTTGGTGACCAGGGGGTGGGTCCAGGAGTGGTTCCCGATGGTGTGTCCCTCCTCGGCGATGGCACGCACCAGGTCCTGGTTGTCCCGGGCCATTTCTCCGCAGACGAAGAACATCGCGCGGACATCGTGCTCGCGCAGGGTCGCGAGGATGTGCGGGGTGTACAGGGGGTCCGGCCCGTCGTCGAAGCTGAGCACCATGGCACGCCCGATCCCGGGCAGTTCCTCGAACGGCCTCGTCCGGACCGGCGGCGTCCCCGAACGGAGACGGGTCGGGGTGCCCTCGGTCATGGGCTGGAGCCGGTAGCCGGTGGGTGCGGCCCGGACGGTCGAACCAGGCCCGGCCGCTCCGGCCGCGGAGGGTGCGGGGGTCCGGGCCGGTGTCCTGGCCGGATCCGCGACGATCATGTGAACGGCGGCAGTCGCGCCGAGTCCGGCGGCCAGTCGCAGCAGCGCCCTGCGCCCTGACAGCCTCTGATCATATTGCATGACCAACTGCTCGCACGGCGACGGATCCATCTGCGCCACCGACACCGACTCCGGCCGGTTTTGCACCCGATGGAGGGACCCCGGCGGGTCATCCGGCACCCCCAGCCGAAGCCGTGGCGGCGGGGTCATCCGGCATCCCCGGCCGAGGCCGCGCCGCAGCCCGCTCCGGAGTCGGCCCGAGCAGCGGATAGCCTCACTGCCGTGACAGAACCGCAGCCTCATAAGTTCGAACGTGGCACAGACGGCCCGAAAGTGATCGTCGCAGGCCTCGACGGGTCCGATTCCTCCATGCGTGCCGCGGCCTACGCTGCGGGGCTGGCCCGCCGTCAGGGCGCCATGCTCGCGCTCGTCTACGTCCAGCCGGTGCTGCCCGCGGGGGCCGCGCTGGGCGCACCGATCGCCGATACGACCGGCGAGGTCGCGGAGGGGCTGGTGAGCGAGATCCGGGAGGCTACCCGGCGGATGAAGGACATATGGGACGTGCGCTGGGAGTTCCACACCTTCCGCGGCGACCCCTACAACGGACTCGTGACCGCTGCGGACGAACTGAAGGCGGACGCCGTCGTCGTGGGCGCGTCGGAATCGGCCGGGCACCGGTTCATCGGCTCGGTCGCGATCCGGCTGGTGAAGGCGGGCCGTTGGCCCGTCACGGTGGTCCCGTAGGCATCGCGGAATCCTTCATTCCGGCGGACGGCACGCCGTCTTCCGCACCGGCTCCGCCTGGGCCATCATGAGCGCCCGTCAGGGACTGCCGTCAGCGGAGAGGTGACTCATGGCAAGGCTCCGAGTGGGCGAGGGTGTACTGCGCCGCAAGCCGATCGGGCAGATCGACGAGAAAGGGCCTGCGGCGGATGCCTCCACTCAGCTCACCAGAACGCTCGGACTGTGGCAGCTCACGGCCATCGGCGTGGGCGGCATCATCGGCGCGGGCATCTTCACCCTCGCCGGCACGGTGGCGAACGGCACCGCCGGTCCCGCCGTCCTGATCTCGTTCCTGATCGCGGGTGTGGCGAGTGCCGCGGCCGCCTTCAGCTACGCGGAGTTCGCGGGCCTCATCCCGAAGGCCGGCTCGGCCTACACCTATGGGTACGCGGTGCTCGGCGAGCTGGTGGGCTGGTTCATCGGCTGGGACCTGCTGCTGGAGTACACGGCGATCGTGGCGGTGGTCGCGATCGGCATCTCCGGCTACTTCAGCTTCCTGCTCGGGGAGATGGGGCTCGAAGTACCGAAGTGGATGCTGGGCGCGCCCGGCACCGGCGACGGCCACAAGGTGGACCTGTTCGCCGCGCTGCTCTGTCTGCTCGTCGCGTACCTGCTCACCCTCGGCATCAAGAACGCGGCGCGCTTCGAGACAGTCGTGGTGGTCCTGAAGGTCCTGGTCGTCCTGCTGGTCATCGGCGTCGGTGTGTTCCACATCAACACCGCCAACTACGACCCGTTCTTCCCGTTCGGGATCAGCGGGGCCTTCACCGGTGCGGCCACGGTGTTCTTCGCGGTGTTCGGGTACGACGCCATGTCGACGGCGGCCGAGGAGTCCAAGGACGCCCAGCGCCACATGCCGAAGGCGATCCTGTACTCCCTCGGGATCTCCATGGTGCTCTACGTGGCGGCGTGCCTGGTACTGACGGGGATGCAGAGCTACGAGGACATCGACCCGGAGTCCGGATTCTCCACGGCCTTCAAGTCGGTGGGGCTCGACCGGCTCGCCGATGTGATCGCGGTGGGCGCGATCATCGGCATCCTCACGGTGATGTTCACCTTCATGCTCGGTGTGACCCGGGTGTGGTTCTCGATGAGCCGTGACGGACTGCTGCCGAAGTGGTTCGCCAAGACCCACCCGACCCGGCACGTGCCGACCCGGGTGACCTGGATCGTCGGTTTCGCCTCGGCCCTGATCGCCGGGTTCCTGCCGATCGGCGAGGCCGCCGAACTGACCAACATCGGCATTCTGCTGGCGTTCGTCGTGGTGTGCATCGCGGTGATCGTGCTGCGCTACAAGCAGCCGGAGCTGCCGCGCACGTTCCGCACCCCCGGGATGCCGTTCGTCCCGGCGCTCGGGGTGGTGTTCTCGATCTGGCTGATCACCTTCCTCCAGTGGCAGACCTGGGTGCGCTTCGTGATCTGGTTCCTGATCGGTCTGGTCATCTACTTCGGCTACTCGTACCGGAAGTCGAACATGGCGAACACCTCCGGAACGGGGACGGGGACGGGCTGATCGGGTGATCGGGCGGCGGCCTCCCGGCCACCGCCCGACCGTTCACCGCACCATTCGCCGCACTGTGCGACCGCTCGTCGCACGAGGCCGCCCGCCGCCTGTTCCTCGGCGCCCGGATGCGTTCGTATACGCCAGTCGGCAGCGAAGCCGCAGGGCCTCGGCGGAAAGGGCGTTCACGATGACCATCACGACGACCGATGAGCGGACCCTCGCGGATCTGCAGCGGGAGCACGGACCCGCCCTCCTCCATTTCCTGCTCGGTCTGACCTTCGGCGACCGGCAGCGCGCCGAGGACCTGCTCCAGGAGACCCTGGTCCGGGCCTGGCAGCATCCGGAAGCCTTCGACGCCCCGTACGACTCGATGCGGCCCTGGCTCTTCACGGTCGCGCGGCGGCTCGCGATCGACGCGCGCCGCTCCAGGCAGGCCCGGCCGGCCGAGGTCGGCGACGCCGTGCTGGAGACCACCCCGGCCTTCGAGGACACCGCCGACGCCACGGTCTCGGCACTCGACGTACGCGACGCGGTACGCACCCTCAGTCCGGAGCACCGCGCGGTCCTCGTCCAGATGTACTTCCGCGGGCTCACCGTGGACGAGACGGCCCGGGTCCTGGGTATTCCGGCGGGCACGGTCAAGTCGCGTTCCTACTACGCGCTGCGCCGGCTCTCCCACAGCCTCCCCGGCTACTCCCGCAGGTCCTCCTCGCGCAGCAGGGCGAGCAGCGAGACGGCCTCCGCGGCCTCCACGTAGTCGGCGGCGCAGCGGTCGCAGGACTGCAGATGGCGACAGACCGTGCGGGTCTCGCCGGCCGTGAGCGCGTCGAGTACGTAGGCACCCAGCACATGGCGCACGTGCGGGCCCTCCCCGGGATCGGTGGTCATCGCATCCTCGTGTCGTCGACGCATCCGGTGGTGACGGATCCTGCCCTTCTGGCCACGCGGGGCGCGCTCCCCCGGTTCAATGCTCCGTGAAAAGCGGTGCCGAACAGAGAAAGAGGCGAGACGGGATGCGCCCGGAGCGTCAGGATGGAACCGGTGGGGCCGGGCTGCTGGTCCCGATGGCCTGGATGTACGCGGAGTACATCGCCGACGAGTTGCTGCGGACCGGCGATCTGATGGAGCCGTCCACACTGGAGTACCGAGCGGGGCGCGATGCCCTCGCGCTCACCATATTCCTGTCGGACGGCGCGGTGGCCGACGCGCTGCCCGCGGCCCGGCTGGACGAGCTGCGCCTGCTGACGGCGTACGGGGCGACGTGGTGCGGCTGGGTCCGTGAGCGGCTGGACGTGCTCGACGCGGCCCCGGTGGCCGGCCCGGCGGGCCCGGATCCCGATCTGGCCCTGGCCCGCGCGGCCTGGCGCTGGCTGGAGGAGACCGAGCTGCTCGCGGCCGACCTCGACGCCATCGCGCCGCCGCCGTGGGAGCCGGTGGGCGACGGGCCGGACGCGGAGGAGGCGGCCCAGGTGTGGACGCCGGCCTGGCAACTCGGGCTGCCGCTGGGGCATCTGGCGATCCATCTCCACTGACCGGGCCCCGCTCGGCCGGTCAGGAACCGTGCACCCCGGCACGGTACTTCGGCAGCCGCACGGTGATCTTCATCCCGGCGCCGATGCCCGTCTCGATGACGAGGCCGTAGTCGTCCCCATACACCTGGCGCAGGCGTTCGTCGACATTGAGCAGTCCGATTCCGGTGGAGTGGCCGCCCTCGCCGCGCAGGATGTGGCGCAGGCGCTCCGGGTCCATTCCGGTGCCGTCGTCCTCGATGACGACCTCGGCCTCGGAGCCGGCGTCCAGGGCGCTGATGGTGATGCGGCTGGAGGTGACGGCTCCTTCGAGGCCGTGCTTGACGGCGTTCTCGACGAGCGGCTGGAGGCAGAGGAACGGCAGGGCGACCGGCAGCACCTCGGGGGCGACCTGGAGGGTGACCAGGAGCCGTTCGCCGAAGCGGGCGCGCACCAGTGCCAGGTACTGGTCGATGGAGTGGAGTTCGTCGGCGAGCGTGGTGAAGTCGCCGTGGCTGCGGAACGAGTAGCGGGTGAAGTCGGCGAATTCCAGCAGGAGTTCGCGGGCCCTTTCCGGGTCGGTGCGGACGAACGAGGCGATGGCGGCGAGCGAGTTGAAGATGAAGTGCGGGGAGATCTGGGCCCGCAGCGCTCTGATCTCGGCCTCGATGAGCTGGGTGCGGGAGCGGTCGAGCTCGGCGAGCTCCAGCTGTACGCAGACCCAGCGGGCCACCTCTCCGGCGGCGCGGGCCAGCACCGCGGATTCGCGCGGGGCGTAGGCGATCAGGGTGCCCAGTACCCGGTTGTCGACGGTGAGCGGCACGGCGACGGCCCAGCGCAGCGGGCAGTCCAGGTCGTCGCAGTCGCTGCGGAAGGCGGTGTCCCGGCCGCTGGCGAGCAGGTCCTGCACCTGGTCCATGACGTGACGGCCGTGGTGCTCGCCCTCTCCGTCCCAGACCAGGACCCGGTCCCGGTCGGTGAGGCAGAGCGCTTCCGTGCCGAGCAGGGAGCGCAGCCGGCGGGCGGACCTGCGGGCGCTCTCCTCGGTGAGCCCGGCGCGCAGCGGGGGTGCGGCGAGCGAGGCGGTGTGCAGGGTCTCGAAGGTGGCGTGCTCGACGGGGGTCCCGACGTCGCTGGTGCGCAGGGGCCGGGCGGTGCGGCGGCCGAGCAGGAAGCCCGCGCCGAGCAGCAGCAGGGCGAGCAGGACGAGTGCGGCGTATCCGGCGCTCGTCATCGGTGCCTCCCCGATGTCAGTGCTTCGGGCAGGTGGAAGCGGGTCATGGCGGCGTTGGTGCCCGGGGGTATCCGGCCGGGGGTGGCGAGGGACACCAGGATCATCGCGAGGAAGCCGACCGGCACGGACCAGACGGCGGGCCAGGCGAGCAGGGTGTGGGGCCAGCCCGGCGGGCGGACCGCGCCGCTGACGGTGATGGCGACGGACAGGAAGGCGGAGCCGCCGCCGAGCAGCAGTCCGGCGATGGCGCCGGGCGGGGTGAGCCGCCGCCACCAGATGCCGAGGACCAGCAGCGGGCAGAAGGAGGACGCGGAGACGGCGAACGCCATGCCGACGGAGTCGGCCACCGGCACCCGGCTGACGATCAGCGAACCGGCCAGCGGTACGCACATGGCGAGGACGGTGGCCAGCCGGAAGTGCCGTACCCCGCGCGAGGGCAGGACGTCCTGGGTGATGACCCCGGCGACGGCCATGGTGAGCCCGGAGGCGGTCGACAGGAACGCGGCGAACGCGCCGCCCGCGACGAGCGCGCCGAGCAGGTCCCCGCCGAGTCCGCCGACGATCCGGCCGGGCAGCAGCAGCACGGCGGCGTCCGCGTCCCCGCCGTGGATCAGCTCGGGGGCGTACAGCCGTCCCAGTGCGCCGTAGACCGGGGGCAGCAGGTAGAACACGCCGATGAGGGCGAGGACGGCCACCGTGGTGCGGCGGGCGTCGCGGCCGTTGGGGCTGGTGTAGAAGCGGACCACGACGTGCGGCAGTCCCATGGTGCCGAGGAAGGTCGCGACGATCAGCCCGTAGGTGGCGTACAGCGGGTGGTCGGCGCGGAAGACGGAGAGCTGCTCGTCGAAGCTGACGCGGGGTCGTCCGTCGCCCTGCCAGGCGAGCACCAGGAAGATCGCGGGCACCAGGAGCGCGGTCAGTTTCAGCCAGTACTGGAAGACCTGGACGAAGGTGATGGAGCGCATGCCGCCCGCGGCGACGGCGATGACGACGACGGAGGCCACGAGCACGTCTCCGAGCCAGCCGGGCGCCCCGGTGAGGATCTTGAGCGTCAGCCCCGCGCCCTGGAGCTGCGGTACGAGATAGAGCCAGCCCGCCGCGACCACGAAGACGCTGACCAGTCTGCGTACCTGCCGTGATTCCAGCCGTCCTTCGGCGAAGTCGGGCAGTGTGTACGCCCCCGAGCGGCGCAGCGGTGCGGCGACGAAGACCAGCAGCACCAGATAGCCCGCGGTGTAGCCGACCGGGTACCAGAGCATGTCCGGGCCGTGCACGAGCACCAGGCCGGCGATGCCGAGGAAGGAGGCGGCGGAGAGGTACTCGCCGCTGATGGCGGCGGCGTTGAGCCGGGGCCGTACGGTGCGCGAGGCGACGTAGAAGTCGGAGGTGGTACGGGAGATGCGCAGTCCGAAGCCGCCGACGAGGACGGTCGCGAGGACGACGGCGGCGACCGCCGCCACCGCGTACGTTCGGCTCACTGTGCGGGGCGGCCTTCCACGAGCCGGGCGAAGTCGCGTTCGTTGCGCTCGGCCCGTCGCACGTACCACCAGGCGATCAGGGTGAGCGGCGGGTAGGCGGCGAAGCCGAGGACCGCCCAGACGAGCGCGGCGCTGTGCAGGGCCTCGAAGACCAGTGGCAGCGTCCCGACGACCACGGCGAGGACGGTGAACGCGGTGAGTCCGGCGCGCAGTTGGCTGCGCATCAGCGAACGGACGTACGCGCCGCCGAGCGCGGTCTGCTCGTCGATCTCCGACTGGGTGCGGTAGCGCGGCAGCGGGCGCACCCGCCGGGGCTCCCCCGTCACCACTTCGCGCCGGGGCGCTGGCTCTGCGGACATGGGCCCGGAGTGTATGCGGCACCGGACCGCCGTGGGAAGGGCCGGATCCTGGTCGGCGCTGGTCAGCGGCCGGTCTGGCGCATCAGCAGATCGCGCAGCGCCCGGGTGTGGCGGCGGCTCACCGCGAGCTCCGCGGTGCCGATGCGGACGCTCATGCTGCCCGCGTCGAGGCGGAGTTCGTCGATCCGGCCGAGGGCGACGAGGTGGCGCCGGTGGATGCGGACGAAGCCCCGGGAGCGCCAGCGCTCCTCCAGGGTGGTGAGGGGGACCCGGACGAGGTGGCTGCCGGTGGCGGTGTGCAGCCGGGCGTAGTCGCCCTGGGCCTCGGCGTAGGCGATGTCGTCGATCGGGATGAACCGGGTGACTCCGCCGAGCTCCACCGGGATCTGGTCGCCCGCGGTGTCGAGTACGGGCGCGGAGCGGTCGCCCACCTGTTCGGCGACGCGGCGCACCGCTTCGGCCAGCCGCTCACGGCGTACGGGTTTGAGGACGTAGTCGACGGCCTTCAGGTCGAAGGCCTGGACGGCGAAGCCCTCGTGGGCGGTGACGAAGACGATGAGGGGAGGCGCGGCGAAGCCGGCCAGCAGCTGGGCGACGTCGAGACCGGTGAGGCCCGCCATGTGGATGTCCAGGAACACGACGTCGATGGCGGCCGGGTCGTCCGGGCCCGCCTCGACGGCGGCGCCGATGCGGCGCAGCGCCTCGGTGGCCCCGGTGGCCCCCTCGGCGCTGCTGATCCGGGGATCGGCGCGCAGGAGGTACAGGAGTTCCTCCAGGGCGGGTTCTTCGTCATCGACGGCGAGTACGCGCAGCATGGGCCGGAGTGTAGAGCGCGCACGGGGGTGCGGGGCCGGGTGATTCACCGCTTCTTCGCGCACCGGCCCGCCCGCGCACCCCGGCGGGTCATTTCAGCAGCCTGGACAGGCGGCGGTCGGCCAGCGGCTTGCCGCCGGTCTGGCAGGTCGGGCAGTACTGGAGCGAGGAGTCGCTGAAGGACACCTCGCGGATGGTGTCCCCGCAGACCGGGCAGGGCTCGCCGGTGCGTCCGTGGACCCGCATCCCGCTCTTCTTCTCGGCCTTGAGCTTCCCGGCCGCGAGTCCGCCGGAGCGGGCCACCGCTTCCTGGAGCGTGGTGCGCGTCGCCGTGTGGAGCGTGGTGATCTGCTCGTCGGTGAGGTTCGCGGTGAGCAGGTACGGCGACATCTTCGCGACGTGCAGGATCTCGTCGCTGTAGGCGTTGCCGATGCCGGCGATCAGGGACTGGTCGCGCAGCGCGCCCTTGATCCGGCGGCGTTCCCCGGCGAGCAGCGCGGCGAACGCGTCGCGGTCGAAGGAGTCGGCGAGGGGGTCGGGGCCCAGCCGGGCGATGCCCGGCACCTCGGCCGGGTCGTGCACCAGGTACACGGCGAGGCGCTTGGTGGTGCCCGCCTCGGTGAGGTCGAAGCCGTCGCCGCCGGTGAGGACGGTGCGCAGCGCCAGGGGCCCCTTGCCGGGGCGTGGCGGTTCGGCAGGGAAGGTGTCCTTCCAGCGCAGCCAGCCGGCCCGCGCGAGATGGGTGATCAGGTGCAGCGGCCCGGCGCCGATGTCCAGGAACTTGCCGTGCCGGGCGATCCCTGTGACCACGGCACCGTGCAGGGCGGACAGCGGTGGGTCGTACGTCTTGAGGACGCTCACGTTGAGCGGCAGGACGCGGTCGATCTCCTTGCCGACCAGGTGGTCGTCGAGGAAGACCCGCAGGGCTTCGACTTCCGGCAGCTCGGGCATGGTCCCAGACTGCCGGAAGCTCCGGCCCGGTGCCTGTCGTGGGCCGTGGCCCCGTTCGGCCGTGGTGGCTGTCAGAGACCATGGCCCCGTTCGGCCGTGGTGGCTCTCAGAGGCCGTAGACCCGTTCGGCCGTGGTGGCGAGCACCCGGGCCCGTTCGTCCCCGGTGAGGGCATCGGTCAGGGTGCGTGCCGTGTCGACCACCTCCTGGTACGTCGCCGCGAGCCGGCACACGGGCCAGTCCGAGCCGAACATCAGCCGGTCGGGGCCGAAGGCGTCGAGGACGGTGTCGGCGTACGGGCGCAGGTCGTGCACGGTCCAGGAGCGCACATCGGCCTCGGTGACCAGGCCGGAGAGTTTGCAGACGGTGTTGGGGCGGGCGGCCAGCGCCCTGATGTCGTCCGCCCAGGGGCGCAGCTCACCGGCGGCGACGGGTGGCTTGCCTGCGTGGTCGAGCACGAAGGCCAGCTCGGGCAGCAGCGCCGCCGCCTGGACGGCGGCGGGCAGTTGGCCGGCCTGGACGACCAGGTCGTAGACGAGTCCGGCGTCGGCGACGGCGCGCAGTCCGCGCAGGACCTCGGGGCGCAGCAGCCAGCCGGGGTCGGGTTCGCCCTGGACCTGGTGGCGGATGCCGACGAGCCGGTCGCCGCCGGGCAGTTCACGCAAGGAGGCCAGGGTGTCGGCGATGTCCGGCGCCGTGAGGTCGCACCAGCCGACGACGCCCGCGACGAGGTCGTTGTCGTGGGCGAGCGCCAGGAACTCGGGGGTCTCCTCCGCGACGGTGACGGTCTGGACGAGGACGGTGGCGTCCACCCCGGCGGCGTGTGCCTCGGGTTCCAGGTCGGCCAGGGTGAAGTTCCGCCGGAGCGGGGCGAGTTCGTCGCCGCTGATCCAGTCCTGGTCGCGTACCGAGAGGTCCCACACATGGTGATGGGCGTCGACGATCCGTTCCTGACCGGTCATGTCACAGCTCCCAGGCGACCGGGAGCCCGGCTGCGGCGCCGTCGGCCGAGTAGTCGTGCGCGACATCGAGCAGTTCGTCCATCCTGGCCTGCCAGGCCACGTTGACGGGGAGCTGCTCCAGCTCGGCGAGGAGTGCGGTGTAGTCCTCGCAGTCGATGACGTGGAAGAGGTCGGTGCCACTGCGCCAGATCGTCCAGGACGTGGCGCCCGCCGCGCGGATCGCGGCGGTGAGCTCCGCCGGGACCTCGCGGTGCGCGGCCTCGTACTCCTCGATGCGGTCGGCGCGGACCTTGGTGTGCAGGGCGATTCTCATGTCAGTGTCCGTTCTCGGTCAGCAGGCCCTCGGCGCTCAGCTCGTCCCAGAGCTCGTCCGGGATCTCGCGGCGGAGCAGGGCGGCTGCGTCGCGCACCTCGTCCGGGGAGCGGGTGCCCACCAGGACCGTGGCGACGGCCGGGTGGGCGAGCGGGTAGTGGAGAGCGGCGGCCCGCAGCGGTACGCCGTGGCCCTCGGTGACGGCCTTGATCCGCAGGGCCCGGTCCAGGAGGGTGAGGGGCGCGGCCGTGTAGTCGTACGTGGCACCGGGGCGCGGGTCGGCGAGCAGCCCGGAGTTGAAGACCCCGCCGACGACCACGCTGCGGCCCCGGGCGGCCGCCTCGGGCAGCAGCTCGTCGAGCGCGGACTGGTCGAGGAGGGTGTAGCGCCCGGCGCAGAGCACCACGTCGACGTCGGTGTCGCGCAGGAACCGGGTCAGCATCGCGGTCTGGTTCATCCCGGCGCCGATGGCGCCGACGACGCCCTGGGCGCGCAGCTTCTCCAGTGCCGGGTACGCCTCGTCGAACGCGGCCCGCGCGTGGTCGTCGGGGTCGTGCAGGTAGGCGATGTCGATGCGGTCGAGCCCGAGCCGCTCCAGGCTGTCCTCGATGCTGCGGCGTACGCCGTCGGCGCTGAAGTCCCAGCGGCGGCGGTGGGTGGCGGGTACGGCGAAGCCCTCGGAGAGGCCGTCGGCGTAGTAGCCGGAGCCGGTGGCGTCGGCGGGCAGCGGGTCGAGCACCCGCCCCACCTTGGTGGACAGCACGTACGAGTCGCGGGGCCGGGAGCGCAGGGCCTCGCCGAGCCTCCGTTCGGAGAGGCCGAGTCCGTAGTGCGGTGCGGTGTCGAAGTAGCGGACGCCCTCGTCCCAGGCGGCGTCGACCGCGGCGGCCGCCCGTGCCGGGTCGACGGCGGTGAAGAGATTGCCGATGGCGGCCGCCCCGAAGGACAGCTCGGTGACCTCGACCGCGCTGTTTCCCAGCCTGTTGCGCCGCATGCTTCCGCCGCCCTCCCCGGTGATCGCTTCCTGCACACAGGAATATTCATCGGATCACTTGGGCGCGTCAACACCTCAGGGGCCACCAACTGTGACACTTTCCCGGATATCTGTCCGATCTATGATCGATCCATCACCGATCCACCACCGATCTGATCGAAGTGACGTCGGCTCAGTGCACCTGCACGGCGCACCTGCCTCAGTTCGCCGGCTCAGCTCTTCGGCAGCAGCGCGAGCAGCTCGGCCAGCTCGTCGTCGGCGCAGCGCGCCAGCCGGTCCAGATCGGGCAGCGCCTTGCCGTCGGCCACCAGCCCGACCCGCACCCGGCCGCCGTACGTGGACAGCGCGACGGCGAGGGACTGGCCGCGGGCGAGCGGCGCCATCGGATAGACGGCGCGCAGCGGGCAGCCGCCGAGCGAGAGCGCCGAGCGCGGCAGGGGCACGCTGGTGACCAGGACGTCGAAGAGCATCCTGGCGGCGTTCCCGGCGATCGGCGCGCCGAAGCGGTGGGCGAGCGAGGGGAGTTGGTCGGCGAGCACGGCGACCGCGCCGGCGCCGCGGAAGGGTCCCGCGGCCTTGTTGCGGTCCATGGCGGCGCGGACTGCGGCGAGCCGCCGCCACGGGTCGGGTTCGCCGACCGGGAGCCCGAGCAGATAGGCGGAGAGCTCGTTCCCGGTCGCCGCGGCCTGGCCCGGCCGGCGCCGGGAGACCGGCACCAGGGCGCGCGGGTCCTCGGCGGGCAGCGGTTCGCCGCGCTCGTGCATCCAGCGGCGCAGCGCGCCGGCGACGATCGCGAGCAGGACGTCGTTGGTCGTGCCGCCGGCGACGCGGCGGATCCGCCGGACGGCTTCGAGGTCCAGGTCCGCGGTGGCCAGCCGCCGGGTGCCGCTGGAGCTCGCGGTGAGTGCGGGCGTGCCGCGCGGATCGAGGCGGCTGGCCCGCACCATGGAGGCGCCGACGCCGAACGCCCGCCCGAGATCCTCGATCCGGCCGAGCGCGAAACCGGCGACCTGGCGCGGGCCGGGCATCCAGGAGCGGGGCGGGACGGCGCGGGTCCGGCGGGCGGGGGTTCCGGCGCGGATCCGGCCGACGGTGGCGATCTCGTCGAAGATCCCGGCGCCGATGGCGACCGCGCGCATGCCGTCGGCCAGCGCGTGGTGGAGTTTGACGAGCACCGCGAAGGGGCCGCCGTCGGCGCCGCCGATCACGTACATCTGCCAGGGCGGCAGCCCCCGTTCGAGCGGCCGCTCCATCAGTTCACCGGCGAGCCGGGTGGCGCCCGCCATGAAACCGCCGTCCTCGTCCCGCGCCTCCGCGCCGGTCAGCCGCACCCGCCCGATGTGCCGGTGGACGTCGAAGTCCTTGTCGACGAACCAGGCCGCGCCGCCGACGGGCAGCAGTACGTCCCTGACCCGCATCCGCAGCCGGGGAATGGCGGCGGCGCGTGCGCCCAGCAGTTCGAGCACGGTCTCCGCGTCGGCGCCGCGCGCCGGGCCGGGGGCCGGGGAGAAGACGGCGAGCGCGCCGAGGTGCATCGGGTGGGCATCGGATTCGAGGTGCCAGAAGGCAAGATCGAGAGGTGCCAGCAGCTCAGTTCCCAACGGGTCCTCATGTCGTCGAAGACAAAGACTGACGAAGTCGCCAAAGACTGGCGCAGTCGCAGTCAATCGCTCGTGATCGGTTACGGTCAAGTACAGACATGTTACGTTCTGTTACTGTCGGGTAGAGAGCGCGTTTCCGTCACTCGTGTGCCGGGATGACGAATTCGCACCAGACACACTTGCCACCACCCCGGGATTCCACGCCCCACAGGTCCGCCAGCCGGTCCACCAGCATCAGCCCCCGCCCGGACACCCCGGCCTCCCCCGCGTCCCGGCGCCTGGGCAGCGCGCTGGAGCGGTCCTCGACGTCGACCCGCAGCCGCCGCTCGGGGCCGGTGAGCACCCGGATGGTGACGATGGCCCCGCCGTCGGTGTGCATCAGCGCGTTGGTGATCAGCTCGTCGGCGGCCAGCTCGACCTCGTCGGCGCGCGCCTTGGCGCCCCAGGCCCGCACCGCCGCTCGGATCATGTGACGGGCCGAGCTCAGCGCCTCCGGGTCGCTCTGCGCGACGTGCTGCTGGAGCCGGCCGCCGGGCTGGGGTGCGTGGGCGGCCTTGCGGCGCAGCAGCAGGACGGCGACGTCGTCCTCGCCACCGCGCTCGTCGACCTCCTCGCAGAGCCGGTCGGCCAGCCGCTGGAGGTCCTGCGGGCCGCTGCGCACCATGGCCGTCAGCAGCTGGATGCCCTCGTCGAGGTCGGCGCCCGGCATCTCCACCAGCCCGTCGGTGAACATCACCAGGGTCTGGCCGGGGTCCAGCTCCGCGGTGCTGACCGGGTATTCGAGCCGCCCGAACTCGGCCGAGAGCCCCAGCGGCAGCCCGCCCTCCGCGGGGAGCCTGCGGCAGCTGCCGTCGCTCTCGCGCACCAGCGGGTCGACATGGCCGGCCCGGACCAGCTGCACCACCCCGGTCGTCAGATCGGCCTCGGCGTAGGTGCAGGTCGCGAAGCGGTCCGTGTCCAGCTCGTGCAGGAAGACCGAGGCCCGCGCCATCACCGTGGCGGGGCTGTGCCCCTCGGCCGCGTAGGCGCGCAGCACGATGCGCAGCTGCCCCATGACGGCCGCCGCGTGGGTGTCGTGGCCCTGCACATCTCCGATGACGGCCCCGACCCGGCCGCCGGGCAGCGGAATGATGTCGTACCAGTCGCCCCCGATGTCCCGGCCCAGCCGGGCCGAGCGGTACCGGACGGCGATCTGCGCCCCCGGCACGTCCGGGATCCTGCGCGGCAGCATGGCCTGCTGGAGCCCCTCGGCGAGGTCGTGCTCCTGCTCGTACAGCATGGCCCGCTGCAGGCTCTGCGCGATGGAGCTGCCGAGCGCGACCAGCAGATTGCGTTCGTCGCCGGTGAAGCCGTCCTTGTCGCTGTAGAGCAGGCCGAGCGCGCCGATGGGGCGGGCCTGGGCGATCAGCGGCAGGTAGGCGGCCGAGGTGATGCCGAGGTGGCTGATGTGGGGCCACAGGATCGGGTACGAGGTGGCGAAGTCGGTGGCGGACTCGATGAAGCGGGGGGTGAGCGTGCGCACGACCTCGCTCATCGGGTACTGCTCGTCCGTCCGGGTGTACCGGGTGCCGGGCACGAAGGAGTCCTCCGGTCCGTCGGCCACCAGATGGATGCGTCCGGCCTCTATCAGCCCCATGACCAGGCTGGTCGCACCGAGATGCGCCAGCCCCTGGGAGTTCTTCAGCACCTCGATGACGTCGCCGACGGTGCGGGCGTGGGCCAGCGCGGCCGTGGTGCCGTCCACCAGGCTGGTGCGGCGGCGGCGCTCCAGGTCCAGTTCGTGGCGGGCGGTGGAGTCTGCCAGCTCCTGGGTCGCGTCGCGGACGATGCCGATGATGCGGTGCGGGCGGCCGGTGCCGTCCCGCCGGATGAAGCCCTGGGTATGGGTCCAGCGCAGGCTGCCGTCGCGCCGCCTGATCCTGAAGTACGCCCCGTAATTGTTCTGCCCCCGCTTGAGCGCCTGCGCGACCATGGCGTCGAGCCGGACGCCCTCGTCCGGCGGCACCCGCAGCCCCAGCGTCTCCGGCCGGTTGTCGTACTCCTCCGCCCTCAGGTCGAACACGTCGAGCGCGGGCCGGTCCATGTGCATGAGGCCACTGTCCAGGTCCCAGTCGAAGCTGCCCATACGGTTCAGGGCGAGACTGAGATCCGGGTGGGCGGGCCAGTCGTCCGGGAGTGACAGGGCACCCGCTACCCGATCATCCATGTGGGTCACTCTGCCATCATTTGTCCGATTCTTCGAGCGAACATCGCACGACCGGGCGAATCCCGCGTTCGCGCCACCCGAGTGCACTTCACGCCCTTTCGGGCCCCGCACACAGGCGCCGGACGTCTCGTAGGGCGAACCGCCCCGAGGCCGCGGACCGGCAACGGATACGGTGTTCCATGGAGCACGGTAAGCCCAGCCTTACCTTTACCCTGAGCTGCACTGCCCGCATCAGCACGTTCTAAGGACCAGCACCTGATGACCCGCCCCGTCCGCGTCGCCATAGTCGGAGCCGGCCCCGCCGGCATCTACGCAGCGGACGCGCTGCTGAAATCCGAGGCCGCCCAGGAACCGGGTGTTTCGATCGACCTGTTCGAGCGGATGCCCGCCCCCTTCGGCCTGATCCGTTACGGCGTGGCCCCGGACCACCCGCGGATCAAGGGCATCGTCCAGGCACTCCACCAGGTGCTCGACAAGCCGCAGCTCCGGCTGTTCGGCAACGTCGACTACCCCAACGACATCGATCTGGACGATCTGCGGTCCTTCTACGACGCCGTGATCTTCTCCACCGGCGCCGACGCGGACCGCGCGCTCGACATCCCCGGCAGCACCCTGGACGGTTCGCACGGCGCCGCCGACTTCGTCTCCTGGTACGACGGCCACCCCGACGTGGCCCGCACCTGGCCGCTGGAGGCGGAGAAGGTGGCCGTCCTCGGCGTGGGCAACGTGGCCCTGGACGTGGCCCGCATCCTCGCCAAGACCGCGGACGAGCTGCTGCCGACCGAGATCCCCGCCAACGTCTACGAGGGCCTCAAGGCCAACAAGGCCCTCGAAGTGCACGTCTTCGGACGCCGGGGCCCCGCGCAGGCCAAGTTCAGCCCGATGGAGCTGCGGGAGCTGGACCACTCGCCGAACATCGAGGTCATCGTCAATCCCGAGGACATCGAGTACGACGCGGGTTCGATCGAGACCCGGCGGAGCAACAAGCAGGCCAACATGGTCGCCTCCACGCTGGAGAACTGGGCCATCCGCGACGTCGGCGACCGGCCGCACAAGTTGTTCCTGCACTTCTTCGAGTCCCCGGTGGAGATCCTCGGCGAGGACGGCCGGGTCATCGGCCTGCGCACCGAGCGGACCGAGCTGGACGGCACCGGCAACGTCAAGGGCACCGGCGACTTCACCGACTGGGACGTGCAGAGCGTCTACCGCGCGGTCGGCTACTACTCGCAGGAACTCCCCAAGCTCCCGTTCGACGTGGTCTCCGGCACCGTCCCGCACGCCGCCGGACGTGTCGTCGACGGCGGGGAGCACATGACCTCGGTCTACGTCACGGGCTGGATCAAGCGCGGCCCGATCGGCCTGATCGGCCACACCAAGGGCGACGCCAACGAGACCGTGGCCTGCCTGCTGGAGGACCAGGCCGAGGGCCGGCTGCCCGCGCCGGTCCGGCCCGAGCCGGAGGCCGTCACCGCCCTCCTGGAGGAGCGCGGCGTCCGGTACACCACCCGCGAGGGCTGGTACCGCCTGGACGCGCACGAGAAGGCCCTGGGCGAGGAGCAGGGCCGCGAGCGGATCAAGGTCGTGGAGCGCGAAGCCATGCTGGACGCCTCCGAGCCCCGCTCCTGACCCGTACGACCTACCGGCCGGCCGGTCTCACGGCCGGCCGGAAGGGCCGCCGGAAGGGCGGCTCCGTCCACCTCGGCGGAGCCGCCCGGTCCGGCGGTGGTGGTGCGGCGCCTCAGCGGCCCTGCAGCGCCTTGACGTTGTCCCCGAAGGTCCAGCCCTTCGAACCGTCCCAGTTGAGCGACCAGGTCATCAGGCCCTTGAGGGCGTTGCCGTAGTGGTTCCAGGCCTGTGACACCTGGCCGGTCGTCATGTGACCGCCACCCGCGCCCGGCTGGGCCGGCAGCCCCGGCACCTGCTTGTCGTACGGGACCTTGATGGTGGTGCCCTGGATGACGAGCCCCCTGTCCAGACAGTCGGTCTGGGCCGTGAATCCCTCGACCGTGCCCGCGGAGTACGAGTCCCCGGCGCATCCGTACATGCTGCCGTTGTAGTACTGCATGTTGAGCCACCACAGGCGCCCGTTGTCCGCGTACTTCTTCACGATGGGCAGATACGCGCCCCAGATCGAGCCGTAGGTGATGCTCCCGCCGGTGACATAGGCCGTCTCCGGCGCCATCGTCAGCCCGAAGTTCGAGGGCATCTGCGCCAGCACGCCGTCGATGATGCGGATGAGGTTGGACTGCGAGGCCGACAGCTGGTTGATGTTGCCGCTGCCGGTCAGACCGGTCTCGATGTCGATGTCGATGCCGTCGAAGTTGTACTTCTTCAGGATCGGCACGATCGTCTCGACGAACCGGTCGGCGACGGCGGTGGAGTTGAGGTCGATGCCGGCGGCCGCGCCGCCGATGGACATCAGGGTGGTGAGTCCGGACTCCTTCGCCCGGCACATCTCGGCCGGGGTCGGGACCTTCACCGTGGAGTCCATCCCGTCCTCCCACAGGACGGTGCCGTCCGAGAGGATGACCGGGAAGGCGGCGTTGATCACGTTGTAGCCGTGCTGCGCGATCCGGGTGTCGGTGACCGGGATCCAGCCGAGCGGCGGGTGCACCCCGTTGGCCGCGCCGTCCCAGTTCTCCCAGTACCCCTGGAGCACCTTTCCGGCGGGCTTCGACTTGACCGCGCACGTCTCGTCCTGCGCGGCGCTCGGCTCCGCACCCACCAGCAGCTGTACGGCACATGCCGCCGCGAGGCCGACCCCCAGCAGGCGCGATGTCCGACCGAACATGCTCAGTTCCCTTCCTGTCGCGGCCGGTGCCGCCGGGGCGGTCCTGCTGCCCGAGGCGGCCCGGCGCGGGGCGAGTTGGCGCGTGAATGGCATGCGCCTGACAACCTCAGGCGGAATGCGGTCTCGCATTTCACGGCTCGCCACACGCTAGGGATGCCTGGCTCGCCCGTCAATAGGTCTGGACCAAAGCGGCGACAGGGCCGACCCCCGGGGCCGGTGGCGCAACCACGCGGGAGACCTCGAAGACGTTTCCCAGGGGCCGGTTGTCGCCGCACAAAGGCTTAGCTTAGGCTTGCCTAACTCCTTGCGATCTGCATCGGGGGCCGCCTGTCGTACCCCCGTACGGCCGCTCCTTCGGCATGCCCTCACGCGGTCGCGGGGACCCGCTGCTCCATCCGTTCAAACATGAGGAACATCCATGTCCCGGTTCACCCGCGCGCGTCGCCGGACGCTCGCCGCAACTGCCGCCGCCGCAGCGCTCGTTCTCGCCCTCGGCGGCTGCTCGTCGAGCGACGACGGCAAGGAGACCTCCGGCGCGTCCGGGAAGAGCGGCGGCGCGTTCCCCGTCTCCATCAAGAGCGCGCTCGGCACCGCGGAGATCAAGGAACAGCCCGAACGGGTCGTCACCCTCGGCCAGGGCTCCGCCGAGACGGCCATCGCGCTCGGCCACACCCCGGTGGGCATCGAGAAGTACGAGTGGGGAAGCGACAAGACGGGCTATCTGCCCTGGATCCACGACGCGGTGAAGAAGTCCGGCGACAAGCTGCCGACCCAGTTCACGGGCGGTGAGGACATCGACTTCGAGGCGATCACCGAGCTGGAGCCGGACGTCATCCTCGCGCCGTGGTCGGGGATCACGCAGAAGGACTACGACATCCTCAAGGACATCGCCCCCACCGTCGCCTATCCCGACCTGCCCTGGAGCACGGACTGGGACCAGCAGATCGAGATCATCTCCAAGGCGCTGGGCGTGCCGGACGAGGCGAAGACCCTCACCTCGAAGATCGAGAAGCAGCTGTCCGACGCGGCGGCGACCCGGCCGGAGTACAAGAAGTACAAGTTCTCGTACATCTACAACACCGGTCCCGGCACCCTCGGTGTCTTCAAGCCCGACGAGCAGCGCGTCAAGATGGTCTCCTCGCTCGGCCTCACGGTCGACCCGGTGGTGAACACCTTCAAGGAGACCAAGGGCACCGACTCGGCGCTCATCGGCCTGGAGAACGCCGAGAAGCTGAAGGACAGCGACCTGGTCTTCACCTTCTACATGGACGACAAGGCCCGCAAGGAGATCGAGGCGCAGCCGCTGTACGCGGCGATCCCGGCGGTCAAGAGCGGCGCCGTGGTGGCCGGCACGGACAACTCCTTCGTCACGGCCTCCTCGATCATCAACCCGCTCACCGTGCCGTGGGTGATCGACCGTTACCTGCCGCTGATCGACAAGGCCGTCGAGTCCGCCGCCAAGGGCTGAGGCGGACCACCACCCCCATGGCCATCACCACGCACGCACCGCCGAGCGGTGCCGGTACTTCACGGACCGGCACCGCTCGGCGGGCGTTCTCCGTCGTCGTCGCGGTCGCCGTCCTGGTACTCGCCGTCCTGGCGAGCGTCATGTTCGGCAGCCGTACCACCTCGTTCGGCGATGTGCTGCACGTCCTGTCCGGCAGCGCGGACCCGAATGTCACCACCATCGTCGAGAGCCGCTATCCGCGCACCGCGCTCGGTGTGCTGGCCGGTCTCTGCCTCGCCGTCGCGGGCACCCTCATGCAGGGGGTGACCCGCAATCCGCTGGCCGATCCCGGGCTCCTCGGGATCAACGCGGGTGCCTCCGCGAGCATCGTCGCCGCGACGGCGTTCCTGGGGGCCTCGGGCAGCACGGACACCATGTGGTGGGCGCTCCCCGGCGCGTTGCTCGCGGGTCTGCTCGTCCATGCGATCGGATCGGCGGGTTCGGGCAGCGGTCTCATCCGGCTGGTGCTCGCCGGCGCGGTGCTCTCCGCCGTGCTGATGGCGTTCATCCAGGCGGTGACGCTGAGCCGCCCGCAGGTGTTCGACAGCTACCGCTACTGGGTCGTCGGGGCGCTCGGCGGCCGGGACTTCGACGTCTTCTGGTCGGTCCTGCCGTTCGCCGTGGCCGGTCTGGTGCTGGCCGCGGTGCTCGGCCCCGGCCTCAACGCACTCGCGCTCGGCGACTCGACGGCGGCGTCCCTGGGGGCGAATCCGGCGCTGGTGCGGGCGGGCGGGCTGTTCGCGGCCACGCTGCTGAGTGCGGCGGCGACGGCAGCGGTCGGTCCGATCGCCTTCGTCGGACTGGCCGTTCCGCACGTGGTGCGGGCCGTGGTCGGTGTCGACTTCCGCATGCAGATCCTTTTCTCGGCGCTGGCCGGTCCGGCGCTGCTGCTCCTCGCGGATGTCGTGGGCCGGGTGGTCATGCGCCCGCAGGAGCTGATGGTCGGTGTCGTGACCGCGTTCATCGGGGCGCCGGCACTGCTCGTCGCCGTACGCAGGATGAGGGGCAACGCATGACGTCGCATCAGGTCGGGCTCCGCACCGCTTCGCCCCGGAAGGTGATCAGGGCCGGCAAGAGGGTGGCCGTGCCGGTCCGGCGGGTGTCGGTGCTGACGGCCCTCGTGCTGCTGGTGCTGCTCGTGGCGGGCGCCGTCGCCACGTTGTCGCTCGGGCGGCTCGGCATTCCGCTCGCCGACCTGGCCGGGGCGGTGACCGGCGGGGCCGAGGGCAAGGACGCGTTCGTGCTGGAGCGGCTGCGCGGCCCCCGGCTGACGGTCGCCGTGGGCACCGGGGCGGCGCTCGGGCTCTCCGGGGCGCTGTTCCAGTCCGTCACCCGCAATCCGCTGGGCAGCCCCGACGTGATCGGGCTGGCGTCCGGGGCCGGGGCGGGCGCCGCGATCTCGGCGCTGCTGTTCCCGGACACCGTGCCGGTGGCGCTGGGCGCGCTGCTCGGCGCCCTCCTCGCGATGGCGCTGGTCCATGTGTCGACCGGGACCGGGTTCCGCAACCCGGCCCGGCTGGTCATCGCGGGGATCGGGGTTGCCGCGATCGGCACCGCGATCACCCAGTACGTCGTCTACGCCATGGAGCGGGACCGGGCCGCGGTCCTCACCGCCTATGTCAACGGCAGCCTGTCGGCGCGGTCCTGGCAGGACGCGACCACGATCTGGCTGGTGCTGCTGGTGGCGGCCCCGCTCACCGCGCTGGTGTCGCGGCGGCTGGACATCGGGGAGATGGGCGACGACATCGCGGCCGCGCTCGGCGCCGAGCCCCGCCGCACGAAGACGGCCGCCGTGCTGCTGGCGATCGCGCTCTCGGCGGGGGCGGTCAGTGTCGCAGGCCCCATCGCGTTCATCTCGCTGACGGCCCCGCAGATCGCCAAACGGATCACCCGGGTCTCCGGCCCGCACCTGGCGCTGTCGGCGCTGACCGGAGCGCTGCTGCTGGTGCTCGCGGATCTCTGCGCCCAGCAGTTGCCGCTCTTCGACAACCTGCCGGTCGGGATCTACACGATGGCCGTCGGAGGCGTGTACCTGGGCTGTCTGCTGGTACGGGAGTGGCGCCGGGGAGCCCTGTGATGCCGGCGCCGTACGCCACTCGCCACTGAAGCGGCCCGCTCCCGCGAACCCCCCTCTTGAACACGTTCAAGAAAGCTCGTAGAGTCTGCGCCGAGCACAGTTGAACGCGTTCAAGTCGGGGGTCGGCGATGTCCGTTCTGGTCAATGCGATCGTGATGCTGGGCATGCTGGTGGTGGTCCCCGCGGGGCTGCGGCTGACCGGTGCCGCCGAGCTGGAGCCGATGCGGCGTCTGTGGCCGCTCTTCGCCGTTCCCGGCGCCGTCTCGCTCTGGCTGCCGCGCGGCACGGCCGCCACCGCCCTGGCGGTCTGTTACGTGCTCGGCGCCGTACTCCTCGCCCTGCACGCCCCGCCCCGGCTGCTGCTGCTCCGCGGTCTCCCGGCATCCCGGGCACCGGCCGAGATCTCCCTGGTCACCGCCCTGGTCACGCCGTCGATCGCCGCCACGGCCCTGGTCGCCGAACGCTCGGGGCACACCCTCTTCGGCTTCGGGCTCGGCATCCTCGCGCTGACCGTGCCGCACTTCCACTTCGCCGGATTCGCCGCCGCACTGGTGGCGGGGCTCGTCTGCCGGATCACCGGGAGCCGGGCGGGAAGGTTCGCCGCGCTGAGCGTGCCGCTGGGCACCCTGCTCGTCCTGATCGGCTACTTCATCGGGGACCTGGCCGAGCTCGCGGGGGCCGCCGTACTGACCGCGGGAATGTGGACCGTCGCCCTCCTGACCTGGCGGTCGGTCCGTGCCGGGCAGCGGGACCGGATCACCAGGGCCCTGCTCGCCGTCTCTTCCGCCGTGCTCGCCGTCACCATGGTGCTCGCGCTGAGCTGGGCGCTCGGCGAGGCCACCGGACTCCCGCACCCCACACTGACCTGGATGGCCGCCACCCACGGCCTCGGCAACGCACTGGGCTTCGCGCTCTGCTCGGTGCTCGCCTGGCAGCGGCTCCGCGACCACACCGACCACGCAGAAAGCAGGACCGCATGAGCACCCTCAGCTATCCCGAGACCGGCGCCACCCGCCTCGGTCCGCTGCCCGCCGGGTACCACCACCTCCACCACCGGGCCAGGGTCGGTCGGGGCCGGGCCGACCTCCGGGCGGCGGGTGCGGCGGTCACCGAATGGCGCATGCACCGCACCAGCGGGGCCAGGGTCGACGCGTCGGCTCCCCGCGCCGGGGACGGGGTACGCGTCCGGGTGTCGCTGGGCATCGGCCCGCTCCGGTTCACCGCGCCCTGCCAGGTCGTCTGGACCGCGTACGAGCGGGACCGCGTCGGGTTCGCTTACGGGACCGAGACCCGGCACCCGGAACGCGGCGAGGAGTCCTTCGTGGTGGAGCTGGCCGACGACGGGACGGTGTGGTTCACGGTCATGGCGTTCAGCCGCCCGGCCGCCTGGTACACCCGGCTCGCGGGGCCCGTCGTACCGGTGCTCCAGCGGTGGTACGCCCGGCGGCTGGGCAGCGCGCTGCGGCGCATCGTGGACGAGGAGCGCGGCGGACAGGGCTGAATCGCCGATACTGGAGGTGATGGAGTGGTTCACCGCAGACGGGTACTGGCTCAGCCGGCTGATCTTCCAGCGGGCGCTGGCCGCCGTCTACCTGTTCGCGTTCCTCACCGCCGCGCTCCAGTTCCGGGCGCTGATCGGCGAACGCGGCATGCTGCCGGTGCCCGATTTCCTGCGCCGCACCCACTGGCGCGACGGCCCCGGGCTCTTCCGGCTCCACTACTCCGACCGTTTCTTCGCACTCGTGGCCTGGACCGGCTGCGCGCTGGCCGTCGCCCTGCTCGCGGGCGCGGATTCGTACGTTCCGCTCTGGGCGGCGATGCTGCTCTGGGCCCTGCCCTGGGCCCTCTACCTCTCTATCGTCCAGGTCGGCCAGACCTGGTACGGCTTCGGCTGGGAGTCGCTGCTGCTGGAGACCGGCTTCCTCGCCGTCTTCCTCGGCAACGCGCACACCGCTCCCCCGGTGCTGGTGCTGTGGCTGCTGCGCTGGGTGCTGTTCCGGGTGGAGTTCGGTGCCGGGCTGATCAAGATCCGCGGCGACGAGTGCTGGCGCAAACTGACGTGTCTGTACTTCCACCACGAGACCCAGCCGATGCCGGGGCCGCTGAGCTGGTTCTTCCACCGGCTGCCGAAACCCGTCCACCGGGCCGAGGTGGCGGCCAACCACGTCACCCAGCTCCTGGTGCCGGTGCTCCTGTTCACTCCGCAGCCGGTGGCGAGCGCCGCCGCGGGGCTGATGATCGTCACCCAGCTGTGGCTGGTCGTCTCGGGCAACTTCGCCTGGCTGAACTGGCTGACGATCACCCTGGCCCTGTCCGCCGTCGACTGGTCCCTGTTCACCGCGCCGCCCGCCCAGTCCGCGCCACCGCTCTGGTACGAGATCGTCGTCATCGCGGTGACGGCGCTGGTCGTGTTCCTCAGCTACCGCCCGGCGCGCAATCTGATCTCGCGCCGTCAGGTGATGAACCGCTCGTTCGACCCCTTGCACCTGGTCAACACCTATGGCGCGTTCGGCAGTATCAGCCGGGTCCGGCTGGAGGTGGCGGTCGAGGGCACGGACGAACCGGTGCTCCACGACGGCACCGTCTGGCAGGAGTACGGCTTCCGCGGCAAACCGGGCGACCCACGCCGGATGCCCCGCCAGTTCGCCCCGTACCATCTGCGGCTGGACTGGCTGATGTGGTTCGCGGCGCTCTCCCCCGCGTACGCCCACCCCTGGTTCGGCCCGTTCGTGGAGCGACTGCTGGAGAACGACCGGGACACCCTGCGGCTGCTGCGCCACAACCCGTTCCCCTATGCCCCGCCCACTCATGTCCGGGCCAGGGTGTACCACTACCGGTACACCACCTGGCGGGAGCTGCGCGCCACCGGGCGCTGGTGGCACCGGACCCATGTACGGGAGTTCATGCCCCCGGTCTCGCTCGGCCCCGCCCGGACCGGGCCGGCCCGGCGGTCCTGAGGCCCCGGGCCCGTCCCGCTGCCGGGGCGGAGCCCGTCACTTGGACTCCTCCCGGGCCCGCAGCAGCTTGGTGATCTGTCTGACGAGCTCGTCGTCGCTGGTCACGGCCTTGCCGGAGACCAGCGCACCGAGGCGTTCGGCGGTCTGGAAGTCGTAGGCGCGTTCCCGGTCCGTCCCGGGAACACTGTCGTACTCGTCCGCCGCGCGGAAGCCCACGGTCAGCTGGACCGCCTTCGCGATGATCCAGGTGAGGACGAAGGAGAACGCGATCACGCAGACGATGGCGACGAGCTGCTTGCCCAGCAGCCCCCAGCCTCCGCCGTAGAAGAGCCCCTCCTTGCCGCTGATCCGCGCGGTGGCGAAGAGACCGACCATGATCAGGCCGATCAGACCCCCGACGCCGTGCACACCCACCACGTCGAGGGTGTCGTCCACGTCGAAGCGGTACTTGAGCGTGATGGCGAAGGCGCAGACCGCCCCGACCACGAGACCGGTGATGACGGCACCGAGCGTGTTGATCTCACCGCAGGCGGGAGTGATGGCGACCATGCCCGCGACGGCGGAGGACACGACGCCCATGGTGGTGACCGTGCCGGTCCGCCACTTCTCGACCAGCGGCCAGGTGATCATGGCGCCCGCCGCGCCGAGCTGGGTGTTGATGAACGCCGCGGCCGCGGTGCCCTGGTCGCTGAGCGCCGAACCGGAGTTGAAGCCGAACCAGCCGAACCAGAGCAGCCCGACACCGATCACGACGAGCGGAATGTTGTTGGGCCGCTCCTCGCGGCGGGCGAAGTCGCGCGGCGCCCGCAGCACGAGCGCGACGGCGAGTCCGGCGACCCCGGAGTTGAGTTCCACCGGCAGACCGCCGGCGAAGTCCAGCGCGCCGAGGTGCTTGACGATCCACCCGTCCTGGTCGAACACCCAGTGAGCGAGCGGGATGTAGACGATGAGCAGCCACAGGACGACGAAGACGAGCCAGCCCTTCATGGTGGCGCGGTCGGCGATCGAGCCGCTGATCAGCGCGACCGTGATGATCGCGAAGCCCATCTGGAACGTGCTGTAGACGTAGGTGGGGATGTGGCCGGTCAGTGTGTTCAGCTCGATGCCGCGCATGAACACGTGGTCGAGGTTGCCGATGAGCCCGGCGCCGCCGACGTCCGGGCCGAACGCCAGCGAGTAGCCGATCACCCACCAGAGCAGGGTGCCGAAGGCGAGCGCCGCGAAGCTCATCTTGATCATCATCAGGATGTGCTGGGTGCGCACCATGCCGCCGTAGAAGAACGCCAGCCCCGGCGTCATCAGCAGCACCATGGCGGTGGAGGCGAGCAGCCATGCGGTGTCGCCGGAGTCGTACGCGGCCGGCATCGGCGCGGGAGCGGTGTTCATCGGCGGATACCTCGCAGGGGTGTGGTCGGTGGGGTGGGGCGGCGGTGCGTCAGGGCTTGCGCAGTGCGGGGGCCGGGTGGCCGGTGAGCAGTCGGCGCACGGCGTCCCAGGCGGTGTTGTGCCCGGCGGCGACCCCGACGGGGCTGTCGCCCAGGAGCCGGACCCAGGCGCCGCAGTCATGGGGCAGCACACTGACTCCGTACAGGACGCCGAGCCCGGCCAGCGCCTCGTGGAGGGTGTCGGCGATCGCGGTGGCCGGGGCCCGGTCGGTGACGACGAAGAGCGAGGCGACGTGGTCGTACCCGGCGAACACACCGGGGCCCACGACGCCGTTGCCGCGCGCCCCGGCTCCCGGGGTCAGGCGCAGGGTGTCGATGGCGAGGAGGGTGCCGTCGGGCCGGGCCACGCGCAGATCGGTGGCGAGTACCCGGTACTCGTGGCGCTCGCCGCGGGCCAGCCGCCCGGCGGTCAGGGTGTCGCCGACGACCGCGGTGGCGCCGGGGGCGACCGTGACCTCGGTGCACTGGTAGAACCGCGAGTCCTTGAACGGGATCAGCGGATCCGGCAGATACTCCACGTAGGCGCCCTCGTCCGCCGCGATGTGCACGCGCTGGCTCGCGTAGTCGTGCTCCATGCGGAAGACCTTGGTGGCTGCCTGGGTGGTCAGATGCACCTCGGTGCCGGGCCCGCAGCGGAAGTCCATCCGGTAGCGGTCGGCCTGGGCGATGCCGCCGCCGGTCGCCATCAGATAGACGTAACTCATGGCGGGCGTCGCCGGGTCGATCCAGAGCGGCCGCATGATCTGCAGCGGGGTCTTCTGGTAACGCTCCACGAGTTCGGTGCGCCCGCCCCGTACCGCGAAGGCCAGATCGAGGATGCCGACCTTGGCCGGGGAGCCGGGCCCGAGTGTGTCGGGCACGGAGGCCAGGGCCGCCACGTCCGGGGGGACGCGGACCGCGGTGTAGTAGCCGGGGTCGAGCCGGTCCGGCCGGGGCGGCGAGGAGCCGGGGTGCGCGGACGGGGCGGGGCGCATCTCAGATCAGCGCCTTGCGGCGCGATTCGAGGAAGCCCACGACGTCGTCGACGCCGATGCCGGTGAGGCAGTCGGTGAGGATGACCGGGCGGTTGTCGCGGACCCGGTGGGCGTCGGACTCCATGACGCCGATGTCGGTGCGTACGTACTTGGCGATGTCGATCTTGTTGATGACGAGCAGATCGGAGTCGGTGATGCCCGGGCCGCGCTTGCGGGGCATCTTCTCGCCCTCGGCGGTGTCCAGGACGAAGACGAACAGGTCGACCAGGGCCGGGCTGAAGGTGAGCGTGAGGTTGTCGCCACCGGACTCGTAGAGCAGCGTGTCGGTGTCGGGGAAGCGCTCCAGCATCTCGGCACCGGCCGCCAGGTTCATCGTGGGGTCGTCGCGAACGGCGGTGTGCGGGCAGGCCCCCGTCTCGACGCCGACGACCCGCTCCGGTTCGATCACTCCGGCGAGGGTGCGGCGGACGTGCTGGGCGTCCTCCTGCGTGTAGATGTCGTTGGTGATGACAGAGGGGCGGTGGCCGCGCTCGATCAGTACCGGCACCAGCGCTTCGATGAGCGCGGTCTTGCCGGAACCGACCGGTCCGCCGATGCCGACCCGCAGTACGTTGTCGTCCATGGTGCTCCCTGGCTCGTGGGGGTGGGTGTGGATGGATCAGCTGGCGAACAGGCGTGCCTCGGCGCGTTCATGACGGCCCGACATGATGTCCGAGGCGAAGACGGTGGCACCGACGTCGGCGAGTTCGCGCCGCAGCGCCGCCTCGACGGCCGCCTCGATGACGGGGGCGGCGCCCCGCAGCAGGGTCTGCGCCCCGCGGTGGTCGGTGAGCCGCAGTCGCAGTGCGGCGCCCGCGAAGCTGGCGCAGAACGCGAACAGGTCCGAGGCGACCGCCTGGCCCACCGGGACCCCGGTTGCCGCGTGGATGACGCCCGCGGCCACGGCCTGGGTCCCGGGGGACTCGCGGCGTACGACACGGTCGAAGTGCTCGGTGATCTCCGGCCGGTCGAACACCTCGGCGGCGAGGTCCAGGAGTTGCCGCCCCGTCCGGGTGGCCGCCTGGCGCATCTCCCGCCCCAGCTTGGTGGCGAAGAGGTGCTCGTCGATACGGACGACGGCCGCCGCGTCGCCCGCCCGCGTCGCCCGGTGGGCGAGCGCGAGCGCGGTGGCGTCGGCCGGGCCGACGCCGTGCAGCAGCAGGTCCTCCAGCAGCAGCGGAAGGCTCTCCCGGTCGACCGCCCCGGCCTGGGCGAATCCCTCCAGGCTGTGCGACAGCGTGTAGAAGCCGCTCGGGAACGCCGAGTCGGTCAGCTGGAGGCTGACCAGCAGCGGCCCGAGCGCGGACTCGGGCACCGGTGTTCCGGCGGTGGCCGCGCCCGGCGTCCGGCCGGCTTCGCCCAGGAGGTCGTTCTCGTCGCGATACATCGGCCTAGACGAGGAAGAACAGGTGGTTGAGGGGCAGTTCCTCGGCCGGGTCGATGGTGGCGACCTTGCCGTTGAGCGTGACCTTGAACGTCTCCGGGTCGACCTTGATGTCCGGCAGCGCGTCGTTGCGGATCATGTTGTGCTTGCCGATGGTCCGGGTGCGGCTGACCGGCAGCACCTTGCGTTCCAGGCCCAGTTCGGCCGGGACCCCGGCGGCGATGCCGGCCTGGGACATGAAGGTGACATGGGTCGTCGGCAGCGCCTTGCCGTACTGCCCGAACATCGGCCGGTAGATCACCGGCTGCGGGGTCGGCAGCGAGGCGTTGGGGTCGCCCATCTGCGCCCAGGAGATGATGCCGCCCTTGATCACCATCTTCGGCTTGGCCCCGAAGGAGTGGATGGGCCAGAGCACGATGTCGGCGAGCTTGCCCTTCTCGATCGAGCCCACGTGGTCGGAGATCCCGGTGGCGACGGCCGGGTTGATGGTGACCTTGGCGAGGTAGCGGAGCACCCGCTGGTTGTCGTTGCGGGCGGAGTCGCCCTCCAGCGTGCCGAGCTTGTCCTTGCAGTGGTGGGCGGTCTGGAAGGCGCGGGTGACGGACTCCCCGACCCGGCCCATCGCCTGCGAGTCGGACGAGAACATGCTGATCACGCCGAGGTCATGGAGCACCGACTCGGCGGCGATCGTCTCGGCGCGGACCCGGCTGTCGGCGAAGGAGACGTCCTCGGGGATGTCGTGGCTGAGGTGGTGGCAGACCATGACCATGTCGAGGAGTTCGTCCACCGAGTTCTTGGTGTACGGCAGCGTCGGATTGGTGGAGGACGGCAGTACGTTGGGCTCGCCGGCCACCCGCAGGATGTCCGGGGCATGGCCGCCACCCGCGCCCTCGCTGTGGAAGGTGTGGATGGTGCGGCCGTCGATCGCGGAACGGGTGTCCTCGAAGAAGCCGCTCTCGTTGAGGCTGTCGGTGTGGATGGCGATCTGGACGTCGTGCCGGTCGGCCACCTTCAGCGCGTTGTCGATCACGGCGGGGGTCGCGCCCCAGTCCTCGTGGACCTTCAGCGCGCAGGCCCCGGCCTCGATCTGCTCGTCGAGCGCCGCCGGGAGGCTGCCGTTGCCCTTGCCCATGATGCCCAGGTTGATGGGGAAGGTCTCGGCGGCCTGGAGGAACCGGGCGATGTTGTACGGACCGGGCGTGCAGGTGGTGCCGTTCGTGCCGTCGGAGGGGCCGGTGCCGCCGCCGATGAGGGTGGTGATGCCGTTGGTGAGCGCCTGCTCGGCCTGCTGGGGCGAGATCAGGTGCACGTGGGTGTCGATGGCGCCCGCGGTGGCGATAAGGTGCTCACCGGCAATGGCCTCGGTACCGGGTCCGATGACCAGGTCCGGGTGGACGTTGTTCTGCGTCTGCGGGTTGCCCGACTTGCCGATGCCGGCGATGAAGCCGTCCTTGATGCCGATGTCGCACTTGACGACCCCGACGACGGGGTCGATGACCACGACGTTGGTGATGACGGTGTCGAGCGCACCCTGGGCGGCGGTGGCCTGCGGGTCGGCGGCCATGCCGTCGCGCATGGTCTTGCCGCCGCCGTAGACGACCTCGTCGCCGTACAGGCCCTCGCTGTAGTCCTTCTCGACCTCGACGACGAGGTTGGTGTCGGCGAGGTGGAAGCGGTCACCGACCGTCGGGCCGAACATGTCCGTGTACTGCTTGCGCGGCAGGATGGGCATCAGCGCGAACCCTTCTTCTTTCCCTTGGAGTCCTTGGCATCCTTCGAACCCTTGGCGTTCTTGGTGTTCTTGGTGCTCTTGCTGTCCTTGGGGCTCTTCTTCGGTGCTGCGGAGCCGTCGCCCTCCCGCGCCCCCTGGAATCCCAGCTCGATCGCCCTGCGGACGGCCTCGACCTTCACCGGGTGCGAGGCGAGACTGCCGTCGAGCAGCCCGCTGAAGCCGACGAGCCGGCCCGTTCCGGCGTACGTGCACAGCTCCACGTCGCGCGTGCCGCCGGGCTCGATGCGCACCGAAGTGCCGGCGGGAATGTTCAGGTGCATGCCGAGCGCCTGCTGACGGTCGAACGACAGCGCCGAGTTGACCTCGAAGAAGTGGTAGTGCGAGCCGACCTGGACCGCGCGGTCCCCGGTGTTGTGCACGGTGAGCTGGACCGTCCGGCGGCCGGCGTTGATCTCGATCGGTTCCTTGCCGTAGATGTACCTCTGACGGGGCGTCATGCGATGCTCCTGATGACTTGGCCCGCACCATGTCCGTGGGTGTGCCGATGCGGGTGCGGATGTCCGTGACCGTGGTGGTGTGCGGTGCCCGGTGGGTGGGTGTGGGAGTGGCCGTGGTGGTCGGCGGCGGTCAGTCCGGCCGCGATGCCGTCGTCCCCGCGCTCGCCCCGCTGCCGCCGGGCGTCGGCCACGCGCTCGGCGAGCACCCGGGCCAGTGCCGCCGGAGCGAGCAGCGGACCGGCGCACTCGACGCGCGTACCGGGTGCGTCGGGCAGGATCGGCCGCGCGAACGCCGCCGGGAGCAGCACCACGTGCCGGGCGCCGAGCAGGGTGCAGCGCCGGACCCCCTCGGCCGGGTCGGGGTCTCCCCCGGTGAACGCGACCTCGACCAGGTCGTGGCTGCCGTAGCGGCGGACCAGGCAGGCGACCCGGTACAGCTCGGCGTCCTCGAACGGGTCGCCGGCCGGGGCGGTGACCAGCAGTGCGGCGGAGTCCGGGACACGGGCCGCCGCCGCGCGCAGCCAGCCGGTCAGGTGCTGGGAGGTGCCGAAGGGCTCGGCCAGTGCGGTCCGGGCCCGGTCGGCCGCGGGCAGCGCGCGCAGGGTGCGGGCGGCGTCCGCGACGAGTTCCGGGTCGCGGCCGAGCGTCATAGGGACGACACAGCTCTCCTCGCCCCGGCGGCTCGGCGCCGCGACCGCCCGGAACAGTTCGCGCCCGCCGGACACGACGCTCACCCCTGGGTCCACCAGATCGCGCAACGCCTCCCCGTACGCGGCCTCGTGGCCGCACACGGCGATCACCCGGCAGTGGTCGGACACCGGTTCAGCCGCCGATGGGGTCGTGGCAGGACACCAGCTTGGTGCCGTCCACGAAGGACGCTTCGATCTGGAGCAGCCCCAGCATCTCGCGTACACCCGGCATGGTGTCGTCCTCACCGACGATGTGACGGCCGAGTTCCATGCAGTCGGCGACGCTCCTGCCGTCGCGCGCGGCTTCCAGGATCGCCTCGCTGATCAGCGCCACGGACTCGCTGTAGTTGAGCTTGAGGCCGCGGTCCCGGCGCTTGCGGGCCAGATCGGCCACGACGTACACCAGCAGTTTGTCGATCTCGCGAGGTGCGAGGTTCATCGTCAGTACCTTCCTCTGGAAACGGGCGGGAGCAGGGGTGGGTCCGGGGGCGGGGCGAGGTCAGCCGCTCCGGCGGAAGCGGGGCAGCAGCGGGACGGCCGCCATGAGCGCCCAGGTCACGAGGATGAACGGCCAGGTGAAGGTGTGGCCGCCGAACGATTTGAAGAACGAGGTCAGGGAGGCGGTCAGGCCGGTGGAGGCCGCGGCGCCGAAGAGGGCGTACGCCCCGTTCCACACCGTGCCGGTGAGGAAGACCGCGCCGATGGCGATGGCCACGAGCACGGCGTTGTATCCGTAGATCCCGTTGGCGATCAGCGAGGTGGGGGCGCCCAGCGCCCAGGCGGCGAGGATCCCGACGACGGAGCCGGCTGCCGCGTACAGCACCACGCGCAGCCCGGCGAAGGCCAGGCCGACGAGCATGATGAGCCCGACGTACCACGCGTCCACCAGGAAGACCTGCGAGACATTGGTGAAGAAGGCGTGCCAGAGATCGTCCCAGGAGATCGCGGTGTCCCCGCTGGTGGTGCTGGACACGGGATTCGGCGCTCCGTGCCAGATCCGTCCGAAGGACGGCGCCCCGAGCACCATGACTCCGGAGACCAGGCAGAACGGTGCGGTGAGCGCGGTCAGTCCGTACGGCTTGAGCACAGCGGTCAGCGCCATCGTCAGTACGGTGCACATGATCGAGCCGATGACCGCGAGCGCATAGGTCGCGGGGTGGTGTCCCAGCGAGCTGACCAGCGCGATGCCGGTGAGACAGCCGGAGTACCCGTGGAGGCCGAGGGCGATGCCGGAACGGTCGATGCCGAGTGCGTAGGCGGTCAGCGTCGAGACGACGGTGCCCAGGGTGGCGAAGAGCCCGGTCTGCCAGCCGGCCGCCCACAGCCCGGCGAGGATGAACGCGCCGGTCCAGATGCCCGGCTGGAGGTCCACCTGCCCGACTCCGCGCACCGAGGCCAGGAGGAAGGCCGTCGGTTGCCGGCCTTCGAGTTTCCGGACGACGGCAGGCTCGGCGATGGGCAAGGGAGGCTCCAGCGGCTCGGCGGAAGGGTGCCGCTCTCGTTCATGGCGCGGAGAGGGGCGGGCATCGGCTCACCGCCATCCACGCATATGCCGGGCGGCTCTTCTCGCCGTGCGGTGTTTCGTTGCGCCGTTCGAGTCCGGAAGTACGCCGCCGCGCGCGCCGCGCGGGACCGCCGGGACCGGCTGGTTAGGTTCGCCGGATGGCCCCCAGGATGCGCCTGCATCACCACACCCACCCCGATCACCACCCCGGGGCGCAGCCGGCCGTCGTGGCGGCTGTCGCGATCGGCGGCGCCGCGGGGGCCATGGCCCGCTACGGCGCCGAGCGTCTCTGGCCGACCGGCGCCTCGGCGTTCCCCTGGACGATTCTGCTGGTCAACACCGTGGGCTGCTTCCTCATGGGTGTCCTGATGGTCACCTTGAAGCGGCGGTTTCCCGGGGCGCCCCGGCTGATCAGTCCGCTGCTGGGCACCGGGTTCCTCGGCGGCTTCACCACGTTCTCCCACTACACGGACAATGTGCGGCAGCTCTTCGAGAACGGGCGGCCCGGATACGCGGTCGGCTGTCTGCTGCTGACGGTCGTGGCGGCGCTGGCCGCCGTGACGGCGGGCGCCTTCGCCGCGCATCTGGCCCTCGGACACGGCTACGCGGACCAGGACGGTGTCCGATGACCGACTGGCTGCTCGTGCTCGTCGGCGGACTGTTCGGCGCTCCGCTGCGCTATCTGCTCGGTGTGGACGCCAAGTTCCGCCTCCACACCGCGTTCCCGTGGGGGACCTTCGCGGCCAACGCGGGCGCGGCGCTGTTCCTCGGCTTCCTCTCCGAGGCGGTGACCGACGGGGAGCTGGGGCCCCGGCTCCAACTGCTCCTCGCCACCGGTTTCTGCGGTGCGCTGTCGACCTGGTCGACGTTCTCGTACGAGCTGCTGACCCTGACGTCGGCCCGTCGGCTGGCCATGGCGGCCGGATATCTGGTGCTCACCGTCGGTGCGGGCGTCGGGCTGTCGTTCGCCGGGGCGGCCGTGGCGCGGGCGGCCCTGTGAACGGCGCACGCCCCGACCGGCCGAGCTCCGGACCGCGCGATGCGGTCCGGAGCTCGGATGTGGTGGCGCCGGGGGTGAAGCGGGGTCAGTCGATGCCGGGCAGGATGTGCGGCTCGGCAAGGTCGTCCTCGTAGCCGGCCAGCCGGATCGGTGCGGACCTGGCCCAGACCTCGATGTTCCGGAGCTTCTCGGGCCTGCGGGTCCGTTCTCCGTGCCGTTCGGCCGGTCGCTTCTCGTGCTTCGTCAGTTCCGGTGTCGTCACCGCGCACTCCTTTGTGTCGCGTAGCCCCGGGCAGCGCCGATGTTCCGGCCTCATCACCGGGGATCGGCTGCCCGTGGTGGGCAGGGGCAAGAACAGTTCGGTCGCGGTGGCGCCGGGTACGGGGCGGGACGGCGACTTGGTTGAAAGCCTGTCCCGGGACGGTCGAGGAAGGTTTGTGGACTCCTCGATTACGTCCGTTCACATCAGGGTAACCAAATGAGCGCCTTCGTGCTCGATGGAACGTGTGCTCTAGGTCACTTTCAGCCACCGCATGCGCAAAGGGCCCGGTCGGGAGCCGGGTGGATTCGAGGGATCGTTGCAACACGCGGTGAGTTGATCAAGCGTGAGCAGTGTAGGCAGAGGCTCGGCGGGGAGGTCCCGGTCGAGCCGCTGTTGCAGCCTCGGCGGCGTGGTGGTGGTGGTGCGCCTTGGTAGCGACCGGTTGTGCAATCACCAGAAGTCACCGCCTGGGCCGCGCTACTCGCCCATGCGTGACCAGGCCGGAATGAAGCCTCATGAACGACGGATCGAGCCGGCCCGTGGACAAACTCACCGCGCTCCGTCTCGGTGGAGGAGGCTGGTTGCGGAAGTTCCAGCATCCCGGCCAGGCCACCGGGCATTTGTGGACGTCCGCCCCAAGAAGAGCGATCCCGATGCCCGAGCACAGGGCGAGGGATGGGTTCGCAGCGACGCTGAACGCAGCTTCCACCTTGAGCACCGGGAGTATGACTGCGAACGCATCGACGGCTTCGAGGGTCAGATGGTCGGCCTACGCCGGTCTGTGGTCGGGCGCGACCACAGACCCGACCACGGGCCGCCTAGTTGTTGCCGGCCATGGCGTCCAGGCGAGCGCGGGAGATGCCGACCTCGGTGGTGATGTGGGCGATCGGCCGGGTGCGGCAGCGTTCGACGAGCCTTCGTCGCCCCTCGATATTCAATGGGGAGTTCGCGTGCGTCACTGGAGCACCTCGCTCCGACCCGCTGCGATCACACCGCGCAAGGGGAACGCGACGAGTAGCGCGACCAGGACGAGGAGTCCGCTTACCCAGAGCGGCCCGAGGCCCCCGGCTGCCGTGCTGAGGGTCGTCGCGGCGATGAGGGGTCCGACGGCTGCGCCCACGTTGAGCGCGGCGGTCGCGTAGGAGCCGGCCATGGTGGGCGCTGCTGCCGCCTCGTAGAGGACCCGCGTGATCAGAGTGCTGCCCAGCGCGAACGACAGCGCGCCCTGGACGAACACGAGGGCGAGCAGGGCGGCCGGCTTGTCGGCCAGCACGGCCAGGGCCGGCCAGCCGATGAGCAGCAGTGGGCCGCTGACCGCGATGACCGGGCCGGGGTGCTGGTCGGACAAGCGGCCGGCGACGGTGACCCCGGTGAAGGAACCGGCACCGAAGAGCACCAGGGCGACGGAGATCCACAGCTCGCCCAGCCCGGCGGTGTCGGTCACGACGGGGGCGAGGAAGGTGAAGCCGGCAAAGGTTGCCGCGTTCACCATGGCGCCGAGCAGCATGATCAGGAGCAACCGCGGCCTTTTGAGCTGCGCGAGTTCCGCTCGCAAGGCCGGCCCGTCAGCAGCGACCTTCTGCACACGTCGCGCTGGGATGCCTTTGACGATGCCGATGGCTGCGGGCAGGCAGAGAGCGGCGACGGCCCAGAAAGTGGCCCGCCAGCCGAACAGCGTGCCGAGCACCGATCCCCCGGGGACACCGGCGACCGTGGCCACCGTGGTGCCCGACAGCAGTACGGCGAGCGCGCGTCCCTTCTTGTCGGGCGAGACAAGCGTGGTGGCGGTCGTCAGCGCTACGGCGAGGAACCCCGCGTACGCGACTGCTGCGACCACCCGCGTCACCATCAGGACCGGGAAGCTCAAGGTGGCAGCGCCCACGACGTGGGCTGCCATGAACACGAGGACGAACCCCAGAAGGCTGGACCGTCCAGGCCAGTTGCGAGAAAGCCCGGCCATGAGCGGGGCACCGACGATCATTCCGATCGCGAAAGCCGAGGTGAGCATGCCTGCTGTCCCGACTGTCACGTCGAGGTCCGAGGCGATGTCCGGCAAGAGGCCGGCAAGCATGAATTCCGAGGTGCCCATGGCGAAAACCGCCACGGCGAGCAGATACAGCGGGAGAGGCATCGAATGGCTCCGAGGTGAGGAGAAGCACGAGAAGGTCATCTCGTCACCGCGGTCAGCCCCCAGGGCCGCACTCGTCCGACCGCAGAACGCGGGGAGACGGCAGGACTACGAACTCAGTGGTTCAGGGGGCCGACGGCGTGACCGAAAGCCCCCACCTTGTCTGACTCAGGACTCGACATGGCCCGCACGGTACCCGACCGATGCCCGTCGATGCACATCGGTTTCACAACTGCCGACATGCCGACATGTGTCACCAACGTCATGACCCGCAACAACTGGTTGAGGACCTGGACCTCGCCCACTGCGGCGGTGAAGGCGGCAACGCTCGACTACGCGAACAAGGCCGTGTCCTATGTGGTGAGGCGGTCGTTGAGGTCGTCATGGGGCGGGGCAACTGGAGTCCCCCACCTGCGAAGATGGCTCTGGGGCAAACACATCGGAGTCCGCATCGCCCGCAAGGGCATCGACTCCAGCGAACGACTCGGCCGCCGCAGATGGGTCATCGAACGCACCATGTCCTGGCTGACCGGAGACCACCGCCTCAACCACCGCTACGAACGCAGACCAGGCAACTACCTGGCCTTTCTCGGACTCGCCGCCGCCCTCTGCTGCTACAAACGACTGGTCAGACTCACCACATAGGACACGGTCTAATACTCCAGTCAGAAAGCCGATCCCGACCGGGCCCTGCCCGGTTCACGCATGTTGCGTCACCGCACGACTACCAGTTGGCGGGTGCGTAGTCCTTGAGGAAGCAGCCGTACAGATCCTCGCCGTCCTCGCCGCGCACGATCGGGTCGTAGACGCGGGCGGCGCCGTCGACCAGGTCGAGCGGGGCGTGGAAGCCCTCCTCGGCGAGACGGATCTTGTCGGGGTGCGGGCGCTCGTCGGTGATCCATCCGGTGTCGACGGCGGTCATCAGGATGCCGTCCTTCTCGAACATCTCCTGGGCACTGGTCCGGGTGAGCATGTTCAGGGCGGCCTTGGCCATGTTGGTGTGCGGGTGGCCCGCGCCCTTGTAGCCGCGGCTGAACACGCCCTCCATCGCGGAGACGTTGACCACGTAGGCGCGCTTGGCGGCCGTCGCCGCCATGGCCGGGCGGAGCCTGCTGATCAGGATGAACGGGGCGGTGGAGTTGCAGAGCTGGACTTCCAGCAGCTCGATCGGCTCGACCTCCTCGACGGTCTGGATCCAGCTGTTGGTGTCGTGCAGGTCGGGCACCAGTCCGCCCGCGTCGATCGCCGTCCCGGCGGCGATCCGCTCCAGCGACGCGGAGCCGGTGACCAGCGCGAGCTCGGTGACGTCCTGCGCGCTCAAGCCCTCCTTGCGGGCGGCCGGCAGGGCCGCGACCCGGTCGACGGTGCCGCTGCCGAAGGTGCCGATGACCTCGGCGGCGGGCAGCTCGCCCGCGGGGAGCGGCGCCGATTCGGCGTTGACGAGTTCGCTGTACGCGTTGGCGGAGCGGCGCACCGTCTGCGCCGCGTTGTTGATCAGGATGTCCAGCGGGCCCTCGGCGGCGACCGAGTCGGCGAGCGCGACGACCTGGGCGGGGTCGCGCAGGTCGATGCCGACGATCTTCAGGCGGTGGATCCACTCGTCGCTGTCCGGCATCGCCTTGAAGCGGCGGATCGCGTCGTTGGGGAAGCGGGTGGTGATGGTGGTGTGCGCCCCGTCGCGCAGCAGCCGCAACGCGATGTACATGCCGATCTTCGCCCGGCCGCCGGTCAGCAGCGCGCGCCGGCCGGTGAGGTCGGTGCGGGCGTCGCGGCGCGCCCGGTTCTCCTTCGCGCACGGCTGGCAGAGCTGGTGGTAGAAGGCGTCCACCTCGACATAACGGGTCTTGCAGATGTAGCAGGAGCGGGGCCGCTGGAGCACTCCCGCGATCTCGGCGCGGGCGGACGAGGACGGCAGGACGCCCTGGGTCTCGTCGTCGATCCGGTCGGCCGAGCCGGTCGCGGTGGCCTCCGTGACCGCCTTGTCGTGCGCGGTCTTGGCGGCGCGGCGCTCCTGGCGGCGGCGCTGCTTCACGGTGCGGTAGATACCGGCCGTGGCACGGCGCACGGTGATGGCGTCGGGGTGGTCGACCTCGATGGTGTCGAGTTCGTCGAGCACGCTCAGGCAGACGGCCAGCCGCTCCGGGTCGATACCGGGACCGAACTCCTCAGTTCCGGGAGCGAGCTCCGGGCTGTCCTCTGTCACCGTCATTGCCGTTCCTCTGCCGTCCGTCTCTCGTGGCGCCGACCGCCGTACCTGCTCCTGCCGGGCCGAACGCCCCGATCAAGTCTGCCATGCACCGGATGCTGCTCCGTTCGCGTGACGTGTCGCGCGACTCCACACGCGGCCACGGCTCCACTCGCGTTCGGCGCGGATGCGGGCGGCCGCCTGCCGCCGGCGCCCCGACGTCTCCTCCACGGAACGGTCACATATGCTTCGCTGCCATACGGCCGGGGCGGGTCGTGCCATGCGTACGAGGGGGTGCAGTGTGACCGGGCTCCCCATGGGCAGCTCTCCGGCCGGACCCACGCGTTCGGACGCCGTCCCCGTACAGCCGGGTCCTCCCCCGGCCGGCCACGGTTCGGTGTGGGACGTCGATGCCGTGATCCTGCTGGTCGAGGACGATGCCGGCGATGCGCTCCTGGTGGAGGAGATGCTCGCGGACAGCGAGCTGGACTCCGCGCTGACCTGGTGCAAGACGCTGGCGCAGGCGCGCCGTTTCCTGTCCGGGACCCGGACCCCGTGCTGTGTGCTGCTCGATCTGCATCTGCCCGACGTGTTCGGTCTGGACGCCGTCACCCAGCTCGTCGAGTCGGCTCCGGACGCGGCCATCGTGGTGCTGACCGGCCGGGCGGAGTCCGATACGGGCCTGTCGGCCGTGGCCACCGGCGCCCAGGACTACCTCGTCAAGGGACGGCTCGATCCGGAGGCGCTGGGCCGCTCGGTCCGGTACGCCCTCCAGCGCAAGCAGGTCGAGCGGGCGGCGGCGGCGCTGCGCGCCAACCGGCTGATGGCGCAGGAGAACGCCCGCCTCGAACGCGGTCTGCTGCCCGTGCCCCTGCTGCTCGACGACTCCTTCGAGGCGGTCGCGCGGTACGAGCCGGGCCGGGCGCAAGCCCTGCTCAGCGGGGACTTCTACGACGTGGTGCAGACGTCCGACGGCACGGTGCACGCGGTGATCGGCGATGTGTCGGGGCACGGGGCGGCGGAAGCGGCGCTGGGGGTCTGTCTGCGGGTGGCGTGGCGTACGGCGGTGCTGTGCGCGACCGGCCAGCTCGAACAGGTCCGGCTGCTGGAGGAGATCCTCGTCGCCGAGCGCTCCGACCCCCATGTCTTCGCGACCGTCACCTCACTGGCCTTCGCCCCGGACCGGCGCCGGGTGCGGGTGGTGCGGGCCGGGCACCCGGGGCTGCTGCTGCGCAGCGGTGCCCGGGTGAGCTGGGAGGAGCCCGAGCCCGGGATGGCGCTGGGGCTGGTGGCGGGAACGGGGACCGAGCGGTGGAGCGCCTCGGATCTGCCGCTGCCCGGGGACGGCCGCCTCGTGCTGTTCACCGACGGGCTCTTCGAGGGGCGTTCGGGGCCGGACTCCCGGCTGGGCGAGGAGGGGCTGCTCGCCCTGGCCCGGCGGCACGGGGCGCTGGCGGCCCGTGACTTCGTCGACACCCTGGTCGACGAGGCCGCTCGGGCGGCGTCCCCGTACGGCGGTCTCGCGGACGACGTCGCCGTGCTCCACCTGGGCTGGGGACGGAGCGGCCCGCGATGAGCGGCTCCGACGCGTCGCCGGAACCCCGGCCCGGCCCGGCCTCGCGCCTCTCCGTCCAGCGCTGGGTGCACCTGATACTCGCCGTCTTCGTGCTGATCGTCTGCGCCGGTGCGGTCGTCGGTGGTCTGGTGCAGGCCCGGATATCCGACCGCACCACCGAGCTGGTGGACCGCATCCAGCCCGCCCGCTCCGCGTCCTTCCAGTTGCAGAACGCCCTGCTGGACCAGGAGACCGGGGTCCGCGGCTTCGCGCTCACCGGTGATGCGGCCTTCCTGCGGCCGTACGAGGAGGGGAGGCGGGACGAGAGCCTCCGGCTGGCCCGGGTCCGCGCGCTCGTCGGGAACGAGCAGCCCTTCGCCGACGACCTCGACCGGATCGCCGCGGCCGCGCGGGAGTGGCGCGGCCGGCACGCCGAGCCGCTGGTCGCCGCGGTCCGCCGGGACGGTCCGGCGTCCGAGTCCTCCGCCCCGATCCGGCGGAGCAACACCGAGTTCGACACGCTGCGGCGGCTGTACCGGGCCGAGCAGGCCCACCTCGATGCGGCGCGCGACCGCGCCCGCGCCGACCTGGGCGACGCCCGCACCACCCGGGACCGGGTGTACATCGCGTTGGTGGTGGGTTTCCTGGCGGCCGTGGTGGCGTTGGGGCTGCTGCTGCACCGGATGGTGGGACGGCCGCTGAACCGGCTGGCCGCCGCCTCCGACACGGTCCGCTCGGGGGCGTTCGGCAACCGGATCGAGGTCGGCGGACCGTCCGACGTGCGGGCGGTCGCGGCGGCCGTCGAGGACATGCGCCGCCGGATCGTCGGGGAGCTCGCCGAATCCCGGGAGCGCGAGCAGCTGCTGGCGGAGCAGGCCCAGGAACTGCGCCGGTCCAACGCGGAGCTGGAGCAGTTCGCCTATGTCGCCTCGCACGACCTCCAGGAGCCGCTGCGCAAGGTCGCCTCGTTCTGCCGGCTCCTGGAGAAGCGGGCCGCGGCCTCGCTCGACGACCGGGCCCGTCAGTACATCGACTACGCGGTGGACGGTGCGACCCGGATGCAGGTGCTGATCGACGACCTGCTCGCCTTCTCCCGCGTGGGACGGGTGCACGACAAGTGGAAGCCGGTCGGCCTCGACCGGACGCTCGACCGGGCGCTGGCCGATCTCGCGCTGGTCATCGAGGAGTCCGGCGCCACCGTCGTACGGGAGTCCCCGCTGCCCGAGGTGACCGGGGACGCCACGGCACTCTCCATGGTCTGGCAGAACCTGATCGGCAACGCGGTGAAGTTCCGGCGGCCGGACGTGCCGTGCAGGATCACGGTCGAATGCGTCCGGGAGGGCGAGGACTGGCACCTGTGCGTGTCGGACAACGGCATCGGCATCGCCCCGGAGTCCGCGCAGAAGGTGTTCGTCATCTTCCAGCGTCTGCACGGCCGGGACGAGTACGAGGGGACGGGCATCGGCCTGGCGCTCTGCCGGAAGATCGTGGAGTTCCACGGGGGCCGGATCTGGTTGGACGAGGAGACCTCCGAAGGCACCCGGATCCGTTTCACCCTGCCGGTCGCCGCCCCGCCCGCGCGCTCCGCGGCGGAACCGCTCGTCGCGGACACGGCGGCCGCGCGGTGCGGCCATGGCTGAGATCTGCCGGGTTCTTCCCGGAGTGGGACCGTTCGTCGCGGGTAGGCGGACGTCGAGAAGCTGTCACCGGACACCCCTGCGTCGCCCTGGCTGGAGCACATGAACGAACAGGTCACCTCGCGACCGGCCGACTGTCCCTGCCCGGACCGGCCCACCGAGGTTCTGCACAGCGCCGAGGTGTTCGACGGCGAGCCCGGCTGCATCGCGCAGGCCCGCGCGCTGGCCGATCGTTTCCTGGTCCGGCTGGCCGCCGAGTGGCTCGCGGTGTTCGGTGAACGCACCCGCAGCGATCTGCTGCTGGCGGTGAGCGAGCTGGTCACCAACGCCGACCGGTACAGCCAGGGCCCCTATCTGCTGGAGCTGGAGGGCACCGCGGAGCGCGTCAGCGTCACGGTGTACGACTCCAGCACCGCCCTGCCGCTGTTCTACTCACCCGACCCGGAGCGCCCCGGCGGCCACGGCATGGAGATCGTGGTGGCGTTGTGCGACCGGCTGACCGCGGAGCGGGTGCCGGTGGGCAAGCGCATCCGGGCCGAGTTCGAACTGAGCAGCTGAGCTGTGGGGCGGGCGGGACGCCGCCCGCCCCACGACCATGACCGGCCCGGCGCGGGGCTCGGGCGGCCGTACGTGCGGTGGCGGTGGTTCAGCCGCGCTCGAAGACGCAGTCCCCGCACAGGCCACCGGCCGGTGTCCGGTAGTACAGACAGCAGCTGCGCCGGCGGAACGCCGCGTCGTGCGGGGTGCCGGTCTCCCGGAGGTCCGGGTGGTCGAAGAGCTCGGCGACCAGTGCGCGGGCCCGCGCCGCCGCGTCGGGGCGGCGGTGCGTACGCGCCCAGGCCAGGAGCTGGCGCAGGGCTCCGGCCAGGGCGGAGCCGGCATTGCCCCACAGCAGCCGGTCGGACAGCGGACCGTCCCGGTGGACCGCCTCGGCCAGGGGTACGAGATGGCCGTACTGGACGGCTTCGCGGATCGCGCGGGCGGTGCCGGGCAGCGAATCGGTGCCGTCCAGCCACAGGTCGTCGGGGGCCGGGGGTCGCGGGTCCCAGTGGAGGGCGCCGGGCGCGAGGGCGGGGAAGCTGCCGGTCAGTACCGCCGGTCCGAGTGCGACCGACCAGAGCCGGGAGGCCAGCCCCAGGTGCGCGATCGAGGCGGCCACTCTGCGCTCGGCGGTGCCCAGCCGGGCGGCGACCGTGTCGATCCGGGCCGTGAGCGGGGCCTGCTCCCCCGCGTACAGCCGCGCCAGCGGGCAGGGTGCTCCGTGGGGCGGCGCGGTGGCCCGCAGCGCGAAGAATCCGCCCACCGAGGCCGCTGCGGACCCGTCCATCGCACGTGCTCCTCACCGGCGTTCGCCGTAACCCTGCGGGGTGAGGACTCTAAGCCCTCCGAGCGAGAACCACCCTCCGCAGGAGGACACTGGGACCACGGCCGTACTACTGAGGCAGTACGCCGAATTGCCGTCTCAAGGACGACGACGCAGCCGCGTCGAAGGGACATCGTGGTGTACATGAGTTCCCTTGCGCTGTCCGTGCTGCTGTCACTGGTCTCCGCGGTCGCCTACGCGGCCGGGGCGATCGTCCAGGAGCGCGTGGCGACGACCGGCGAAGGCCACTCGCTGGCGCCGCTTCGCAACCGTGTCTGGTGGGCCGCCGTGGCGCTGAACGGCGGGGGCGCGGTGCTTCATGTCGTGGCGCTGGCCTACGGTCCGCTCAGCCTCGTGCAGCCGCTCGGTGCGCTGACCATCGTCTTCGCCCTGCCGATGGCGGCGCTCTTCGTACGCCGCCGGGCGGGAGCCACCGCGTGGCGGGGCGCGATCATGGCGACCGTCGGTCTGGCGGGCCTGCTCGCGCTCACCGGGAACGCCGGTTCACATGCGCTGAACGGCCGGGATCAGCTGATCGTGGCCGGTGTGACACTCGGCGCGGTCGCGCTGCTCGCCCTGGTCTCCGCGGGCGTGCACCGGCCGGTGGTACGGAGCGTGGTCCTGGCCGGGGCGGCGGGCATCGCGTTCGGGATCGCCTCGGTCTTCGTGAAGACGGTGGCGGTGGGGTGGACGTCCGGCGCGGTGGCGGAAGGGCTGCCGGCGCTGCTGGCGATCGCCGGATTCGCGGCCGCCGGGCTGCTGCTCTCCCAGGCCGCGTACCGGGGTGCCGGACTGACCGCACCGCTGGCGACGGTGACCGTGGTGAACCCGGTGATAGCGGCGGTCGTGGGCATCACGATGTTCGACGAGCAGTTCCGGTACGGCACGACCGGGACCGTGCTCGCGCTGGCCTGTGCGGTGGTCGCGGCGGGCGGACTGATCCTGCTCACGACGGAGCGGCTGGGCGCGGAGCACCGGGCCGCGACGACGACGGGCAGCGCGCTCCCGGACGCCGCGGCGGCGGACGGGCACACGGAGGCGCCGGAACCGGCGGCGGAACGGGTCCGCCCGGTCCGCGCACCGGGGGCCACGATGCTCTCCGGGCCCGCACCGGCGGAGCCTGCCGCTTCGGCCGGCCCTTCGACGCCCGCCGGGACCGTCGAGGCGGTCCGGGACACGTTCTCCGCACCGCGTCCGCTGCCGGTGCTGATGCCGCTGGAGTGTCTGGGCCGGGTGACGTTCGGCCTGTCGCCGTCCCCCGGCCCCGAGGAGCAGAGCCCTTCGTCCTCGGGCCCCGCCGAACCCGGTGACGTGGCCGGATCCCAGGGGGCCGTTCAGACCCTGACGCCGCCCGCCCTGAGGTAGGCCAGCGGGTCGATGTCCGATCCGTAGCCGGGACCGGTGCGGATCTCGAAGTGCAGGTGCGGGCCCGTGACGTTCCCGGTGGAGCCCGAGCGCGCGATCCGCTGGCCCGCCGAGACATGGCGGCCCTCACGCACGTGCAGCGCGGACAGGTGCGCGTACTGGCTGTACTTGCCGTCGCTGTGCCGGATGACGACCTGGTAGCCGTACGCCCCGCCCCAGCCCGCCGAGACGACCGTGCCGGAGGCCACCGCCCTGATCGACGTACCGGTCGGGACGGGGAAGTCGACCCCGGTGTGGTAGCCGCTGGCCCAGGAGCCGGACTGGTGGTACGGGGTGCCGATGCCGGCCGCGACGGGGGCGACGAGACCGGCGTGCTGCTCCGCGCGCGGCTTCGGCCGGTGGTTCTCGGTCTTCTTCGGTTGCGGCTTCGGCTTCGGTTGCGGCTTCGTGGTGCTGTGGTGCGGCTTGGGTGTCGCGGTGGTCGGACGGGGCTTCGCCGCCTGGTGCCGCGAGGCGGCCGCCTGCTGTTTCGGTTCGGCGGCCCGGTCCTGGGTCTTCGCCTTCGGACGCTCCGGGGCCGCCGACCGCTGCGGTGCGGTGGACTTCCGGGGCTTCGGCTCTGCCTTCGGCTTCGCCTGCGCGGCTGAGCCCGTCCTCGGCGCACGGGCCGTGTCCAGGCTCAGGCGCTGCCCGGGCAGGATGAGGTCGGGGTCGTCCCCCACGATCTCGCGGTTCTGCGCGTAGAGGTGCTGCCAGCCGCCCCGGACGCGCTCGGTCGCCGCGATCGCGGAGAGCGAGTCGCCGCGTGTCACGGTGTACGACTCGCGTTTGCCGGGCACGGTGGTCGGCGTGGCGGCGGCGGAGGTCCGCTTCGCCGTGGACTTGCCGGAGACGGTCCTGCCCGGGGCGGTCCGGTCCGGAGCCTTCACCTGACTGGTGCGCTGCGACTGCGGGTTGATGTCGGCGGTGTCCGCGCCGCTGGTCAGCCCGGCCTTCGTCGAGCAGCCCGGCCACGCGCCGGGTCCCTGCGCGTCGAGCACCTTCTCGGCGATGGAGATCTGCTCGTCCCGGGTGGCCAGATCGGCGCGCGGGGCGTAGACCGTGCCCCCGTACGCCGCCCAGGTGGACCGGGTGAACTGCAGTCCGCCGAAGTAGCCGTTGCCGCTGTTGATGTGCCAGTCGCCGGTCGACTCGCAGGCGGCGACCTTCTCCCACACGTCCGTCGACGCGGCGCCCGCCGAGGCTGCCGTGAGGAGCGGGAGCGCGAGGCCCGCACCGCCCGCGGTGACCGTGAGCGAGGCACGGTTGATCCGGCTGGGCTGATATCTGCGGTGCCGTCCGTTCGCGGCCATGGCTTGGCTCCCCCACTGACAGTAGGACACGTCGCAAGCGCCCAACTTATGTGCAGGCAAAGGGCGGTGACAAGAGAGCGACCGGACTCACCCGTCACCGCCGACCCAGCGGTCCCGCCGCCGACGAGCTGTCAGGGTACGAACGTGGCGGCGCGGCGCCGGGCCGCCGCGTCCACGAGTGCGGCCATGACCCGGGTGTCGTGGCCCATCTCGGGATGCCACTGGACCCCCAGCACCAGACTTTCGTGGCCGATGAGTTCGACGGCCTCCACGGTGCCGTCGGGTGCGTGGGCGCTCGCGACAAGGCCGCTTCCCAGGCGGTCCACGGCCTGGTGGTGGTAGGCGGGCACCATGTCCGGTTCCGCGACGGCCGCCGCGTACGCCGTGCCGGGAACGGGCGTGACGGGGTGTTCGCAGAAGACACCGGGACCGCCGGTGTGCCCGTCCAGGTGCTGGTGCAGGGTGCCGCCGAGCGCGACGTTGAGCAGTTGCATGCCCCGGCAGATGCCCAGCAGCGGGACGCTCCGGTCGATCGCCGCCTCGATCAGCGCGAGTTCCCACGCGTCGCGTTCGCGGGCCGGCGGACCGGTGCGGGGGTCGGGTGCCTCGCCGTACCTGGCCGGTTCGACATCGGCGCCGCCCGCGATCACCACACCGTCCAGTGCCGCCACTGCCTCCCGGGCCGCTTCGGCGGTGTCGTCGGGCGGCAGCATCACCGCCAGGCCGCCGGCCGCCCGCACCAGGCGCGGGTAGACGTCGGGCAGCAGGACGGCCTGGGTGTCCCAGACACCCCACCGGGCCGGTTCCTGATAGGTGCTGATGCCGATGACGGGCCGGGTCATGGCCGCCTCCTCCGATTGGTCCGCTGTTCGGTCGTGGTGCCGCCACTGCCGCGTACGGGTGCGGCAGCGGCGGTACGGGTGTGTCCGCGACGCCCTTGCGCCGGGGTCCTGTTCAGTCCCGCGCCAGTTCGGCCTCGGCCGCCGCCAGGGCGGCGAACTCCTCCTCCGGGGCGCTCGCGACGAGGCGGTGACGGCTGTAGAAGGCGAAGTAGGCCAGCGCCACCACGTACACACCGAGCGCGATGAACGCGGCGTCCCGGTCCACCAGGAAGGTCGCCACCAGGGCCGAGCATGCCAGCACGAAGGCCACGGACGAGGTGAACGCGCCGCCGGGCGTCCGGTAGGGCCGTTCGAGGTGGGGTTCGCGCCGGCGCAGCACGATGTGGGAGAGCGCCATCAGCGCGTAGCTGATGGTGGCGCCGAAGACGGCGACGTTCAGCATCCGGCCGCCGTTGCCGATCCAGGCGGCCAGTGTGAAGCCGATCGCGCCGGGGATCAGCAGGCCGAGGTAGGGGGACTTGCGACGGTTGGTCAGCGAGAGGAAGCGCGGCAGGTAGCCGGCCCGGGAGAGCGCGAACAGCTGGCGGGAGCCGGCGAAGATCAGCGAGAAGAACGAGGCCACCAGGCCCGCCAGGCCCGCGTAGTTGACGAAGCGGCTCAGGCCGGTGGGGCCGCCCTTGCCCTCCAGCGCGACCACGAGGGGGTTGCCCGCCTCCTGGATGGCCTTCGCGCCCTGCGCGCCGGTGGCGGAGAGGAAGGTGAGCACCGCGAGGCCCACCAGCACGGTCAGCGAGATGGCCAGTGCCCTCGGCATCGACCTGACCGGGTCCTTGGCCTCCTCGGCGGCGAGCGGCACGCCCTCGACGCCCAGGAAGAACCACATGCCGAAGGGGAAGGCGGCCCAGATGCCGAGCAGCCCGAAGGGCAGCCAGGACGAGGAGCCGAGTGCGCCGGTGTCCACCGGGATGTCGTTGAGGCGGTCGGCGTCGAAATCGGTGAACGCGCCGATGGCGAAGATCAGCAGGGCGGCCACGGCGACGGCGGTCACGATCAGGCTGAACCGGAGTGCCTCGCCGACGCCCCAGAGGTGGATCCCGATGAAGACCGCGAAGCAGGCGAGATAGACGGGCCAGCCGGAGGTGAGCCCGAACAGGCCGAGGGATTCCACGTAGTCACCGATGAACAGCGAGATGGCGGCGGGGGCGAGGATGTACTCGATGAGAATGGCCGTACCGGTCAGGAAGCCGCCCCAGGTGCCCAGGGCGCGGCGCGCGAAGCCGTAACCGCCGCCCGCGGTGGGCAGGATGGCGGAGAGTTCGGCCAGCGCGAAGACGAGGCACGCGTACATCAGGCCCATCAGCACGGTGGCCGCGGCGAGCCCGCCGAATCCGCCCTTGGACAGGCCGATGTTCCAGCCGGAGTAGTCGCCGGACACCACGTAGGCGACGCCGAGTCCGGTCAGCAGGAGCCAGCCCGCGCTGCCCCGGCGCAGCGTTCGGCGGTGCAGGTACTCGTCCTCGCCGGTCACCAGGCCGGCCGTGCCGCCGGGTGGGCTGGTGGGTGTGTCGGTTCCCTGGGCCATGGGGCGCTCCAGATGTGTGTCGACGGCGCTGCGTCGAGGCGTGGCAGGCGAAAGGGCACGTCAAGGGTTCACATTCAAAGGTTCATCGGCACACCTTTATGGAACGCCAGGTGAAACACAAGGGGCGCGCGTTAAACAGTGGTTACGTGTGTGCGCCGCGCTCGCGACAAACGCACCGGGTGCTTCCGAGGCGAGGATTCACCGTCAGGCTCCAGGCGCCTGCCGAGGATTCGCCGCCACTGCCGGACCCTCTTCCCAAGCAATGGTTCCCTGTCATACCTTATGGATCTCGGTGCACCCAAGGAGGAATCCCGTGGCAGACCGCAAACCCCCGCTCGCCGTCGAGGAGCTGCGCTCGCTCGTCGCGAACGGGGCCATCGACACCGTCGTCCTGGCCTTTCCCGATATGCAGGGCCGGCTCCAGGGAAAGCGGTTCGCCGCCGGGTTCTTCCTCGACGAGGTTCTGGAGCACGGTACCGAGGGCTGCAACTATCTGCTGGCCGTCGACACCGACATGAACACCGTCGACGGCTACGCGATGTCCTCCTGGGAGCGCGGCTACGGCGACTTCGCCATGGTCCCGGACCTCGAAACCCTGCGGCTGCTGCCCTGGCACGAGGGCACCGCGATGCTCGTCGCCGACCTCGCCTGGAACGACGGCGGCCCGGTCGTCGCCGCCCCGCGCCAGGTGCTGCGCCGGCAGCTGGACCGGCTGGCCGGCCTCGGCTACCGCGCCCAGGTGGGCACGGAGCTGGAGTTCATCGTCTTCAAGGACACCTACGAGCAGGCCTGGGACCGCGGCTACCGCGGGCTGACCCCGGCCAATCAGTACAACATCGACTACTCCATCCTCGGCACCGGCCGCGTCGAACCCCTGCTGCGCCGCATCCGCAACGAGATGCAGGCGGCCGGGCTGACCGTCGAGTCGGCCAAGGGCGAGTGCAACCTCGGCCAGCACGAGATCGCCTTCCGCTACGACGAGGCGCTGGTCACCTGCGACCAGCACGCGATCTACAAGACGGGCGCCAAGGAGATCGCCGCGCAGGAGGGCGTCTCGCTCACCTTCATGGCCAAGTACGACGAGCGCGAAGGCAACTCCTGTCACATCCACCTCTCGCTCACCGACGCCAACGGTGACAACGCGATGGCGGGTCACGGCCCGGACGGCATGTCCCGCCTGATGCGGCACTTCCTCGCCGGGCAGCTCGCCGCCCTGCGTGACTTCTCCCTGCTGTACGCACCGAACATCAACTCCTACAAGCGGTTCCAGCCCGGCTCCTTCGCCCCGACCGCCGTCGCCTGGGGCCACGACAACCGCACCTGCTCCCTGCGCGTGGTGGGCCACGGCCGCTCCCGCCGCTTCGAGAACCGGCTGCCCGGCGGGGACGTCAATCCGTACCTCGCCACCGCCGGACTGGTCGCCGCGGGCCTGTACGGCGTGGAGCACGAGCTGGAGCTGCCGGAGGTCTGCACGGGCAACGCCTACACCGCCGAGTACGAGCAGGTGCCGACCACCCTGCGCGAGGCCGCCGATCTGTGGGAGGCCAGCCCCATCGCCAAGGAGGCGTTCGGCGAGGAGGTCGTCGCGCACTATCTCAACATGGCGCGTGTCGAACTCACCGCGTACGACGCCGCCGTGACCGACTGGGAGCTGCGCCGCTCGTTCGAGCGCCTGTGACCTCCGTCCCGTCCCGCACGTCGCCCCGCACGCCCGTGACGCCGTCACGTCCCGCACGTCGCCCCGCACGCCCTTGACGCCCTCACGTCCCTCACCCCCGATCGAGGCCCGTACGTGTCCCACCAGTCAGCACCGCACAGCCTGGACGTCCTGAACCCGGCCACCGCCGAAATCATCGCCACCGTCCCGGCCGCCACCGCCGCCGATGTCGACGCGGCCGTCGCCCGCGCCGCCACCGCCCAGCGCGCCTGGGCCGCGGCCGCCCCCGCCGACCGCGCCCGGCTGCTGCGCCGGTTCGCCGCCACCGTCGACGAACACATCGAGGAACTGGCCCTGCTGGAGGTCCGGGAAGCCGGACACACCATCGGCAACGCCCGCTGGGAGGCGGGCAATGTCCGCGACCTCCTCGACTACTGCGCGGGCGGCGTCGAACGCCTGCTTGGCCGGCAGATCCCGGTGGCCGGCGGCATCGACTTCACCGTCCTGGAACCGCTCGGCGTCATCGGGGTCATCGCCCCCTGGAACTTCCCGATGCCGATCGCCGCCTGGGGCGCGGCCCCGGCGCTCGCCGCCGGCAACGCCGTACTGCTCAAGCCCGCCGAGACCACCCCGCTGACCGCGCTGCGCCTGGCCGAACTCGCCCTGGAGGCGGGGCTGCCCGGCGGGCTGTTCCAGGTGCTGCCGGGCGAGGGGCCGGTGGCCGGCGGCGCCCTGGTGGACCACCCCGGCGTGGCCAAGATCGTCTTCACCGGCTCCACGCGGACCGGCAAGCACATCATGACCCGCTGCGCCGAACGCGTGAAGCGCCTCACCCTGGAGCTCGGCGGCAAGAGCCCCAACGTCGTCTTCGCCGACGCCGACCTGGAGGCCGCGGCGGCCGCCGCCCCGATGTCCTTCCTGGACAACGCGGGCCAGGACTGCTGCGCCCGGACCCGCATCCTGGTCGAGCGCTCGGTCCACGACCGCTTCCTCGATCTGCTGGCACCGGCCGTCGCCGCCGTGGTGGTCGGCGACCCCTCGGACGAGAAGACCCAGATGGGTCCGCTGATCTCGGCCGTCCAGCGGGAGCGTGTGAGCGGGTTCGTGGATGCCCTGCCCGACGGCGTACGGACGATCCTGGGCTCGGCGCCCGACGGCCCCGGGTTCTGGTACCCGCCGACCGTCCTCGCCGGGGTGTCGCCGGATGCCCCGGTCGCCGTCGACGAGGTCTTCGGGCCGGTCGCCGTGGTGCTGCCGTTCGACGACGAGGCGGACGCCGTACGGCTGGCGAACGCCACGGAGTACGGTCTGGCCGGGTCGGTCTGGACGCGAGACGTGGCCCGTGCCCTGCGGGTCGGCCAAGGGCTGCGGGCCGGGAACCTCTCGGTCAACTCGCACTCCAGCGTCCGCTACGCCACCCCCTTCGGCGGTTACAAACAGTCCGGGCTGGGCCGCGAGCTCGGCCCCGACGCACTCGCCGCCTTCACCGAAACCAAGAACATCTTCATCAGCACGGAGGCCTGAGCACCATGACCGACACCACCGCTGTCTGCCGCCGCCTGGTCGGCCGCACCGCCGTAGTCACCGGAGCCGGGAGCGGCATCGGACTGGCCACCGTCCGGCGCCTGGCCGCCGAGGGCGCGCACGTGGTCTGCGCCGATGTGGACGAGGCGAGCGGCAAGGCCGCCGCCGAGGAGGTCGACGGCCTCTTCGTACGTACCGACGTCACGGACGCCGAGCAGGTCGAGGCCCTGTTCAAGGCCGCCTTCGACACCTACGGCTCGGTCGACGTCGCGTTCAACAACGCGGGGATCTCGCCGCCCGAGGACGACTCGATCCTGGAGACCGGCCTCGAAGCCTGGCGGCGGGTGCAGGAGGTCAACCTCACCTCCGTGTACCTGTGCTGCAAGGCCGCCATCCCGTACATGCGGCGCCAGGGCAAGGGCTCCATCATCAACACGGCCTCCTTCGTGGCCCGGATGGGCGCCGCCACCTCCCAGATCTCCTACACGGCCTCCAAGGGCGGCGTGCTGGCCATGTCGCGCGAACTCGGTGTGCAGTTCGCCCGGGAGGGCATCCGGGTCAACGCACTGTGCCCCGGCCCGGTCAACACCCCGCTGCTCCAGGAGCTGTTCGCCAAGGACCCGGAGCGGGCCGCTCGCAGGCTGGTGCACATCCCGGTCGGCCGGTTCGCCGAACCCACCGAGATGGCGGCCGCCGTGGCCTTCCTGGCCAGCGACGACTCCTCGTTCGTCAACGCCACCGACTTCCTGGTCGACGGCGGGCTCACCGGCGCCTACGTCACACCTCTCTAGGCCGGTGCGGACGGGGGGCGGGGGCGTTCCGTCCCCCCGTCCCCCCGTCCTCGGCGACCGCCCACACCACAGGAGGGTCCCCAGCGTGCCCGTACCCCGTCCCGCACTCCGGTCCGCCCGGCGCTCCGCCGCGCGGCTCGCCGCCACCGCGCTCGCGCTGGCGGCTGCCCTGGCCGCCCTCACCGCACCCGCCGGAGCCCACGACCGCCCGGGACCCGGCCGTCCCTGCCCACAACTGACCGTGTCGACCGGCTGGTACGGGGCCAACCAGGCCCGGATCCAGCGGCTCATCGACCGTCACGGGAGCTGCTCGCCGCTCCACCGCGACGGCCACGCCGCGCCGGTGGCGGTCTTCGACTGGGACAACACCGTCATCAAGAACGATGTCGGCGACGCCACCATGTTCTGGCTGCTGCGCAACTCCCGGATCCGGCAGCCCGAGCACGGCGACTGGCGCACCACCAGCCGCTACCTCACGGACTCGGCGGCCGATGCGCTGCGCGCCGCCTGCCCGGACGGCACCGGCCTCCACCGCACCCTGCCGACCGCGACCGACACGGCCTGCGCCGACGAGATCCTCTCGGTCTACAGCGAGGCCACCACCACCGCGGGGCAGGACGCCTTCGCCGGATACGACCGGCGCACGATGGAACCCGCGTACGCCTGGCTGGCGCAGCTCACCCACGGCTGGACGGCCGCACAGGTGCGCTCCTTCGCCGCCGCGGCGCGCGCCGAGAACCTGGCCGCCCCCGTGGGCGCCACCCAGCAGGTCGGCAGCACCACCGACGCCACCGGCTACATCCGCTACTACGAGCAGCAGCGCGACCTGATCCGCACACTGCGCCGCGCCGGATTCGACGTATGGATCGTCTCCGCGTCGCCGCAGCCCGTGGTCGACGTCTGGGCCCGGGGTGTCGATGTCGCACCCGGGAACGTGATCGGGATCCGGTCCACCACCAAACAGGGCCGCTACACCTCGCATCTGAGCGCCTGCGGCACCGCGCGCCCCGGCGACGACTCGCAGATCACCTACATCGACGGCAAGCGCTGCTGGATCAACAAGGAGATCTTCGGCGTGCGCGGTGCGGACGCCTCCCGGGTGCAGGATCCCTCGATGCGGCCGGTGTTCGCCGCCGGGGACTCCGACACGGATGTGTCGATGCTCCGTGACGCGACCGGTCTGCGGCTGGCCCTCAACCGCAACAAGGCCGAGCTGATGTGCCGTTCGTACGACGACGCGGACGGCACCTGGCTGGTCAATCCCATGTTCATCGGGCCGAAGGGACGGATGACCGGCGTCTATCCGTGTGCCACCACCGGCTACACCGCGTCGGACGGGACCTCCCGGCCCGTGCTCCGCGGTGACGGCAGTGTGATTCCCGATCAGTACGACACCGTCTTCGCGGGCTGACGCCCGGTACACGCAGTCCGACCGGTACATGTGGATGCCGGGGTGGCCGGATCCGGCCGGTGACGCCGAGGACAGAGTGGCGCCCCGCGTGGTCCGGCACCAGACCTTTGACACAAGGGCTACGTGAATTATTGCCAAGTCGCAAGCAATAGAAGTCAATTCAAAGGTGCAGGAGGCGAGGTTCGCGGACAGGGCGCCTTCTCGCCCGCCTCTTCGTCCGCCTTCTCGTCCGTCGCGGACGGCCAGTGCTCCAGCAGGAAGTGCAGGGCCTCGACGGACCGCTCCCAGGACGCCTGCACGTCGCGGGGCGCGCCGAAGCCGCCGCTCGCCTCCAGGGCGCAGTAGCCGTGGAAGGTACTGCGCAACAGCCGTACCGCGTCCGTGAGATCGGGCTCGGCAAGGCCGTAGGCGCGCAGCATCGCACCCGTGGTCTCGATGGTGCGGTGGTACGCGGTGGACCGCGCGACGATCTCGGGGTCGACCCGCATCTGGGTGGCCTCGTACCTCCCGGGCCGCTCCAGCGCGAAGGCCCGGTAGGCGTCGGCGAACCCGACCAGGGCGTCCTTCCCGGCCCGGCCCGCCACGGCGTCGGAGATGCGGTCGATGAACTCCTCTGCGGCCAGCAGCGCGACCCGCGTGCGCAGGTCGTGCAGATTCCTGACGTGCGAGTACAGGCTGGCGTCCTTGACCCCGAAGCCGCGGGCCAGCGCGGAGATCGTGACCTTGTCGAAGCCGATGGAGTCGGCCAGATCGGCCGCCGCCTCCACCACGCGTTCGGTCGTGAGTCCCGCGCGAACCATCCGCCACCTCCACCATCACCTGCCTAGACATACTAGGCAGCTCGCTAATATACACAGGTTCGACCATCCGGACGATGCCGGGCAGGCCGTTCCCGCACCCCGTATCCATACTGAAGATCCCGGCATTCCTGAAGATCCCGGCATCCCCGAGACAGATTGCTGAGCACACAGATGAGCGGCACCGCACAGATCGGCGTCACAGGGCTCGCGGTCATGGGCCGCAACCTCGCCCGCAACTTCGCCCGCAACGGATTCACGGTCGCGTTGCACAACCGGACGACCGCGAAGACGGACGCGCTGGTCGAGGAGTTCGGCGACGAGGGGTCCTTCGTTCCCGCGCACACCCCGCAGGAGTTCGTCGCGGCGCTGGAACGTCCGCGCAGGCTCGTCATCATGGTGAAGGCGGGCGATCCCACCGATGCCGTGATCCAGGAGTTCGCCCCGCTCCTCGAAGAGGGCGACGTCATCATCGACGGCGGCAACGCCCACTTCGAGGACACCCGCAGGCGGGAGAAGGACCTGCGCGGGCGCGGGATCCACTTCGTCGGCGTCGGCATCTCGGGCGGCGAGGAGGGCGCGCTGAACGGTCCGAGCATCATGCCGGGCGGTTCGGCCGAGTCGTACGAGTCGCTGGGGCCGCTGCTGGAGCGGATCGCCGCCAAGGCGAAGGACGGGACCCCGTGCACCACCCACATCGGACCCGACGGGGCCGGCCACTTCGTGAAGATGGTCCACAACGGCATCGAGTACGCGGACATGCAGCTGATCGCGGAGGCGTACGACCTGCTGCGCTCCGTGGCCGGCTACTCCCCCGCGAAGATCGCCGAGACCTTCCGCGGCTGGAACACCGGCCGGCTGGACTCGTATCTGATCGAGATCACCGCCGAGGTTCTCGCCCACACCGACGCGGCCACCGGGAAACCCTTCGTGGACATCGTGCAGGACCGGGCCGAGCAGAAGGGCACGGGCCGCTGGACGGTGCAGGTCGCCCTGGACCTGGGGGTGCCCGTCTCGGGCATCGCGGAAGCCGTCTTCGCCCGTTCGCTCTCCGGCCACGCCGATCTGCGGGAGGCGGCGCGGGAGCTGCCGGGTCCGTCACCGGCGCCGCTCGGCGAGGAAGCGGCCGCCGCCTTCGCCACCCGGGTGGAGCAGGCCCTGTACGCGTCCAAGATCGTCTCGTACACACAGGGCTTCCACCAGATCCGGGCGGGCAGCGAGGCGTACGACTGGAAGATCGACCTCGGTGCGGTGGCGGCGATCTGGCGGGCCGGCTGCATCATCCGGGCCGCGTTCCTGGACCGGATCCGGGCGGCCTACGACGCCCGTCCGGACCTGCTGAGCCTGCTGTCCGACCGGCAGTTCGCCGAGGAGATCGGCGCGGCCCAGGACGACTGGCGCGCAGTGGTCGCCGAAGCCGTCCGACAGGGGGTGCCGACACCGGGTTTCGCCGCCGCGCTCGCGTACTACGACGGGCTGCGCGCCGACCGGCTGCCCGCGGCCCTCACCCAAGGGCAGCGCGACTTCTTCGGCGCGCACACCTACCGCCGCACCGACCGCGAGGGTTCCTTCCACACGCTGTGGGGCGGCGACCGGTCGGAGGTCGTCGCGGGCTGACGCGCGGACGGCGGGGGCGGTCCGCCGGCCCGCCCTCGCGGTCGCCCGGCCGGGTGGCCCCGGTTGCGGCCCCGCCGTGGCCGTGGATAAGTGGCAACGGACCCCCACCCCCATCCGCGTCTCAAAGCCACCGTCCCTTCCCGACGTCGCCGCCCCTGGAGCACTCCCATGCCCGACGCCACCACGGAGCCGGATCCGGATCCGGCCGCGGCCCAGCCCGTGGTCGCCCCGCTGACCAGCGCCGCGCTCATCCTGGTCGCCACGATCGAGCCCGGTGGCGAGCCCGCCGTGCGCGAGGTGCTGCCCGATCTCGCGGCCTTCGCCCGTTCCATCGGGTTCCGGTTCCCCGACGCCGGCCTGGCCTGTGTGACCGGCATCGGGTCCGGCGCCTGGGACCGGCTGTTCGACGGGCCGAGGCCGAAGCAGCTCCACCCGTTCCAGGAACTCCACGGTGCCCGCCACCACGCGCCCGCCACCCCGGGGGACCTGCTGTTCCACATCCGGGCCGAGCGGATGGACGTGTGCTACGAGTGGGCGACGCAGCTGCTCGATCGGCTCGGCGGGGCGGTGACCGTCGTCGACGAGACGCAAGGGTTCCGCTACTTCGACCACCGGGACCTGCTCGGATTCGTCGACGGCACGGAGAACCCGGTGGGCACGGACGCCGTCTCGGCGGCCCTGGTGGGCGCCGAGGATCCCGCGTTCGCGGGCGGCAGTTACGTCATCGTGCAGAAGTACCTGCACGACCTCACCTCGTGGAACGCGCTGAGCACCGAGGAACAGGAGCGGGTCATCGGCCGTACGAAGTTCGACGACATCGAGTTCGCCGACGACGTCAAGCCCGCCGACTCGCACATCGCCCTCAACACGATCACCGACCCGGACGGCACGGAGCGCGACATCCTTCGGGCCAACATGCCGTTCGGCAGCTTCGGACAGGGCGAGTTCGGCACGTACTTCATCGGCTACGCGGCCGATCCCGGCGTCACCGAGCAGATGCTCCGCAACATGTTCCTCGGCAGTCCGCCCGCCACCCACGACCGCATTCTCGACTTCTCGACCGCGGTCACCGGCACCCTCTTCCACGCCCCCAGCGCCGACTTCCTCGGCGCCCCGCCGCCTCCGCCCTCCTCCGCCGGGACCGACACCGTGCTGGAGCCCGCGTCCGCGCCGGTACCGGCGAACGCCTCGGTCCCGGCCGCCCCTGCCGACGCTTCGCTGCACATCGGCAGCCTGCAAGAAAGCGCCCAGTGATGAACAATCTGCACCGCGAACTCGCCCCGGTCACGGAAGCCGCCTGGGATCAGATCGAAGAAGAGGCCCGGCGCACCTTCAGTCGCCATGTGGCGGGCCGCCGGGTCGTCGACGTCACCGGCCCGGACGGGCCCGAACTGGCGGCCATCGGCGACGGTCATCTGCGCGACATCGATCCGCCCGCTCCCGACGTCGTCGCACGGGCCCGCACCTCGGTGCCGGTCATCGAGTGGCGCGTGCCCTTCACGGTCACCCGGTCGGCCGTGGACGATGTCGAGCGCGGTTCGGACGACAGCGACTGGCAGCCCGTCAAGGATGCCGCCCTCACCTGTGCGTTCGCGGAGGACATGGCGATCATCGACGGGTACGCGTCGGCCGGGATCACCGGGCTCAGGGACGGCTCCTCGCACTCGCCGTTGGCTCTGCCCGCCGATGCCCGGGACTATCCGGCCACCGTCAGCCAGGCGCTGACGCAGCTGCGGCTGTCAGGTGTCGACGGTCCGTACCGGCTGCTGCTGGGCGCCGACGCGTACACCGAGGCCACCGAGACCTCCGACCACGGGTATCCGGTCGCCACCCATCTGGCCCGGCTGCTCGACGACCAGATCCTGTGGGCGCCCGCGGTCACGGGCGGGGTGCTGCTGTCCACCCGGGGCGGCGACTTCGAACTGCGCCTGGGCCAGGACCTGTCGATCGGCTATCAGGACCACGACGCGACGAGCATCCGGCTCTACTTCCATCAGGCGTTCACCTTCCGGATGCTGACGCCGGAGGCCGTGGTCCCGATCATCGCCTGAGTGGCTACCGCCCGTGTCCGGTCGCCCTGACGTTCCAGGTCAGGGTGTCGGTGGCCAGGGCGCGGACGGCGGGGTCGCGGATGGCGTCCGTACGGTCCACGGCCTCGGCGGTCACCCGGTGGCCGCGACCGTCCGCGCGGACGCCGAGCGCTGCCGGGGTGACAGCGGTCCTCCCTCGGGCGGACACCGTCTCGACGCCGTCCACGTACCAGCGCAGCTCGGTCCTGGCGAGACCGGTGGCGACACCGGGGCGGTTCGGGTGCGTGCCGGCGACAGCGCTGCCGAGGTCCGCCAGGTTCACGGCGATCCGCCGGCCCGGCCCGACGGCGACGCCGGTGTCGACCGTGCTGCTCAGTGTGTTGCCCGCGCGGTAGAACCCGGCGATCATCGCCTCGCGCCCCGGCAGGTTGAACTCGGTGTTGCTCAGCTCCCGCATGATCGACGAATCGGTGGGGCGGTTGAGCCCGAGCGGGTAGTAGGCGCTGCCCTCGAACGTACCGACCGTGCCGCCCGCGGGATCGGAACGGCCCAGCCAGCGGTACCACTTGGCCTGCTTCTCGGTGAGCTGCGCGGCCGAGTAGGTGGTGGAGTTGATGCCGCCCGGCTCGCCGCCGGTCCACGTCCCGTACTCGGGATAGGTGTACTCGTCGTCCAGCAGGCCGACCGAGTGCCCTATCTCGTGGGCGGCGATCAGGCTGGACGAGGCGTGGTCGGAGGAGAGGGTGGAGACCCCGTTGAACGGATGGCCCTCTGCCTGGAGCCCGGAGTAGCCCGCGCCTCCGTACTTGGTGGAGTTGGCGATGACGACCACGAGGTCGGCGGCGGGGGCCTGCGCCGCGTACGCGGCCACCTTGTCGATGTCGGTACAGATCAGCCGCTCGATGTCGGAGCACCAGAAGTAACTGCCGAGCGCGGTGTCCCTGACGGTGTCCGGACCGGGATCGCCGCTGATGCCGGACTCGTTGGAGACCGCGTCGACGGTCCACACGTTGAACAGGCCCTGGTAGCTCCTGTACGGCTCCAGCGCGGTGATGTCTGCCCACTTGGCGGTGGCGTCGGCGTGGAAGTCGTCCTGCTGGTCCGCCGTGTAGCCGTCACCGATGATCACGATGTCCAGCCGGTCGTCGGACGGACCGGTCACCGCCTGCTCGCCCACCGTGCCGTCGGCCGCGGTCTCCGCCGCGCTCAGCGGCGACGCGGTTGCGCCCTTCCGGGCGGGGGCACCGACGGGGACCTCGACCGTGCGGCCCGAGCCGCCCGGATCGGGGAAGTACTCGACGGCCACGCGGCGGTCACCGCCGGCATCCGTGACGGCGGCCGAGGCCGGTGCGGTGGCGGCGGTCGCCGCCAGGAGGCCGGCGAGGGCGAGCCCCGCCACAGCTCCTGCCGTGCGGCGCGCGTGGGGGCGTCTGCGCATGAACAACTCCTTCTGGTCCGTGGGAACTTGAAACGAATCACGGGTACGCGCGAGCCCTCGCGGGTACGTGCGAGCGCTCACGGGTCTCGCAGGGACTCGTCGGGGACTCACAGGGCACGACCACCACATAACCCATGAGTTAATTCGACTTAACGCGATGCTTAACCTAGAGCTGGACGGGTCCTCGAACAAGGCCCAGGCGCCCGGTGGTTGAGGTTCACAACCGGGCATTTACGATGCATGGACCGCATTTCGGAGCGGGGCGAGGCGGAAGGGGCGGTGCGATGGACGAGGGGCGCGCAGCGAGAAGGGGCGCAGGGCCGGCCGACGACCCCGGCGCCGTCGGCCGCCGGGTCCAACGGCTGCGCACCGAACGCGGCCTGACGCAGCGGCAGCTGGCGGAGCCCGCCTACACCCCCGCCTACATCTCCACGCTGGAAGCCGGCCGGGTACGCCCCTCGGAAGCTGCCGTACGCCACCTCGCGGACCGGCTCGGCGTCACGTACGACGAGCTGGCGACGGGGCGCCCCGCCCATCTCGCGACCGGTCTGCGGCTCAGACTTGTCGAGGCCCAGCGGACCCTGGCCACCGGAGCCGCCGAGGACGCCGCGGGCGCCTATGCCGCTCTGCTCGCCGAGGCCGTCCGGCACGGGCTCGACGACGAACGCGCCGCGGCAACGCTCGGGCTGGGCCACTGCGCACTGGAGACGGGCGATCTGCCCGCGGCCCGCGAGCACTTCGAGGCGGCGGAGAGGCAGCTCGCCGACGCCCCGCTCCCCCGGCGTGCCCCGGCCGTCCGGGGCAGGGCGGTCGCACACCTCCTGGCCGGCGAACTCCGGTACGCCTGCTACCTGTTGGAGAGCGCGATCGACGAGCTCAACACCTCCGGCCTCCAGGACCCGGGTGCGCTCCTGCTGCTGTACACGGCCGCGATCGCCCCGTACATGGACATGGGCGCGCACGCCCGCGCCGCCCAGGCGGGTGAGCTGGCGCTGGCCCTCGCGCCACAGGTGTCCGATCCGGAGCTGGTCGCCGGACTGCACCGGAGCGTCGCCCGTACGCTCATAGCGGCGGGCCGCACCGCGGAGGCGGACGCCTCGCTGGCCCGGGCGGCCGAGATCTACCAGCAGCTACAGATCCGTACGGAGCTCGCGCACTGCCACTGGATGCGCGGCTACGTACACGCGCAGGACGGCGACCTGTCCGGCGCGGAGGCCGAACTGCGCGCCGCCCGCGACATGCTGGCGTCCAAGCGCGCCGCCCTGTACACGGCCCAGGTCGAGGTGGAGCTGGCCGATGTGCTGCGCCGGGGCGGCAGGACCGCCGAGGCCCGGGAGCTCCTGCACAGACTCCTCGGCGAACTGCACCCGGAACGGGGGTCGGTCCACGCGGGCGGAGCGCATCGGCTGCTGGGCCTGATCCACGAGGAACGGGGCGAGCTCGATTCGGCCGAAGAGCACTACGTCACCGCACTGGCCCTGCTGGAACGGGCGGGTGCCGCCGGGGATCTCGCGGACATCTGCCGACTGCTGGGCGATCTGCTGCGGCGGATGGGCCGGACCGAGGCGGCGATGGACGCCTACCGGACCGGGCTCGGCCATCGGGCCTCACCCGGCAGCACCACGCTGGGCCCGGCACCGGTCCGCCCACCCACGGCCTGAGCCCGGTCGGGTGGCCGGGCCGCCCGACCCGTCGGCACCGGTCCGCGCCCGGGTGAACGCCGCCTTGCTCCCCGCCGTCACCAGCCCCGCTGGGGTGCGGGCTCCGGTACCGGCTCGGGGCGTGGTTCGGGCGGCTGCGGGATCGGGTCCGGCGCCGGGCCGGGCGGGACGGGGCCGGGTGGCGGAGGCGGCGGCTCCGGCAGCGGCGACGGCGGCCCGGGCATCGGTCCGGGGGTGGGCGCCGGCGGCACGGGGTCGGGGTACGGGTTCGTCATCGGGGAGCCTCCGAACGGTTCGGGTGGATCTGTGTCCACCGTCTCCCGGAGCGGCGGCCCGCGCCTGGTGAGTCCGGGCCCGCGGGTTCGGGATGACCGGCCGGGGCCGAAGGGCCCACGGAGGTCAGCGGACCGCGGCGGCCGCCGCGTCGAGACCCGGGCCTGGGCTGGAGAGCACCGGAATGCGGGTGACCGTACGGGTGACCGCGGCGGCCATGGACGCCTGCGCCAGCACGATCACATCACAGTCCGTGACCGCATCGGCCGCGGCCGCGACGAGATCCAGATAGCCGTCGCGCTCACCGGCCTCGAAGCGTGCCCAGGCCCCGTCCACCACGACGGCGCGTACGTCGACGGGCCGGTCCCCCGCCTCCTCGGTGAGCAGCGCGAGGGTCGGCGCCAGGGTGTCGGCGATCGCCGCGAGCACCACCACGCGGTCCTGGGCCGCGGCGGCGGCCGCCATCGGCCGGTCTACGCGCAGCACCGGAACTCCGAGCGTCGCCGACTCCGCCTCGGCGACGGCGCCGATCGTCGAACAGGTGCAGAGCACGGCGCGGGCACCGTCCGCGACGGCACCCGCGAGCAGGGCCCTGATCTCGCCCGTCACCGCTTCGGGCCCCGATTCCCTGGCCCTGGTGAGCAGGTCCTCGTGCACGAGATGGCGCAGCGCGAGTCCGGGATGACCGGCATCCCGGAGCGCGTCGAAGACAGGCACGTGGACCGGGGAGGTGTGCAGCAGCGCGAGCGTCATCCGCCGAACGGTACAACCCCGGCCCACGTCGGTCAGTACAGCTCGGGGTGGGACCCGAGCTGCGCCTTCGCCCGCTCCACCAGCTCGGCCGGGGCCTCGGGAGCCTGGTCGGGATGGCGTCGCACCGCCCACTTCGCGGCGTCGCTCGCGCGGTCGTCGCGGATGTCGAGCTCGACGCGTTCGGTCGGTTCTGCCATGACGGTGCTCCCCGGGGTGTCCGGACCGGGTCAGCGCGCCGCGGGAACGGCGTGCGGGCTCCGTTCGGTGGCGGTGCCGGGCACGGGTGCCGACGCGTCGGAGCCGAGTCCGATGATCCTGTTGTCGGCGTCGACGTGCACGATGCGCGGCTCCAGGCCACGGGCCACGGCATCGTCGACCTGGGCGTAACTGATCAGGATGACCAGGTCACCCGGGTGGACGAGGTGGGCGGCGGCGCCGTTGATGCCGATGACACCGGAGCCGCGCTCGCCCTCGATGACGTACGTCTCCAGACGGGCGCCGTTGTCGATGTCGACGATGTGCACCAGCTCCCCGGGCAGCAGATCCGCCGCCTCCATCAGCTCGGCGTCGATGGTGACGGAACCCACGTAATGCAGATCTGCCTGGGTCACAGTGGCCCGGTGGATCTTTGACTTGAGCATTGCACGAAACATGAACAAACTCCCGAATTAGCTGCTCCCTGCCTGCTTCATGCAGGTCAAGGGCGATGTCCGGAGCCTACAGCCGTTCGCATGTGCGGTCAGCTGCCCCCCAGGTGTTTCAGGACTCACACCGACCGACTGCTGATGTGTCTGACGCACAGCCAATGCCTGCCGGACGGCAGTCGCCCCGACCCTCGCCGCGCCGGGGACCGCGGTGCGGTCGCGTACCCACCCCCTGCCGACCAGGCCTCGCGGGCCGGGGCGGCAGCGAGGAAGGCTCAGCGTCCGACCTTCGCTTCGGCGGGCGCCCGCCGCGGCACGAGGCCGCCCGTCGTCTGCTTCTCCTCGACGGCTCGGCCCCTCGTGCGGAGCTTCGCGGCAAGGCCGTGGCGGGGTGCCAGCAGCCAGACGAGCGCGAACAGGGCGGTGAGGACGACGACGACCGAGCCGCCGGCCGCGAGGTCGTAGGCATAGCTGACGTACAGGCCGGCGAGGCTGCCCGCGCAGCCGAAGAGGGAGGCCAGCAGCGTCATCGCCCACAGCCGTTCGGTGAGCAGCCGGGCCGTGGCCGCCGGGGTGATGAGGAGGGCCAGGACCAGGATGTTGCCCACGGCTTCCAGGGACATGACGATCGTGGCCGTCACGACCACGTACAGCGTCAGGTCGAGGGAAAGCACCGGAAGGCCGGCCGCGCGTGCCGTCTCGCGGTCGAGACTGACCGCCACGAGTTCCTTGCGGAGCACGAGGACGACCGTGACGAGCACGGCGCCCACGGCGGCGACCCGCCAGATGTCGGCGTCGTCGACGGCGAGGACCTGGCCGAAGAGGAAGGACGACAGGTCGGTCGTCCAGCTGTCCCTCGTGGAGACGAGCACGATGCCGAGGCCGAACGCGAAGGCGAAGAAGACGCCGATGACGGTGTCCTCCTTGAGTCGCCGGTTCTGGGAGACGAAGGCGATGAGCGCGGCGGTCGTGACGCCCGCGGCCGCGCCGCCGACGAGCAGGTTGCCCTCGAAGGCGTACGCGAGCGCCACCCCCGGGAAGGCCGAGTGGGCCACCGCGTCGCCGATGAAGGCCATGCCGCGCAGGACGACGTAGACGCCGACGACTCCGCAGACCGGGCCGACGATGGCGGCGACGGTGAACGCCCTGCGCATGAAGGGCAGTTGCCAAGGATCGGCGAAGAGGGCGAGCAGGTCGGTCATGCCGCCGCCTCCGCGCCGCTCTCGGACACGACGCGGCCGAGACCGAAGGCCCGCAGCATCTGGTCCGTGTCGGAGAGGAGTTCCGGTCCGCCCTCGGCGACGACCGTGCGGTTGAGGAGGACCACGCGGGTGCAGGTACGGGCGGCGGCGGCCAGATCGTGTGTGGTCATCAGCAGTCCTCTGCCCTCGGCCGCGAGGCGGCCGAAGAGCTCGTTGAGCAGCTCCTGCGTGGGGACGTCCACTCCGGTGAAGGGTTCGTCCAGGAGCAGCAGCCGCGGCTGGGCGGCGAGCGCTCGCGCCACCAGGACGCGTTGGCGCTGTCCCCCGGACAGTTCCCCGATGGGGCGGCGGCGCAGGTCGGTCAGGCCGGCCCGTTCCAGCGCTTCGTCGGCGGCGGCGCGGTCGTGCGCGCGTGGCCTGCGCAGCCAGCCGATCGTGCGGGTGCGTCCACTCAGCACCGCGCCGGCCACATCGATGGGGAAGTCCCAAGCGAACTCGTGGCGTTGGGGCACGTAGCCGACCAGGCCGACCGCATCGACGCTGCCGGCAGCGGGCGAGGCGAGACCGAGGATCGCACGCAGCAGGGTGGTCTTGCCCGCGCCGTTCGGGCCGAGGAGGCCGACAAGTTCACCGGCCTCGACGGTCAGCGAGGCGTCCCGTACCACCCTGCGGCCTCCGAGGACGACGGAGACGGCGTCGACGTCGAGCAGCCGCTCGGGGGCGCTCACGAGGCGCGCCTGCGGGTGAGGCCGACGGTGGCCGCGCCGGCCACGGCGAGTGCGGCAGCCGTGCCGCCGAGCAGGAGGGTGCCCTCCGATCCGGTGCTTGCCATGGAGCCGCCGGTGGCGGAGTCGGAGCCGCCCGTGGCGCCGCCGGTCGCCGACCCGCCGCCGGTCGAACCGCCGGTGGCCCCGCCTGTCGTGCTCCCGGTCGAGCCGCCCGTCGTACCACCGGTGGAGCCGCCCGTGGCCCCGCCCGTCGAGCCTCCGACGGTTCCGCCGGGCGGCACCTGGTTCGGGTCGCCCGCGCCCACGCTGAAGGCGAGCGTCTCGGTGTCGCTCGACTTCGTCCCGTCGGCGAGCGTGGCCGACATCGTGAGCGTCAGGCGGTACACGCCCTCCTTGCCGAAGGCCCAGCCGCCGTGCGCGTGGGTGCTCTGCGGTACGCCGAACGCGTCCGGCACGCCGTCGCCGCTGTTGAAGCGGACGGCGGCGCCCGAAAGGCCGTCGTAGTTGTACAGGGCGAAGTTCCCCGGCCCGTCGGCCTTCACCAGCTTGAACTCGACCTCGCCTTTCGTCGCTCCGGCCGCCATGTTGTCGGTGGACCAGCCGGGCCACAGCAGCCCCGGCTGCTGCACCTGGTCGAGGAGCCAGATCGGGTCGCCCGCCTTCCCCAGGAAGGCGAAGTCCTGGTTCGCCGGGATCGTCTTCTTTGCCCCCGGCTTGACGTGCAGGACCACCGACGACGGCTCGCGCCACACGGTCTTCCCGGGAACCGTGCCGTCCTTCACGTGGATCTGCAGCCGGCCGTCGACGACACGCGCGGCGATGTCGATGTGCCCTTCGCCGAGTACCGTCTTCGCGGTCTCGACCCGCTCGGCGGCCGGGAGCAGGTCCGGGGCCCGGGCGGCGAACTGCCGGCCGACGGACGGCACCGGGGCGGTCGCCGCCGGTTCCACCGGCTCCGTACCGGGCTGAACGACAGGCTCCGTCTCGGTCTGGGACTGCGGCTGCGGCTGCGGCTGGGCGATGGCCGCGTCTCCGACCCGTACCGTGTACGAGGTCTCGGCGGCCAGGGGCCGGCCCCCTGCCTCTTCTTGTGTCTTTGCTGCGAAGGTCAGGGTGTACGTTGCGGGCGCGTCGAACGACCAACGGGTCGCCCCGCGCGCTGCGGCCGGCAGGTCGAATCCGTCGGGCAGCCCGTCCGAGCTGTCGAACCGTACGCGGGGCTCCCCATCGGTCGCGCCCTCGCCGTCGCTTCCGGCTCGGGAGTCGTCCGGGTCGGTGACCCGAAGGGTGCCCGGGCCCTCGACGCCGGTCAGAGACCAGTGCACAGAGCCGTGGGGCAGCCGGGTCGTGTCCCATTCCGGGTTCAGCTCCCAGCGGTCCCCACCGTCCGGCCCGGTCGCCTTGTGGGTGTCGTCGATGTCGATCACCCCGCCCTCGCCCAGGCCGAGCATGCCGTCGGTGAGGGTGACGGGCGCGACGACGAGCGGGGGTGGGAGCGGGCCCGTCATGGCCGTGCCACCGAGCGCGAGCGCCCCCGCCGCCGCGAGGGCGACCCTGCTGTTCCGTACGAGCCTCATCGGGCTCAACTCCCCTCTCGGCCCAGGCAGCGGGCCAGTTCGTTCGCGTTGTGGCGCATCATCGCGACGTAGTCGTGGATCTTGTCGTCGAAGGAGTCGCCGTAGATGGTGCAGATTCCGACGCCCTCGTCCTCTGCGACCCGGCGCAGGACGTCCGCGCGTGCGGCGAGGTTCGGCTCCAGGAAGACCGCCGGAACGTTCTTGTCCCGGATCGTGGCCCGGAGTTCGGCGATCTCCGCAGCGCTCGGCTCGCGGCTGGGCACCGGGACGACGAAGCCGGCGACCTCCATGCCATAGGCGTGGGCCAGATAGCCGAAGGCGTCGTGGGTCGTGATCAGCTTCCTGTTCGCCTCCGGCACACGGGCGAGCTTCCGGGCCACCTCGTCGTCCAGCGCGGCCAGTTGCTTCAGATAGCGGGCGGCGTTCCGCTCGTACGCGCGCCTGCCCTCGGGGTCGGCCTTGATCAGCTCGGCCTCGATGCGGCGGACGTACGCCTCGGCGTTGGCGACGTCCTCCCAGGCGTGCGGGTCCATCTCGCCGTGGACGTGCTTGCCGATGACCGCCTGCGGCAGCACCCAGATGTCCGCGCCCGGAGGGCCGAGGAAGCGATACGTCTCCTCCTTGGGCACGGACGCCTTGGCCCGGCCGGGGACGGAGAGCACGACCGAGTCGGTCGGATGGTGCGTGCGACGGCCGGTGGTCGGGTCGTCGGAGCGCACCTGGACGGTGCGGGTCTGCGCATGGACGGCGACGTCGGCATGTCCGCCGTCGAGGACCGTCCTGCCCTGCGGGGCCGGGGCGCCGCCGACGACGAAGGTGATGGTCCCGCTGCCGGCGGGTGCCCTCCTCCCGTCGAGGGTCTCGGTCTGTGCCTGGACGGTGAGGCGGTACGTACCGGGCCGGCTGAAGACCCAGTTGACGTGGGTGTGGGCCTCGGGCGGCAGCGCGAAGGAGTCCTTCCTGTCGAAGCCGTCGGTGGAGTCGACGTAGCTCTGCGGTGTGCCGAGCGTGTCGGTCAGATAGACGTGCAGGTCGCCCGGTCCTTCGAGCTTCGTGGCCGTCGTACGGACCTGGGAGCCGTCACCGGCGACCTCGCCTTCCACGGCCCAGCCGAGCCACAGCACGTTGAGGCCGAGGTCTTCCTTCAGCTTGATGACGGAGCCCCCGTACTGCTCCAGCTTCTCGCTGATCGGCACCTTCGGCGTGCTCTTGGGCGCGTTGGTGTGGATCATCTTCATGATCCCGGGCTCTTCCAGGAGCAGCCCGTTACTGAAGACGAGATCCGACTTGGCGATTCGGGTGGCGTCCCCGGGACTCGGTTCGTACGAGTGGGGGTCGCCGTGTTGGGGGACGACGGAGGCCACGTCGACCCGGTCGCCGCCGACCTTGCGCACGAGGTCGGCGATGATCGCGGTGGTCGTGGAGACGGTGAGCGCGGCGTGCTCGGCCTGCCCGCCGGAGCCGGCCCGGCAGCCGGAGACCAGCAGGGTGGTCGCGACGAGTGCTGCGGTGGCCGTGCCCACGCTGCGTACGCGGTTCAACGGGCTGCCTTCTTCCGGCGGACGAGGACCACTACCGAGACGCCTGCGGCAAGGGCGGCAACCGCGATCCCGCCCGGCAGCGCGACGCCGGCACCGGTCGACGCCAGGCGTCCCCCGCCCCTGCTCGTCCCGGTGGCCCCGCCGTCTCCCGGAGGGAGGGGCGCCGGCGTGGCGGAGGGGGTGGTCGTGGGCGCCGACGGACTCGCGGTGGGGCTCAGCGGCTCGGTGCGCGTGGCGGACGGGCTCGTGGTGACGGTGGGTGTGGCGGACTGCGTCGCCGTGGCCGAGGGCGACCCCGTACCGGGCGTCGAGGTCGGGGTCCGGGTCGGCGTAGGAGTCGACGTCGGGGTGGGTGGCGTGCCGTCCCCCGGTACGACGGTGCCGGGGTCCACGTCGTCACCGACCACGACGGCGAGGGTCTCCCGGTCGGAGACCGTGGCGCCGGACGGCAGGGTGGCGGTCATCTGCATCGTGATGCGGTAGACGCCCTCGGAGTTGAAGATCCACAGCGGGTGCGCATGCGTGAACGCGGGCAGGTCGACCGCACCCGGGTCCGCCTTGGCACTGTCGATCGTGACACCGATCCTCACCCCCAGGTCGGGGTCGTCGGCCCACTGCCCGAGCACGAACCGGCCCGGTCCCTCGATCTCGGGGAAGGTGACCTTCACGCCGCCGGGCACGTCGGCCGGAAGGATCTCCAGGGTGCTCCAACCGGGCCAGATCAGCCCTTCCTTCACCTCGAAGTCCTTGTCGACCCAGAGGCTGCTGCCCGGTTCACCGAACCCCTCGAACTGCGGGACCTCCTCGCGTGGCGGGATCACGATCTCGTGGCGCGGGTCGAAGTGCAGCAGCACGTCGGAGGGTTCGCGCCAGACGAGCGAGCCGGGCGTCGTCCCGTCCTTGATCTGGAAGTCCAGCCGCCCGTTCCTCAACCGGGCCGCCAGGTCGAGGTGGCCGCCGTTCAGGACGGTGCGCTCCCCGGCGGGTGCCTCCCTCGGAGGCGTGTCGGCCGCGTGCGCGAGTGGGGCGGCGAAGAGCAGCGACAGGGCGACCGCGAGCGTCGCGGCTCGTACGGGACGGGGTGCGATGGGGGCCCGCATGACGGGGCTTCTCCTTCGGACGTGAGGCGAGGTCGGGCGTAGGAGCGAGGGGCCACGGCCGCGCCGGGGGGCGGCTCGAACGGCGGGCACGGCCCGCCCCCGGCGCGGGGCTTGTGACGCGGGTCGGGGTCAGCCGACCTGGAAGGTGTACGTGGCGGAGGTCGGGCCGACCGGGGTTCCGTTCGCCAGCGTGCCGCTCACCTGGAAGGTGGCGGTGTACGAACCGGCCCGGGTGAAGACCCAGTTGGCGTGGTCGTGCTCGCCGGCCGTGACGTTCTTGCTGTTGGTGAGCGTCGCGTCGCCGCTGTCGTAGTAGCGGTTGCTCTTCGGGCAGAGGCCGTCCTTGTAGACGGTGAGCTTGCCCGGGCCGCTGACGGAGGTGAGCTCGACCTGCACCTTGTCGTTCTGGAAGACGCCGGCGGAGAGGTGCTCGCCGGAGACGCCGGGCCAGAGCAGGTTGGCGTTCTCGACCTGCGGCAGGCGGTACACGGTGGCTCCGGCCGAGCCCAGGTGGCTGTAGCAGCTGCCGCTCGGCACGGTGTAGGCGGACGCCGGCAGGGCCTGGAGGACGACGTCCGCCGGGGCGTACTCGACGTCCGGCGTGACCGACTCGTCATGGACGTGGAGGTCGAGGCCGACTCCGTCGTACTCGACGTCGAGAACGTCGACGTGTCCCTTGGTGAGAGTGGTACCGGCTGCGTGGGCAGCGGTCATTCCGCCGGCCGCGATGGTCGCGGCTATGCAACCGGTGACGGTGAGAGTGCGCGTGAAGGCACGCAAAAGAAGCCCCCCTTGGGCATTGGTTGAGTGTGCACGAACAAGCAAGACGACGATAATCATTTTCAATTAGTTCGCGCAACCGAGGCATGGAGGCCGGCCACCGCGGACCCGGGGTCGCCGTCACTCCCGAACGGGACAATTGGAATCGAAATCCATTTTCATCTAGGTTGGCGGCACACTCTTCGCCCCGACACCCCGGAGGTCCCCATGGCCGTGCCCAAGCGCAAGATGTCCCGCAGCAACACCCGCCACCGCCGCGCCCGGTGGAAGGCCACCACCGCGCAGCTGGTGCCCCTCACCGTCGACGGCTCGGTGCACCTCGTGCCGCAGCGGCTGGTGAAGGCGTACGAGCGCGGTCTGATCCGCCCCGAGGGCTGATCCCGTGACGCACACGCCCATGCACGGCCGGCTGCCCGTGACCGCCCTGTCCGGGTTCCTCGGCGCCGGAAAGACCACCCTGCTCAACCATGTCCTCGGCAACCGCGAAGGGCTGCGGGTCGCGGTCATCGTCAACGACATGAGCGAGGTCGACATCGCCGCCGCCCTCGTGCGCGGCGGCGAGGCGGCCCTGTCCCGGACCTAGGAGCGGCTGGTCGAGATGACCAACGGGTGCATCTGCTGCACCCTCCGCGACGACCTGCTCGAAGAGGTCGACCGACTGGCCCGCGAGGGTCGCTTCGACCATCTCCTGATCGAGTCCAGCGGCATCTCGGAGCCCATGCCCGTCGCCGCCACCTTCTCCTTCCCTCGCGACGACGGCGCCACCCTCGGCGATCTGGCCCGCCTGGACACGATGGTGACCGTGGTGGACGCCGCGAACTTCCTGGCCGAGCTCGACGGCGGCGACGAGTTCGTCGCGCGCGGTCTCGACCAGTACGAGGACGACGAGCACACCGTCAGCGATCTCCTCATGGACCAGGTCGAGTTCGCGGACGTCATCGTCCTCAACAAGCTCGACCTGGTCGGACCCGACGAGGCCGCCCGGCTGCGCGCGGCCCTGTCCCGACTCAACCCCGAGGCCCGGACCGTCCCCGCCGTACGCGGCCGGGTGGCCCTCTAACAGGTCCTGGGTACGGGCCTGTTCGACGTCGAACGGGCCCAGCAGGCCCCGGGTGACCGGGCTGTGGTCGCAGGCGGGTGCAGAGCTCGTGCGCGTACTCGATCCGGCCGCCGACGAGGGCGTTGACACGCGACTCCTCGTCGAGGTGCGGCGCGCCGTCCCAGTAGGCGTCGTCGCGCTCGAAGACGGCGAACTTTCCGGGGCGAAGGAAACGAAGCGGAACGGTCCGCTGCCGATCGGGTTCCTGTCGAAGTCCTGCGCCCCCCTCGGGGACTATGTACGCGCCGAAGTCGGCGTGCACGTTGGGGAACTCGGCGGCGAAGGCCGCGCGGAGTCGACCGCCGCGCCAAGGCTTTCCGTCCCCCTTGGCCGGGTCATCTGCGTCGGCGATACCGGAGCCGGCGCAGCCGGTGAGCGCGCGAGGGCGCCGAGGCCGGCGGCCATTCCGCCGACGGCGGCAAGGAAGCCCTGGCGGCGCAGGCCCGGGTAGCGGGGGCGGGCGAGGCACGACTGACGGGGCACAGGAGTTCAGGAAATCGATCCCCGCGAACAACTGAAAACGAGTACCACTATCGATAGGGGTGGTGTCCCGGTCGGGCGTGCCGGGCGGGAAGGGACGCCCAGTCATGCCCAGAACGCGGATACGAGGCGGGGCCGTCGCCACAGCGACGGCCCGCCTTCTGCTCCTGTCCAGCGCCTGCAGCTCGCCAGGTGGCGCGGACAATGCGCCGCACCGGACCGCCGCGCGCGGCGCCCAGGACATCAATACCAGGCCACGCACCACGCTGCGGGACGGCGGCGAACTGCGGCTGCCCGTCGACGCGTTGCCGGCCAACTACAACCCGGTCCAGGTCAACGACACACGCGTGGTCAACTGGCAGCTGTCCGGGGCGATCCTGCCCCGGACCCCCAGTGACGGCGCGGACGGCGAACCCGTCCTGAACCGGGCCTTCTTCGAGTCGGCGAAGCTGGCCTCGACTTCCCCCCAGACCATCACATACACGATCGCCGAAGGCCCGGTCCGGAACAACGACCGGCCGCTGTCCTGGGAGGACCTGCGCGGCCAGTGGCGGGCGTTGAGCGGGAGCGACGCCGCGTACGAGGGCTACAACCACGTCGGCTACGCGGACGAGCCGAGCGCCGGCGGCGCGACGAACAGCAGGGCGAGGGCCGGTACGGCGAGGAGCCGAGCAACGCGCGGGCACCGCCGTGGCCGTGCCCGTGTCCGTGCCGTCGTGCGCTTCCGCGTGGTCGTCCGCAGGATCGTGCCAGTACCTGCGGCCGGCCGCCTCGCGCCCTCCACTTGGGCAAGGTCGGACCCGGGATGCGTACGGCAGTGCGGCCACAGCTGCGTCCCGGTGACGACCTGAGCTGATCCTCAGGACGGCACCGGCCTGTGCGACCCATCCCCGACTGGGTCGCACAGGCCGTCGTCATTCCCGCGTCCGATCGCTCGTCACCAGGACGACTTGGTCACTCCCGGCAGGAGACCGGCGTGCGCCTGCTCCCGGAGACGCACTCGGGAGAGCCCGAACTTCCGCAGATGACCGCGCGGACGACCGTCCACACTGTCGCGGTTGCGGACTCGCGTCGCACTGGCGTCGCGCGGCTGCCTGCGGAGCTCGACAACAGCGGCGCGACGATCGGCCTCTGCGGAGGACGGACGCCGGATGATCTCCTTCAGCTCGGCGCGCCGGGCCGCGTACCGCTCGACGACTTCCTTGCGCTTCTCGTTCCGCGCGATCTTGCTCTTCTTCGCCATCAGACCTTCCCTCCCCGCGCCCGGATCCGGGCCACGGCCACCTCGATGCCGATCGCGTCCACCGTCTTGATCGCCTTGGTGCTCAGCGTGAGACGGACGTGCCGCCCCTCGCTGGGCAGCCAGTAGCGCTTGCGCTGGATGTTCGGGTCGAAGCGGCGCGCGGTGCGCCGATGCGAATGGGAGATCTTGTTGCCGAATCCCGGCTTGGCGCCGGTCAGTTGGCAGTGGGCGGACAAAGGTGCCACCACCCTCTCTCGGGACGGACAGTCCCGTATCGATAATGAAAACCGTTCCCATATAGTAGCGTCATGGCACGCAACGAGATCCGCCCGATCATCAAGCTCCGCTCCACCGCGGGCACCGGCTACACCTACGTCACCCGCAAGAACCGCAGGAATGACCCCGACCGGCTCACCCTGCGCAAGTACGACCCGGTCGCCCGACGCCACGTCGACTTCCGCGAAGAACGCTGACCCTCACCCAGAACCAGGACACCGCCATGAAGCCCGAGATCCACCCGCCCTACGGCCCCGTCGTCTTCCGCGACAAGGCCGCCGACTACGCATTCCTCACCCGCTCCACCCTCACCGGTGACAAGACCGTCGAGTGGGAGGACGGCAACACCTATCCCGTCGTCGACGTCGAGATCTCCTCCGCGAGCCACCCCTTCTACACCGGTACCGCGCGCGTGCTCGACACCGCCGGACGTGTCGAACGCTTCGAGCGCCGCTACGCCCGCTACGAGGCCCGGTGATGCGGGACGACGCCAAGCTGCCGGTCGTGATCGTGGCCGGGATCCACGCCGATGCCCGCAAGGAGGTGGTGGAGGGACTGCTGAGGACCGTCCCCGGCAGTGTCGCTCTGCACCACGATCTGGCAACCGTCGCCGAGGGCACCGTGGTGCGTCAGATACGGGATGCCTCGGGTGAGCTCTCGTCCGGCCAGGCCCCGCTCGTCAACGACTGCGCCTGCTGCGCACTGCGCGAGGACCTGGTCCCGGAGCTGGAGCGGCTCGCCGCGAGCCGTCTCACCCGGCTGGCCGTCGTCGAGCTGTGGGAGTCGGTCGAGCCGAAGGCGATGGCCGAGGTCCTGGCGATGCACGGCGGCTCGGACCTCGAACTCACCAACGTCATCACCGCGGTGGATCCCGCCCTCGTTCTCCCCTACCTCGCCAATGGCGACGACCTCGCCGAGGCAGGGCTCGCCGCGGCCGCCACCGACCAGCGCACCGTCGGCGACACCTGGGCGAGACAGCTGGAGTACGCACCGGTCCTCGCCCTCGTCGAAAACGAAGAAGCCGACGAGGAGGACCGAGCACTCCTGACCCAGCTCCACCCGACCGCCCACCAGGCGCACGCCGGATCCCAGGAGCTCGCCGATCTGACCTTCGCCGGCTTCGACGTGGAAGCGGCCGCGGCCGCCCAGCATCCTGCCTGCGCCCTGCTCCCCCAGGAGGCGAACGAAGCAGGCGTCACCACCCTCGTCTGGCACCGCCACCGCCCCTTCCACCCGGAACGCCTCTACCAGGCGCTGGAAGACCTGTGTTGCGCCGCTGCCCGCAGCCGCGGCCGTTTCTGGCTCGCCGACCGCCCCGACACCCTGCTGGCCTGGGACGCCGCGGGCGGAGCCCTGTGCGTGGAGAACGCCGGCCCCTGGCTGGCCTCCCTTCCTGATGCCGCCTGGGAGATGGAGCCGCCCCTTCGCCGGGCGGCAGCCTCACTCGACTGGCATCCCGAGCACGGCGACTGCTGCCAGCACCTCGTCTTCACCTCACCCGGCCTCGACCGCGACGGTCTGGTGGCGTTGCTTGAGTCCTGCCTGCTCACCGACGCCGAATTCGCAGCCGGCCGCGAGGCCTGGAAGGACCTCCCGGCAGCCTTCGACGCCCTCCTCGACCCCGTCGCCTAGCCCCCAGCCCCGACGAACGGACAAGAAACCCCATGACACGCCGTCAGAATCCCCGCAAGCCACTGACGTCCCGCCCCAACCCCCTCGACGCGGCCGGGATCACCTACATCGACTACAAGGACACCGACCTTCTCCGAAAGTTCATCTCCGACCGTGGCAAGATCCGCAGCCGGCGCGTCACCAGGGTGACGGCCCAGCAGCAGCGACAGCTCGCAGCAGCCATCAAGAACGCCCGCGAGATGGCACTCCTGCCTTACGCCAGCCGGTAGGCACAGAGTCCCCTGGGTCCTCGGGCGAGGCCGCGCACATGATCAGGCTGACTTCGCTCGGCAGGCGCGGGGGTGGTGCACCCGGATGGCCCACCACCGCGCCCCGGCCGGCCCGCCCGTCGACCAACGGATTGCGTTCGGTCAGCCGTTCACCCTCAACCGTCACGCCGGGAGGCCGGCACCGGACGGGACACAGGAGGTACAGCGGGCACGGCGGGTGTGAGAGACCGGCCGCGTGCCCTCGGACGATGCAAGGCCCTCGGCTCGGGATGATCAGTGATTCGGATCGCTCCGGTGGTGACACCGACTGGAAGGGCCCCAGCCCAGCGGCGGGACATCCCCTTCACGGGGCCACTCGTGACGCCCTCATCGGTCTCGGCTCCGGCGGACTCGGCGCCCCCGGACTCGATGATGAGGGCCGGCCGGACTGACACACGCACCCACGTCGCCGCCCATCGGGCCCGCAAGCGTCTGATGGATCGGGACGGCACACGGCTGGGCTGACACCCGCCCTCATGGGCGACCCCCACGACCTTCGGGATCAGCTGCTCCCCCGCCGTCAGCCCTGACCGGCAGGACGAAGCTCACGTTCGAGGGCGGACAGGGCGAACGCATGGGGAGAGGTGTTCTCCCAGCGGGACCGCCCGAACATCACGTCCTCGGAGAGGCCGCTCAGCATGGCCACGGCCCGGATGGTGAACTCGGGGAGGTCCACGTCCGCGAAATGCCCCAGGTCACGGCCCTCGCGGACGATGGCTTCCAGGCGCTCGTCCCAACCGTCCAGCAGCTCGGTGAGGATGCGTCGGCCCGCCTCGTCGTGGTGCTGGGCCAGGACCTGCGTCCACAGCGCGTAGCGTTCGTCGCCCTGATGGGTGGGCAGGTAGAAGCGGACGAACAGGTCCAGCTTCGCGGTGGGGGACGCCGCCTCGTCGGCGGCCTGCTGGAACCGGACCCAGAGGTCCGCCTGGCTCCATGCGAGGACTTCGAGCAGGAGCCGGTCCTTCTTCCCGAAGTGGTAGAGGATGTGGCCGGTGCTCATGCCGGCCCGCTCGGCGATGTCCGACATCCGCAGGGCCGCCGTGCCCTTCTCTGCGATGACGCTGATGGCGGCCCGCATGGCCCGCTCCCGCGCCTCGTCACCGCTGGGCTGACGTTTCCTGTCGATCGGGACCCGGGCCGCAGGCCATGAGGCCGCGCCGGTCTCGACGGGCCCGCTCTCTGACGTCGGCATGAGCTCGCTTTCGGTTCCGGCAGTCCAGGTCCCTAGTCTAGGTTCCACTTCTCTAGACTCTTAGTCTAGACTGAAAATCTAGTCAGGTACTTGGGGAGTGTGACGGCCCGCCGTGCGCGGTCGCCCCGATGGCCGGCGGCCGACCTGCCCTGCTCACCACCGAGGAGACACCCCCATGACGCGCGGATTCGATGTCGTGGAGACCTGTATCGCCGACCTGCGTGCAGCGCTGGCGAAGGGCGAGACGACCGCTGTCGGGCTGCTCGACGCCTACCTCGCGCGGATCGAGGCGTACGACCGGCCCGGAACGGCCACCGCCCTGAACGCGATGGTCGTGATGAACCCGCGCGCCCTGGCGGAGGCGGAGGCCTCCGACGCCCGCCGCGCCCGGGGCGAGACGCTGGGCCCGCTGGACGGCATCCCGTACACCGCCAAGGACAGCTACCTCGCCGAGGGGCTCACCGCCGCGTCCGGCTCCCCCGCCTTCGAGCACCTCGTCGCCCAGTGCGACGCCTTCGCCATCGAGCGGCTGCGCGCGGGCGGAGCGGTCCTCATCGGCCTGACCAACATGCCACCGATGGCGAACGGCGGCATGCAGCGCGGCGTGTACGGCCGCGCGGAGAGCCCGTACAGCGCCGACTGGCTCACCAGCGCCTACGGCTCCGGCTCCTCCAACGGCTCCGGCACGGCGACGGCCGCCTCCTTCGGCGCGTTCGGTCTCGGCGAGGAGACCTGGTCCTCGGGCCGCGCCCCCGCCTCGAACAACGCGCTGTGCGCCTACACCCCCAGCCGCGGCGTGATCTCGGTGCGTGGCAACTGGCCGCTCGTCCCGACCATGGACGTCGTGGTCCCTCACACCCGCACCATGGCCGACCTGCTCGAACTGCTCGACGTCATCGTCGCCGACGACCCGAACCCGCGCGGGGACCTGTGGCGGGCACAGCCGTGGCTGGAGCTGCCCCCGCCTTCGCAGGTGCGCCCCGCCTCCTACCCGGCTCTCGCACCCGCCGACGCCGAGGCCGCCTCCGGCGTACTCGCCGGCAAGCGCGTCGGCGTGCCCCGGATGTACATCAACGCCGACCCCGACGCCGGAACCAACCCGGACGGAGGCATCGGCGGCCAGACCGGGCAGCGCATCGACACGCGCCCCTCGGTGATCACCCTTTGGGAGGCCGCCCGCCGCGACCTGCAAGCCGCCGGCGCCGAGGTGGTCGAGGTCGACTTCCCCGTGGTGTCGAACTACGAGTCCGACCGCCCCGGAGCGTCCTCGCTGCTCACCCGCGGACTGGTCGGCCGCGAGTACCTCGCCTTCGAGATCGAGGACCTGTCCGCCTGGGCCTGGGACGACTTCCTGCGCGCCAACGGCGACCCGGCGCTCTCCACCCTGGCCGACGTCGACGGCGACCGCATCTGGCCCAAGCAGGAGGGCGAACTGCCCGACCGGTACGAGGGTTTCGACGACACGATCGGCGACTACCCCCGCTTCGTGCGCGAGCGCCCGTACGCCTCCCTCGCCGACATGCCGCTCCTGGAGCAGGGGCTGCGTGGGCTGGAGGAGACGCGCCGCGTCGACCTGGAGCTGTGGATGGACGGGCTGGGCCTGGACGCGGTGGTCTTCCCCGCGGTGGCCGACGTGGGCCCCGCGGACATGGACGTCGACGTGGTCTCCGCCGATCTCGGCTGGCGCAACGGCGTCTGGGTCGCCAACGGCAACCTGGTCCCCCGCCACCTCGGCATCCCGACCGTGACCGTGCCCATGGGCACCATGGCTGACACCGGCATGCCCGTCGGGCTGACCTTCGCGGGCCGCGCCTACGACGACAACGCCCTTCTGTCCCTCGCGGCGGCCTTCGAGAAGACCGGCGACCGGCGCACGACACCGCCGCGCACGCCGCGTCTGCCGGCGGAATGATCTGACGCACCGTGGGAAGGGCGAGGCATGCAGCCACGCCCTCCCCACGGTACGGATCAGCGGCCGGCGATCGCGCGGGGCGGCTCCGCCAGGGTGTCGACGAGGCGTTCGGCAGCCGGTCCACCGCCCTGCGCCAGCTCCGGAGAGCCTCCGCCGCGTCCGCCGAGGAGCTGCTTGACCAGCGAGAAAGCGTTCAGGTCCGGCTCGTGGGCGGCCTTGTGGGCGGCCTTGTTCAACGCGACGACGACCACGCCTGCTGCCGTGCCGATGCCGACGGCGCCAGGAGCGGCGGCGGGAAGGCGGTCGCGGACGGGGGTCGCGGACGGCGGCGGCCAGGGCACGTGCGTCGTCCGCGCCGCCCTCGGCGGTGGCGGTGACGACCTGGACGCCGTGCACGTGGATCGCGCCGCCCGGGGGCCGGCTGAACGAGGGCGGTCATCAGGCGGCTCTCGCCGGGGGCGCCGGCAACGGGGTCAGGGATGCGTACTCCAGCGGCGCGGACGGGTCGATCGCCACGTCCAGCGGGGCGGGTTCGGCGCCGGACCGTACGAGGAGGTCGCCGACGGCCGCGATCATGGCGCCGTTGTCCGTGCACAGCGTCATCGGCGGCACGCGCAGCTCGACCCCGGCGGCGGCGCACCGCTGCTCGGCCAGCCCGCGGACCCGTGAGTTCGCGGCGACGCCGCCGACCACGATCAGCGTCTTCACGCCGTACGCCGCGCAGGCCGCGAGCGCCTTGCGGGTCAGCACGTCGGCAACGGCTTCCTGGAGGGCGGCGGCCCCGTCCGCGACGGGCAGCTCGATCCCCTGCGCCCGATGCTTCTCGACCCAGCGGGCGGCGGCCGTCTTGAGGCCGGAGAAGGAGAAGGCGTACGGGTCGTCGCCCGGCCGCGTGAGGGGCCGGGGGAAGTCCACGGCGCGCGGGTTCCCCTCCCGGGCGGCCCGGTCGATGGCCGGCCCGCCGGGGTAAGACAGGCCCATGAGGCGGGCGACCTTGTCGAAGCACTCCCCCGCCGCGTCGTCGAGGGTGTCACCCAGGTGCAGGATCGGCTCGCGCACCAGGTCCCGGACCAGCAGCAGGGACGTGTGACCGCCGGAGACGATCAGGACGACGCACGGAGTGGGCAGCGGACCGTGCTCCAGGGTGTCGGCGGCGACGTGTCCGGCAAGGTGGTGCACCCCATACAGCGGCACCCCGGCCGCGTAGGCGAGGGACTTCGCTCCGGCCAGGCCGGTCTGGAGCGCCCCGGAGAGGCCCGGGCCGGTGGTAACGGCGACGGCGTCGATCTGTCCCAGCCGCAGCCCCGCCTGGTCGAGCGCCTCCCGGATGACCGGGTTGAACGCCTGGAGGTGCGCCCGGGCCGCGATCTCGGGCACGACACCGCCGAAGAGCGCGTGCTCGTCCATGCTCGACGCCACGACGTGCGCGAGCAGCTTCCCGTCACGCACGATCCCAGCGCCGGTCTCGTCGCACGACGACTCGATTCCCAGGACGATCGGTCCACCCACTGCGCCACTCCTTTTGCACTTAGTTTGTACTTGCAATATGTGTGCAGTATGAACCAGCCCAGACCTTCTACATCTGCCATGGGCCTGCCATCGCACGAGCCCGGCTGAAGGCCGGTTCGGCGCACCCCCGCTTCGCAGCGATGCGCCGGGATCACGGAAGACCGTGCGCCACCGCCGCCCGCCTCGTACAGTCGATCGACCGTGATGGATGTGGGAGGGGGCACCTGTGCCAGGGCCTGTGCTGTCCGGGCGCTATCTGCTGGGGGACCGTCTGGGAGCAGGCGGGATGGGCGTGGTGTGGCGTGCCCAGGATCTCGTGCTGCACCGTGAGGTCGCCGTCAAGACGGTTTCGGGGCCCGATGTGACGCCGGAGGCAGCAGCCCGGCTGGAACGTGAGGCACGGGCCGCGGCCGGTCTGTCCACCAGCCCGCACGTCGTCACGGTCCACGACTTCGGGCGGGACGGTGAGACGCTGTTCATCGTGATGGAGCTGGCACCCGGCCGCACTCTGGACCGCGTCCTCGCGGCCGACGGCCCGCCGGCACCGGCCCGGGCCGTCGACTGGGTCCGTCAGGTGTGTGCGGCGCTGGAGGCCGCGCACGAGCGCGGGATCGTCCACCGCGACATCAAGCCCGCGAACGTCATCCTGACGCCCGACGGAACGGTCAAGGTTCTCGACTTCGGCATCGCCTGGTTCCACCCGGCCCTGGGTCTCGACCAGTTGAGCCAGGCCGGGGGCGTCCTGGGAAGCGTGCCGTGGATGTCGCCGGAACAGGCGCGGGGCACCCAGGTCGGGCCCGCGTCCGACCTCTACTCCTTGGGCTGCCTGTTACATCACCTCCTCACTGGACAACCCCCGTTCTCCGGCCGGGACGCCCTCTCCCAGATCGTCGCGCACACGACCGAGGTCCCTGAACCGCCTTCCCGTACGTGCCCTGGGCTGCCCGCGGAACTCGACGCCCTGGCCGCGGACCTTCTGGCCAAGGCCCCCGATCGCCGCCCCACGTCAGCGGCCGAGACCGCGGCCCGCCTCGGCGCGGTCGCCGAACTGCTGGGGAATGCGGCGACCGCCGGCCGCGCCCGCCCTCGCACTCCGTCCGAGCATTCCACCGGGCGGCCGGTCAGTCGCCGTACCGTCCTGATCGGCATAGGGGTGGTCGTGACGGGCGGGACGACCGCGGTGGTCGTTCCCAGGATGCTGGACCACCGTGAAGGTGGGACGAGGCAGGGCGCCGTCAAGACGAAGTGGAAGGTGCCTGGAGAATTCCACGTGTTCAGGCAGGTCGGATCCGTGCTGCTGACGAAGACGCCGGAAGAACCTGTGTTCCGGGCCAAGGACGCACACACCGGGAAGGAGTTGTGGCAACTGCCCGAGAAGATGCAGTTCGTCCATAGATCCCTCTCCTTCTCAGCGGACTCCCTTCTCGTCAACCGCTCCTTCGACACGGTGCAGTGTCTCGACGCGCGGACCGGCAAGGTCCGGTGGACCCATCGCCGAGAGCCGGACGTCGACGAGGTGACGTCCGGCGGGTACGCGGTCTTCGCGGACGGCGCCCTGTTCACCGCCTTCGGAGCCTGGGTGTACAGGCTGGATCCCCGGACAGGAACGGAGATCTGGTCCCGCCGGATGAACAGCGATCTTCCTACGGTCCGCGGCCTGGAGCATCATGGCGGACTGCTTTTCGCCCAGGACTGGAAGGAATGGTGGACAGCCATCGACCCGGCCACTGGTACACCTCGCTGGACGGACCGGTCCGGGGACCCTGGCACCAACATCCCCGTGGACTTCGCCGGCGCGGCCGACGGCAAGATCTACTTCAATGACGGCAAGAATCTCCGCGTCGTCAATGCCGCCGACGGAAGCTCCCTCCCGCCCCTGAAGGCGAACGGACGGATCCTCGCCGAGCACGGAATCGCTCTCGGCTCGAACTCGGCGTCAGCGATGACCGCTTGGTCGCTCACGGACAGCCGACAACTGTGGAGTCTGCCCGGCACCACCACGGACCTCGCCACAGTCGGGACGACCGTCCTGATGGGGAAAGACACCCCTGCCGAGGCCGTGGTCGCAGCCAACCTGCGCACCGGAGAGGTCCTGTGGGAGGCGGACGACCTCGTCTTCCTGGGGGGCCTGGAGGAGAGCACCAAGCAGCCCTGGCTCTTCCGCCTGACGAGTGACCCCACCCACATGGTCAGGATCGAGCCGGACACCGGAAGGCGGAGCAGCATCGGCACCTTTCCCCAGAACCTGTCCTCGGCTGCCTGGTTCGACGGGACCCTGTACGCAACCTGCGGCGACGTCGACCAGGCCGGGTCCGGCGAGAACCTGAACCTGTACGCGGTAGATGCTCCCCGCCTCCCATGAACGGTCCAGGCGCTCACGCGGTGACCGTCCCACCCGGTGTTCGACCTCGGTTGTGCCGTTCGATCAGGCCGTAGTAGTCGTCCGTGACCGTGATCAGCCGTACGGTCACGCCCTTCTGCCTCAGGTCGACGTCCGGGGATTGGTCCCCAACTCCCGGCATCTCACTGATTACCCGCACGAACCGGGCGCCGGCCTCGAACGACCCGGTGCGGAAGTGCGCACACGCGCCCTCGCCCACGACGCGCCAGTCCTCCACACAGGCGGCCTCGTGGAACTGCTGCGGCCTGACGCGTTCGGTCCTGCCTTCTACGTAGGTCCTGCCCTCAAGGTAACGCGCAGGTCTGAAAACGACTGCCGCCCACTCAGACGATGACGGGGATGGTCTCGGCCCGGTTGGTGGCCCAGTTGGTGACGATGGGCTTGTCGACGTCGGCAGGCTCGGGAAGCTTGAGTTCGGCGGGGTCAGGATCGTCCTCGGTGGTGGCGATGATGACGTTCTCGAATTGCTTGCCGTCATCGGTGTTGGTGGTCTTGGGGCTGATACCGGTGTATGCGACTGCGGAACCGGTGAGCTTGATGGGGTCCTCGCCGCCCTGTCCGACGGGCGAGGCGACACCGTCGGCACCGGAGCCGAAGGACACGGTGGGGGTGTTGGTGTCCAGGTAGCAGGTGATGCCGGACTTGGCCTTGGCGGTCACGAGGTAGTAGCCGCCGGCCTGCGACTCCGAAGTCACGGTGAATTCCAGGTCGTTGGTTCCGCAGGACTGCCCGTATCCGCTTTTCTCGCCGTCACCGGAGCCGGAGTCGGAGCCGGTCTTGGCGCCGGAGTCGGCCTTCTTGTCGGTGGAGCCGTCGGCGTTGGAGCCACCGGTGGAGGGGCTGTCGCTGCCGGCGGAGGCGACGGCGGAGGGGGCCGCGGAACTGCCGGCGTCCGCGACGTCTTCGGGTCCACAGGCAGTGGCGGTGGCGGCGAGGGCCGCCACGGCCGCGGCGGCCAGGACGAGGCGGGCGGAACGGGCGGCGAGATGCGAACGCATCGTGATCTCCAGCGGCTGTCGATTGCGGTGTGTCCTGCTGACACCAACGACACTAGGCCCGAGTCGATCCTGAAATGATCCTGCGCATGTCCGGGTTATGTCTCAGCGACTTCGGTTCCAGAAGACGACGTCGGCTTGCAACAAACCCAGCTCAAGAGGCATGTCAGGACGGCCGCGGCAAGCAGGGCGGCGCCGTCCGGAGCAGTGCACCGGTTCCGGCAGGGGTGAGGGCCGCGCCGCCGAGCAGCGATCCGCCGGCCATGCCTATGTTCCAACCCGTGCCCCGCAGGGAGTTGGCGGCGTCGCAAGCTGTCGGGCCAGGAAGTAGGCCTCCGAGCGGGAGCCAGGCCCATACGCCCAGGTCCCACAACGGCGGTCACTCCGTCAGCAAGCCGGAACGCCTCCGCGCCCGATGCTGACCATTTACCGGCCCGGACGGCCATATTACGCCTCCGACCTGCGCAGATGACCAAGCGTTAGATCTTTGACTTGAACCTCGTGCGCAGCATCGAGGTGCTCCTGAACACAGGCTCCCTGCCTGCGTCGCTGCAGCAGAGCCCCTTCCGGCGGATGCCGAGCGTCGCTGCCGGAAGGGGTGGTGGGGCGTCAGATCTGGTGTCGGGCGGGGTCGAAACCGTGGTGCAGGTAGAGGGTGGTGTCGTGGGTCAGGGCGCGAACGCAGGCGTGGAGGCGGCGAGCCAGGTGCGGTGGGAGGAGGGTGTTCCATTCCTCGGGTGCCGCCAGCGTCCATTCGGTCAGTTCGTCGTTGTCGAGGCGCGCCTGCCGCTGGGCCTGTTCCTTGCTGGTCAGTCCGCCGTCGAAGACGAAGTTGACGAGCGGGGGGCGGCCGTCGGGCTGCTCGGGCACCCAGTCGACGACCAGCAGCCGGCCCGGGGTGAGGTCAAGGCCCAACTCCTCCTTGATTTCGCGCTGGAACGTGCGCCTCGGGTCCTCTCCCCGGTCCAGTCCGCCGCCGGGGACTTCCCAGTGGTCGCGGTAGGACGGTTTCACCAGGAGGAACCGTCCGGCCTTGTCACGGATGGCCGCTCCTGCCCCACCAATGATCTTGGGGAGGGTGGCGTAGTACTCGGCGGGAGGCAGATGCACGGTGCTCATGGAGCGGGACGCTATCCGTGCCACTCGCACGACTCGGATAGCGTCACTCGTCTGACACAGAATCGTGACAAACTGGTGTGATTCTCAGTCCAGTTGCACGGGCCGATGCTCGGCGGCCGGCAGTCGGCGGCCGAACGACGTTCAGCGGCTGCCCTCACAGGCCGGTGCCCTCGATGAGACAGCCTCTCGCCTCGCGGCGCTGCGAGCTGTCAGAACCAGATCCACAGCTTGAACTGGGTGCCCGAAGGTGTGCACTCAGCGCGATAGTAGCGGGAGGGGTTGGACTGCAGGACCCTGATGCCGGCCACGGTGCAATCGGTGAGTGTGTTGTAGGTGGCCCAATAGTGCGCGACCCCGGCCGCGAGGCCGGCCCCCTCCTGCACCACACGGTTGGACCCGACCGTGGCGGCGGTGATCGTGTCGGACGGCGCGGCCATGGCCGGCCAGGCCGAGACACCCAGCGCGAGGACGGTGCCGACGGCAGTGGTCGCGACAGCACGACGAATACGCATGGTTCTCTCCCTCGGTAGGAACACAGAGTTCGTGGCTTGCCTTGCCGCTCTTGCCATACGGGCGCAGAACGACATCCGCACTGCTCCAGAAGCTGTTCACCACGCTCACCGTCCGGCCCACGCGCATGAGCATGGGCATGGGCATGCGGATACGGATGCGGCTCACCGGTGTGCTCAGCCGGAAGCAGGGCGACTTCGCCTTGGTTCAGCCTGATTCCTTGCGGCATCGAGCTTGCCGACTTCGACCGAACTGGAGCAACAGTTCGTAACCGTCTCGGACAGCCATTACTCATTCGTCCTGGTCAGCGCCTTGTCCCGGACACTGTCCCGGACACGGCCCCGGCAGGAGCTCCGAGTGGCATGCATCCGTCGGCCACCAGCCGGGGCCTCGGCCCGTGATCAGGCGTCGTGGCCGAGGTAGGCGGTGACCAGTTTCGGAATGTCGTCGGCCAGCGTGTCCCACGGCATGGCGACCGCCTCCGCCATGTCGGGCGAGGTGGAGACGCGCCACTCCAGGAGGGACTGCACGGCGCGCAGGGCGAGCAGGATGTGGCCGTGTGACGCGCGGGGGCCGGTCGGGAAGCGCCATGAAGACGTCGCACCGTTCCTGCGCCAGCTGGTCGAGGCGCTGCTGAGCGGCTTCCCGCAGCGCGAGGATGGCGGCCGCGTGGACGACGAACTCGCGGACGAGGCAGGCATGTTCCCGGAACAGGGCAACCAGTTGTTCCGCGTACGAGGAGACGGCCCGGACGAAGTCCGGCTGCTGAGCCGCGGCCGGCAGGAACTGCTCCCGCTGGGTACGGGCGACCGCGTCGAGCCAGCGTTGCTGGGTCGAGACGAGCAGGTCCTCCTTGTTGGCAAAGCGCTGGTAGACGGTGCCCACCCATGCCGCTATCGCCGGAGCCGGTCTTGTCGTCGGCGCGATGTACGCGCTGCTGCGCGTGCGCTCACCCGCTCCTCCACTGATCGCTCTGACCGGACTGGCGGGAATGCTGATCGGCTACGGCGTGCTCGAAGCAGTCGCATGAGCCGCACCATCGTCCGCTATGCGCTCTCCCTCGGTGCCGGCGTCCTCGCCGGATTCCTGTACTGGCTCATGGGCGTACCCACCCCGGCCCCGCCGCGGATTGCGCTGGTCGGACTGTTCGGCATCGTCATCGGCGAATCCGGAGGAAGTCTGCTGCACACCCGGCTGCGCCGCCGCCCCGCCACATCGGCCGGTGCCCCCGCGCAGGACGGTGGCGAGTCCGCTCGTCACGTCAGCGACTGAAAGAAATAAAGGGCGTTGTCATGCTTCCCGTGACCTACTACCCGGTCGCCACCCAGGCTCTGTTCCGGCACAACAGTGAACGGATCAGGAACAAGCCGTACGCCAAGTACTTCAACGGCGACCTGTGGCTCCACGACGACGTGATGCCCACCATCCAGAGCGCCATGCCCTCCGACGCCGCCATCACCAGCTCGCCCGAGGACCTCAACACCCTGCTCGACGCCGGCTACCACAAGGTCGAGACCGGCTTCTGCGTCACCGACGACGGCCACCCGTACGTCACCAGCCTCATCCGCTTTCCCGGCTGCACCCCGGAGATGTTCACCTGGTGGTTCTGGTGGCATTCCGTCGAGCCCGAGCGCTACTCGCTCTGGTACCCCTACAACCACCAGCAGGCCGTCCCCCGTGACCAGGACATCCTCACCCGGCCCGGTCTCGCCGACGTCGATCGCTACATCGGCAACACCCACGACATCATCGAGTACATCGGCCCCATGCGCTCGGAACTCACCATCCAGTTCCGCCACCTCTCCGAACCGGGCTTCGACACCAGCCGCTTCGCCCAGTCCGGGATCAGCGCCCACGCGTGCGGCAAGCTCAGCATCAACAACGGCGTCATGCTCCACCTCGTCCGTACCACGGCCGACGGTTTCGAACTGCGCAGCCGGTACATCTTCGACCGCGGCAAGACCTGCAGCACCGACGAGGAACGCGCCGAGGCGCTCGGTTTCGCCTACGAGATGCTCTTGCACGACCAGACCGAATTGACCCACCTTTCCACCTTCCTGGCGTCCATCTACCAGGAATTCGGCAACCAGGGATGAGCCGCCCGGCGGTTCCGGGCCGGCCCCGGGCAGCCCGCCGGACGGCCGAGCAGGTGCTCGGCTTCGTGGCCCCATCGACGCCCACGGTGTTGCCGTGAAACCCGCCGCGACCTGGATGACGTTCACCGCGCGACGGGTGTGCTCACCGAGATGGCGCTCTCGAAGTCGCTGAGTGTGAGCGTGGCTTGAATGTCTGGGTGGGACGCGAAGTGGATCTCCTGGCGTACGCGCACGATGCGGCCCTCCTCGTCGATCCATGCCTCGGCGTCGATCGCGGTGGCGGGGCCCAGATTGCGCCCGGCGGTCCGGTCGACCGATTCGATGTCTTCCGGGGTGAGGCGGGCCGACACACGCAGGGGTTCGCTCCCCCGGTCCACGGAGGCGCTGCGACCGAGCATGAGGCGCACGTACTGCGGAAGCCGGTCCACGGGTATGCCGCCCTTGGCGGTCGACGCAGGGAATTCCTGCCACACCCCGTGGGTTCCGCTTGCACGCCGGTACACCTTCTGCCGGGTGATCACGACGTCTTCGGTGTACTGCTCGGTCTTGTCCGTCGTACGCCCCGTCAAAGGCGCGTTGAGGTTGATCCGTCCCACCACGACCTGCAGTCGTTCGGGCCCGGACCGCGTGACGGCTCCGAGTGCGGCCGAGCAGGGGGCGTCGTCGGCTGCGGCCAGCCGGTCGCGGACCACCTGCCGGTCGGTTTTCGGTCGCGCGGGCGGACCCGAGGCGCATGCCGAGAGCATCAGTGCCGAGACCGCCAGGATCAGGGTCGCCGTCCGGAGGTGAATCAAGGGTCGGTCCTCCGAGTCCCGGGCCCGGAGGGAGAAAGCCCCGGGCCACAGCTGGATGGTGGGCTCATCCTTCCCGGCCGCGGGGAGCAAGTTGCTTGCGGGGTAGCGGGGCCGGCTGCGGTGCGGCAGGCGCCGGTGACGATCACCTCTGCTGAGGACCACAGAAAAGGAGACGCGCCTGAGGTCTAGACGACCTGATTCATCGGATGTATTACTGGGTCCCTCGGCAGGATTCCAGAGAGTGCACCACTGAGTGCCCTGACATCCATGAACGAGGACGTGATGAATAACCCGATGTTTATTTCAATCCTTCTGCGCAATGCTGCGATTGGCCTCACCGCCGCTGCGGTCTCCATGACGACGGTCTTAGCCGCTGTTGCGCCCGCTCAGGCAGCAACCATCCACGTCATCGCGGCACCCGATGGAAAGGGTGTGGACTGCACCGCCACTGCGCCCTGCGATCTCGACGGCGCCCAGGCGAAGGCTCGGCACCTCGTGAGCACGGGAGCACCGGTCACGGTGGAGCTGCTGGACGGCCGCTACGAGCTGTCCGAGACGCTGCGCTACACCGCTGAGGACTCCGGCACGGCCGAGCACCCGGTGGTGTGGCGGGCGGCGGACCCCGGCGGAGTCGTCATCTCGGGCGGCACCCGGGTGACCGGGTGGACCGAACACGACGACGAGCGCGGAATCTGGGTCGCCGACGTCCCGACCGGGAGTCGGTCGCGCCAGCTCTACGTGGACGGCGCCTGGGCCCCGGTCGCGCAGGCCGAGGCCGGCGAACTCGGCTTCCCGTCCTCATGGAAGGGCACGTCCACCGGGTACGCGGTCACCGACGACGCGTCGCGCAAGTGGCTCGACGCGCTCTCGCCCGAGGACGCCGGCAAGGTCGAGTTCGTCTATACCGGCAAGACCGGACCGTGGACTCAGTCACGGTGTCTGGTCGACTCGGTCGCCCCCGAAGAAGGCAGCACCACGGTCACCATGCTCGACACCTGCTGGAACGGGATGACCAGGAGACCGCCTCGTGCCCCGGTCGAGAGCGGCGGCCTGCCCAACATGAGTACCTCGACCGTGCCGACCCGTGTCGAGAACGACTACTCGCTTCTGTCGGCCGGTGAGTGGTACCTCGACTCCGGCGCGGGAAGGCTCTACTACGCTCCCAGGGCCGGGGTCGACATGAAGACCCTCGATGTCACGCTTCCCCGCCTTGAGCGGCTGGTGACCGTCGGCGGCACCCTCGACGAGCCCGTACACGACCTGGTCTTCGAGGGATTGCAGTTCTCCTACGCGACCTGGCTCAGTCCCTCGCGGACCGGTTTCGCCGAGGTGCAGTCCAATCTGCACATCACCGGCGCGCCCAACCAGGGCAAGTGCACGGTGACCACACCGGCGGGCAGTTGCCCCTACGGCGCGCTGAGCCAGCCACTGGGCAATGTGGACGTGACCGCGAGTCGCAACGTCCGGTTCACCGGCAACTCCTTCCGCGCACTCGGTGGCGCCGGGCTGAGCGTGCGCTATGGCGCCACCGGCACCGTGATCGAGGGCAATGACATCACCGACACCTCCTCGACCGGCATCTACCTGGGCTGCACCTACGATCCCCAGCCGTGGGACGCCGGCACGCATCCGGGCATCAAACAGCACTGCACGCCGGACGCGGCGGCGGTGGCCGGGGACACGATCGGCACCGACGAGGTGGTCAAGGGCACCCGTGTCGCCAACAACGTGATCCACGCGGTCGGACGGGACTACAAGGCCGCCCCAGGCGTCACGATCCTGTTCGGGCAGGACCTACGGATGGATCACAACGAGGTCTTCGACACGCCGTACACGGGTATCACCGCGGGCATCGTGCAAGGACACGCCACCGATGCGGACAACCCGGGGAACAACCCGAACGTCAACGCGCGGAACGTGATCAGCGACAACCTGATCTACAACTACATGCAGGAACTGCGTGACGGCGGGGCGATATACGTCGAGGGCCACCAGGCGCAGTACATCGAGAAGGCCGATGGCACCCTGGACATCGCCGCCACACGGGCCAACGGGTTCCGTGCGTCGGGGAACGTGGCGTTCAACGACCGTCCGGACACGAACTTCACCTACTACGACGATGCCGGCTCGCAGTTCATCACCTGGGACGGCAACGTGGCGTTCAAGACCTCCGGGGCCTCGCAAGGCGGCTGCTCACCGGCCGGCTACCTGTGGACGGAGAACAACTACCTGTCGGGCCGCATCGGTCGGTACCCCTGCCCACCGGACCCGCTGGCCGTCGTCACGGGTAACAACACCGAGATCCCGAGTTCGCCCACGCTCGCCGACGTCCCCGAGGCCAAGTTCGCCGAGGCCGGGCTGGAACCGGCCCACCGGGCCCTCTCCCGGTCCGGACCGCTGCAGCTGCGCTACGAGTCCCCGCGCTCGGCCGACGGCACACGGCTGCTGGCCGTGAGCGGACTGACCGACCACACCCGGATCTACGCCGGTCGTACCCTGCTGGAGCAGCGACGCATCAACAGCACCTTCGTGGAGGTGGCCGTCCCGGACGCGGTCGCCTCGCATCCGATCTCCGTCGGCCGGCCGGCCGATCCGCAGCAGTGGACCCGGGTGAACGAGACAGACCCGAGCACGACCGGTTCCGGTTGGTCGCTCTCCTCCGGCCGTGAGCTCGGGGACTTCCACGACGATCTCCTCTATGCCGAGGACAACGGATCCACCGTTTCCTTCCGGTTCACCGGATCCCGGGTTCGCGTCTACGGGGAGACCAACGCCGACCAGGGCGAGCTGGCCATCACCGTCGACGGCGGCAATCCGGTGACCGTCGACACCTGGTCGCCCTCGCGTCGGAGCAACACCGTCGTCCACGAGACCCCTCGGCTGCGCGACGGGGAGCACACCGTGACCATCACCAAGCTGAGCGGTGCCTACGGCACGTTCGACGGCTACGAGTGTCTGGGCCGTTGGTGAGCCCGCCGGCCTGAAACTCCCCGCGGGGCCTGAGCAGCAGGTTGCTGCTCAGGCCACCGACCCCGACGCGCGGCCGGTGACCGTCACCGCGTACGGGCCCGCGGGAACCATCAGGGCCGTCGGGCCCGACGGTTCATGACGCGACGCGGATCACCTGCTCCGGTCCCGCGCCCGGGTCAGCTGCTTCAGTTCGACGATGGTCGCGACGGCACGCAGCCAGGTGGCCGCGGTGTCGTCGGCGGCCACCCCGCCCATGAGTTCGGTGCCGGCTCGCAGCCACTCCCGTACCACTTCGGCCGCCTCCCGGCGGGGCAGGGGCTCGGGCAGCTCCGCGGCGCGGGCGAGCCCGCCGGCGCGCACGGTGTCGGCGAGGAAGGCGACCGAACGCGGCTCGGTGCCCAGGCGGTCGAGGATGACGGCCGCGGCCACGGCCCCGTCGCCGAACAGGGCGGTACGCCGGCTGCCGGGCTCGGCGGTGAGGCCGTAACGCAGCAGGACGGTGATGTCGAGCCGGGCCAGCTCGTCGTCCGTGCGGTCCGGCGGGTACGGGTTCGGGGCTTCGTGGTTCATGGCGGGACCTCTGGTGTCTCGTCCCGTCCGACTGGTCCGCTGGGGCTCAGTCGACGGTGACGGTGTAGGTGATGCGCTCGGGAGCCTGGGCCGGGGAGGGGGAAGGGGACCCCGTCGCCGTGGTCGGTGTGGCGGTGGGGCCGGTCGCCTCGGGAGGCAGTGTGGAGGTGTTGCCCCGGCACGTGCTGAAGGTGCAGTGCAGCAGCGTGAACCGGGTGGTCCCCTTGCCCTTGGCCTCGAAGGTGAAGGTGAGCCGGCCGCCGGCACCGGCCCCCGGCTCGTCGCCGGAGTCCGACGCGTAGTCCTGGCCGCGGCTGACCAGCACCGAGCTGTCGGGCTCGGGGTCGACCAGGTACCAGTACTCGCGGGTGGAGGCGTTCTGGTCGACGGTGAGCGTGAAGCGCTCGCCCGGCTCGGCGGTGATGCTGGTGTCGTCCACCGGGCGGCTCGCGCCGCTCGTGGAGCCGCCGGCCGGTTCGTCGGAGCCCGAGTCGCAGCCCGTGGCGAGAGCGAGGAGCGCGGCCGCCGCGATCGCGGCACCGCCCCTGCTACCGCGGAAGATAGACGCTGTACGCGTTGGGGAGATCACTGTTGGAAGCCTTGCCCATGTGGCCGTTGATGAAGTCGTCCTCGCTGACCCAGGTGGTCTGGCCCCAGGGGTTGTACACCTGAAGCATGTCACCCTCCTGGGCGATGATGGTCATCGCGTGCGCGCCCTCCTCGCCCGAGACGTCGACCGGCACCGGATGCCCCTGCGCCACCGACTTCTCGACTTCGGTCAGGACCGCCCTGCGGTCGGCGGCGTTGTCCAGGTCCTGGCGCTCGTAGTCACTGCCGGTGGCACTGCCGACGGCGGTGTCATTGATCCGTTCCTGCCCCTCGGAGCCCATTCCGCCCCAGTTCTCGCCGCCGTCACCTTCGGTGTGCAGCCGGTGCTGTTCGGCCACCAGCCGCTGCTTGAAGGCCTCGGGGTCGTCCTGCTGTCCGTCGGGGCCGCCGGTGAGGTCGAGCGCGTACAGGGGGTCGACCATGGCGCGGGACGTGACGGTGGACGAGGCCACGCAGGTGCCCTCGGAGCCGTCGCCGCCCTGGATCCACCGCTGGCCGTTGAACGTGACGAAGTCCATGTTGTTGTTCGAGCCGTCCGACGCCAGGCCTTCGTCGTTCATGCTGTCCGAGGCGGTGACCACTGGAGTGAGATGCCGGCGCATCCAGTCGGGATCCTTGTCGTGGATCTTGTCCTGGAACGCACTGATCTCTGTGACGCTGTGGCCTGCGGCCAGGGCCTTCATCAGGTAGGCCCGCTCCTGTGGGGTCTGCGACTTCGCCAGCATCCGCTCCATGGCCGTCTCGTCGTCGAGACTCAGCTGGTCCATTCGCGTCGACGCCCGTGTCAGGTCGTTGGCGGTGAGGATCTCGTTCAGCTCGGTGTCCGCGCCCGCGACGCCGGTGTCGGCGAGCATCAGCTTGTCGACGGCGGTGAGTTCGCTGGTCTCCATCTTCCCGGCCCGTGCCTCGGCGGCCCACTTGTTCAGGTCACGGGCCGCGATGCGGGTGGCCTCCTGCGCCTCGGAGACGGCGTCGTGCATCATGTCGACCGCGTAGGAGCCGAAGTGGGCGGCGTTCTGGCGGTCCCACTCCTCCTCGTCGTTCTCGTGCAGGTTGTCGAAGAATCCGTCCTTGCCGCCGAGCATCTTCTTCTGCTCCAGCAGCTGTCCACGGCCCCGCTCGTCGTTGCGCTGGGCGGCGCCGATCGCGTCGGACAGCGTCAGCAGCACCGACGCACATCCCTGGAACGCGTCACTCATCTGCGTCACGGCCCGCCCGGCGGCGTTCACCACGTCGGAGGCGAGGACACCCGTGTCGCCGACCCACACTTCCGGAAGACCCTTGCGGCCCACCCGGTCGACCTGGTCGAAGATGTCTGCGACGCGGCCGACCTGGCCGCGGTAGAGGTCGGCCAGGCCCTCCAGGAGGCCTTGGTCGCCACCCGGTGCGGGCACCGAGAGGGCGTCGTCGATCAGGTCGAGGAGCTCATTCTTGCTCCCGGCACCGAGCATCTTCTTGGACAGCCCGGCAAGCCACGCGAGGCGGAAGGAAGGGGAATCGAGAGGGGAGGAGAAGGGGGAGGAGAAGAACGACATCGGCCCGTCCCTCAGTAATCCGACAGGACCGAGCTGCGCCCGCCCTGCGTCGATGTGTCGGTGAGCGCACTCGAACCGCCGACGTGGACGCTGTCCACGCCCGTCCTCACCTGGCCGTCGGTGCCGTGGTAGGTCTTCTTGGCCAACTGCACCTTGCCCCCGAGCTCGTGCAACGCCGACGCCAGCGTCTTCGCCTCGGCCTCCCATGCCTTGACGAACGCGTTGAGCGCCGACGCGGCGTCATGGCCGCCGGCATCGTCGTACGAGTAGGTCTTGCGGGACTTGACGGCCGAGCTGACGCCGTCCATATCCGTGCCGGCATCGTCGAGTTGCCGGGCCTGGCCGGTCATACCCGCTTTTATCCGGTAGCCGTCGACGCCCACCACATCTCCCCCGTACGCATTCGATCACGACCGCCGGGCAGGCTAACACGCTCTGCGCATACGAGAGATCGCCTGCCATCGACCACACACACGTCCTCCACAGTCGACGAACTCCGTGACGCCTTCGTTCACCAGGACCATCCGGGGCCGTCGCCGAGGTGACGGCCCCGGATGGTCCTGGGGCCCCGGGGGGGGGTGTTGCCGGCGACACCCCCGACCGGGGCCCAGGCCGACTGACCGGACGCCGGTCGCGCAGCAGACTCGTCACCGGCACCGGCGAGGATCCGCCGGGCACGGATCACGGACGGGGACGAAGGATGAGCAGTCACACACGCCGAAGGATTCTCCGGGGCGCGGCACTCGCGGCGGCAGGCAGCGTCGTCGGAGGCTACGGCCTCGGCCACTACGCCGCCCCGGCGCAGGCCGCCACCCGCGGCTCGGCTTCCCAGGGCCCCGGGTCGACCCCGTTCCTGGAGGGCGCCTTCGCGCCGGTCACCGAGGAACTCACCGCGTTCGGCCTCGAAGTGACCGGCCGGATCCCGCACGACCTGGACGGCCGCTACCTGCGTACCGGACCCAACGCGCTGGGCATCGAGGACCCGCGGGCCCACCACTGGATGCTCGGCGACGGCATGGTCCACGGGGTGCGGCTGCGCGGCGGGCGCGCCGAGTGGTACCGCAACCGGTGGGTGCGCTCGTCCCTGGTGACACGGAAGCTGGGCGAGCCGTACCCGGGTGAGGTGCCGCCGGACGACTTCGCCTGCAACACGCACGTCATCCCGTACAAGGGGCGCATCCTGGCCCTCCAGGAGAGCGGGCCGCTGCCGTACGAACTGGACGGCGAGCTGAACACACTGCGCCCGTACGACTTCCGCTCCACGCTGGAGGGCGCGTTCACCGCGCACACCAAGTACGACGCGGTGGCGGACGAGCTGCACGCGGTGGCGTACTACCCGACCTGGGACCACGTACGGCACATCGTGATCGACCGGACCGGCCGGGTGGCAAGGACCCACCGGATCCCGGTCGCTGACGCGCCGATGATGCACGACTTCGCCCTGACCGGGAAGTACGTGGTGATCGTCGACGTGCCGATCACGTTCGACATGGCAGCCGCCGAGGCGGGCGCACCCGTGCCCTACGTGTGGAACGCGAAGCACCCGATGCGGTTGGGGGTGATGCCGCGGAGCGGTGGCACCACCCGCTGGTTCGAGATCGATCCGGTGTACTACTCGCACACGCTCAACGCCTACGACCAGGGCGACACCATCGTCATGGAACTCACCACCATGCCCGCTCCGTTCTACGCCGCGGGCCGCGGCAACGGCGGCCCCTCCACGACCGGCACGCCCGTGCTCGACCGCTGGACCATCGATCTGCGTGCGGGCCGTGTCCGCAGCACCCGTGTCGACGACCTGCCGCAGGAGTTCCCGCGCGTCAACGAGTCCCTGGTGTCGCGGCGGCACCGCTTCGCGTACACGGCGAGCGCGGCGGAGATGTGGCGCGCCTATGAGACGGTCGACGGGGTGCCGCCGGACGACAGGTTCACCAACTGCCTGGTGAAGCACGACATGCTGCGCGACAGCCGGCAGGTGCACCGCTTCCCGGACGGCGCGGCGGCCGGCGAGCCGGTGTTCGTGCCGCGTCGCGGGGCACGGGACGAGGACGACGGTTACCTCCTCTCCTACGTGCACGACCCGGACCGCGGCGCGAGCGACCTGGTGATCCTCTCCGCGCAGGACTTCACCGCCCGCCCCCTGGCCCGTGTCCACCTGCCGGGACGGGTACCGCTCGGCTTCCACGGCAGCTGGGTCCCGGACGCGTGAACGGTTTCCCCGTACGGGCGCCAACAGGCTTTCTCCGTAACGGATTCGAACGAAGCAGGGCCCCCGGTGCGACCCGGTGCGCCGTTTCTCCCGCCCCCTGGTCTTGCTCGTTCCAGGAGCATGGCCATCAGTGCCTGCGGTCGACTGAGGGGATGGAAGTCATGAGCGACATGTGGACCGGTGAGAAGGTGCGTCTGCGTGGCGTCGAGCCCGGGGACTGGGAGGGCTTTCGTTCCCTGGCCCGGGACACCGTCGACATCCGCAACTCCGGTCTGGTCGAGCCGCCCCGCTCCGAGGAGAGCTTCCGGGCCTGGACGGCCGAGCGTGCTGCCCGGGCTCCTGGCGGTGAGGCGTTCCGGCTGGTGGTCGAGACGCTGGCCGACCGCACGTTCTCGGGGTCCGTGACGGTCGGTGAGACGGACACGCGTGCCGGACGGTTCAGGACCGGGATCGTGATCGCCCGTGATCACCGTGGCCGGGGCCACGCCACCGAGGCCAGCGAACTGCTCCTCACGTACATGTTCGCCGAGCAGCGCCACAACAAGTGCGAGGTCGAGGTCCATGCGTTCAACGAGGCCTCGCTCGCCCTCTACCGCAAGCTCGGCTTCACGGAGGAGGGACGGCTGCGGCAGCACGAGTTCTTCGCGGGCAGTCACCACGACGTCGTGCTGCTCGGTATCACCGCCGACGAATACTGGGCCACCCATCGGCGTCCCACCGTGCGCTGAACCCCCGAACCGCCGCGTCGTCCGCGGCCCGGCCCGCCCGCCGGCCCGCCCGCCCGTGATCGATCGAGCGGATTCGGTACGAGGGGTAGGCCCGCACGGCACTCTTGCTATACGTTCCGTCTAACAGCTTGCTAGACGCGACGTCTAACAAGCGATGGAGGCGCTCGGCAGCCACGCACCCATCGAGCGGGTACGGGATGGGGTCACGGCCGGCCGGCGTCGAGTCGATCTGTCGAATCGAGGAGCCGCACCATGGCAAGCAGCACCCTTCGGCCGGAGGACCAGGACCGGCTCGACGAGCAGGACGTCGCCCGGCGGCTGCTCGACTCGTCGGCGAAGCTGTCGTACGACCCCGTCACCGAGGTGGACTGGGACACCCCGCTGGACAAGGACTTCCACGGTGCGAGCCCCGAGTGGAGCACGCTCTACGGCACGGCGTACTGGAACGAGCTGACCGATGCCCAGCGCAAGGAGCTGACGCGGCAGGAGGCCGCTTCGGTGGCCAGCACCGGCATCTGGTTCGAGATGATCCTCCAGCAGATGGTGCTGCGCGACATCTACACGACGGACGCGACCGACCCGCGGTTCCAGTGGGCACTCACCGAGATCGCCGACGAGTGCCGGCACTCCATCATGTTCGCCCGCGGGGCGGCGAAGCTGGGCGCCCCCGCCTACCGGCCGCGCCGTGCGGTGGTGGAGCTCGGCCGGGCGTTCAAGACGCTCGCGTTCGGCGAGGCCGCGTACGCCGCAATCCTGGTTGCCGAGGAAGTGCTCGACGTCATGCAGCGGGACTGGATGCGCGACGAACGGGTCGCGCCGTTCGTGCGCACCATCAACAACATCCATGTCGTGGAGGAATCACGGCACATGAAGTTCGCCCGCGACGAGACGCGCAAGCGGCTCCGGGACGCGGGCCCGCTGCGCCGGCAGCTCAACGCGTTCGTGATCGCGGTCGCGTCCTACTTCATCGTCACCAGCATGGTGAACCGGCAGGTGTACGAGAACGCCGGGCTCGACACCCGGCGCGCCGTCGCCGAGGCCGGGGCGAACGAGCACCACAAGTCCCTGATGCGGTCCAGCTGTTCGGGACTCATGGAGTTCCTGGCCTCGGCCCGCCTCCTCACCAAGCCCGCGCTGGCTCTGTACAAGCGCGCCAACCTGATCTGATCCGAGCCGAGCGACCCGAGCTGACGAGATGACCTACGCCATCACCCAGACCTGCTGCAGCGATGCGACATGCGTCGCCGTGTGCCCGGTCAACTGCATCCATCCGACGCCGCAGGAGCGGGCCTTCGGCAGCACGGAGATGCTGTACGTCGACCCGAAGTCCTGCATCGACTGCGGTGCCTGCGCGGACGCCTGTCCGGTCGACGCCGTATTCCCGGTGGACAGCCTGCCGGCCGCGCAGGCGGAGTACGCCGCGATCAACGCGGCCTACTTCGCCGGGCAGGAGCCCGATCCGGTCCCCGCGGGACCGAACTTCCACCGCTGGAGCGCCCCGTCGTTCGAGCGTGATCTGCCGTCCGACTTCGCGCCGATCCGCGTGGCGGTCGTCGGCACCGGCCCGGCCGGGATGTACGCCGCCGAGGATCTCCTCCTGCACACCAACGCCGAGGTGACCCTGGTCGACCGGCTGCCCGTGGCCGGTGGGCTGGTCCGGTACGGCGTGGCGCCCGACCACCCCGCGACCAAGAAGGTGGGCGACACCTTCGCACGCTTCCACGACCACCCGAGGGTACGCATGCACCTCGGGGTCGAGATCGGCAAGGACATCACCGCCCAGGAACTCGCCGCCCACCACCACGCGGTCGTCTACGCGGTGGGCGCCTCCACCGACCGCCGCATCGGCGTGCCGGGCGAGGAACTGCCGGGCAGCATATCGGCGACCTCGTTCGTGGCCTGGTACAACGCCCACCCCGAGGTCGCGCCGGACGCCGTCGGCCTGCCCTCGGAACGGGTCGTCGTGGCCGGCAACGGCAATGTCGCCCTCGACGTCGCCCGTATCCTCGTCGCGGATCCGTCGACCCTGGCCGGGACGGACATCGCGGATCACGCGCTCGCCGCGCTGCGCGCCTCGAAGGTGCGCGAGGTGGTGCTGCTCGGCCGACGGGGCCCGGAACACGCGGCGTACAGCGCCTCCGAGCTGCTCGCCCTGAAGCATCTGGCGGGCGTGGAACTGGTGGTCGACGACCACGATCCGCGAACCGGCGCGACGATCGACGGCGCGGCTCCGGACGAGAAGGCCGGCCTGCTGCGGGACGTGCCCCGGGAGGCGGTGGACTGGTCGCGTTCGCCCGAGCCGGGACGACGCATCGTCTTCCGGTTCCACTCCGCCCCCGTCGAGGTGCTCGGCGACGACACCGTACGGGCCGTGCGGGTGACGGGAGGTCCGGGCGAGCTGGACATTCCGGCCGGCACACTGCTGCGGGCGGTCGGCTACCGCGGCGCGCCCGTCGCGGGGCTGCCCTTCGACGAGGCGACCGGCACCGTCCCGCACGAGGGCGGCCGGGTGACGGGGATGCCCGGGACGTACGTCGTCGGCTGGATCAAGCGCGGGCCCTCGGGTGGCATCGGGGCCAACCGTGCCTGCGCCGCCGAGACCGTCGGCACGCTCCTGGACGATGCCGTGTCCGGCGCCCTGCCCGCACCGTCGTCCGCGTCCAAGGCGTTCCTCCGGCTGGCCCGGAGCCGCAGTCGCCATGTCGTCGACGCCAAGGGGCTGGCCGCCATCGACCGGGCCGAGATCGCGCGGGGCCGCGACGGCGGGCGCCCGCGGGTGAAGTTCGGCACGGTGCCGGAGCTGATCGCGGCGGCGAAGGGCGGCCGCTGGAAACTGTCGAGCTGAAACGCCGTGGTCGCGGAGGGGGCCGGACGGCTCCCTCCCTGGGGTGCCGCCCGGTCCCTGTCTTGTCGGGGGGTCAGGTCGCGTCGGGGTCGACCGCGACCCGCCCCTTGGCACGCCTGCCGACCACGGCCGCCGCCGCGACGGCACTGCCCGCGAAGGCCAGGGCGACCATCCACGGCTGGTTGAAGACATGCCGGGTGGCGTGGTCGACGGAGTAGCGTCCCGGCCCGGTCAGGCCGAGCGCCGCGGCGGTGAAGCCGAGGAAGGCCGGGTACTCGTAGCCACCGCCCTGCGCGAAGAACCCGGCGGGAGCGTGGACGGCCACGGCCCCCGCCATCGCCCCGGCCGCGGCCGCGCCGGCCGCCGGGGTGGCGAGGCCGAGGGCCAGCAGCACTCCGCCGCCCGCCTCGCCGAGCCCGGCGGCGACCGCGCTGTGCTTCGGCGGATGGAAGCCCATCGCCTCCATCGCGGCGGTGGTTCCTTCGATGCCTCCGCCGCCGAACCAGCCGGCCAGCTTCTGGGCGCCGTGCGCGGCCAGTACCGCGCCGGTGCCGACGCGCAGGACGAGCAGGCCGAGGTCATGCCGGTCGTGGCAGGCCATGGGTGTCTCCGCAGGGTTCGGGGATGGAGGCGGGGCGTGCGGTGCAGGGCATCCGTGTCGACGCCGGCCGGATGCCGCGGTTCCACTTTCCGTGGAACGGGGCGTCGACGTGTCCCTGTGTTACGCCGTCCGGGGGACGGGCGGCCTTGGCACCCATGAGACCCACGCCATTATGCAACTTGTTGCACAATGGCGTTCCGGTGGTCTACAACTGGCGCAGACGACACTGCGTGAGGAGCCACCGCATGAGCCCGTACCCGAATCTGCTGAGCCCGCTCGACCTGGGGTTCACCACCCTCCCCAACCGGGTGCTGATGGGCTCGATGCACATCGGTCTCGAAGAGGTCGAGCGCGGCTTCGAGCGGATGGCCGCCTTCTACGCGGAGCGCGCCCGGGGCGGCGTCGGTCTGATGGTCACCGGTGGCATCTCCCCCAACGCCCGGGGCTGCTCCTTCCCCGGCGGGGCGAAGATGACCACCGAGGCGGAGGCCGAGCAGCACGCGCTGGTCACCTCGGCCGTCCATGCGGCGGGCGGCCGGATCGCCATGCAGATCCTGCATTTCGGCCGGTACGCGCACCACCCCGACCTGGTGGCCCCGAGCGCGATCCAGGCCCCGATCAGCGCCTTCACCCCGCACGCCCTCGCGGACGACGAGGTCGAGGAGACCATCGAGGACTTCGTCCGGGCGGCCGAGCTGGCCCGCCGCGCCGGGTACGACGGGGTCGAGATCATGGGCTCCGAGGGCTACCTGATCAATGAGTTCATCGCCTCCGCCACCAATCACCGCACCGACCGCTGGGGCGGCTCGTACGAGAACCGCATCCGGTTCCCCGTCGAGATCGTGCGCCGGGTCCGCGAGCGGGTCGGCAGCGACTTCATCCTGATCTACCGGCTGTCGATGCTGGACCTGGTGCCGGGCGGTTCCTCGCTGGAGGAGGTCGTGCGGCTCGGCCGCGAGATCGAGGCGGCGGGCGCGACGATCATCAACACCGGGATCGGCTGGCACGAGGCCCGTATACCCACCATCGCCACCTCGGTGCCGCGCGGCGCCTACACCTGGGTCACGGAGAAGGTCCGCGGAGCCCTCTCCGTACCGCTGGTGACGAGCAACCGCATCAACACTCCCGAGGTCGCCGAGGAGGTCCTCGCCTCGGGGCGCGCCGACATGGTGTCGATGGCCCGGCCGTTCCTCGCCGACCCCGATTTCGTCGCCAAGGCGGCCGCGGGCCGCGCCGACGCGATCAACACCTGCATCGGCTGCAACCAGGCCTGCCTGGACCACATCTTCAGCGGCAAGGTCACCTCCTGCCTGGTCAATCCGCGCGCCTGTCACGAGACCGAACTCACCCTGTCGCCGACCCGCACCGTGAAGCGGGTGGCGGTCGTGGGCGCCGGGCCGGCCGGTCTCGCGTGCGCCGTCTCGGCGTCCGAGCGCGGTCACGAGGTCACGCTGTTCGACGCGGCCGAGGAGATCGGCGGCCAGCTCAACGTGGCGCGCAGGGTCCCGGGCAAGGAGGAGTTCGACGAGACGCTGCGCTACTTCCGTACCCGGCTCCGGGAGGAGAAGGTCGAGCTCCGGCTCGGTACGCGGGTCATGGCCGACACGCTCGGCGGCTTCGACGAGGTCGTCCTCGCCACCGGTGTCACCCCGCGTTCCCCCGGGATCCCTGGCCAGGACCACCCCAGCGTGGTCGGCTACCTCGATGTCCTGCGCGACGGGGCGCCGGTGGGCGACCGGGTCGCGATCATCGGGGCGGGCGGCATCGGCTTCGACGTCGCCGAGTTCCTGACCGACTCGGGCGATGCCGCGAGCAGTGACCCCGAGGTGTTCTTCCGGCAGTGGGGCGTCGACACCGAATACCGCGAGCGGGGCGGGCTCCGGGCCCCGGAGCGTGCGAAGACGCCCCGGACCGTCCATCTGATCCAGCGCAGGACCGGCAAGGTCGGCGCGGGGCTGGGGAAGACGACCGGCTGGATCCACCGCACCGAGCTGCGGCACCGCGGCGTCACGACGATCGCGGGCGCCGCCTACGACCGGATCGACGACGAGGGCCTGCACCTCACGGTCGGCGGCGAGCAGCATCTCCTGCCGGTCGACACGATCGTGCTCTGCGCGGGTCAGGAGCCGCGCCGTGACCTGTACGAGGAGCTGCTCGCCGCAGGTCGTCCGACGCATCTGATCGGCGGCGCCGATGTGGCCGCCGAGCTGGACGCCAAGCGGGCGATCCGCCAGGGCACGGAGCTCGCGGCCTCGCTCTGACGCGCGGACACCGCGGCCTCGTGGTCCAGTGCTCGCGCCGCAGGGCCCCGACACCCACGGGGCCGCGGCATCCACGGGCCGCGATGTCCACGAGGCCGCTGCCGCGCCGGGCCACTCCCGGCCGTCCATAGGATGCACCCCATGTCACTCCCGCACGCGATCCTCACCGCCCTGCTCGAAAAGCCGTCGTCGGGGCTGGAGCTGACCCGCAGGTTCGACCGGTCGATCGGCTACTTCTGGTCCGCCACGCACCAGCAGATCTACCGGGAGCTGGGGAAGCTGGAGCAGGCCGGACAGATCCGGGCGCTGCCCTCGGAGCAGCCCGCGCGCGGGCAGAAGAAGGAGTACGAGGTGCTGCCGGCCGGCCGGGAGGCGCTCCGCGCCTGGGTGGCCCGCCCCGAGGACCCCAAGCAGGTCCGGGATCCGCTGCTGCTGCGCATGCGGGCGGCGGCGGTCGTCGGGGCCCCCGGGCTGGACGCGGAACTCCGTCGCCACCTGGGGCTGCACCGTCGGCAGCTGGCGGAGTATCTGGAGATCGAGGAGCGGGACTTCCCGCCAGGGCGGAACTCCGAGGAGGACCGGCTGCGGCATCTGGTGCTGCGCGGCGGCATCGATCTGGAGAACTTCTGGATCGGCTGGCTGACACGGGCACTGGACCAGGAAGAGAGGCCGGCTCCCTGAGGGCTGTCCCGTAATCCCTGGCGGGCGTGCGACGACGGCCACGGCACCTCGCCGCGTTGTCGGAACGCCCGAATACAACCAGTATTCGGGCGTCCCTCCGCCTTGCGATGCACCGCGTCCGACGCCGCACGCTGATCCACCAGGGATTACGGGACAGCCCTTCGGCGGGTCGTTTCAGAACGTGACAGTGGAGTGGTCGGACGTCACGTTCCCGCGGCACACCACCGGTCGGCAGGCAGCGCTTCCGCGCGTCACGGACCGCCCACCGGTGCCCGGTCCGGTTCCGGTCGCAGCGTCGGCAGGTCCATCGGCCCCCGGCTCGCGATGACGACCCGTGACGGCGGTCCGGCCCCGGGCTCCGGCCCGTCCCCGGCCGGGCCGGCGGCGGCCGGGGTCTGGGCCTGGGCGCGGCTGAGCAGGATCACACCCCGTACCGCCGCCACCGTCCCGAGCAGGGCCAGGAACAGGCTGGTCGTCCCGCCCTGGAGGCGTTCACCGAGCAGGGCCAGGCCGATGGCCGCCGCTGCCACCGGATTGGCGAGCGTGACTACCGCCAGCGGTGCTCCCAGACCACCCCGGTAGGCGGTCTGGGAGAGCAGCAGCCCGCTCATCGCGAACGCGGAGACCAGCAGCGCGACGACGACCAGACGCCAGCTGAGCAGCGGGCCGGTGTGGTCGGTGACCGAGACGGTCAGGGTCTGGGTGAGCGCGGAGGCGACCCCGGACGTGATGCCGGACGCGGCGGCGTGCCGCAGACCGGGGCGCGCTCCCGGGCGGCTGAGTCCGGCGACGACGGCCATCGTCCCGGCTCCGACGGCCAGCGCCTCGGGCAGGCTGAGCGTCTCGTGCGGGGCGGCGCCGCCCGCGGTCATCAGCAGGGCGCCGAGGCCGAGCAGGGTGAGGATCGTGCCGCGCCATTCGGTCCTGGTGACCCGGCGTCCGGCGGCCCTGGCGCCCAGCGGAACCGCGGCGACCAGGGTGAGGGCACCGAGCGGCTGGACGAGCGTGAGCGGCCCGTACTTGAGCGCCGCGACATGCAGCAGCGCGCCGCCCGCGTTCAGCGCGACCGCCGACCACCAGGCGCCCCGGCCGAGCAGCCGAAGCACACCGGCGTCCCGGTCGGTCCGCCCGGCGAGCCGGGCCTGCGCCACCGCGGCCGCGGCGTAGGCGGCGGCCGAGACCAGGGACAGCGCGACGGCGATCACGGTGGCGTTCATCGCCGGGCCCCGGTCGAGGCGTACGCGGCCGAGTGTGCGGGATCGGTGGCGTACGGAACGGCCGACGGCGCGGGTTCGCCCGTCGTGGCCGGCCACGGGAGATGGGCCCGTACCGGAGTCGTGCGCGGCAGCCGCAGCGCCGCGAAGGCCACCGCGAGCAGCGCGGAGACGACGATCGAGTCGAGCCAGTAGTGGTTGGCCGTGCCGACTATCACCAGCAGGGTGACGAGCGGATGCAGCAGCCACAGCCAGCGCCACCGCGACCGGGTCGCGACGATCAGCCCGACGGCGACCATCACCGCCCAGCCGAAGTGCAGCGAGGGCATGGCGGCGAACTGGTTGGCCATCGAGTCGGTCGCCGGCGTCGCCCCGTACACCGACGGTCCGTACACCTGGCCGGTGTCGACCAGCCCGGTGGCGGCCAGCAGCCGAGGCGGGGCGAGCGGGAAGAGCAGGTGGAGGACGAGTGCGGCGCCGGTGAGTGCGGCGAGGATGCGCCGCGACCATATGTAGTGGCGGGGGCGACGCCAGTAGAGCCAGACGAGGAAGAGCAGCGTGGCCGGGAAGTGAACGGTCGCGTAGTAGGTGTTCGCGAGGTGGATCAGCGTCTCGTCGTGCAGCAGCAGGCTCTGCACCGCGCCCTCGTCGGGCAGGTGCAGGGAGCGCTCGAAGTCCCAGACGTGTCCGGCGTTGCGGTACGCCTCGTCGACGTGACCGTTCGCGGCCTGGCGGCCGAGCTTGTAGATCACGAAGAGTCCCACGACCAGAAGCAGTTCGCGGACGAGGGGCGGTCGGGCAGAACTGTCCGGCTCCCGATCTGCTGGCTCGCTACCGGCGTACTTCACCCGGTGCCCCTTTGCTGACGAAGCGGTGTTACGGCGGCATGGTCCAGTCCATGCCGTATCGATACGCCAGTGTACCGATACGCGAACGTATCGGTACACGCGCGTATCGGTACACTGGCGTATCGAAGGCCTCGTCGCAGAGTCGCTGAGAGGAAAGGCACATGTCGCCGCAGGAAGCCGCACAGGAACCGGCACAGACGCCACGTCGCTCGAAGATCACGCCGGAGCGGGCGCAGGAGTTCTACGCGGCCGTGCTCGACCTGCTGAGAGAGTCCGGTTACGAGGCGCTCACCATGGAGGGAGTGGCCTCGCGGACCCGCTGCGGCAAGTCCACGCTCTACCGGCAGTGGGGCTCCAAGCCGGAACTGGTCGTGGCCGCACTGCACGGCACCCGGCAGGGACTGCTGCCGCACATCGACACCGGCAGCCTCGCGAGCGATCTGCGCGAGGCTGCGCGGTCGATCGGCGCGGGCTCGGGGCGCGACACCCCGCTGATGCACGCACTTAGCCATGCCGCGCTGCAGAGCCCCGAACTGCTGTGCGCGCTGCGCGAGGCGCTGATCCTGCCCGCACTCGCGGCGATCGACGCCATGGTCCGGCGCGGCGCGGAGCGCGGCGAGATCCGGCCGGACAACCCGGCCGCGGAGTTCGTCTCCGCACAGCTCCTGGGCGTGATGCGCGCCCGGCCGCTGCTGGAGGGAAAGAACGCGGACGAGGCGTATCTCACCCGCTTCGTGGAGAACGCGATCCTTCCCTCACTCGGACTGGGTGCGCCCGCGCACTAGTCCCGACAGACGTGGGCCGTTGTCCGAGCGGATGACGACGACCCGCCGGCGCCGCACCGTGGGGACGGGGGCGGCGCACCATCCGGGCGGGGGGGGGGGGGGGGGGGGGGGGGCCGGGCCCCCGCCCGGGGGGGGGGGGGGGGGGCCACAAGAACAATTGGTGGTTGTATGAGGCAGGGGGGGC
>NZ_JBIATE010000018.1:0-22519 GCF_042891445.1 Streptomyces sp. NPDC001890 | reverse complement strand
GTGTTGGCGTCGGTTTTCCCGCCCCCGCGCGGGCGCCGCCGGGGGGGGGGGGGGGGGGCCCCCCCCCGGGGGGGGGGGGGGGGGGGGGGCCCCCCCCCCCCGCCCGCGGTTTCCGCACCTGTTCCACCAAACAAACAGTTGGTAGATTTACCCGACCGTGCAGGACGGAAGACGGCGGGGCGGACCCATGGACATCGGCAATCCCATCGACCTCGCGGGGCGGGCCGTGATCGTCACCGGCGGCACGAAGGGCATCGGCGCCGTGATCGCCGAGGCGTTCCTCGCCGCCGGGGCGGACGTACTGGTCTGCGGCCGCGGCGAACCGCCCGAGCTGCCCGGGAACGACACCCGCCGGGCGCACTTCCGGTCGGCCGACGTCCGCGACCCGGCGGCCGCCGCCTCCCTGGTCGACGAAGCGGCCCACCGCTTCGGACGGCTGGACGTGCTCGTCAACAACGCGGGCGGCTCCCCCGACTCCGACGCGGCCACCGTGTCGCCGCGTTTCGTCGAGAAGATCGTCGCCCTCAACCTCCTGGCCCCGTTCTACGTATCGCAGGCCGCCAACCTGGTCATGCGGGAGCAGGACACCGGAGGCTCGATCGTCAACATAGGCAGCGTCTCCGCGCACGACCCGCAGCCGGGCACTGCCGCGTACACGGCCGCGAAGGCCGGGCTGCTCGCACTGACCCGGGCACTGGCCCTGGAGTGGGCGCCGAAAGTACGCGTCAACCACATCACGACCGGACCGGTCCGCACGGAGAGTGCCACATCGGTCTACGGCGAGGACGGCGGCGCGGCCCTGGCCGGGGTCATCCCGATGCGGCGGATGGCCACACCGGACGACGTGGCCCGCGCCTGCCTGTACCTGGCGGGCGACCTGGCCTCCTACGTCAACGGCGCCGATCTGGCGGTGCACGGCGGGGGTGAGGTGCCGGCCCGATTTCTCGCAACGGCGCGGGACGCGGCGGCCGGGACGGACGGACACCTTTTCTCGTCCCCTTGACGATAACCAGGCACCCCTTTATCGTCTTCATGACGAGAAAAAAGAGGGGGCCCGACATGGCCGACATCACCAGGCGCTTCGGCTGGCGCCATCTGCGCTCCGCACCCACCGCGCACATCCGCCACCACAAGCGCGGCCGGCTGGCCCACGACGGGACGGGGCTGAGCTTCTGGTACCGCTCACTGAGCGCCGCACTCTCGGAAGTCCCGGTGAACGACCGGGAGTTGGCGATGGCGTTCCACGCCCGCACCTCCGACTTCCAGGACGTGACCGTGCAGGCCACCGTGACGTACCGGATCAGCGACCCGGCCGAGGCCGCCGCCCGGCTGGACTTCTCGGTCGACCCGGACACCGGGGTCTGGCGCGGTGCGCCGCTGGAGCAGATCGCCACCCTGCTGACCGAGACCGCCCAGCAGCACACCCTGGACGTACTGGCCAGGACGGCGCTGGCCGAGGCGCTGGTCGACGGTGTCGCGTCGGTACGCGACCGGGTCGCCGCGGGGCTCGCGGCCGAACCGCGGCTGCCCGCCACCGGGATCGATGTGGTCGCGGTGCGGGTGGTGGCGATCCGGCCCGAGGCCGAGGTCGAACGCGCCCTGCGCACCCCTGCCCGCGAGCAGATCCAGCAGGAGGCCGACCGGGCCACCTACGAGCGCCGTGCGGTGGCCGTGGAGAGGGAACGGGCCATCGCCGAGAACGAGCTCGCCAGCCAGATCGAACTGGCACGCAGGGAAGAGCAGTTGGTCGAGCAGCGCGGTACCAACACCCGACGTGAGGCCGAGGAGAACGCGGCGGCCGACGGGGTGCGCGCCGAGGCCGAAGCGGCCCGCAAGGTGCGGCTGGCGCGGGCCGAGGCCGAAGCGGCCCGCGAGGTCGGCGCCGCGCGGGCGGAGTCCCAGGCGGCCTGGCTGCGGGTGCACGCGGAGGTGGATGCCGCGACCCTGCACGCCCTCGCGGCGACCAGGCTCGCCGAGAACCTGCCGCGCATCGACAGCCTCACCCTCTCCCCCGACGTACTCACCGGCCTGCTCAGCAAGCTCGGCAGCACCGGCCCGGACACCCGGGCATGAGCCTCGCGCCGCGCGCGGTACTGGTCCACCGCACCACCGAGTACGAGGAGTTGCTGGCCCGGCACGGCACGCACGGGCAGGCCGCCTTCTTCCTGTCCAGCCGCGGCCGGTCCATCGACGAGGTGGCGCGGCGGCACCGGCAGACCCGGCAGGCACTGGCCGATGTGGCGGCGGCCGTACCGCTCCAGTGGCGTCAGTCGCGGGTGGAACGCGCGGACCTCGACCGCTTTCTGTTCGGGCCGGAGGACGTGGTGGTGGTCGTCGGACAGGACGGGCTGGTCGCCAACGCCGCCAAGTACCTCTCCGGCCAGCCGGTCGTGGGCATCGACACCGACCCCGGGCGCAATCCGGGCGTGCTCGTACGCCACCGGCCCCGTGACGCGGCCGCCCTGCTCCGGGCGGCCGTCTCCGCCGGCGGGACGGTGGACGAACTCACCATGGTCGAGGCGGTGTCCGACGACACCCAGCGCCTCCTCGCCCTCAACGAGATCTATCTCGGCCCGCCCGGCCATCAGACCGCCCGCTACCGGCTCGGCCCGGACACCCCCGACGCCCCCGCCGAGCCACAGGCCTCCTCCGGCGTGCTCGTCGGCACCGGTACCGGCGCCACGGGGTGGCTGCGCTCGCTGTGGCAGGAGCGCCGCAGCGACCTGCGCCTTCCGGCGCCCACCGACCCGCGCCTCCTCTGGTTCGTCCGCGAGGCCTGGCCGTCCCCCGCGACCGGCACCACCCGGGTCGCGGGCGAGCTGCGACGCGAACAGGGGCTGAGGCTCACCGTCGAGTCCGACCGGCTGGTGGTCTTCGGTGACGGGATGGAGACGGACGCACTGGAGCTGACATGGGGCCAGACGGTGCGGCTCGGCATCTCGGCGACCTCGCTGCGGCTCACCGTCTGACTCTCCGGGGTCCGCGCCGAGGGTACGGCCTCTTCTCCGGCCGACGGATGCGCGGCGGGGGCTGGCGGCGGGCGGTGGCACGACCTGTCCGTAGGCTGCCTCGTACGACCGGAGCATGAGGAACACGAGGAACACAGGGAGCACCATGACGACCACCCCCACGGACACCTCTTCCCGCAACACCCGTCCGCCGAAGGCGCAGGCGGCGCTCGGTGTGGGTGTCATCGTGCAGGACGGCCGGGGGCGGATCCTCCTCGGCAGGCACCACGGCGGAACCTGGGAGCTCCCCGGCGGCAAGGTCGACCCGACCCATGAGTCCATCGCCGAGGCGGCCGCCCGTGAGCTCCGGGAGGAAACGGGGCTGGAGGTCGATGCGGCGGGCGTGCGTGTCTTCGCCATGCTCCACGACGTGGTCGGCGGCATCAACCGGGTGTCGATGGGCGCCGAGGTGACCGTCCGGTCGGGAGACCCGGAGGTGACCGAGCCCCATCTGATCAGCACCTGGCAGTGGACCGCACTCGACGACCTGCCCCGGTCCTTGTTCGGTCCCTCCGCCCAGGTCCTCGCGGCCTGGCGCCCGGATCTGCCGATCGAGCACCCGCCGGCGCACCGGTTGATGATCGCGGACAGCACGGGCGCGGGCGGCGTCGGCGGCGACGCATAACCTTGCCTCATTAATCATTTGCCTAGGTGTCCTAGGCAGCGTTAGCGTCCCCCGCATGAAGGCCCTGACTGAGCAGGACATCCGCACCTCGTTCATCAACTGCTCGAAGGGGGAGGCCAAGCGTCTGCCGCTTCCCCGCGATCTCGACGAGCAGCCCTGGGACGACCTGGACTATCTGGGATGGCGGGATCTCTCCGCCCCCGGACGCAGCTATATCGTCACCGAACGCGACGGCGAACTCATCGGCGTGACGTTCCGCTTCCCCGCCAAGCAGCGCGGCTTCCTCCATCGGAGCATGTGCTCGCTGTGCCTCACGACGCACCCGGGGAACGGCGTCTCGCTGATGACCGCCCCCAAGACCGGGGCGGCGGGGCGCGAGGGCAATTCGGTCGGCCTGTACATCTGCACCGACCTCGCCTGTTCGCTGTACGTCCGGGGCCGGAAGACCCCGGCGCCCGGCAGCCGCTTCGAGGAGAGCCTGACGATGGAGGAGCAGGTGGCCCGGACCAGGAACAATCTCGACGCGTTCCTGGGCAAGCTCTACTCCTGAGCCAGGCGGCGGCCCGACCGGTGGCCCGTCCACCGGGCACCTTCAGGCCAGGATGTCTGCGGTGAAGGTGACGGGCAGCCGCTCCGGGCCGCGCAGCCCTCCCGGCCGCCAGCGCAGTTCGCCGGGCGGCACGGCCAGGGCGAGACCGTGGAGGCGACGCAGGACGGCGCCGATGGCGATCTGGCCCTCCAGTCGGGCCAGCGGCGCCCCCAGGCAGTAATGGATGCCGTGCCCGAACGCGAGGTGGGCGTTGTCCTGCCGGGTGATGTCCAGGCGGTCGGGTTCCGGGAAGTGGTCCGGGTCACGGTCGGCGATGGCGGATGCCACGAGCACGGTCGCGCCGCGCGGGATGTCCACACCGGCGATCGTGACGTCCTCGCGCGCGAACCGGGCGATGCCGGGGTTGACCGGTCCGTCGTAGCGCAGGAATTCCTCGATCGCCCCCGGCAGCAGTGCCGGATCGTCCCGCAGCCTCCGGAGTTGGTCGGGGTGGGCGAGGAGTGCCGCGATTCCGCTGCCGATGAGGTTGACCGTGGTGATGTACCCGGCCGCCAGCAGCAGAAAGGCCATGGCGATCAGCTCGTCCTCGTCCAGCCTCCGCTCCTCGTCCCGGGCGGCCACCAGGGCGCTGAGCAGATCGTTCCCGGGCCGGGCCCGCTTCGCCCCGATGAGCCCGGTCAGGTAGCCACGCATGTGCCGCCATGCCTCGTCCGTCCGGGCCGGGTCCGGCGGCTCGGCCCCCTGCAGGACCAGGTCGTCGGTCCACCGCTGGAAGTCGTGCCGGTCCGCCAGGGGCACGCCGAGCAGTTCACTGATCACGGTGACCGGGAGCGGCAGCGCGAAACTCCCCACGAGGTCGGCACGGCCGTCGGGCGCGATCTCGTCGAGCAGCCGGTCGGCGATCTCCTCGACGCGGGGCCGCAGCTCGGCCACGCTGCGGGCGGTGAACGCCTTGGACACCAGGCGGCGCAGTCGGGTGTGGTCGGGCGGATCGGTGCGGAGCATGTTGCGCAGGACGGATCCACGATCGGTGGCGGGCAGCCGCTCGATGAGCCGGGGGTCCGACGCATCGCTGACGTCGCTGCTCAGCCTCGGGTCGGAGAGGGCTGCGAGGCCATCCTCGTACCGGGTGACGAGCCATGCCTCCAGGCCGCCCGCGATGACGGCGCGCCGCACCGGGCCGTCCTCGCGCAGTTGCCGGTAGACCGGGAAGGGGTCGGCCACGAAGGCGGGATCGGTGTACGGAAGAAGGACCGGCTGCTGACTCATCACGCCTCCCTGAGGTCCACTCTGACCCATTTGCACCGCTTCGTACCAGCGTAGTGGGCCCGGAGCAGCCCCTGCTGCGGGGCGGGAGGCGGTGCGGGGCGGGGCGGGAGGCGGTGCGGGGCGGGAGGCGGTGCGGGGTGGAGGCGGTGCGACGCGGCGCGGCTCCGGTGGCTCAGGACTCCGCTGCGCCGTTCCCATGGCACCAGGTCCGCAGCAGCGCCCTCCGCCCCTTCGCCTCCCGCGCGACGAGCTCGTCCGCGGTGGGCACGAATCCGGCCGATCGCGCCACGGCGGCGCTCGGGGCGTTCTCGACCTCGATCCGCAGAATCACCCGCCCCACGTCCAGGTGCTGAACGGCGTACTCGGTGGCGACCGCGACCGCCGCGGCCGCCAGTCCGCGACGCCGGTACCGGGGCCCGACACCGTAGGCGAGCTCGATGTCCCGGTCGTCCAGGTCGTTCCGGAAGAGCAGCACTTCGCCCTGCGGCTGCCCGCCGTCGGCCGTGATGGCCAGTTGCACACAACGGCCTTCGCTCCGGGCCTTGCGGGCCCGCCCCAGGTATTCGCGAGCGGCGTCCGCGTCGAACGGGGAAGGTACGGGCGTCCAGCGGTCGATCTCCGGATCGTCGTACATCTCGATCAACGCGGGTATGTCTTCCTCGTCCCACTCCCTGAGCACAATGCCCCGCCCGGCCAGGCGAACGGGGGTGGTGGGCAAGGTTCTCGTCCGATTCTCCATGTGCTGATCATGTCCTGCCCGAATGCCCTCGCGTCGGGTTTCCGGCAGACCCGGCCGGCCAGTTCCGACCAGGGGGCTTCTGCCCGCCCCGGAGCGGTCGGCCGCCGTGGTACGGGCCACGGCGGCCGGTGATCGCGCGGCGGAACTGGCGCGGTGGTGGGCAACTCACCCGCGCGCGGCCGTTCCGAGAGCCTGTCGTCAGGCGGCCCGTGCCATGAGGCGGACCAGCACCGCACGCGAGGGAACGTTCAACTTGCGGTAGACCCGGGAGAGATGGACCTCCACGGTGCGCGGGCTCACGAACAGCTGCTCGGCGATCTCCTTGGTCCTGCATCCCCGCCCGGCTATCCGGGCGATCTCGCGCTCCCGGTCGGTCAGGCAGGACAGGTCGAGGCCGTCGGCAGCCGCGAGCCCGTCGGTCGCGGCGACGTCCACGTCCGGGACGGCCGGGTCCTGACCGCGTACCGCATGGGCGACGGAGTTCTCCTCGGCGCCGACATCGGCCAGCAGCAGGGGCGAGCCGCACCGGATCGCGAGTTCCTTGGCGGGCCGCAGCATCTCCGCCGCCCGGTCCGGGCTCCCCGCGGCGGAGGCGCACTGGGCGGCGAGGGTCAGCGCGCGGGCCTGCGAACCCAGCGCACCGTGCACGGCGAACAGGTCCGCCGCCTCCCGGTAATGGTTGGCCGCTTCCCCGGCCCGGCCCGAGGCGCGGTGCGCGTGCCCCCGTGCGGCGAGCGCGAAGGCCCGCTGATAGGGCAGGCCGAGCGTCTCCGCGGCCGCCGCGGACCGCTCGGCGTACTCCCCGGCCCAGGGGCTGCCCTGGAGGATCGCCGCCGCGCAGAGCAGCTCGAAGCACTGCGCCCGAAGGGCCAGTACGAAGTTGGGCAGGGCGCCGCCGCCTCCGGCGTCCAGCACCAGCGCCACGCAGTACTCGCTGCACTCGCCCATCTCCACGGCGGCGGCGAGGCACATCAGCGCCCCCATGCTGTACCAGTACGTCCGGGGAGGCAGGGCCTTGATGAGGCGCTGGGCGCGGGAGACCGCACGTTTGCTGTCGTTCCTGCGGCTCAGCCAGATCGCGCAGTTGGCCTCCAGGGCGAGACCGAAGTCGCGCACCTGCTCGGCCCCGACGCGGCGCCCCCATTCCTTGGCCTCGATCGCCGCGCGCCGGGACTCCCCGATACGCCCCATCGCGTTGTTGACCAGGCTCAGGCCCAGCAGGAACAGCGGCAGCACGGTGGTTGCGCCGAACTCCTTCGCCAGTGTCACGCCCTTGCGCATCGTGGCCTCGGCGTCGACGAGTCGCGCCGCGTTGAGCTGCGCCCAGCCCAGCAGGGCGAGGCAGTCGGGACTGTGCGCGAGTTCGGCGTCGGAGAGCTGGTCGATGCAGGAGGCGCTGGTCTCCAGGGCGCTCAGCGCGGTCTCGATGTCCCCCAAGGAGGTCGACTTCAGGGCGCGCAGCGCCATCGCGGCGGCGGTCGACGTGTGGCACTCGAACTCCTGGGCCCGCCGGGCCGCCAGGTCCACCGTCGCGGTGTCGAGCGCCCCGCCGTCGTACAGGCCGATCACGCCGCGCCGTACGAGCAGTTCCACCTCTTCCAGGGAGGGCCGGCCCCGCAGCATGGCGAGTGCTCCGTCCAGCGTGGCGTTCGCCTCCGAGTAGCGTCCGAACAGCGTGTCGATGGCCGCGCTCTGTGACACCGCCTTGGCCCAGATCTCCACCGGCAGGGCGGCCCCCATCGCCACCGCTTCCCGCAGGTAGGGCATGGCGTCCGCGAATCGCTCCGCCACGCACAGGGCCCGGCTCAGGGCGATCAGCGCCCGGCCGCGCTGCTGACGCGGCAGCACCAGGCGGAGGGCGGCCTCCAGCCAGGTGATGGCCCGCTCCGGGTTCCCGGGCAGGGACTCCTCGGCGGCCCGGAGCAGGATGTCCAGGTCGTCGCTGCCCGAACCGTCCGGTGCGGCGGCCACGTGGTGGGCGAGTTCGGACGGGGGCGCCCCGCAGCCGCGGAGGTAGTCGATGGCCCGGCGGTGCGCCTCGCGGCGCCAGCAGCCGTCGGTCTCCGCGTAAACGGCATCACGCACCAAGGGATGCCGCAGAACCATCACCGAGGCCGGCTTGGCACGGCGGAAGAGGTCCCTGCCGAGCAGAAGGGTGGCCGCGGTGCAGACCCGATCCCGCTCAAGTCCTGCCACGATGGCGAGCGCGGCGACGTCGAAGCGGCCGTCGAGGACAGCGGCGGCCTCCAGTACCCGTCGCTCGTCGTGCCCCAGCAGGGCCGCCTCGGTCTGCACCAGTTGTACGAACTCGTCGTTGTTGCCGGGATTCGCGAGCGCGAGCAGGTACTGCGGAACGCCCTGGCTCTCCCGGTAGAGGTCGACGGAGCGGCGGCTGCGAGCCTCGGCGGACAGCAGATCGGCGGTCTGCCCCAGCGTCAGTTCGTGCAACTGGATGCGTTCCACGACTCCTGACACCACACCCTGGGCGAGGGTGCTGCGCAACGGCGAGCCGGTCTGGCGCGGCCGGTGGGCGATGACGATCAGCATCGGCGCGTTCAACGGATATCGGACCAATTGATCGATGAGGTCTGCGGTGTACTGATCGGCCCAATGGCAGTCGTCCAGGATTACAACGGTCGGGGACTTTTCCGCCAGTCGTTCCAACAAGCCGCGCATCGCGGAGAGAACGAGATGCCTGGGTTCCTTTCCAGTCACTTGGTGAGCGCTTTCATATTCCCCGGCGCCAGCAAATGTTTCACAAAGACGAGCAGGAGATTGCGACCAGATTGCACGTATCATTGCCGCAACATCATTCGGCAGGTCACGGGAGGCGGCGAGCACCAGCCGACAGTCCAGGGAAGCCGTAATCGACTGGAGCATGACCCGCTGGTCCCCCTCGGTGGCCCGCCCCTGCGCCACCATGAAACCCCGGCTTCTCGCCTCGTCCGCCAACTGAGTGAGCAGGCGCGTCTTGCCTGTACCCGGGTCGCCGATCAGCTCGACGACCCGTCGCCCGTTACGTATCGCGCCCAGAGCTTCCACCAACTTGCGGTGCTCCCTTAGACGGACATTTCCGCTTCTGGAAGGTGTTCCTGCGCCAGCCACTGTTGATACCAACTCCCTGCTTGCACGTGCCGCATCGAATTGATCGGATGCACATTCGACCCGCAAAGAGCCTAGGTTCCGATCGGCAAGCAGTGGCTGCAGGGAGCATCTTTGGCCGAAACTGACAGTTCCTGGAGAATCACTCCATCATGCCTTGACAGCCAGCAGCTCCTCCCTCAAGAAGTCGGCCAGTACGATCGGAGTCGGGTACTCGTACATTGCCACAGGGGGTATGAGCAATCCTGTGGCATCGCATAGCCGGTTGCGTACTTCCAGCGCGGTGAACGAAGAGAAACCCATGTCAAGGAAATTTTCCGAGTCATGTATGACCTGTGGGTCGCTGTGCCCCAGTACGTCGGCGGCGTGTTGCCGCACGAGGGCCAGGAGGCGTTCGGCCAACTCCTCGGCGGGCAGGTCCGCCAGCGTCTCGGGCGAGGCCGTCTTCGCTGCCGGAGCGGGCCGGGCGGGGGCCACGTCGTACGAGGTGTCGAGCCAGTAGCGGTCGCGTTGGAAGGGGTAGGTCGGGAGGTCGGTCACCCGGGCGTGGGGGCCGTGGACCGCACGCCAGTCGACGGGGGTGTCCGTGCCGACGAACAGGCCGCCGAGCGCCTGGAGGACGGCCTCGTCCTCGGGACGGTCACGGCGTACGGAGGGCACGCAGACCGCTTCGGCGAAGAGGTTGCGGGCCAGCGTCGTGAGGATCGCGTCGGGGCCGATCTCCACGAACCGGCCCGCGCCCTCCTCGCGGAGGGTGAGGAGCGCGTCGTGGAAGCGGACGGCTTCCCGGGCATGGGAGACCCAGTACTCCGAGGACGCCAACTCGCCCCCACCCACCAGCTTCCCGGTCAGCGCCGAGACGAACGGCAGGAACGGGGCGGTAAACGTCAGACCCTCCACGATCTCCGCGAACTCCGTGAGCATCGGCTCCATCAACGGCGAGTGGAACGCATGACTCACAGTCAGCGGACGGACCCGGACGCCCTGCTCCCGCAGAGCACCCCCGATCTCCTCCACAGCCGATGCGCTGCCGGACACGACCACCGAGGCCGGGCCGTTGACCGCCGCCAACGACACCTCACCCTCACGCCCCACCAGCAGCGGAGCCACCACCTCCTCACCCGCCTGAACCGCGAGCATCGCCCCGCCCTCCGGCAACCCCGCCATCAACCGGCCACGCGCCACCACCAGGCGGACCGCGTCCTCCAGACCCAGCACACCCGCCACATGCGCGGCAGCGATCTCACCCACCGAATGCCCGGCCACCACATCAGGACGCACACCCCACGACTCCCACAGACGGAACAGAGCGACCTCAACAGCGAACAGCCCCGGCTGAGCCACCCCCGTCCCATGAACCCCCTCACCATCCAGCACCTCCCGCAAGGAGCCACCCGCCAGCCGCCCATACACCTCCGCGACCGCGTCGAACGCCTCAGCGAACACCGGGAACGACCCATACAGCTCACCCCCCATCCCCACCCGCTGCGCACCCTGACCCGTGAACAAGAACGCCAACTTCCCCGACACCAGACGCCCGTCACCCACCACCACGGCCTCGGGCCGGCCGCCCTCCGCCAGCGCAGACAGTCCCGCCAGGAGTTCCTCGCGCGTAGTGGCGACGAGAGCGGCCCGCCGCTTCAGTGGGCTCCGCGTCGTGGCCAGGGAGAAGCCGACGTTCTTCGGATCGAGGCCGGGGCGGTCGTTCAGGAACTGCTGGAGCCGCGCGCTCTGTGCACGAAGGGCCTCGGGCCGGTCGGCCGAGAACGTCCAGAGGTGGGGGCTGCCCTCCCCGCCCCGAGCCGGCTCCGGCTCCATGGGCGCGCCCGATGCCACTGGGGCCTGTTCCAGGATGACGTGGGCGTTGGTGCCGCTGATGCCGAAGGAGGACACGGCGGCCCGGCGCGGGCGGTCGACCTCGGGCCAGTCGCGCTGCTCGGTCAGCAGCGACACCTCGCCCGACGCCCAGTCCACATGCGGCGAAGGCTCGCCCACGTGCAGCGTCTTCGGCAGCACGCCTCGGCGCAGCGCCTCGATCATCTTGATCACGCCACCCACACCCGCTGCCGCTTGGGCGTGCCCCATGTTGGACTTCAACGACCCGAGGTACAGAGGCTGTTCGGTCGAACGGCCCTGGCCGTATGTGGCGAGGAGCGCCTGCGCTTCGATGGGGTCGCCCAGCCGGGTGCCCGTACCGTGCGCCTCCACCACGTCCACATCCGCAGTCGAAAGACGTGCACTCGCCAGTGCCTGACGGATCACCCGCTCCTGCGACGGACCGTTCGGCGCCGTCAGACCATTGCTCGCACCGTCCTGATTCGTCGCCGAACCACGCAGCACCGCCAGCACCCGATGCCCATTGCGCTCAGCATCCGACAGACGCTCCAGCAACAACAGCCCCACACCCTCGGCCCAGCCCGTACCGTCCGCATCCGCCGCGAACGCCTTGCACCGACCGTCCACCGACAGACCACGCTGCCGCGAGAACTCCAGCAGGAGCATCGGTGAGGCGAGGACTGCGACGCCGCCGGCGAGGGCGAGCGAGCACTCGCCGTTGCGCAGTGCCTGCGCCGCCAGGTGCATCGCGACCAGGGACGACGAGCACGCCGTGTCCACCGTCACCGCCGGACCCTCAAGACCGAAGGTGTAGGAGAGGCGGCCGGAGGCGATGCTCATCGCGTTGCCGGTCATGAAGTGACCCTCGTAGCCCGGCGGCGCCTGCTGGGCTCCCGGCGCGTAGTCCTGGGCGACCGCTCCGACGAAGACTCCCGTGTGCGTGCCGCGCAGCGAACGCGGTGCCATTCCGGCCCGCTCGAACGTCTCCCAGGCCGTCTCCAGGAGCAGTCGCTGCTGCGGGTCCATCGTCTCGGCCTCGCGCGGCGAGAGGCCGAAGAATCCCGCGTCGAACTCGTCGGCGGTGTGCAGGAAACCCCCGTGCCGGGTGTACGTCGTCCCCTCGCGCTCCGGGTCGGCGTCGTACAGCCCCTCCAGGTTCCAACCGCGGTTCTTGGGCATTTCACCGACCGCGTCGGTGCCGGTGGCGACCAGGTCCCACAGGTCCTCCGGGGAGGAGACTCCGCCCGGGTACCGGCAGGCCGTGCCGATGATGGCGACAGGCTCCTGGGAGCGGCTCTCCAGCTCCTCGATGCGGGTGCGGGCCTGCTTCAGATCGGCGGTCACCCACTTGAGGTAGTCGAGCAGCTTCTCCTCCTTGGACTGACCGGAAGGGCTCTGGGGAGGGGCGTCGTTGGTGTGCGTCATGCGTACCGACCTCCAAGGACGGTGGGGGATCAGTGGTTCGAGGTGCGGCCGAATTCCTTGTCGATGAAGTCGAAGATCTCGTCGCTGGTGGCGGCGGCGAGCTTCTCCTTCATGTCGGTCTCCGGTTCCGCGGCGGCGGTGCGCCGGTTCCAGTCCGCCAGCAGGCGCTGCATCCGGGCGGCGACCGCTTCCCGGACGGCCTCGTCCACCTGGTCGGCGCCGGGACCCGCCGCCGGGTCGGCGGGCGCGTGGTCCGCGCCAGGGCTGCCGAGTGCGGCGAGCGCGCCGAGTGTCTGCTCCAGGCGATCGAGTTCCGCGAGTACGTCGGTGACTCCGACCGCCACCCCCGACTCCGGCTCCGCGGGCACCAGTTGGTCGTTCAGGTGCCGGGCGAGCGCGGCCGGGTTCGGGTGGTCGAAGACCAGGGTGGCCGTGAGCCGCAGGCCGGTGGCGCCGTTGATCCGGTTGCGCAGTTCGACGGCGGTCAGCGAGTCGAATCCGCTTTCGCGGAAGGACCGGTCGGGTTCCACCGCTTCGGACGAGGAGTAACCGAGTACCGCGGCGACCTCGTCCCGTACGAGCGAGAGCAGTCGGCTCTCCCGCTCGGTGGTGGACAGCCCGGCCAGCCGCTCGGTCAGCGGTACCGCGGCCGCCGTGCTGTTGGCCACCCGCCGGACCTGCTTACGGACCAGGCCCTGGAAGATCGGGGGCAGCGGCTGGGTGTCGGCGAGGGTACGCAGGACCGCGAGGTCCAGCGGTGCCGGTACGAGTACCGGTCGTGCTGCGGAGCGTCCGGCGTCGTACAGGGCAAGCCCTTTGGCCGGTTCGATCGGGACGAGTCCGCTGCGCCGGATACGCGCGAGGTCCTTCTCGTCGAGGCCGCCCGTCATGCCGCTGTCCTGCCGCCACAGGCCCCAGGCGAGGGAGACCGCGGGCAGGCCCTGGGCGCTTCGGTGGACGGCGAGTGCGTCCAACGAGGCGTTCGCGGCAGCGTAGTTGGCCTGTCCGGCGCCGCCGAGCGTCGCGGACACCGAGGAGAAGAGCACGAACTCCGCGAGGTCGTCGCCGCGTTCCTGGACGAGCCGGTGCAGGTTCCATGCCGCGTCCGTCTTCGGGCGCAGCACGGTGTCGAGGCGCTCGGGGGTGAGGGCCTCCACAGTGGCGTCGTCGAGCGCGCCGGCCGTGTGGACGACCGAGGTGAGCGGGTGGGCGGCCGGGATCGTGTCGAGCAGGGCGCGGGTGGCGTCCGGGTCGGCGGTGTCGCAGGCGACGACCGTCACCGTGGCGCCCAGTTCCTCCAGTTCCGTACGGAGTTCCGACGCGCCCGGCGCACCGGGGCCGCGCCGGCTGGTGAGGAGCAGGTGCCGGGCGCCGTGTTCGGTGACCAGGTGGCGGGCGACCAGCGCACCGAGTGAGCCGGTGCCGCCCGTGACGAGGACGGTGCCCTCGGGATCGGGCCGGGTGGGCAGGGTCAGCGCGATCTTGCCGACCTGGCGGGCCTGGCTGAAGTACCGGAAGGCTTCCGGTGCCTGGCGCACGTCCCACGTGGTGACGGGCAGCGGCTTGAGTACCCCGCTCTCGAACAGTTCCAGCAGGTCGCGGAACATCTGCTGGATGAGCTCGGAACCGGCGTCCGCGTGCAGGTCGAAGGCCGTGTAGTCGACCCCGGCATACTCGGCGGCGACGGCCTGCGGGTCTCGGATGTCGGTCTTGCCCATCTCCAGGAAGCGCCCACCGCCGGGCAGCAGCCGCAGTGAGGCATCCACGAACTCGTGGGCCAGCGAGTCCAGCACCACATCCATTCCCGCGCCGTCCGTGGCGTTCAGGAAGGCCGTCTCGAAGTCGAGGGTGCGGGAGGACGCGATGTGCGCGTCGTCGAGGCCGAGCGTGCGCAGCACGTCCCACTTGCGGGGGCTGGCCGTTCCGTACACGTCCATGCCCCAGTGCCTGGCGAGCTGCACGGCGGCCATGCCGACGCCACCCGCCGCCGAGTGCACCAGCAGCCGCTGGCCCGGGCGAACGTGGGCGAGGTGGCGCAGGCCGTAGTACGCGGTGAGGAAGACCACGGGCACGACGGCGGCCTGTGCGTATGTCCAGCCGCGCGGGACGGGTGCCACGAGCCGGTGGTCCGTCACCGCGACGGGGCCGGCGCCGCCGGGGAACAGACCGAGGACCCGGTCGCCGGGGGCCAGGCCCGTGACACCCGGGCCGACCTCGGTCACGATGCCGGCGGCCTCGCTGCCGAGCGGGGCGTCGCCCGGGTACACACCGAGCGCGATGAGGACGTCGCGGAAGTTGAGGCCGGTCGCGCGCACCGAGATGCGGATCTGCCCGGCTTCCAGCGGGGCGTTCACCTCGGGGCAGGGCAGGAGGGCGAGGTTGTCCAGGGTGCCCTTGGCCGTGACGTCCAGCCGCCATGCGTCGGTGTCGGCCGGGGGCACGAGTTCCTGGTCTGTGCTGCCGGGACCGGTGCGTACGAGCCTCGGTACGTGCACGGAGCCTTCGCGTACGGCGAGTTCGGTATCGGCCGTGCCGCCCGCGAGCGCGGCGGGGAGGGCGCGTACCGAATCCTCGTGGTCGTCCAGGTCGATGACGGTGATCCGGCCGGGGTGCTCGGAGGCGGCCGAACGCAGCAGGCCGTGCAGGGCTGCCCCGGCGAGCGAGGTGATCCGCTCGCCGGAACGCGCGGTGACGGCTCCTCGGGTGACGACCACGAGGCGTGGCCCTTCGGGTCCTTCGGATCCTTGGATTCCGTCCTGGGCCGTTTGCGTGTCGTGAGCGTCGGCGGTGAGCCACCGCTGCACGAGGCCGAGTCCCTCTTCGACGAGGGCGCGGACCCGGCGCGGCGCACCGAAACCGTCGGCATCGGCATCGGCATCGGCGGGTGCGACACCGGCGACGGGGCGCCCGTCCGAGGGGTCGTCGACGAGGTCGTGACCGAGGAAGGCGAGCACGTCGACCGGCGCCCGGCCGGTGCCTGCCCGCCGCCCGTCCGCGAGGTCCGCGAAGAGCACGTCGAGGTCCGGATAGACGGGCGTGCCGCTGTCCGCGAGGCCGTACGGGTCCGTGCCCACGATCACCGTGGCCGGTCCGCCGTCCGCGCGCGCCTCCGGCGGGGTGCCGGTGCCGGACACGGCCGAGGGTGTCCAGTCGACACCGAACAGCCCGTCCGTCGCAGGGATGCGCTGCTGCCCGGTGAGCTGCTCGATCGCGATGGGACGGAGCGCCAGCGCGGCAACGGAGGCCACCGGAGCACCGGTCGCGTCGGCAAGGCGTACGGCGATCTGATCGGGACCGTTGGAGGCCAGGTGTACGCGCAGGGCGGCCGCACCGGTGGCGAACAGTTCTACGTCGCTCCAGGCGAACGGCAACCGCGTCTCGCCCGCGAGGAACTCACCGAAGCCCATGGAGTGCAGGGCCGCGTCCAGCAGCGCCGGATGGAGTCCGAACCGGCCGGGCGCACCGGGAGTGCCCACTCGACGGACGGCCTCGTCCGTCATCCGCACCTCGGCGAAGACGTCCCCGCCCCGCCGCCATGCCCCGGACAGGCTCTGGAAGGCGGGGCCGTACTGGTAGCCCGCCTCCGCGAGGCGGGAGTAGAGACCGCCCACCTCGGCCGGGTCCGCGGGCTCGGCCCCCTCGGGAGGCCACACCCCCGCGAAGTCCGCCCAGGCCGGGCTGAACTCCTGCTGCGACACGGATGGCTCGGTCACGACCGTTCCCGTGGCGTGCCTGGTCCACGTGCGGTCCTGGAGGGCGGAGTCCGGGGACTCGTCCTCGGGCCGGGAGTGGATGGACAAGCCCCGTGCGCCGGCCGCGTCGGGGGCGTCGACCGTGACGCGCAGCTGGACGGCGTCGCTGACGGGGAGATGCAGGGCCGCTTCGAGCGTCAGGTCCTGGATCCGACCGTACTGCGCCGCGTGGAGGGCGAGTTCGACGAAGGCGGCTCCGGGCAGGATGACCGTACCGGCAACGGCGTGATCGGCCAGCCAGGGGTGCGTGTGCAGGGACAACCGCCCGGTGAATACCTCTCCTTGACCATCGGCCAGCTCCAGCGACGCCCCCAGCAGGGGGTGGCCCGCATCAGCCAGACCCAGAACCGCCGTGTCACCACGATCCACCGGAGCATCCAGCCAGTAGCGCTCGCGCTGGAAGGGATAGGTCGGAAGATCCGTCACCCGCGCATCCGGGCCATAAACCGCACGCCAGTCCACCGAGGTGTCCGTACCGACGAACAGACCGCCGAGCGCCTGGAGGACCGCTTCGTCCTCGGGACGGTCACGACGGACCGAGGCCACACAGACCGCCTCGTCGAACACGTTACGGGCCAGCGCAGTCAGAACCGCATCCGGACCCACCTCCACGAACCGGCCCACACCCTCCTCGCCCAGAGTGAGGAGCGCGTCGTGGAAACGGACGGCTTCCCGGGCATGGGAGACCCAGTACTCCGAGGACGCCAACTCGCCCTCGCCCACCAGCTTCCCGGTCAGCGCCGAGACGAACGGCACCGCCGGCACCCCGAACGACAAACCGTCCACGATCTCGGCGAACTCCGTGAGCATCGGCTCCATCAACGGCGAATGGAAAGCATGACTCACAGTCAGCGGACGGACCCGGACACCCTGCTCCCGCAGAGCACCCCCGATCTCCTCCACAGCCGATGCGCTGCCGGAGACGACCACCGAGGCCGGGCCGTTGACCGCCGCCAACGACACCTCACCCTCACGCCCCACCAGCAGCGGAGCCACCACCTCCTCACCGGCCTGAACCGCGAGCATCGCCCCACCCTCCGGCAACCCCGCCATCAACCCACCACGCGCCACCACCAGACGCACCGCGTCCTCCAGACCCAGCACACCCGCCACATGCGCGGCAGCAACCTCACCCACCGAATGCCCGGCCACCACATCAGGACGCACACCCCACGACTCCCACAACCGGAACAAAGCCACCTCAACCGCGAACAGCCCCGGCTGAGCCACCCCCGTCCCGTGAACCCCCTCACCATCCAGGACCTCCCGCAAGGAGCTACCCGCCAGCCGCGCGTACACCTCCGCGACCGCGTCGAACGCCTCAGCGAACACCGGGAACGACCCGTACAACTCACCCCCCATCCCCACCCGCTGCGCACCCTGACCCGTGAACAAGAACGCCAACTTCCCCGACACCAGACGCCCATCACCCACCACCACGGACCCCACACGCTCACCCCGAGCCAGCACCTCAAGCCCCGCCACCAACTCAGCACGGTCCCGACCCACCACCACACCACGGTGATCGAAGCGAGCCCGGGACTCGATGAGCGAGTATCCGATGTCGCCCAGGTGTGCCGCAGAGCGCTCTTCCAGAACGGCGCGGATGCCCGCTGCCTGTTCGCGCAGTGCGTCTTCGCTCCGCGCCGACAGCACCAGCGGTACGAGGCCGAGCTGCTCGTCATGGGGAGCGTCGTCGTCCGTAGTCACGGACGACGCGACGGATGCGGGTGCCTGTTCGAGGATGACGTGGGCGTTGGTTCCGCTCATGCCGAAGGAGGACACGGCGGCCCGGCGCGGGCGGTCGACCTCGGGCCAGTCGCGCTGCTCGGTCAGCAGCGACACCTCGCCCGACGCCCAGTCCACATGCGGCGAAGGCTCGCCCACGTGCAGCGTCTTCGGCAGTACACCGTGACGCATCGCCTCGACCATCTTGATCACACCCGCCACACCGGCGGCCGCTTGGGCGTGCCCGATGTTGGACTTCAACGACCCGAGGAACAGCGGCTGGTCGGACGGGCGGCCCTGGCCGTATGTGGCGAGGAGCGCCTGCGCTTCGATGGGGTCGCCCAGCCGGGTGCCCGTACCGTGCGCCTCCACCACGTCCACATCCGCAGTCGAAAGACGTGCACTCGCCAGTGCCTGACGGATCACCCGCTCCTGCGACGGACCATTCGGCGCCGTCAGACCATTGCTCGCACCGTCCTGATTCGTCGCCGAACCACGCAGCACCGCCAGCACCCGATGCCCATTGCGCTCAGCATCCGACAGACGCTCCAGCAACAACAGCCCCACACCCTCGGCCCAGCCCGTACCGTCCGCCTCCGCCGAGAACGCCTTGCACCGACCGTCCACCGACAGACCACGCTGCCGCGAGAACTCCACGAAACCGGCGGGGGTCGCCAGTACGGCGACACCTCCGGCCAGCGCCAGCGAGCACTCGCCGTTGCGGAGCGCCTGCGCCGCCAGGTGCATCGCGACCAGCGACGACGAGCACGCCGTGTCCACCGTCACCGCCGGACCCTCAAGACCGAAGGTGTACGAGATGCGGCCCGAGACGACGCTCGCCGACGTGCCGGTCAGCAGGTACCCTTCCGCGTCCTCGGGAGAGGCCTCCACCAGCGTCGAATAGTCCTGCGAGCTGCTGCCGGCAAAGACGCCGGTCCTGCTGCCGCGTAGGGACGTCGGGTCGATGCCCGCCCGCTCGAACGTCTCCCACGCCGTCTCCAGGAGCAGTCGCTGCTGGGGGTCCATGGCCGCGGCTTCGCGGGGTGAGATGCCGAAGAAGGGGGCGTCGAAGGTGGAGGCGTCGTAGAGGAATCCGCCGTTGCGCGAGTACGTCTTTCCCTTGGCGTCGGGGTCGGGGTCGTAAAGCCGGGACAGGTCCCAGCCCCGGTCGTCCGGGAACTCTCCGATCGCGTCGGTGCCGGTGGCGACCAGGTCCCACAGCGCCTCGGGGGACACCGCTCCGCCCGGGTAGCGGCAGCCCATGGCCACGATGGCGATCGGTTCGTCCGAGGCGGCGGGGACGGCGGCGAGCGCGAGTCCCGAGGCATCGTCCGGGACGTCGGCAGTCACCAGGCCGCCCAGGTGCGCCGCGAGAGCCGCCGGTGTCGGATGGTCGAAGACCAGCGTCGCGGGCAGGGTCAGGCCGGTGGCGGTACCCAGGTGGTTGCGCAGTTCGACGGCGGTCAGCGAATCGATGCCCAGGTCCTTGAACGGCCGTTCGGCGGCGACGGCTTCCGGCGAGGAGTGGCCGAGGACGGTAGCCGCCGTGCCACGGACCAGGTCGAGGAGCACGCCGGGCCACTCGGCCTCCGGCACGCCGGCCAGCCGGGCGGCCAGGGCCGAAGCTCCGCCCGCTGCCCCGGCGGAGCGAACGGTGTGCGGGACGAGCACGCTCAGCGCGGTCGGGAGCACTCCGTTCTCGGCCTGGTCGCGCAGGGCGGTCAGGGAGAGGCGTGCGGTGATGTCCGAGGGGCGGCCCGCGTCGAGTGCCGCGTCGAGGAGCGTGATCGCCTGCTCGCTGGTGACCGGCACTACTCCTCCGCGTGCGGAGAACTCGCGTGGGGCGTCGCCGTCGATGTCGGCCTCGGTGTCCGCCTCTGTGAAGTCCTGCTCCCACAGGCCCCATGCGACGGATGTCGCCGGGAGCCCGTCGGAGGCCCTGAGCTGCGCGAGCGCGTCGAGGTATCCCCCGGCCGCCGCGAACACGCCCCGCCCCGCGCCGCCCAGCGTCGCCGCGAGCGACGAGAACAGCACGAAGGCTGCGGGAGCGGCCTCCTGGGTGAGCCGGTGGAGGTTCCACACCGCCCGGGTCTCCCGCACCAACTGCTGGGCCGCGTGAACGGGGTCGAGCGCGGCGATCGTCCCGTCGTCGGGGACCGGTCCGAGGTGCAGTACGGCGCTCAGCCGTCGGTCGTCGGTCGCCCCCCGGTCATCGGTCGACCCCCGGCCGTCAGTCGACCCCCGGTCGTCGGTCAGCCCCTGGCCGCCGATCAGCCCTTGGTTGCCGATCAGCTCGCGGCCTCCGGTCAGTTCCTCGGTGAGTTCGGCCAGGGAGGCGGGGTCGTACGGGTCGTTGGTCACCGTGCGGAACTCGTGGCCGGCCTCTGCGGACAGGCTTTCCCAGAGGTCCAGCGGCGGTGTGGCTCCGGGCGGCGCCGCGAGGACGATGCGGTCGGCGCCGTAGCGGGTGGCGAGGTGGACGGCAACGGGCACGGCGGACGGCTCGGCGTGCCCGGTGACCAGCAGGGTGCCGCCGCTCTCCGCCCCCGTGGCGGGCGCAACGGCGGCGTCGTCGGTCCGGGACCGGCGTACGACACGCGGGACGAGCAGTTCGTCCTCCCGCACAGCGAGTTGGGGCTCGCCGGTGGCCAGCGCTGCCGTGAGGAGGTGCGGCGGAATCGCCGTGCCGGGTACATCGATGAGTACGACGCGGCCGGGGTGTTCGAGCTGGGCGGACCGCACGAGGCTCACGAGGGCGGCGCCCACGGGCGAGACGGCGCGTGTGCCGTCGGTCGCGGCCGCGCCGTGAGTGATCACGAACAGTCGACTGGCGGCGAACCGCTCGTCCGCGAGCCAGCCCTGGAGGGTTTCGAGGAGGGTGCGGGCGGCCTCGCCGAGCCGCTCCGGGTCTCCTTCGTCACTCGTACCGAGCCCGGCTGCGGCAACCAGGACGGCATCCGGCAGCGGGTCCCCGTCTTCGACGGCCTGCCGCAGGGCCGCGACGTCCGTGTGGTGCACGACCTCATCCAGGCCGTCGATCAGGCCGGCGATCAGGCCGCCGTGCGGGTCCGGACCCAGCACGCCCACTGCTGTACGTACGTCCCCACTCGCGTCCTTCGCTCCAGCACGCCCGCCGTTCACGACCGCCCACTCCAGGCCGAAGAACGCGTCCCGGAGTGCGTCGCCGCGCGCGGACAGGGCAGACAGGTCGAGCGGCGACAGGGTGACGGCTTCCGCGCCACCCATTACGTTCCCGTCCTCGTCCGAGAACCGCACCTCGACGGTGTCGTGGTCCTCCCCGCGCGACACACCCGAACCGCTGATCTCCACCCGCAGGGCGCCTGCTCCGCGTGTGGCCACGGACAGGCCGCGCCACGTATGCACCAGCGGCACCCGGCCCGCCGCCCCGTCCACCGCGCGGACGGAGACGAGGGGCTGGAGGGCCGCGTCGAGGAGAGCGGGGTGCAGCAAGTACTCGGCAGCCTGCTGCTCGATCTCGGCCGGCAGTTCGACCTCGGCGTACAGCCGGTTGCCGTCCTGCCAGGCGGTACGCAGCCCGTGGAACGCCGGGCCATGGCCCAGCCCCGTCGACGCGAGCCGGGTACGCAGCGCGCCGAGGTCCAGCGGGGTCGCACCGGGGTGCGGCCAGGCTGAAGAGCGGGCCGGGGCCGGGGCCGGTTCGTCGCGGGTCGCCGCGAGGGTGCCCGTAGCGTGCCGGGTCCAGGGCGCGTCCGCGCTGTCGTCGAAGGCGGGTCCCGTACGCGGGGTGCTCTCCGACCTCGCGTGGACGGCGATCGGCCGCCGGCCGAGGGCGTCGGGCGCTCCCACGAGGATCTGGAGCTGTACGGAGCCGTCCTCGGGCACGACCAGCGGGGTGTGCACGGTGAGGTCCGCCACGGAGGCGCACCCCGCCCGGTCCGCCGCGCGCAGCGCCAGTTCGGCGAAGACGCCCGGGGAGACCAGGGGCACGTCGGCGACGGTGTGGTCGGCGAGCCACGGGTGGCTGCTCAGCGAGAGCCGTCCGGTGAGCAACAGCCCATCCATGTCGGCAAGTTCGACCGCCGCACCGAGCAGCGGGTGGCCGCCCGCGGTGAGGCCGAGGGCACGGGTGTCACCGGCGAGGACGGGGGTGTCGAGCCAGAAGCGGTCACGTTGGAAGGGGTACGTCGGCAGGTCGAAGGAGCCGGTACCGGACCCGGTGCCAGTACCGGACCTGGTGCCGATACCGGACCGGGTTCCGGTGCCGGCGGTCCGGTCGGGGAGCAGACGAGTGAGGTCGACCGGCGCGCCGTGCGTCCACGCCTCGGAGAAGGACGTGTACAGGCGGCGCAGTCCGCCCTCGTCGCGGCGCAGCGAGCCGATGGCCGCTGTGCCCTCGATTCCGGGAATGTCGTCGAGGGTTTCCTGAATGCCCATCGTGAGCACCGGATGCGGACTCGACTCCACGAACGTCCGATAACCATCCGCCGCCAACAACCGCACCGT
>NZ_JBIATE010000017.1:0-186671 GCF_042891445.1 Streptomyces sp. NPDC001890 | reverse complement strand
GCCGACAGCGACCACCTCCTGGAGACCACCGGCCGCGAGCTGCGCAAGCTCATGAGCTGGGTCAACGACGAGGACGCGTAACACCGACGCCCCGGGGGGCGGGTCCGCGGACCCGCCCCCCGGGGCGTTTCCTTCTTCACCGCTGGAAGAAGCGGCGTCGTACGTGTGTACAAGTCGTCCACCCCCGTGTGGGTGATCCTTCCAACGGGGCGCAGTATGCGTCCTGGCGCATGACTACACTTCTCCACACATACACGCGTCAGGCCCACAGTGTCGTGCGTCTTCCACGCGGCAAGCCCCTCCACCGCCTGCGGCCGTCGGGACGGCCGTCCGCACTGGACCTGTGAGGACCCACGTGAGCTCGAAACCTGTCGTACTCATCGCCGAAGAGCTGTCGCCCGCCACGGTGGACGCGCTGGGACCGGACTTCGACATCCGGCACTGCAACGGCGCGGACCGCGCCGAGCTCCTCCCCGCGATCGCCGATGTCGACGCCATCCTGGTGCGCTCCGCCACCAAGGTCGACGCCGAGGCCATCGCCGCCGCGAAGAAGCTGAAGGTCGTCGCCCGGGCCGGCGTCGGTCTGGACAACGTCGATGTCTCCGCCGCCACCAAGGCCGGCGTGATGGTCGTCAACGCGCCGACCTCCAACATCGTCACCGCCGCCGAGCTCGCCTGCGGTCTGCTGGTCGCCACCGCGCGCAACATCCCGCAGGCCAACACCGCGCTCAAGAACGGCGAGTGGAAGCGCTCCAAGTACACCGGCGTCGAGCTCAGCGAGAAGACCCTCGGCGTCGTCGGCCTCGGCCGCATCGGCGTCCTGGTCGCGCAGCGCATGTCGGCCTTCGGCATGAAGATCGTCGCGTACGACCCCTATGTGCAGCCGGCGCGCGCCGCGCAGATGGGCGTCAAGCTCCTCACGCTCGACGAGCTGCTGGAGGTCGCCGACTTCATCACGGTGCACCTGCCCAAGACCCCCGAGACGCTCGGGCTGATCGGCGACGAGGCGCTGCACAAGGTGAAGCCCTCGGTCCGCATCGTCAACGCCGCCCGCGGTGGCATCGTCGACGAGGTGGCGCTCGCCTCCGCCCTCAAGGAGGGCCGGGTCGCCGGTGCCGGGCTCGACGTGTACGCGAAGGAGCCCTGCACGGACTCCCCGCTGTTCGAGTTCGACCAGGTCGTCTGCACCCCGCACCTCGGCGCCTCCACCGATGAGGCCCAGGAGAAGGCGGGCATCGCGGTCGCCAAGTCCGTGCGCCTGGCCCTCGCCGGTGAGCTCGTGCCGGACGCGGTCAACGTCCAGGGCGGCGTGATCGCCGAGGACGTGCGCCCGGGTCTGCCGCTCGCCGAGAAGCTCGGCCGGATCTTCACCGCGCTCGCGGGCGAGGTCGCGGTCCGCCTCGATGTCGAGGTGTACGGCGAGATCACCCAGCACGACGTCAAGGTGCTCGAACTCTCCGCGCTCAAGGGCGTGTTCGAGGACGTCGTCGACGAGACCGTGTCGTATGTGAACGCCCCGCTCTTCGCGCAGGAGCGCGGTGTCGAGGTCCGCCTCACCACCAGTTCCGAGTCGCCCGACCACCGCAACGTGGTCACCGTCCGCGGCACGCTCTCGGGCGGCGAGGAGGTCTCGGTCTCCGGCACGCTGGCCGGACCCAAGCACCTCCAGAAGATCGTCGCCGTCGGCGAGTACGACGTGGACCTGGCGCTGGCCGACCACATGGTGGTGCTGCGTTACGAGGACCGTCCCGGTGTCGTCGGCACGGTCGGCCGGATCCTCGGCGAGGCCGGTCTGAACATCGCGGGCATGCAGGTCTCGCGGACGGGCGCGGGCGGCGAGGCGCTGGTCGTGCTCACCGTCGACGACGACGTCCCGGCGTCGGTGCTCGCCGAGATCTCCACCGAGATCGGTGCCAACTCGGCCCGTACGGTGAACCTGACCGACTGACGGTCGCGGAGCCTCTCCGCGCAGCCCTCCGCGTACCCGGCATCTAGACGTGCGTCTTACACGAACGTCTGCATGCCGGGTACGCTGCTTTCATGGGACATCGTGAGGATCTGCTCGAAGGCGCCAAGCGCTGCCTGCTGGAGAAGGGGTACGCCCGGACGACGGCGCGCGACATCGTGGCCGCCTCCGGTACGAACCTCGCCTCCATCGGCTACCACTACGGCTCCAAGGAGGCCCTGCTCAACCTCGCCTTCGTCAAGGTGACGGAGGAGTGGGGGGATCTGCTCACCGAGGACGGGCAGGAGCGCGCGGAGGGCGGCGAAGCGTCCGGGTCTCCGTTCGATCAGTTCCGCGACACCTGGGAGCGGGTGATCGACAGCTTCGAGGAGACCCGGTCCGTCTGGCAGCTCCAGATGGAGGTCGTCTCCCGGATCGACCAGGACCCGGAGCTGCGGAAGGCCCTGCAGGACCCGCAGCGCGAGGGGCGCGACGGGCTCGCCGAGGGCATGCTCGGCATCGACCCGGAGAAGGACCCGGAGAAGGCGCGGGTGGCCGGGCTCTTCTGCCAGGCCCTGCTCGCGGGCGTGATGGTGCAGTGGCTGATGGACAGCGAATCCGCCCCGTCCGCACAGGACCTGACGGACGGTCTGAAGGCCGTGCTGGAGGGCCGGGGAGGCTCTGACTCCTGAGCCGCGCTGAAATTCCTGAGCCGCGCTGAAACCCCTGAGCCGGCCCCGGCTCCTGAGCCGCGCTAACTCCTGAGCCGTGCGCTCTTGAGCGCCATGTGCAGCAGCAGCCGGTCCTCGCCGTCGTTGAGATCGAGGCCGGTGAGCTGCTGGATCCGGGAGAGGCGGTAGTAGAGCGTCTGGCGGTGGACGCCGAGTGCGGAGGCCGTCCTGGACGCCTGGCCCGCGCAGTCGAGGAACACCTCGGCGGTGCGGGCCAGATCCTTGTGCGGCGGGGTGAGCAGGATGCGGACCGCCGGGTCCGCGACGGCTTCCGGGGGGAGTGCGGTCAGCAGCCGGTACGGCCCGATCTCCGACCACCGCGCGACCGGGCCGAACCGGGACTCCGCCGTCGCCGCGCGGGCGGCGGCCACCGCCTCGTACCAGGCCGCGGCCAGTTCCGTAAGACCCCGGCGGGGCACCGCGACCCCGGCGGTGGCGTCCCGGCCCGCGGCGGAACGCAGCCGGTCGGCGGCGGTGAGCGCCGGGTCGAGGACATCGGTGGAGCGCAGCCGGACCAGCGCGGCCAGCGAGGGGAGCCCCCCGGTCCCGGGGATCGCGGACAGCGCCGCAGCCGAGGGGACCGTACGGACCGACGGCGGATCGTCCGGCCACGGGGTCACGCACACCACCGTGTGCAGCCCCAGCGCGTCCGGCCCCAGCGCCTCGTGCAGCGCGGCCACCGCCATGTCGCGCTGCCAGCCCCGCCCGGCGGTCAGGACCGCGCCGAACTCGCGGGACGGATCGGTGCCCGCCCGCTCCTCCTCGGCGAGCAGCGCCCCGATCCGGGCCGCCACCTCCATCGCGGCCTTCAGCTGTTCGTCGGTCGGCCCGGGGTCCGCGTCGAGCAGCCATACGTAACCGAGCACGGCCCCCCGATGGCGTACCGGCAGGCAGATCCGGTCCCGGAAGACCCCGGCCTCCGGGGCCGCCGGGATGCGGACCGGGCCGGTGGCGCGGGTGATGCCGAAGCCCTCGAACCAGGCGCGGACGGCGGGCGTGGAGCGGCGCGTCAGGATCGAGCGGGTGCGGACCGGGTCCATCGCGGTGTCGTCGTCGCTGTCGTGGGCGCCGAAGGCGACCAGGCCGAAGTCCCGGTTCTCCAGCGTCGCGGGGGCGCCGAGCAGCCCGGAGATCTCGTCGACCAGCTCCTGGTAATCGCCCTTCACCCGGCCATTCTCGCACCCCTTCAGACATATGTCTGAGAACCGGGGAACGGATGCGTGACAGCTGTCGATGGCACAGGATCGGAGAGATCCTTAGATTTCACGGTGGTTCTCCGTGCTGTACCGGTCTGTTCCCGAACTTCCGGTATGGCCATCGTTCGTACTTTCCGTGGAGGTGCCCCGTGCTGGGTCCCGTGATTCTCGCCGCGTCCCGCAGCGACAAGATGCGCCGTTTCGTCTCGGCCGCACCTGGCACCAAGCAGGTCGTCGACCGGTTCATCGCCGGTGAGACCGTCGACCAGGTCGTCCCGATCATCGAGGACGCCGCCGGCAAGGGCCTCGAAGTCACCCTCGACGTGGTGGGCGAGGACATCACCACCCCCGAGCAGGCCGCCGCCGCCCGCGACGCCTACCTCGAACTGATCGAGCGCCTCAAGGACCTCGGCCTGGGCACCAAGGCCGAGATGTCCGTCAAGCTCTCCATGTTCGGCCAGTCCCTGGACGGCGGGCACGAGCTGGCGCTCGCCAACGTCCGCCCGGTCGTCGAGGCCGCCGCCGCGATCGGCACCACGGTCACGCTGGACGCCGAGGACCACACCACCCTCGACTCGATGTTCGCCATCCACGAGGAGCTGCGGAAGGACTTCCCGCAGACCGGCTGCGTGATCCAGGCCTACCTGTTCCGCACAGAGGACGACGCCCGCCGCCTGGCCGCCGCCGGCAGCCGCGTCCGCATCGTGAAGGGCGCCTACAAGGAGCCCGCCTCCGTCGCGTACCAGGACAAGGCCGAGATCGACAAGGCGTACGTCCGCATCCTGCGGATCCTCATGGAGGGCGACGGCTACCCGATGATCGGGTCCCACGACCCGCGTCTGATCGCCATCGCCCAGGAGCTGGGCCGCAAGGCCGGGCGCAAGCTGGACGAGTACGAATTCCAGATGCTGTACGGCATCCGCAGCGAGGAGCACCTCCGGCTCGCCGCCGAGGGCCACCGGATGCGCGTCTACACGGCGTACGGCACCGACTGGTACGGCTACTTCATGCGCCGCCTCGCCGAGAAGCCGGCGAACCTGCTGTTCTTCGGCCGCTCGATCCTCACCAAGGGCTGAGCCCTCCTCCACCTCTCTACCCAAGGAGCAACGGAACTCATGGACGCTGTGACCCAGGTCCCCGCGCCGGTCAACGAGCCGGTCCACTCCTACGCCCCGGGCTCCCCGGAGCGTGCCCGCCTGGAGGTGAAGCTCAAGGAGCTCGCCGAGAACCCGATCGACCTTCCGATGACCATCGGCGGCGAGAAGCGGATGGGCGGCGGCGAACGTTTCGACGTCGTACAGCCGCACAACCACAAGGCCGTCATCGGTACGTTCGCCCATGCCACGCAGAAGGACGCGCAGGACGCGATCGACGCCGCGCTCGCCGCCGCCCCGGCCTGGCGCGCGATGTCCTTCGACGACCGCGCCGCGATCATCCTGCGCGCCGCCGAGCTGCTGTCCGGCCCGTGGCGCGAGACGATGGCCGCCTCCACGATGCTCGGTCAGTCGAAGACCGCGCAGCAGGCCGAGATCGACACTCCCTGTGAGCTCGTCGACTTCTGGCGCTTCAACGTGCACTACGCGCGCCAGATCCTCGCCGAGCAGCCCCCGGCCAACTCGCCGGGTGTGTGGAACCGCATGGACCACCGCCCGCTGGAGGGCTTCGTCTACGCGATCACGCCGTTCAACTTCACGGCCATCGCGGGCAACCTGCCCACCGCCCCCGCCCTCATGGGCAACGTCGTGGTGTGGAAGCCGTCCCCGACGCAGACCCACGCCGCCGTGCTGCTGATGCAGCTGCTGGAGGAGGCCGGCCTGCCCAAGGGCGTCATCAACCTGGTGACCGGTGACGGCATCGCCGTCTCCGAGGTGGCCCTGAACCACCGCGACCTGGCCGGTATCCACTTCACCGGCTCGACCCCCACCTTCCAGCACCTGTGGAAGACGGTCGGCAACAACATCGCCAACTACCGCACCTACCCGCGGCTCGTCGGCGAGACCGGTGGCAAGGACTTCGTGGTCGCCCACCCGTCGGCCGACCACGCCGTCCTGAAGACCGCGCTGACCCGCGGTTCCTTCGAGTTCCAGGGCCAGAAGTGCTCGGCCTCCTCCCGGGCGTACGTCCCGGCCTCCATCTGGAACTCCGGTTTCAAGGAGAAGTTCGCCGCCGAGGTCGACTCCATCACCATGGGTGACGTCACCGACCTGTCGAACTTCATCGGCGCCGTCATCGACGAGCGTTCGTTCGCCAAGAACAAGGCCGCGATCGACCGCGCGAAGGCCGACCCGTCCTGCACGATCATCGCGGGCGGCACGTACGACGACTCGGTGGGCTACTTCGTCCGCCCGACCGTCATCGAGTGCACCGACCCGGAGAACGAGGTCTTCACGACCGAGTACTTCGGCCCGATCCTCGCCGTGCACGTCTACGAGGACGACGCGTACGACGCGATGCTGGAGCAGATGGAGTCGGTCTCCGACTACGCGCTGACCGGCTCGGTCATCGCGAACGACCGCGCCGCGGCCGCCCACACGATGGAGAAGCTGCGGTACGCCGCGGGCAACTTCTACATCAACGACAAGTCGACCGGCGCCGTCGTCGGCCAGCAGCCCTTCGGCGGCGGCCGTGCCTCGGGCACCAACGACAAGGCGGGCGCCCCGCAGAACCTCCAGCGCTGGACCCTGACCCGGGCCATCAAGGAGACGCTGGTCCCGCCGACCGACTACACCTACCCGCACCAGGGCTGATCCCCTCGGGGCGCCCCACCCCCGGCGCCCCGCCATGAATTCCGCCTCCCGCCCGGTTCCCCTGCCGGCCGGGAGGCGGTTTCCATTCCCGGGCCGCTCCTCAGTACAGGCCGCTCCTCAGTACAGGAACCGCTTCACCACCGCGTCGCCCGCGCCCGCCGCGCGCTCGTAGAAGTCCACCAACCGCCGGAAGTAGGAGGCGAACACGGCGTGGACCTCGGGCTCCGGCCACCCCCAGTGCGCGGCGACGCCACCGGAGGCCGCGTCCCACAGCCCGTCGAACGGATGGGTGCGGAGGAACTCCACCGTCTCCCGCACCTGCGCCGCGGTCAGCGTGAGCGACGGCGCCTCGATCCCGGCCGGGTCCTCGTGGATCTCCCCGCCGAACACGGGGAGCTCACCGCTGCCGTGGCCGGGCGGTGCGGTGAGACACAGCTCGTGCACGTCGGAGAAGTCCTTGGAGATGTGCAGATCCGTCTCCAGGCGGTCGAGCTCGTCGTCCGTGTCGGCGAAGACCGCCCACACCCCTGCGAAATCCTGCGGCAGCCCGGCGGCCGGAACGGCCCGTGCCTGCATGCTGAAGCTCATCGCTGTCCCCTCCTGCCGGGCCGCCGTCCGGCGGGCCCCTGCTTCCGAACAGTACGGTCACCCACTGACAGTCCCCGTCGCACGGTGGACGGCGGCGCGGTCAGCCCCAGCCGTTCACGATCAGTGCCAGCCCCGCCGCGAACCCGCCGCCCAGCAGGACCAGATAACGGCCGTACTGGCGGCGGTGGCGGCGCATCAGCAACCCGAAGGCGGCGAAGCCGAGCCCCACGGTGAGCGTCCGGGAACCCCGGGCCGTCGCCGAAGCGCCGAGCCAGTCGAGCGCGGGCACACCGGCGCGGCCCGCCTCGGCCCCGTACACCTTGAACGGAATGCCGTTCCACGGCTGGTGCCGCACCGCCGACGCCCCCTCCAGCGCGAGTTCGGCCCGGACCTGCGCCCGCATCCGGTCCGTGGTCAGCGGGGCCGGCAGGTGCACACCGGCCGAGGCCAGCTGAAGGGCGAGCAGGCCCCCGGCCAGGCTGCCGGCGAGCGCGCCCAGCGACATCCTCAGCGCCGCCCGGGGCACCGCCACGCAGACCGCGCCCAGCAGCAGTTCCGGCATCAGCGGCCAGCTCAGCGCCTCCGCCAGTGCCCACCCGAACGCCAGCGGGACGCCCCGGCGCGAGGTCACGACCGACGCCACCCGGCGCCGCGTCGCGGAGTCCCGCAGCGGCTCGGCGACCGTACGCGCGTGCAGCGCCACCACCGCGTCCCGGGCCTCCTGCGGACCGGTCGTCGACGGCAGCGGGTCACCGATCGACACCCGCACCAGCGCCGAGCGCAGCCGGCCGTGCTTGGGCAGCAGCCGGTCCGTGCCCGCGATCCCCACCGGCACCACGGGCACCCCGGCCCGCTCGGCCAGCACGAGTGCGCCGCGATGGAAGGAACCCAGCTCACCGTCCCTGCCCCGGGTTCCCTCCGGGAACAGGACGACCGCCCGGCCGGAGCGCAGCTCGTCCGCCATGGACAGCAGGTCGTCCATGCCGCCGCCGCTGCGCCGCACCGGGAATCCGGCGGCGAGCCGGCGGCAGATCCGGCGCCGCCACGGCGAGGCGAACCAGTAGTCGGCCGCCGCGCCGATCGCCGGGGTGTGCCGGGCGTCGAGCGCGGCGAGGAGCGCCGCGGTGTCCGCGTGCGAGGAGTGGTTGGCGACGACGACGCAGCCGCCGCGCGGCAGCCGGCCCCGCCGCTCCACCCCGCCGGTGAGGCTGAGGACGCCCCACCACAGACCGCGCCGGAGCGCGGCGGCGAACCGGGAGCGGGCGGGCAGCGCGACCCGGCCGGGTACGTGCGCAAGGGTGCGGGTCATGTCATCACCATCGTCAGGAGAAGGGCCACCAACAGGGAGTCGATCCGGTCGAGGAGGCCGCCGAAGCCGGGCAGCCAGCTGCCTGCGTCCTTCACCCCCGACTCGCGCTTGACCATCGATTCGAGCAGGTCACCGAGGACACAGCCGCCGATCACCGCGCACCACAGCGGGAAGGCGAACTCGCCGAGCACGAGCAGCAGTAGAGCCGTCGCCACCGCCGCGCCGAGCACCCCCGCCCAGGTCTTGTTGGGGGAGAGCGGCGACAGCGGCCGGGCCAGCGGGCCCCGGCGGCCCAGGCCCGTACCGCCGCACCAGGCGCCCACATCGCCGAGCGCCACCGCGAGCCCCACCGCGACCGCCGTGTCCCCGAGCGTCACCAGACCGGTCAGCGCGACCGGGATCCACAGCAGCCCGAAGGCGGTGCGCGCGGTGCGGGTGAAGCCGGCCCGGTCGTCCCCGCCGAGCACCGCCGGAAGCGCCGCCGCGACCAGCAGCAGCGCCGCCGCCCGGACGTCGAGGAGCCGCGGCGCCAGCCAGGCCAGCGCGGGGAGCGCCACCGAGGCCGCCACGAGCACCGCGAGATCGCCCCGGCGCAGCCCCGCCATCCGCGCGAACTCGCCCGCCGCGACCACCCCGAGCCCGGCGGCCAGCGCGAACGTCCCGCCGCCGCCCAGGAAGTACGCCCCCAGGAAGACCGGCGCCACCAGCGCCCAGGTACGCCACCGCCTGCGCAGCTCGGCCCGCATCCGGACCTTCGACGGCAGCACGGCGACGGCCACACCGCCCGCCCCCAGCACCCCCGCGACCAGCGGCACGGCCCGCGCCGCGGCCTCCTCGGCGATCAGTACGGCGCTCATGCCAGCTCCCGCCACAGGCCCGCCAGCCGGAGCGCCGCGGTGAGCAGCGAACCGGCGGCGATCACGGTCAGGACGGGTACGGCCCAGCCGCTCGCCGCCGCGACCACGACCAGCAGGCAGCGCTCGGTCTTGCCGACCGGGCCGCCGTTGCGCCGGGGCGCGCCCGCCGCCGCCCCGGCCAGCGACACCCAGGACGGCAGGGTCGCCGCGAGCCCGGCCACCGCCACCAGCCACAGCGGGGCGAGCGTCAGGAAGCCGGCCAGCACCACCAGATCGGCCACCCGGTCACCGAGCTCGTTGAGCACCGAGCCGCGCCGGGTCGTCCGGCCCGTGTCGCGGGCCAGCGCGCCGTCCAGGTTGGCGAAGGCGAGCCGGGCCGCGAGCAGCAGGGCGACCGGCAGGGCGGCGAGCGGAGCGGGCAGCCAGGCCAGAGCGGCGGCGGCACCGGCCGCCGAGACCGCACCGGCCGCGGTGAGGGTGTCGGGCGACACCTCACGGCGGACCAGTGAGGCACGGACGCCGGAGAGGCGGTCCGCGTACCAGGGCTTGAGAGCGTAGAGGCCGTTCATGTGCCCAACTGTCGTGCGACGCACAGTTCTTCGACACGTGGCAGGTACTCAGATGGAGCTGAGTACCTGGTGGACCGGCCGCGCGCGGCTACTCCCTACAGTGCGCCCGCGTCCCGTGCCGTCCACACCGACGGGTACAGCGGCCGGTGGCCCAACTCGTCGCGGGCCCGCAGGTTCGACGTCAGTCCGTACCAGGGGTCGGGGTCGACCCGGTCCGCCATCCCGGCCGGCACCGGCACCCCGTTGAGCCGGTGCAGGTCCACCGCCGTGACGGGGGTGTCGTCCGAGAAGTTGTAGCGGCGGCCCGCCGGGCCGGGAGTGAACAGCAGCCGCAACAGGCCCTGGGAGACATCCGCGTGGTGCACCATCGCCAGACGCTGCGTCGCCGCCCATTCCCCCACCCACCGCATCACCTGCGTGAGGTGCGGGTCGCCCTCCCCGTACACGAAGGCCAGGGTGGCGATCCGGACGTCGAGCCCGTGCGTGCGGTGCAGGGCGAGGAGCCCCTCGTCGGCCGCCGCCTTGGACTGCGCGTACGCGCCCCACATGGGCCCGCCGGGCACCGTGCCGTCGTCCTCCGTCAGTGGCCTGCCGCGCCCCGCGCCGTAGGCGAGGTTGGTGCCGACCTGGACGAACCTGCCGGTCCCCGCGTCCACCGCCGTCCGGCCGAGCAGCAGGGCGGCATCGCGGTTGACCGCCCACATCTCGTCGTCGGGCACGTCGCGGAACGCCGCCGCGATGTTCACCACCGCGTCCGTCCCGGCCACCGCCTTCGTCACGTCGTCCGGCTCCCGCAGATCACCCACGACGACCTCCGCCCCCAGCGCGGCGAACCGCTCACCGCGCTCCGCGTCGCGCACGATCACCCGGACCGTGTCACCGGGAGCGGTCCGTTGCAGCAACCGGGGGACGAAGCGCCGTCCGACCTCGCCCGTCGCACCCGTCACCAGAGTCAGCATCATCGGTTCCTTCCGTCCGTTCCGCCGTGCGCCGGCGGCTTTCCGGCCCCACTCTGCGGCGGGGCGGCGGGCGGCGGGAGAGACGTGGTCGTCCAGGGACCGGCGCTCCCTGGATAGCCGGTCCGGGGCGGGACGATGATGAACGCGTGGACCTCGACAGGGCCGAACTGGCCGACTTCCTGCGCCGCTGCCGCGCCCGCCTCGAACCGGCCGATGTCGGTCTGACCGGCGGCTCCCGCAGACGTACCCCCGGACTGCGGCGGGAGGAGGTCGCCCAGCTCGCCGGCGCGTCCGTGGACCACTACACGCGCCTGGAGCAGAGCCGGGGCTCGCGGCCCTCGCGCCAGATGCTGTCCGCGCTGGCCAGGGCGTTGCGGCTGAGCGGGGACGAGCGCGACCACCTGTTCCATCTGGCGGGGGAGGAACCGCCGCGCGACCGGCACGGCCCCACCCAGCATGTGCGCCCCGGGCTGCTGATGGTCCTCGACCGGCTGCACGACGCGCCCGCCCAGGTCTTCAGCGACCGGGGCGAAGTGCTGGCGCAGAACGCCATGGCCGTCGCGCTGACCGGAGAGGCGCGGCCGGGCCGGAACATCATCCGGGACTGGTTCACCGACCCGGCCGGGCGCGTGCGCTTCCCGCCCGAGGACCACGAGGCGCACTCCCGCACGCATGTGGCCCAGCTCCGGGCGGTGTTCGCGGCGCGTCCCGGGGACGCGCCGCTGGGTGCCCTGGTACGGGAGCTGCGCGAGCGGAGCGAGGAGTTCGAGACCCTGTGGACCGAGCACCGGGTGGCCCTGCGCCGCGCGGAGCGCAAGCGGTTCCTGCACCCGGTCGTCGGACTGCTGGACCTGGAGTGCGAGGTGCTGCTCAGCGCGGCCTGCGGGCAGAGTCTGGTCATCCATACGGCCCGGCCGGGCAGCGAGGCGTACGAACGGCTGCAACTGCTGCGGGTGGTGGGGGTGCAGGAGTTCGGGCAGCGCGTCCGACCGTTTGCCGAGGTCGGAGCAGTCTGCCGAGGGGGCGGTCGTAAACCTCCGTCTCAGATAGTAGGAAGTCCGAGTAATTGTGGAGACAGACCGGCCGAGCTGCCCTAGCTTTGTAGGAGCCGAACGTCTCGCTAGATCCAGCGACTGGCGGTCGTGAGTGCGCGCCCTTGTGCAGGCAACCCCTGCGGCGCCCGCTCCCCGCCCCTTCCGGCGCCTCGAAATCCCGATCTCGAAATCAGCTTCACGATTTTTCGATCTCGAAATCCTCGCGATCTCAAGGAGTCGATCCATCATGGTCCAGACGACTGCCCGCCGTGTCCGTCACACCCCCCGCCCGACCGAGTCGGAGCGCCGCAATGCCGCCGCCGCCCTCCAGCGCGCCCTCGACCGCAGGGACAACGGCGGCTCCACGGGCCACTGAGACCGGCTGAACGGGCCGGTCACCGGACCGGCCCGACGGGCCGGCCCCGGCCGATCCCGAAGTGGTCGATGCGCTCGCCCGACTCGGCGAGCGCGGCGACCTTCATCCGGGCGTGCGGTCCGGGCTCCACCTCCACCGCCAGGAACGAGAAGCCGGTGTGCCGCACCGGCACCCTGCGCCGGGCGGTGTACAGCACCCCATGCGTCCGTATGGTGGACATGACGTGTCATGGGGTGGGACGAGCAGTAGGGTGCGGACATGTCTCGCAGCATCAATCTCGCAGTGATCCCCGGTGACGGTATCGGCCAGGAGGTCGTGGCCCAGGGCCTCAAGGTCCTCAACGCTGTTCTCCCGCAGGATGTGAAGCTGGAGACCAAGGAGTACGACCTTGGCGCCCAGCGGTGGCACCGCACCGGTGAAACCCTCCCGGACGCGGAGCTCGAAGCCCTCAAGGGCCACGACGCCATCCTGCTCGGCGCGATCGGTGACCCCTCCGTGCCGTCGGGCGTCCTGGAGCGCGGGCTCCTGCTGAAGCTGCGGTTCGCCTTCGACCACTTCATCAACCTGCGGCCGTCGAAGCTGTTCCCGAACACCGCGACCCCGCTGGCCGGCCGCCCCGACATCGACTTCGTCGTCGTGCGCGAGGGCACCGAGGGCCCGTACACCGGCAACGGCGGCTCGCTGCGCACCGGCACACCGGCCGAGGTCGCCACCGAGGTCAGCGTCAACACCGCGTACGGCGTCGAGCGCGTCGTCCGGGACGCGTTCGAGCGGGCGAACGCCCGCCCGCGCAAGAAGCTGACGCTGGTGCACAAGAACAACGTCCTCGTGTACGCCGGCCACATGTGGAAGAACATCTTCGACAAGGTCGCGACCGAGTATCCCGAGGTCACCACCGACTACCTGCACGTCGACGCCGCGACGATCTTCTTCGTCACCCAGCCGGAGCGCTTCGACGTCATCGTCACCGACAACCTCTTCGGCGACATCCTCACCGACCTCGCCGCTGCCGTGACCGGCGGCATCGGCCTGGCCGCGTCCGGCAACATCAACCCGACGGGCACCTTCCCGTCGATGTTCGAGCCGGTCCACGGCTCCGCCCCCGACATCGCGGGCCAGGGCAAGGCCGACCCGACGGCCACGGTCCTCTCCGTCGCCCTCCTGCTGCGCCACCTCGGCTACGAGGCCGAGGCCGTGCGCATCGAGGACGCCGTCTCCGCCGACCTCGCGGAGCGCGACGGGGCGACGCGCCGCACGACCGACCAGATCGGCGACGCGCTCGCGGTACGCGTAGCGAGCTGACCCGACGACTCCGTTTCGAAGCCGCCGGGCAACCACCGCACCCGGCGGCTTCACCTTGCGCGGCCCCGGGTGCCACCATCGACCACTGGACCGCGATCGCGTCGTTTCGTGCACGGCCACCCGGGAGCGATAATCGAACGGGGCCGTGGCTCGCAGCGAAACTCGGACGTCCTAGCACCTGCCTGGCAGGAGCGGCGTGAGCGCGGTCCCACACACACAACGGTGAAGGACACGCACTCATGACGACGCCCACGATCGAGCTCAAGCCCTCCTCGAACCCCCTGTCCGACGCGGAGCGCGAGGCGAGCATGGTCAATCCCGGATTCGGCCGCCGCTTCACCGATCACATGGTGACGATCAAGTGGACCGAGGGCCGTGGCTGGCACGACGCCCAGCTCGTGCCGTACGCGCCGCTGTCGATCGACCCCGCCAACATGACCCTGCACTACGGGCAGGAGATCTTCGAGGGCCTCAAGGCCTACCGCCAGCCCGACGGCTCGGTCGCCACCTTCCGCCCCGAGGCCAACGCCAGGCGCTTCCAGGCATCCGCCCGCCGGCTGGCCATGCCCGAGCTGCCCGTCGAGACGTTCATCGCGGCCTGCGACGCGCTGGTCAAGCAGGACCAGGCCTGGGTTCCGGCGCACGGCGGCGAGGAGTCCCTCTACCTGCGCCCGTTCATGATCGCGACCGAGATCGGCCTCGGTGTGCGGCCCGCCAACGAGTACCTGTTCCTGGTGATCGCCTCGCCGGCCGGCGCGTACTTCCCCGGCGGTGTGAAGCCGGTCTCGATCTGGCTCTCCGAGAACCGGGTCCGCGCCGTCCCCGGCGGCATGGGCGACGCCAAGACCGGCGGCAACTACGCCGCGTCCCTCCTAGCCCAGGCCGAGGCCGCCGAGAAGGGCTGCGACCAGGTCGCCTACCTCGACGCGGTCGAGCACAAGTGGGTCGAGGAGCTCGGCGGCATGAACCTGTACTTCGTGTACGGGAACAAGATCGTCACCCCGGCCCTGACCGGCTCGCTGCTCGCCGGTGTCACCCGTGACTCGCTGCTCAAGGTCGCCCGCGACCTCGGCTACGAGTCGGAAGAGGGCCGCGTCTCCATCGACCAGTGGCGCGACGACACCGCCGACGGCACCCTCACCGAGGTCTTCGCCTGCGGCACCGCCGCCGTCATCACCCCCGTCGGCACCGTCAAGTCCGAGGGCGGCGAGTGGATCCAGAGCAACGGCACGCCCGGCGAGGTCACGATGAAGCTGCGCGAGCGCCTGCTCGACATCCAGCGCGGCGTCGCCGAGGATACCCACGGCTGGATGCACCCCCTCGGCTGAGCCCCCCGGGCCCCCGGGCCCCCAGGCCCCTCCGGCTCAGGCCACGCAGTCCCGTAGTCACGCAGCCGCGTAGTCACGCAGTCACGAAAAGCCGCGCCCCGCTCCACGCCGGGCGCGGCTTTCGTCTGCCCGGACGCGCCCTCCCGCTCCCCGGAGTGTGCCCTCTCACATGATTAGAGCAGTACTCTAACCATGAGTTAGAGTACTGCTCTAAATCGAACTGCGCTCCGAGCCCGCCGACTCCGTCTCCCTCAACCGCCTCTACTTCCTCCAAGGACATCGCAGTGACCTTCCGCATGCCGCCCGAGTGGGCCCCGCACGAACGCACCTGGATGGCCTGGCCGGGCCCCAACCCGACCTTCGACACCGACGCCGAACTGGACGAGGCCCGCGCCGCCTGGGCCACCGTCGCCCGCGCCGTGCGCCGCTTCGAACCCGTCACGATGGTGGTGGGCCCCGGCCAGGAGGACAGCGCCCGCGCACTCCTCGGCCCGGACGTCGAGCTGGCCGTCCGCCCCCTCGACGACGCCTGGATGCGGGACATCGGCCCCACCTTCGTCACCGACGGGAACCGACTGGCCGCCGTCGACTGGACGTTCAACGGCTGGGGCGCCCAGGACTGGGCCCGCTGGGAGCACGACCAGCACATCGCCCGCTCCGTCGCCGAGCTCGCCGACGTACCCGTGCAGAGCTCCCGGCTGGTCAACGAGGGCGGCGCCATCCACGTGGACGGCGAGGGCACCGTACTGCTCACCGAGACCGTCCAGCTCGGCAAGGAGCGCAACCCCGACTGGACCCGCGAGCAGGTCGAGTCCGAGATCCACGCCCGGCTCGGCACCGAGAAGGCCATCTGGCTGCCGCGCGGACTCTCCGGTGACTACGGCATGTACGGCACCCTCGGCCATGTCGACATCGTCGCCGCCTTCGTCCGCCCCGGTACCGTCGTCGCCCACGTCCAGCCGGACCCGGCCCACCCCGACCACGAGGTCACCCGCGAGACGGTGCGCATCCTGCGCGAGGCCACCGACGCCCGGGGCCGCTCGCTGAACGTCGTCGAGGTCCCGGCGCCCACCGTGCTGCAGGCGGACGGGGAGTGGGTCGACTACTCCTACATCAACCACTACCTCTGCAACGATGGTGTGGTCCTCTGCGCCTTCGACGACCCGCGCGACAAGGAGGCGGCGGCCATCTTCGGCGAGCTGTTCCCCGACCGTACGGTGACCCTCGTCGACGCCCGTACGATCTTTGCCGGCGGTGGAGGCATCCACTGCATCACGCAGCAACAGCCGAAGGTCTGAACCGTGCCCCCCGCGCCACGCCGTCGCAACACCGCCCCGCCCCGTGAGGAACTGTTGGCCGCCGCCATGGCCACCATCGCCGAACGGGGGCTCGACGGCCTCACCATGGCCGGACTCGGCCGCGAGGTCCGGATGAGCAGCGGGCACCTCCTCTACTACTTCCGCACCAAGGACGAGCTGCTGCTCCAGACCCTGGAGTGGAGCGAGGGACGGCTCGGCGTGGCGCGGGACGCCCTGATGTCCGGGCCGGCGACGGCCCGCGAACGGCTCGACGGGTACATCGACCTGTACCTGCCCGACGGCCCCCGCGATCCGCACTGGACGCTCTGGCTGGAGGTGTGGAACCGCTCGCAGAACGCGGACGACGACGCGCGCGCCCGCCAGGCCGCCATCGAGGCGGCCTGGCACCGCGACCTGGTGGACCTGCTGGAGCGGGGCGCGTCGGCCGGGGAGTTCCGCCCGGTCGACGCCGGGCGGTACGCCACCCGGCTGCGCGCCCTGCTCGACGGCTTCAGCGTCCATGTCGCGGTCGGCCTCCCCGGCACCGGCCGCCCCCAAGTCCTCGCCCAGGTGAGGGAGTTCATCGAGGAGTCGCTCACCGTCCGCTAGCGGACGGTGCGCCGTGAACGAAACGCACGTAAGTACGCGCGATCGTTGCGCATTGCGCCCTTGTTCCGGTCCCCGCTGTTCGGGCACGGTGACGGACCATGGGACGAGAGCAGTGGAAGAAAATCTGGGTCGGTTCGGCCGGCAACATGGTCGAGTGGTTCGACTGGTTCGTGTACGCGACCTTCGCGGTCTACTTCGCGGATTCGTTCTTCCCCGAAGGCAATGAGACCGCCAATCTCATGAACACCATGGGCATCTTCGCCGTCGGTTTCTTCATGCGGCCGGTCGGCGGCTGGCTGCTCGGCCGGATCGGCGACCGCAGGGGCCGCAAGGCGGCGCTCACCCTCACCGTCACGCTCATGTCGGCCTCCGCGATCCTCATCGCCGCCGCACCGACGTACGACGTCGCCGGGTACGGCGGGGTCGCCGTCCTGCTGGTGGCCCGGCTGCTCCAGGGCCTGTCCGTCGGCGGCGAGTACGCCGCCAGCGCCACGTACCTCACCGAGGCGTCCGCCCCCCACCGGCGCGGCTTCGCCTCCAGCTTCCAGTACGTGTCCATGACCGCGGGACAGCTCGTCGGCCTCGGCCTGCAGATCGTCCTGCAGCGCAACATGTCCGAGGCGGCCCTGCACAGCTGGGGCTGGCGCATCCCGTTCATCGTCGGTGCGCTCGGCGCCGCGATCGTCTTCTATCTGCGCCGCTCGATGCTGGAGACCGAGGTGTACGCGGAGTCCGGTGCCGCCGAGGATGCCGACCGCGGCACGCTGAAGGCGCTGTGGCGGCACAAGCGCGAGGCGTTCCTGGTGATGGCGCTGACCATGGGCGGGACCGTCGCGTACTACACGTACACGACCTACCTCTCCAAGTTCCTCTCCAAGAGCGCGGGCATGGACAAGCCCACCGCCTCGCTCGTCAGCTTCTGCGCCCTGTTCGTCTTCATGTGCATCCAGCCGCTGGCCGGCATGCTCTCCGACCGGATCGGCCGCCGCCCGCTGCTGATCACCTTCGCCGTCGGCTCCACCTTCCTGACCGTGCCGATCATGACGATGCTCAAGCACGCGGGCACGTTCTGGCCCGCGTTCGGCCTGGCGCTGCTCGCCCTGGTCGTCGTCACCGGGTACACCTCGATCAACGCCTGTGTGAAGGCGGAGCTCTTCCCGACCGGCATCCGCGCCCTGGGCGTCGCCCTCCCGTACGCCATCGCCAACGCGCTCTTCGGCGGCACCGCCGAATACGTGGCGCTCTGGTTCAAGAAGGCGGGCATCGAGTCCGGCTTCTACTGGTACGTGGCCGGCTGCGCGGCGGTCTCCCTGGTCGTCTACCTGACGATGCGTGAGACCCGCGACATCGACCTGGGCCGGGTCGGCGCCAAGGACGTGGACCGGGCGGGCGCTCAGCCGTCCGGCGCGACGAGCGTCACGCCCGCATCCTGAGACGGGTCGGGGCACGGAGGCGGCCCTGTGCAAGACTGCTTCCGTGCCCTCGACCGCCATCATTATCGGCAGCAGGCGCGCCGGTCCGCAGTGACCGTCCCGTACCACCTCGTGCGGCACGGCCACCGTGCCCCAGACCCGCGCGCAGACCTCTCGCACCCGCGAGGGGTTTTTTCGTTTTCCGGCCCTCACCTCGGTCGGCGCGAGACGCACGCGGGATGATGGGGGCAAGTGGAGCCAGATCGTCCGGATCCGCTCATCCGACAGGAGTCAGACCAGCATGACCACCAAGGCCAAGCCCACCGACGACAGTTTCCATGTCTTCGACACCACACTGCGCGACGGGGCCCAGCGTGAAGGCATCAACCTGACGGTCGCGGACAAGCTGACCATCGCCCGGCACCTGGACAACTTCGGCGTGGGCTTCATCGAGGGCGGCTGGCCCGGCGCCAACCCCCGCGACACCGAGTTCTTCGCCCGCGCGCAGCAGGAGATCGAATTCAAGAACGCCGAGCTGGTCGCCTTCGGCGCGACCCGCCGGGCCGGCGGGTCGGCCGCCGAGGACCCCCAGGTCAAGGCGTTGCTGGAGTCCGGTGCCCCGGTCATCACGCTGGTCGCCAAGTCCCACGACCGCCATGTCGAACTCGCCCTGCGCACCACCCTCGAAGAGAACCTGGAGATGGTCGTCGACACCGTCTCCTACCTCCGCGAGCAGGGCCGCCGGGTCTTCGTGGACTGCGAGCACTTCTTCGACGGCTACCGTGCCAACCCCGAGTACGCCAAGGCCGTCGTGCGTGCCGCCTCCGAGGCCGGCGCCGATGTCGTCATCCTCTGCGACACCAACGGCGGCATGCTCCCCGCCCAGGTCCAGGCCGTCGTCGCCACCGTGCTCGCCGACACCGGCGCCCGGCTCGGCATCCACGCCCAGGACGACACCGGCTGCGCCGTCGCCAACACCCTCGCCGCCGTCGACGCGGGCGCCACCCACGTCCAGTGCACCGCCAACGGCTACGGCGAGCGGGTCGGCAACGCCAACCTCTTCCCCGTCGTCGCGGCCCTGGAACTCAAGTACGGCAAGGCGGTCCTGCCCGAGGGCGCGCTCGCCGACATGACCCGCGTCTCGCACGCCATCGCCGAGGTCGTCAACCTCACCCCCTCCACCCACCAGCCCTATGTGGGTGTTTCCGCCTTCGCCCACAAGGCCGGACTGCATGCCTCCGCGATCAAGGTCGACCCCGACCTCTACCAGCACATCGACCCCGCCCTGGTCGGCAACACCATGCGGATGCTGGTCTCCGACATGGCGGGCCGCGCCTCCATCGAGCTCAAGGGCAAGGAACTCGGCATCGAGCTCGGCGACGACCGGGCACTCGTGGGCCGGGTCGTCGAGCGGGTCAAGGAGCGCGAGCTCAAGGGCTACACGTACGAGGCCGCCGACGCCTCCTTCGAACTGCTGCTGCGCGCCGAGGCCGAGGGCCGGGTACGCCGCTACTTCCGCACCGAGTCCTGGCGCGCCATCGTCGAGGACCGCCCCGACGGCACCCACGCCAACGAGGCCACCGTGAAGCTCTGGGCCAAGGGCGAACGCATCGTCGCCACCGCCGAGGGCAACGGCCCCGTCAACGCCCTGGACCGGGCGCTCCGCGTCGCCCTGGAACGCATCTACCCCCAGCTCGCCAAGCTGGAGCTGATCGACTACAAGGTCCGCATCCTCGAAGGCCGCACCGGCACCGAGTCCACCACCCGAGTCCTCATCACCACCGGCGACGGCGCCGGCGACTGGGCGACGGTCGGCGTCGCCGAGAACGTCATCGCCGCGTCCTGGCAGGCCCTGGAGGACGCGTACACCTACGGGCTGCTGCGCGCGGGCGTCGAGCCGACGGAGTAGTCCTCGCGGGCACGGGCCACGGCACGTCGCCGTGGGCCCGGAATTCCTTCGTCCGGGAATCCGGTTGTCCTCGTCACGGCGCCAGGTCGTCGTCCTCCGGCGGCGTGAAGGGATCGGCCCCGGTGTTCCCTCCGTAGCCGGGATCCTCCGTCCCCGGCATGTACGGCCACGTGTCGTCGGTCTCCGTGCTCACCGGCGCGGGGGCCGACGGGTAGGCGAACGGGCCCGCGCGAAAGTGCATGAGCAGGAGCATCCCGCCGACGAGCAGGACGCTGATGACGATCAGGGCGAGGCCGACCGGGTTGTTGGGGTTGTACTCGTAGCGGTTCGTCCCCAAGCGGCTTTTCCTGAACACCGGTTCGTCGTCTTCGAAGCGCATGACGCGACCGTACGCGGGCGCAACACCACCTGGTATGCCGCACATCGGCAGTTGCGGAGCGGGCTTCATTGCCTGCTCCGCCTTTCCCTCTCACACCGCTGTCGCGTTCGCCGCGGCGCGCGCCGGGCTGTCGCACCCATCACCCATCCGGGTTAACTTCGAAATATGCGGAACAGGCTGTTCCCGGCGATGCTGGCCGGCCTGCTGCTGATCCTGGCGGCGGCCGTCCTCGGCATGGCGCCCGGTGCGCCGTCGTCGACCGGGGCGGCCACCGTCGACGACGTCGCGCAGGCGCTGCGCAAGAGCCCGGTGTACGTCGACCCGGCGGCGTCCGGCCAGCTCCCACCGGGGCAGGCCGCCGCCCTGACGAAGAAGATCAAGGACGCCGACAAGCCGGTGTTCGTGGCGGTACTGCCGCGGACCTCCGCGTTTCCCGCGAAGACCCTGCTGGCCACCCTGCGCACCGACACCGGAATCACCGGCGTCTACGCGGTCCGCCTCGGCAACGGATTCGACGCGGGCGCCGACCCCCAGGTCATGTCCACCCGGGCGGTCCACAACCTCACCGCCGCGGTGAAGGCGCCCGGCACGGACACCGACGCCGCGACCCAGCTGAACGCCTTCGTCGACCGGGCCGTGGAACAGGCCCGGGGCAGCGCCCCCGCCTCCTGGGGCGGCGCGTCCGGCGGCGGATCGACGTCCGCCGTCGGGCTGATCACGGTCGGCGCGGTCCTGGTGCTGGGCGGCGGCACGGCCTATGCGCTCGTCCGCCGCAACCGCAGGCGCAAGGAGGCCGAGGAGCGGGCCGCACTCGACAAGCTCCGGGTCGTCGTGGACGAGGACATCACCGCGTACGGCGAGACCCTGGACCGGCTGGACTTCCACCCCGCCGAGGCGGGCGCCGACGACGTCATGCGGGCGGACTACGAGCGGGCGCTCGACTCGTACGAGACCGCGAAGTCCCGCATGTCCGCCGCCCGCCACCCGTCCGACGTGCGCGGGGTCACCCGGGCGCTGGAGGACGGCCGCTTCTCCCTCGCCGTCCTGGAGGCCCGCCGGACCGGCGGCGAGCTGCCGGTCCGGCGCCCGCCGTGCTTCTTCGACCCGCGCCACGGCCCCTCGGTCACCGACGTCCGGTGGTCCCCGTCCGGCGGAACGGCACGCGAGGTCCCGGTCTGCGCGGCGGACGAGGCCCGGCTGCGCGCGGGCGAGGAGCCGCTGAGCCGCACCGTCGAGACCGGCGAGGGCCGCCGCCCGTACTGGGAGGCGGGCCCGGCATACGGTCCGTGGGCGGGTGGCTACTTCGGCGGCGGCCTGCTCCCCGGCCTGCTCGTCGGCACCGTGCTCGGCTCCATGCTGTCGAGCCCCGCGTACGCGGCGGAATACGGCGGCGGGGACTTCGGCTCCGGCGGGGACTGGAGCGGCGGAGACTTCTCCGGGGCCGACTTCGACCCCTCGGGCTTCGATTCGGGCTTCGATGGCGGAGGCTTCGGAGGAGGGGGCGACTTCGGGGGCGGCGGAGGGTTCGACGGGGGCGGGTTCTGAGCCGCTGACCGGCGACCGGCGACCGCTCGGGCAGGTGCGATTCATGCTAGACCTGAAGTTATGTCTGGTATCGGCCGATTCCGGGCGCGGCTGCGACGCGCCGCCCGGCGATCACATCGGCACGATGGCGGAGGCCCGGGCCGGCAGGGGCCCGCGCCGTCCGGCGGCCGGGGCCATACCCGCTGGTCCCCGGGGCGCGAGCTGCGCTCCCTGTTCAGCCTGCACACCGTGGCCGGCCAGGTCTTCGTCTTCGTCCTCGGCCTCGTGCTGCTGCTCGTCGCGGCGGGGGCCGTCGCGCTGGTGGTGCAGGGCCGCCGCGACACCATGGACGACGCCCGCGCCCGCACCCTGAGCGTCGCCGAGACCTTCGCCCACGCGCCCGGGACCGCCGCCGCGCTGGACAGCAGAGACCCCACCGCGATCCTGCAACCGCGCGCCGAGGAGGTCCGCAAGCTGACCCATGTCGACTACGTGGTCCTGGCGAGCCCCCAGGGCATCCGCTACACCCACCCCGACCCCGCGTTGATCGGTAAGCGCCTCGTGGGCTCGTACTTCAAGGAGGCGGTGGCCGGCCAGGCGTTCACCCGGACCTTCTCCGCGAGCAGAGGACCCGCGGTCAACTCGGTCGTGCCCGTGCCCCGGCCCGACGGCTCGGTCGCCGGAGTGGTGTCGGTGGGGATCACCGTCGCGTCCGTGAACAGCATGGCGGACCAGTCCATCCCGCTCGCCGCGCTCGCCGCGGCGGTCGCCCTCGCGCTCACCGCGGGCGGCGCGGCGCTCCTGAGCAGACGGCTGCACCGCCAGACCCATGGTCTCGGGGCCGCCGAGATGACCCGGATGTACGAGCACCACGACGCGGTGCTGCACGCGGTCCGCGAGGGCGTCCTGATCATCGGGGCCGACCAGCGGCTGACCCTCGCCAACGACGAGGCCCGCAGACTCCTCGACCTGCCGCGGGACGCCGAGGGCCGGGCCGTGGCGGAGCTCGGGCTGGCCGCGGACACGGCGGGCCTGCTGGTCTCCGGCCGGACCGTCACGGACGAGGTGCTGCGGGCCGGCAACCGGATGCTGGCCGTCAACCTCCGCCCGACCGACACGCACGGCGGTCCGCCCGGCACCGTGGTGACCCTGCGGGACACCACCGAACTCCGCGCGGTCACGGGACAGGCGGAATTCGCGACCGAACGACTGCTGCTCCTGTACGAGGCCGGTGCCCGGATCGGCACCACCCTCGATGTGACCCGGACGGCCCAGGAGCTGACGGAGGTGGCGACCCCCGGCTTCGCCGACGCCGCGACGGTCGACCTCGCCGATCCCGTACTGAGCGGCGACGAACCGGTCACCCCGGACGGCGCCACGCTGGCGATGCGCCGCACCGCCGTCGCGGCGGTCCGCGCGGACCATCCGCTGTACCCGCTCGGCCATGTGGTGGCCTTCGTCCCCAACCGGACCCGGGCCATGCGGGTGCACAGCGACGATGCCGACCTGAAGCACGACTTCACGACGCTGGGCTGGCGGAACTGGGACCCCGCCGTGGCCGAGCAGCTCAGGGAGCAGGGATTCCACTCGCTCATCTCGGTGCCGCTGCACGCGCGCGGCATGGTCATGGGCATGGCCAACTTCTGGCGCTCGGGCGATTCGGAGCCGTTCGACGACGACGACATGTCCTTCGCGGAGGAACTGGTGGCGCGGGCCGCGGTCGGCGTGGACAACGCCCGCCGCTACACGCGGGAGCACGCACTGGCCGTGACGTTGCAGCGCAGCCTGCTGCCACGCGGCCTGCCCGAGCAGAACGCCCTCGATGTCGCCTACCGCTATCTGCCCGCGTACGAGGGGGTGGGCGGCGACTGGTTCGACGTGATCCCGCTGTCCGGCGCCCGGGTGGCGCTGGTCGTCGGCGACGTGGTCGGGCACGGGCTGCACGCCGCGGCCACCATGGGGCGGCTGCGCACCGGCGTCCACAACTTCTCCTCGCTGGATCCCACCCCCGACGAACTCCTCGGGCATCTCGACGAAATGGTCATGCGGATCGACCGGGACGAGGCCGCCGACGGCGGCGCCGAGATCGCCGGGGCCACCTGCCTGTATGCGATCTACGACGCGGTCTCCGGGAACTGCACGGTGGCCCGCGCCGGCCACCCCGGGCCCGTGCTGGTCCTCCCCGACGGCACGGTCGACTTCCCCGAGGTCCCGACCGGGCTTCCGCTCGGCATCGGCGGCATGCCCTTCGAGGCGGCCGAGTTCCACGTCCCCGAGGGGAGCCGTCTCGTCCTGTACACGGACGGCCTCGTCGAGCGACGCGGCCGGGACCTCGACACCGGTCTCGCCCAGCTGCGCGACAGCCTCGCCGGCCGCGACCGGACGCCTGAGGAGACCTGCGACGACGTGCTCGGCGCGCTGCTGAACGCCCGGCCCGACGACGACATCGCGCTGCTGGTGGCCCGCACCCACAGGCTCGATCCGGACCAGGTCGCGCAGTGGGCCGTGGCCACCGACCCGGCGGCCGTCGCCGGGGTCCGCAAGAACGTCTCGCAGTGGCTCGCGGACCGGGGCCTGGAGGAGGAGGCGTTCGCCACCGAACTGATCCTGAGCGAACTGGTCACCAACGCGGTGCGCTACGGCACCGCGCCCATCGAGGTCCGCCTGCTGTACGACCGCAACCTCATCTGCGAGGTCTCCGACAGCAGCAGCACCTCCCCGCACCTGCGCTACGCGGCGACGACGGACGAGGGCGGCCGGGGCCTGTTCCTCGTCGCCCAGTTCGCCGAACGCTGGGGGACCCGCTACACCGAGACGGGCAAGGTCATCTGGTCCGAGCAGGCGGTCGGCGAACCGGAGGAGAGCGACCTCTAGGGCCCGGGTGGCCCACGCAGTGATTTGCTGCTACGGCAATGAAATTTGCCGATACGGTGCCAGGTCACGCACTCTCCCGGTGAAAGGTCGAAGACGAAAGGGAGGTGCTCCTCATGAACGACATGACCAGCAGCAGCGCGACCAGCGGCCGGGACACGGACGTCGACCCGGACCGCCCCTACGACGTGGTGGTGATCGGCGGTGGCGCCGCCGGACTGAGCGGGGCCGTGACCCTGGCCAGGGCGCGCCGGTCGGTGCTGGTGATCGATGCCGGGCAGCCGCGCAACGCCCCCGCCGGGCACATGCACGGGTACCTGGGACACGACGGCATCCCGCCCTCGGAGCTGCTGGCCATCGGCCGGGACGAGGTGACCCGTTACGGGGGAGAGCTCGTCCAGGACGCCGTGGTGGCCGCCGAGCGGCTGCCCGACGGCGCGGGATTCCGCGTCGTACGCAAGGACGGGCCCCCGGTGGTGGCGCGCCGGCTCCTGGTGACCACCGGCCTGGTCGACGAGCTGCCCCCGGTGCCCGGCGTGGCCGAGCGGTGGGGGCGCGACGTCCTGCACTGCCCGTACTGCCACGGTCGGGAGGTGGCCTCCCGACCGATCGGCATCCTGTCCACCGGCCCGCTGGCCGTGCACCAGGCGCTGATGTGGCGCCAGTGGAGCGAGGACATCACCCTCTTCCGCCACACCGGGCCCGAGCCCACGGACGAGGAGTACGAGCAGCTGGCCGCCCGCTCCATCGCCGTGGTCGACGGCGAGGTGGCCGGCCTGGAAGTGACGGACGACCGGCTCACCGGGGTGCGGCTGGCAGGCGGCCGGGTGATCCCGCGCGAGGCCGTCGTGGTGCACCCCGGCTTCACCGCCCGCGCGGACTTCCTGGCGGGTCTGGGGCTGGAGGCGGCCGGGATGGAGGCGGAGGGCCAGGTGATCGGGACGTACGTCGCCGCCGACCCGGCCGGGGCGACGGAGGTGCCCGGCATCTGGGTGGCCGGCAATGTCGCCGACCCGAGGGGGAAGGTCGTCGCCGCCGCGGCAGCCGGGGTGCAGGCCGCCGCCGCGATCAACGCGGACCTGATCACCGACGACGTGAACCGCGCGGTCGCCGCCCGCCGGGGCTGACCGGGCCGCCCCGCGCCGCCGGGGCAACGCCGAGCGCCCGCCTCCCTCCCCGGGCGGGGGAGGAGAGGGCGGGCGCGCTCGGTTTCAGGCGTGGGACGGGGACCAAAGGCCCCAGCCGGCGGTACGCGCCAAGCGGCGGTACGCGTCGGCGACGGTACCCGTCAGACGGCGGTACCCGTCAGGCCTGGGTCGCGGCGGACTTGATCGCGGAGATGTCGAAGTTGAGCTTGACCTTGTCGCTGACCATCACACCGCCGGTCTCCAGCGCCGCGTTCCAGGTCAGGCCCCAGTCGGAGCGCAGGATGTTCGTGCTGCCCTCGAAGCCGACCCGCTCGTTGCCGTAGACGTCGGTGGCGGAGCCGTTGAACTCCAGGTCGATGGAGAGCGGACGCGTGACGTCCTTGATGGTGAGGTCACCGGTGACGCGGTACGTGTCGCCGCCGAGCTGCTCGGCACGCGTGGAGCGGAAGGTCATGAGCGGGAACTTCTCGGCGTCGAAGAAGTCGCCGCTGACCAGGTGGCCGTCGCGGTCGGCGATGCCGGTGTCGACGCTGGCGATCTTGACGTCGATGGACGCGGTGGAGTTCGCCGGGTCGGATCCGTCCAGCTTCAGCGTGCCCTCGTGCTCACCGAAGGAGCCGCGCACATTGGTGACCATCGCGTGGCGCACGGTGAAACCGATGCTGCTGTGGGCCGGGTCGATCGTGTACTCGCCGGTGAGGGCGGCCAGGGCCGGGTCGACGGCGGGGGCGACAGTGGTGGTGGCGGGGGCGTTGTTGTTCTTGCGGCCGAACAGAGCCATGGCTCCTCCTTGGGGGACGTGATCGAGCGGGGCCGAAGGAGTTGTTTAACCTTCAACGAGATTGACTGTAGCGCGATCTAGTTCAACATTCAACATCGAAGTCGGAAGTGTGCCGGATCGTGTCGTGAACGCCGGTCGAACGCCCGCGCAATTGCTGCCCGTAGATGCCGCCCGCCTCTGGCGGACGCGCGTAGAACTCGGGCAGTATCTCCCTGCATGTAATTGTCATGAGCAGGAGGAGTCCCCCCATGGTGTCCCGTATGAGACTGCGCCCCGTCCTGACCGCACTCGCCCTCGTCCTCGGCGTCCTCTTCGCCCCGGGCGTCGGTGTCCTCGGCAGTGGCGCCCCCCAGGCCCACGCCGTCACCAAGCTCACGCACGCCCAGGCCACCGCCCGGTTCAGCTCCTCCGGGATCACCTGGTCGTCCTCCGGTGGCTGCTCCAACCGCAACGTCGCCACCTGCACCTCGTTCGACCAGCTCAACCTGGCCACCGCCCAGGGCGCCCAGACCCTCAAGAGCGCCACCGGCTGCGCGCTGAACATCACCGGCGGCACCGAGACCGGGCACGCCAGCGGCACGTACTCGCACTGGAACGGCTACAAGCTCGACTTCGCCAAGTCGACCTGCCTCACCAACTACGTCCACAACGTCTTCACCTACATCGGTGTGCGCGGCGACGGTGCCCCCCAGTACCAGGCGGGCTCCGGCAACGTCTACGCCGACGAGGGCAACCACTGGGATGTGACGTACTACAACTGCGGCGGCTGCTGACCTCCGCGCGCATCGACTCGACCCACCCGTACGGGGTGCCCCGGTCCACCGGACAGGGGCACCCCGTACTGCTCTCCGTGACCGGATGAGCATGGTCGAGTGCCCCGGCCCCGGCCCGAGCCGGCCAGCCATCACGATCACCGGAACCCGGACCGGAAGGGCGAGACACCGGTGACACGCTCCGCAGGCCCGCCGCCGCCCGGTCGCAGTCGCCCGAATCCGTGGCACCGGCTGAGCCCCCGGAGTTCACGGACATTCGTCCTCGGCCTCTGCACGGCCATCGGCGGGCTCGCCGGCGGGGTGCGCTCCGCAGCGGACGGAAAGGGGACCTGGACGTCCGTCGGCATCCTCGGCGCGGGGGGTTGCCGGTGTCGTGCTCGCCGTCGCGTGGATCGCGACGTACGCTCGGGAGGGCCGAGCTACACGCGGACGGTCACCGTCACGGTCACCTCGTCACCGGCCGAGAGTCCCTGCGGCTTACGGACCGCGTTCTTGAGCGGCAACAGGTAACTGCCGTCCTTGGGGAAGAGCGACGTGGTGAACGCGGTCTCGCCGATGCGCGCGTCCACGGGGACCGCGCCCCAGCCGTACGTGGCCAGCGCGGCCACCTCGCGGATGTCGGCGGCCTGTTCGGCCGGCACGGCGGCGAAGTAGAACGGTGAAGGCCCTCGCCACTCGATGACGCGGCCGGTGAATTCAACGTGCACGAGGTCGATCCGTTCATCGAGGGACCCGAATGCGGGGCAGCGTACACGCGGGCCCACCCGGCAAAGGAGGTGGCGGTCGCTCACCTGCGGGAGGCGACCGCCGTGAAGGACCGGGCGGAGTGACCCGAACGGCCTTGCTCATCAACTCGGCAGCATTCAATACTTCGCTGGGTGCTCACATGCGTCACGAGTCGCAAGTCACGAGCGCACGGTTCGCTCCGGCCGGCCGGCCTCCCGACCGGCGAGGTCCGACGGGGGACTTGATACGGCGTGAGCCATCGCGGATGTGCTGGAAAGAGGGGACTCCTGATGTCGCGCGTCATGTGCGGTCTGCCCGTGCTGGTGGCCGAGAAGGGGAAGCTCGCCGGTGCGGGCAACGGTTCCCGGATGGCCGGCCCAGCATCCTGCGCGAAGTACGGACCGGAGGTTCCGGTCGGCGGTGGAGGCCCAGCACTCATGATCACCGGAGTCACCAGGGAGCCCGCAGCATGACCGGCACCACGGAGGCCCTTGGCGGGTCGGCCGCGGTCGGCAACGCAGCACGAGGTGTCACGCGGCCCTTCTACGTATACGCCGTGCTCGCCAACACGCTGTTCCAGCGCGGCGTATTCGTTCTCTTCCTTCAGCAGCGAGGCTTCTCCGCCGGGCAAGTGGCTCTCCTGCAGACACTGCTCTACCTGGTCAGCGGACTCGCGGAGCTGCCGACGGGAGTCATCGCCGACCGAATCGGCAGGCGTGCCGGCATCGTGATCGGCCAGCTGCTGATAGCTGGATGCCTGCTCGGTCAGATGGCGTTCTCCGACTACTGGGTGTTCCTGGCGCTGTTCATCGGGCAGGGCGTGGGCATGGCATGTGTGTCCGGTTCGGACACCGCCCTGCTGTACGACCTGCTCGTGCGTCGTGGCGCAACGGCCGGCTACGTCAAGATCAAGTCCCGGTTCACCATGCTCGGGACGGTCACTTCGGGAGCCGCCATCGTCCTCGGTGGCCAACTGCAGCAGATTTCCTGGGGAGTCGTCTACGCCGGTTCGGCGGCGTGCCTCGCCCTGGCCGTGGTGGTGCTGATGTCACGGGTGCCCGAGATCCGCGGCGCGGACGCGGTGGACGAGCAGGACGGAGCCGAGCAGTCGCACCGCGACGCCACAGCATGGCGGGCGATGCTTCGGGTCGCCACGCCGGCGCTCGTGACGCTTGTCGTGGTCTCCGGACTGATGCATGCGACTTTGACGCCGTACATCATCTTTACGCAGAAGACCCTCTCCGATCAGGGGGCGGGCACCGCAGTGGTCAGCGTGGTCATAGCGGCGGGATTCTTCGCCGGCGGGCTCATTCCGCTGCTGTCGGACCGCGCGGACCGGCGCATCGGGTATCGGGTCATGGTCCCGGTGTCTCTCCTGACGCTCGCCGCGGCACTCGGACTGAGCGGCCTCGGCCTCGTCTGGGTCACCATCGCGGCGTTCCTGGTTCTGGTCGGGATTCCCGAGATCACCGCCGTGATCGTGGACAACGTGTTCAACGAGGCCGTGCCGTCGCGCCACCGGGCGAGCCTGCTGTCGATGATCGCATGCGTGGAGTCGGCGCTCATCGGCATCGGCTATCTCGTCCTCGGCGCGCTCATGGACGGGCTGGGCTCCGGCGTGGGCATGGCCACCTACGCCGCGGTCCCCCTGCTGGCATGCCTCCTGTGGCTCCCGGTGCTCTTCCGAGGAGCACGGGTGACCACCGGGACCGAGAAGCCCACCGACCAGAAGGCATCCTGAAACAGACCGTCTTGAGCAACGCCCTGCCCGATGACAGGGGCGGGAAGAATCGCGCCACTGCGGCAGCTGTGCAGCCTGGAGCCACCGCGCAACGGTCGGCCGGTGGACGGCGAAATGAGAAGAGCCGCCCGCTGACCTGCGAGAGATCTCGGATCCCCCGAACCGGACGGCCACCCGGCGATCACCGCTGCCCGCATCCCGAAGAAGCACCCAGAACCCCGCCCGTGGACGATCAACGTCTGACGGGGCCTTGGCACCGGGGATCCAGCAGAGCTCTGCCTGCGTAAGAAAAGCTGCGCATTCCATCCGGGGAGAATTCAGGGGTCCCTCTGATTCACTGAGGCGCATGGGAACCGGGGCACTCATCACACGGACGCGGCGGCTGGCGGCACACGAGGGGCGGGAGCCATTGTCAAAAGTTGTGGGTGGAGTGAAGCGTGATCAGGCCTCTGGTTGCACGGATCTCGGCGTGCGCAGGGGCTGCGGTCGACTGATCGAGAGACGTGCGCCCTCGGCGGCTACCCAATCCAGAAACACATCTGCCAGTTCAGAAAGGGATCTTCCTTCACCGAGAAGGACGAAGCGGCAGTCAAGGTGGTCTCCCGGATTGTGGGGGTTCAGGATGCCGCAGCGAAGACCCGTGCGGTCGATCTGGCCGCCCAAGCAGGTGCTGATCACGTCGCGCACGGGGTCCACCAGGCTCGTCCACACCAGCAGGCCGTCTGTCCATAGGACGTCGACGGGGAAGTCCACGCAAAAGTCTTCAGGTGCCGGCGCCCCACTGGGCCAGCTCGTGACGCGGGCCGCCAGGTGCTCGACCACTGGCCGCCAGTCCTCGCCGAACTCCCAGTCCGTGAGGTACTCGTCGAACGTGCTCATCGGGCCAGTGAATCACCGTTGGGCGCGTATCGCCTCCACGTCCCGCCCACCTCGTTGAGGAGACCATTCTGCCGGGGTGGCGAGAGCATCTGCGACGACGGGGGCGAGCATCTCCAGAAGCTGTCGTTGGAGTGACGTGCGATCAGGCTGCGGTGGCCTCCTCGCGCTCGACCAGGACGCCGTTCTCGAACCTGGCGCCGGAGCGGACCAGGGCGACGAGGGAGGCGCCGGTGATCGCGCGCCAGCGGTTCTGGGCGGACTCGACCAGCTTGAACACCATCGCCAGGGCCGCGGCCGGGCTGCCGGCCCCGCGGGTGACCTTGGTCCGCAGTTTGACCGTGGAGAACGTCGACTCGATGGGATTCGTGGTCCGCAGGTGGATCCAGTGCTCGGCCGGGAAGTCGTAGAACGCCAGCAGTTCCTCCGCATCGTCGGTGATCTTGGCGACGGCTTTGGGCCACTTGGCCCCGTAGGTCTTCGCGAAGGCCTCGATCGCCTTCCCGGCGTGCGAGCGGCCCTCGGCGTTGTAGATCTCCTGCATCGCCTTCGTCGCGCCCGGCTGCGCGGGCTTCGGCAGTGCGTTCGTTACATTTCTGGCTCTATGAACCCAGCACCTCTGATGACGGGCGGCGGGAAAGACCTCGGCTAGGGCCTTCCACAACCCCATCGCGCCGTCGCCGACCACCAGTTCCGGGTCGCGCATGCCGCGTCGGCGGCAGTCGCGCAGCAAGTCGGCCCACGACTCGGTGGATTCGTGCAGCCCCTCGGCCAGCGCGATCAGCTCCTTCGTGCCGTCCAGCCGCACCCCGAGCAGCACCAGCACGCACGAGTGCGCCTGCCCGAGCCGCACCTTGGGGTGCACCCCGTCGGCCCACGCGTAGACGAAGTCGCGATCCGACAGGTCACGCTCCTGGAAGACGGCGTGGTCCTCGCTCCACTGCTTCGTCAGTCGGGTCACGGTCGCCGGCGAGAGGCCGGCCGCCGAGCCGAGGAACTGCTCCAGCGCGGGCACGAAGTCCCCCGAGGACAGTCCGTGCAGGTAGAGCAGCGGCAGCACCTCGCTGACCTTGGGCGACTTGCGGCACCACGGCGCAAGGATCTTGGAGGAGAACCGCTGGCGCTCGCCGGTCTCCTCATCGACGCGCCGGTCGTTGACCCGCGGCGCGGTGACCTCGACCGGACCGGCGGCGGTCACGACGGTGCGGGGCCGGTGGTGGCCGTTACGGACCACCAGGCGGTGCCCGCGCTCATCGCGCTCGGCGGCCAGCTCGGCTATGTACTGGTTGACTTCGGCCTCCAGCGCGGCGGCGGGCGCCCTCGCGGACGATCTAGTCGATCAGGGAGCCAGTCCCTGTGTCCGCGCCAATCACAATCCAGGCATGGCAGCCGACGCCGCAGAAGCAAAGGGATATTGCCTGGGGTGTAATAGGGGCAGGAGTGCTTTACGTAGTTGGGGAGATGGTGACCGACCCCTTTGGCGTAGGGTAGCTTGCGCCACCTCGGAGGTCGGCCGAGGTGACGGCAGCATTGAAGGCGGGGCGCCGAGGTTGAGATACCCTGGCTTCCCGCCTAAAACTCAGAAATCTTTGAGGTGTCAAATGGATGCCTTCATCTCGGTAAACTCCGGTCTCAGTCATGATCTCGTGATGGAGCTTACTGTCTATGGCGAGAATCTCGATGACTTGTCTGCCGGAGCATTTGGCTGGCTTACCGAGGGGGTTGCCAAGTCTGCCATCGGTGGCGAATTGGGTAGGATTCAGCAGGGGCTTCGAGTCTCGGCGAATGGATTCTCGCGAGCGCGTGACAGTATGCCGACGCAAGGGAATTCCGGACTGTGGGGCTCTGTATCAGTTGCTCCCCAGGGTGTGTTCGATGTTCTGTACAACCCCTATGTGAAGGATGCCCTGCCGTGGTTGATGAATCGCCTGATCGAGAAACCGGAATCGGCTGATGTCGAGATCGGCGAGTTTTCCGCAGGCGGCGAGATCTCTAATTCCGTAATTCGACTTTCGGTTTCCTTTGATGATGAATTGTCGAATTATGTGAAACTCTCATGCCGTATCGATGAGGCCGTGTTGGTTAATCCCGATACCGCGCAAACCGGGCATTCGCGCCTGTTGGCTGCGGTTGAGTGGGCATGCAGTCGCTACAACGTGGTGTTCGGTCACTTCTCGTACGCTCATTCTGGCGGGCGTACTGAAGTGGAGAGATATCTTCGTGGCCCGGCGCGTGTTCCATCGCACAACACGCCAAATTGGCGTGAGCAACTCAGAGGGTGTTCGTGGCTCACGGTGGTCTCCGGTGATATCGTGCGCAGCCTCGGAGGTATCGATGCCCTGCGCAACTCCGGCGCCTTCTCCTCGATCTCGGTGCTACCGAACGACTCTTTGTTGCTTCAGGCCACTCCTTGGTTCCATGAGTACCGGGGCGAGCGAGTGGAGGCCGTGTACCGCGCCCTGCGCACGACGCTCATCGAGGGAGAATTCCGGCGGCCGGCTCCTGCACCGGGCCAGCCCTCTACGCACATGGTTCTCTTCGACGTTTGACCTCGGGAGTTCAGGCCCCCACGGTCACCGTGAAGCGGCGCGGGTTGCCGTCGTTGGCGGCGCCCGAGACGTCGGGTTCGCCGTCGGGGCGGACGTCGTCGTAGGGGAAGGCGTAGCCGATCGGGGTGTTGGCGTGGACGACGCGGGACCAGTGGTTGGTGGCCGGGTCCCGGTAGTAGTCGGCGGCCGAGGTGCCGTTCGGCTGGTCGGGGTGGGTGAGCATCAGGGAGCGGTTGAAGCCGGAGGCCAGGCGGGCCAGGAGGGCCTTCTTGTCGTCCGGGTCGCCCGGGTTGTTCGCGAACGGGCCGTGGTTGCAGGTGAAGACGTCCTTGGAGACGGGCTTGGTGAAGGTGTGGCCGCCCTCGAAGGTCAGGAGGTCGCCGTTCACCCGGCCGGTGCGTACTCCCCGGCCGCCCTGGAGGTCGATCCGCAGGTCGGTGGAGCGGTACTTCTCCCAGACCCGGTCGATGTAGGAAGTGAACACGTCCCGGAACGGCATCTCGTCCGGGCGGTCGAAGAACGGTGCCATCAGGTTCTGCGGCGAGATCACCCGCAGTACGTTGCCGTCCGCCCCGCGGATCACCAGCTTGTCCCACGGCTGGCCGTCGGCGGCGGCCTGGGCGGTGAGGCCGTCCGCGATCCGCTGCACCGCGCCGTCCGGGAGCGGAGCCACGGTGTGCGTCGCGTCGCCGGTCAGGGTCAGGCCGATCGGCAGCGCGGTGACCAGGTCGACGTAGCTGATGTTCGCGTACAGCTGCTGAGGGTTGAAGGTGAACTCGCAGAACGACCAGGTGCGGCCGTAGTTGGCGTCGGTGGACGTCGCGAACGCCGGCTCGACCAGGGCGGGGCCGGGGTTCAGATAGAACGTGAGCGTGTCGTCGCGTACGAAGTAGACGCGGGCGCCGTACATCTGGGGGAGGGTGAGCACCACCGGTCCGCCGCCCGCCGCGTTCAGGGGGATGGCGCAGTCGACCGGCAGGGGGGTCTGCGGTGCGGCGGGGGAGTCGGGGCGGTAGACGCTGCCGTCGGCCCGCAGCAGCACCCAGCGGTCGGTGCCCTGCTCGTGGCCGGTGACGTAGGCGTTGATCCTGCCGGGCAACGAGCGGTTCTCCAGGGCCAGTTCGCAGGTCGCGGGGGCGGCGGATGCGCTCGGGCTGAGGGCGCTGCCCCAGAGGGGGTAGGTGAGGGTGGTCGCGGTGGCGGCGGCGCCGCCCGTCAGGAACATTCTGCGTGAGATCACGAGAGACTCCCGAGGTTTGTGGGGGGTCAACCACTCTCGTGAGGGCCGCATCGGGCGTCAAGACTTATGACTGAGAGCGCTCTCAGAAGCGGGAAGTCTTCACAACTCGGCGGAGTGTGGGGGAGGTTGCGGCCCGGTGTCCCGGGCCGTAACGCGGTCAGACCGTGGCGTTCAGGAACGCGGTCCAGGCGGTGGGGGGAACGGTGAGGACGGGGCCGTCGGCCACCTTGGAGTCGCGGATGTGCACGGCGGCGGGGTGGGCGGCCACCTCTACGCAGTCGCCGCCCTGGGGGCCGCTGTAGCTCGACTTGTGCCAGTCGTAGGCGACTTCGAGACAGTCGCCGCCCTGGCCGGTGCTGTAGCTGGACTTGAACCAGGCGAGGGCGGTGCGTGCGTGGGTCATTTCTCTCCAAGCATTTCGTCCAGTAGGCGCGCGCTCTCCTCGACGGAATGCGCCTGCGAACGCAGCATCCCATACTTGTGCTGGAGCGGGCTGACATCATCTGGATCCTCGTGAAGGTAGCTGGTCAGCTGGCCTTCCACGTAGACGAGGTGGTCGTGGTCGGGAGTTTCCAGCAGCACCATCGGCCCCGCCAGCCCGGCGTGTTTTGGCAGCTTCATCGGCATGATCTGGAGCCCCAGGAACGGGAGTTCCATGCATTGGCGCAGATGTCGGATCTGGTTCCGCATCATGGCGGGGTCGCCGATCTGACTGCGCAGAATGCTCTCCTCCAGGATGAAGTGCAGCATGGGGCGGGGTTTGCGGTTGAGCAGCTTCTGTCGATCGAGTCGGTCTGCGACCCACTGCTCCTGTTGCTCGTCCTCCAGGGGCGGGTATTCGCAAGCGAAGACGAACCGGGCGTACTCCTCTGTTTGGAGCAGTCCCGGAACCGCCCGGTCCTGGTACGAGAGCAGGGTCAGTGCCTCCTGCTCGTAGTCCACGAAGTTCTGTACGAACGCCGTGAACCGCTCCTTCTGCGGCACCTTCGATACCGCGACCTGCAACGCCCCCTTCGTGTCCAGCAGTTCGTCCAGTTGGACCGCGAAGTCCCACTGGAGCGCTCTGCGTCCCTGCTCGATCGACGCGATCGTGTCGTCGCCCACGGAGCAGCGCTCGGCCAGGGCTGCCTGTGTCATACGGGCCGCCTTGCGGAACATCGCCAACTGGGCGCCGATCAGATGCCAGGACGTGACCCGCTTGCTCTTCTGCTTTGCCGGTTGCATGAACTGCCTCTCCCCGTCACGAACCCCGGATGACCCGTCAGAGCTCGTACAAATCCGTTGTACGACCCCACGCGCTGCTCAACCGTAGTGACTATGTGTGACGTTGGCTGCGTGAACGAGACAACCCAACTCCCCCACATCCGCGAGGTGTTCCACCGCAGGGAACGCCGATCCGTCCCGCTCGTACGACAGTTCGTGCGCGAGGCTCTCGTCGACTGGGCGTGCGACGGCCGGGTCGACGACGTGTTGCTCTGTGTGAGCGAGCTCGTCACCAATGCCCTGCTGCACGGCGTCCCGCCCGGTCGCGGGTTTCGCCTCCGGCTCCAGTTGGAACCGGACGGCGGGACCCTGCGCGTCGAGGTCCACGACAGTGGTGACGGGGAGGTCCGGATCGCGGATTCCTGGGCGGATTCCGAGGAGGAAGGGGGTCGTGGGCTGCGGCTGGTGGCGGCGGTCGCGGACAAGTGGGGGGTGGGGGAGCGGGACCCCGGCAAGGTGGTGTGGTGCGAGTTCGAGGTGTCGGTGCGGTCTACCGATTCCGGCGGTGCGTGGGCTATTCCTGGAGCGGCGGCCCTCGACGGGGTCGCTTCCCGTGGAAGTGAAGGAGCCCTGCCGTGGATGGCTGGTACGTGGACGACCGCTGCACCAACTGCGACGTCGCCCGACAGTTCGCGCCCGAGCTGATCATCGAGGAGGAGGGGGCGTCGCGGATTCTGCGGCAGCCGGTCGACGACGCGGAGAACCGGCGCTTACACGCTGCCGTCTTCGCCTGCCACACCCGGTCGATCCGGCCCGCGTCCGGGCAGCCGGACCCCGCGCTCGACCCGTTCCCGATGGCGCTGGACGACGGCGTACTGATCTGCGGGCACAACTCCACGCACACCGCCGGTGCCAACTCCTATCTGCTGCGGCGCCCGTCCGGCACGGTCATGATGATCGACACCCCGCGCTGGAGCCCGGGTCTCGCCGAGCGGTACGTGGCGGCCACCGGGCCCGTCACCGACGTACTGCTCACCCACCGCGACCACGTCGCGCACGGGCGCCGCTACGCCGACCACTTCGGGGCCAGGCTGTGGATCCACGAGGGCGACCTCGACGCGGTGCCGGACGCGGACCAGGTGATCCGGGGGCTCGACCCGGTGGAGATCGGCGAGGGTGTCACCGCGCACCCGCTGCCCGGCCACACCCGGGGCAGCGTGCTCTACCTCGCGGACGACCGGTACTGCTTCAGCGGCGACAGCTTCTACTGGTCGCGCACGACCGAGGACCTCGAAGTCGTGGAGAGCGTGACCTGGTACTCGATCGAGGAGCTGGCCGCCTCCCTGGCGCGGACGGCGGGGAAGTTGCGGTTCGAGTGGGTGCTGCCGGGGCACGGCGACCGGCGTCGGCTGGACGCAGACGAGATGTCCCGGCGGCTGGTCGCGCTCGCGGAACGCGCGGCGTTGCTGCGACCCCAGCCGATCGACTTCACGGCCCTGCGCTGGTGAGGGCGTTCACGCACCCGGCGTCCACAGGCGCAGCTTCTCCGGGTTGCGGACCACCCAGATCCGGGTGGCGCGGCCACCGGAGGCGTCGAACGCCGCCACGGTCGCGGTGACGCCCGCGTGCTGGGCGATCAGGCCCGGCGCGCCGGCCACCGAGCGCTCCAGGAGCCGCAGGCCGGGAGCCTTGTCGGCGATCGCGATCATGTACTGGGCGATGCGCGCGCCGCCCTCGACCGGGCGCAGCACGGTGCCGACCAGGCCGCCGCCGTCGGCGGTCATCACGGCGCCGGGGTCCAGGAGGCCGACGAGCGCCGTGATGTCCTTGGCCTCCCACGCCTCCTTCACCCGCCGCACCACCTCGGCCTGCGCTGCGGCCGTGGTCACCGGGGCGCGCTCTCCACGCACCCGCCGCCGGGCCGAGCTCGCCAGCTCCCGGCAGGCACCCGGGGTGCGGCCGACGATCCGGGCGATCTCGGGAAAGGAGTAGCGGAACACGTCGTGCAGTACGAAGGAGACCCGCTCGGCGGGCGTCATCGACTCCAGGACGACGAGGAAGGCCATGGTCACCGACTCGTCCAGGGTGATCTGGTCGGCGGGATCGACAACGCCGGTGTCGCGCCCGTCGGCCCACTCCCGGCGGTCGGGCAGCGGCTCGGGCAGCCATGCGCCGACGTAGCGCTCGCGCCGGGCCCGCGCCGAGCCGAGCACGTCCAGGCAGATGCGCCCGGTCACCGTCGTCAGCCAGGCGCCGGGCGACACGACGGCCGCCCGTTCGCTGCGTGAACGTGCGTACCAGCGGGCGTACGCCTCCTGCACGGCGTCCTCGGCCTCGGCCAGCGAACCGAGCAACCGGTAGGCGATGTTGATGAGTTGGCGCCGCTCGCCGTCGATGTCCGCCGCGCTCCACGTGGGTGCACCCCTGGCCATCACCACTTCCCCCCAAGCCCGCCGTTCTCGTTCCCGCCTTGCATTTCGCGGAGCTGTGTCGTCGGGCTGGTGAGACCTTATCGATCCACTGCTTCCGGGCGGACAAGGGGACGACGTCATGACCACGCAGACGACATCGGCAACGACATCGGCATCGGCAACGGCAATGGCGAGAACGACGAAGACTGCCGCGTTCCTGCGGATATCGGTCGGCCTGCAGACCCTGACCATCTTCCTCCAGGCGGTCAGCGCCGGTGTGCTGCTGTCCTCGTCGCACGGTGAGCTGCTGCACGGCATCGGGGCGCGCGTGATGTACGGGGCGTCGATGCTGTACGTGCTCGCCGCGGTGCTGGCGTGGCGGCCGGGCGGCGGTCCGGCCCGGCCCATCGGGTACGCGTCCGGCTTCCTCGTCCTCGCCTCGGCGCAGGTCGTGCTGGGTATCGCGCGAGTCCCGTCGGTCCATGTCCCGCTGGGCGTCCTGATGTTCGGCCTGAGCGTGCTGGCGCTGGCCCACCACACCATGGGAGCGCCGCGCGAGGGGCGCCGCGGCTGAAATCGCGGACCGGACCGGACACTTGCCGTCCACTTGGACTTACGCAACGCGGTTGTTGGACTGGAGGGCTCCGAGTCGCCGCAGGTCGTTGACGGTGTCCGGTCACGGCGACTACTCAGGGCACATGTCGCGAAGATTCACTTCGGCGGGCGCTGTCGCCGCCGCCTCAGCCGCCGTCCTGGCGCTGGTGGGGACCGCGCTCCCCGCCACCGCCGCCTCCGCCCCCGCGCCCGCCGCAGTCGGGCCGGCCGTCCCCGCGGGCGCCACCGTCATCGGGTCCGGGCAGCTCTCGGTCGCCGTCGCCGACGACTTCCCGCGCGTCCTTGCGTACACCGACAAGGCCACCGGCAGTCAGCTGTTCGGCAGCACCCAGCCGGTCGCCGCCGTGACCCTGAACGGCACCGCGCATCCGGTGAAGCTCAAGGGCGCCCCCGTGGTCACCGCCTCGGCCGCCCGCTACACGCTGCTCTTCACCGACCTGCCCGGCATCGAGATCGACGCCTCGCTCTCCGTCTCCGGACGCGCCACCACCTTCAAGGTGACGGCCGTCCGCGACACCGAGGCGTTCCGCGTCGGCACCATCGACATCCCCGGCCACGACCTGGTCTCCGTCGGCTCCACGGACACCGGCGGGGCCACCGCCTTCACCCGGCTGGACAACGACTCGACGAAGACCGCCGACGTCTTCTCCAAGGTCACCGCGGACACCGCCGCCGACAAGGCGCCGGTCGGTGCCTCCTACGCCATCGTCAACACCGGTTCGCTCGCCGCGGCCGTGGAGTCCAACTCCTCGTACGACAAGCCGTCCGGCGCCACCGGCGGCGACGACGCCCGGTTCTGGCACCAGGCCCGCAAGGCCGACGACGGCGGCGTCCGGGTCGGCGTCTGGTCCGGGCAGTGGACCTACCGCGGGGACGGGGCGCCGAAGCCGGAGAGCGGGGACGACCTGCCCTGGGCGAAGGTCGTCGTCACCCCCGACGCCAACGGCGACAAGGCGGTCGACTGGCAGGACGGCGCCGTCGCGTTCCGCTCCATCGGCGTCGTGGCGCCCGGCAGCAAGGACACCCCGGACCGGGTCGTCACCCACATCCCGTTCAACTTCGCCAGCCAGGCCACCCACCCCTTCCTGCGCACCCTCGACGACGTCAAGCGGGTCTCGCTCGCCACCGACGGCCTCGGGCAGCTCGCGCTCCTCAAGGGCTACGCCTCCGAGGGCCACGACTCCGCCCACCCCGACTACGGCGGCGACTACAACAAGCGCGCCGGCGGGCTGAAGGACCTCAACGCGCTCCTGAAGGACGGCAAGAAGTGGGGTGCCACCTTCGGCGTCCACGTCAACGCCACCGAGGCGTACCCGGAGGCCAGGGCCTTCGACGAGAAGCTCGTCGACAAGACCAAGCCGGGCTGGAACTGGCTGGGCCAGAGCTACTACATCGACCAGCGCCGCGACATCAACAGCGGTGATCTGGCCAAGCGCTTCCAGCAGCTGCGCGACGAGACGGACCCCAATCTCAGCCTGCTCTACATCGACGTCTACTACTCGCACGGCTGGATCGCGGACAAGACCCTGCAGTCCGTGCAGAAGCAGGGCTGGAACGTCGCCACCGAGTGGGCCGACAAGTTCGAGCGCGGCTCGCTCTGGTCGCACTGGGCCAATGACCTCGACTACGGCGGCGCCACCAACAAGGGCCTCAACTCGAAGATCATCCGGTTCATCCGCAACGGCGAGAAGGACGTCTGGAACAACGACCCGGTCCTCGGCCAGACGGCCATCGAGGAGTTCGAGGGCTGGACCAACGAGACCGACTGGAACGCCTTCTCCAGCAACATCTGGCAGCGCAACCTGCCCGCCAAGTACCTCCAGCACCAGAAGATCACCCGCTGGGACGGCAACGACATCACCTTCACCGGCGGTGTCCGGGGCACGGTCGAGGACGGCAGGCGGACGTTCTACGACCACGGCCGCAAGGTCCTCAGCGGCACCGACTACCTGCTGCCCTGGGACGGCGGGAAGAAGCTGTACCACTACAGCAAGTCCGGCGGTACGAGCAGCTGGGCGGTGCCGTCGAACGGCACGTACACCGTCTACGAGCTCACCGACAACGGCCGGGTCGAGGCGGGCACGGTCAAGCCCGTCGACGGGAGGATCACGCTGACCGCCGAGGCGGGGCAGCCGTACGTCCTCTACCCGCAGGAGGCCCCGAAGGCCGCCGACCCCCGGTGGGGCGAGGGCACCCCGGTCGACGACCCGGGCTTCAACGACAAGGGGCTGAGCGCCTGGTCGAAGACCGGCACCGTCGCCCGTGAGACCGACGCCAACGGCCTCACCGGCGCCCAGCTCTCCGGCAGCGCCACCGCCGCGCTCTCGCAGCGCATCGACGGCCTCACCCCCGGCAAGCGCTACACCGCGTCCGCGCTCATCGAGGTCCAGCCCGGAAAGAGCCGGCACACCACGCTCTCGATCGGCGGGAAGTCCGTCTCGGTGGACCGCTCCACCGCCAAGGACTACGTCGCCGCGTCCGAGCAGCACGGCACGTACTTCCAGCGGGCCAAGGTGAACTTCACCGCCCCCGCGAACGGCAGCACCACCCTGCGCATCGAGGCGGCCGAGGGCAGCGCCGCGAGTGTCCGGGCCGATGACGTACGCATCGTCGCCAACGCCCCGCAGACGAAGGCGAACACCCTGTCCTACGAGGACTTCGAGGCCGTCGACCAGGGCTGGGGCCCCTTCCTCAAGGGCGACGCGGGCGGCTCCACCGACCCCCGCACCGTCATCTCCCAGCTGCACGCCCCGTACACCCAGGCCGGCTGGAACGGAAAGCTGATCGACGACGTGATCGGCGGCAAGGAGTCCCTCAAGTCCCACGAGGAGAACTCCGGACTCGTCTACCGCACCGCCCCGTGGACCGTGCCGATGACCGACGGGCACCGCTACAAGGTCGAGTACGACTACCAGTCCAGCCACGCGGGCGCCTACGAGTGGGTCGACGGCTACGACCGGATCACCGCCGACGGCAAGCCCGACTCGGTCGAGACCCGGACCACCGCCATCGGACAGCAGCGCACCACCGGCCACTTCGCCGAGACCGTCGTCGCGGGCTGCGGCGACACCTGGACCGGGCTGCGCAAGCGCGACGACGCCCCCGACGGCGCCGACTTCGTCCTCGACTCCTTCACCGTGACCGACCTCGGCCCGGCCCCCGACTCCGAGCAGGCCGCCTGCGGCACCCTCGCCGTCGCACCGGCCGCGGAGACCCTGGAGCCGGGCACCGCCAACACCGTCAAGGTCTCGTTCACCAACTACGAGGCGACTGCGGCGACCGGCGTCGCGCTGAGCCTGACCGTGCCCGAGGGCTGGCAGGCGGAGCCCACCGGCGCCGTCACCTTCGAATCCGTCGCGGCGGGCGCCCAGGCCACCGGCAGCTGGCAGGTCACCCCGCCGGTGGATGCCGAGTACCGGACGTACGGCCTGAGCTCCGAGGCGGGTTACACCGTCGGCGGTGCGCGGCGCACGCTCGGCGCGCAGACCTCCGTACGGACCCTGCCGCCGCCGCCCACCACCGACAGCTGGGCCAGCGACCTGGACTGGACGGCCGCCCAGAACGGTTGGGGCCCAGTGGAGAAGGACCTCTCCAACGGTGAGACCGGCACCGGCGACGGCTCCCCGCTGACCGTCGGCGGCACCGTCTACACCAAGGGGCTCGGCAGCCATGCACCGGCGAGGATCCGCTACTACCTGGGCGGGAAGTGCACCTCGTTCACTGCCCAGGTCGGGGTGGACGACGTGCAGAAGAGCGCCGGCAGCGTGCAGTTCTCCGTCACGGCCGACGGCACCGAGAAGGTGAAGTCGCCCGTGCTGAAGGCGGCCGACAGCGCCTGGTCGCTGACGGCGGACGTCACCGGGGCCAAGTACGTCGAACTGGTCGTCGGCGACGGCGGCGACGGCAACGGCAACGACCACGCGGACTGGGGCGACGCCCGCTTCCACTGCGGCGGCTGACGCGATCCGGCGCGGGGCGGGGCGGTCCCTGGCGGGCCGCCCCGCCCCGCTTCACGTGTGCCCCGGCGGCTCCCGCTCCGTGACACCGGGTGGACATGGAGTGACCGCAGTGTGTCCGAGGTCTGGGAGCGGCCCCCGCTACGCGCGTATTCTCGTGCGGCATGGGGGAGCTGAGGGCGGACTGGCGGATCCGATTACGGCGGGGCGACGCGAACGGGCCGGTCTGCGGCGCCGGTGTGCTGCTCACCCAGGACCGGGCACTCACCTGCGCGCACGTCGTGGGGGAGCCGGACGCCCGGATCTGGGTGGAATTCGCCGAGAACCCCGCCATCGCCCCGGTCGGGGCCCGCGTTGCCGAGGGCGGCTGGCTGCCCGGTCTCGGCGCGACCCGCGAGGACATCGCCGTACTCGCCCTGGACAGCCCGCGCCCGCACGCCACCCCCGCGACGCTGGAGCGGCGCCTGGAGCGCGGCGGCGAGGTGTGGATCGGCGGCTACGCGCGCTCCTTCGCCGACGGGATGTGGCTGACCGGGCGGATCAGCGGAGTGCACGGCGCCTGGATCCAGCTCGACGCGACCCGCAACGAACAAGTGGTGAAACCCGGGTTCAGCGGCGCCGCCGTACAGGTGCGCGGCGGACCGTCCGGAACGCCCGAGCGGGTCGTCGGGATGGTCGTCAGCTGGCGTGGCGACCTCGATCTGGCGCTGCCCGCCGACAACGACCTGGCGTTCTCGTACATGATCCCGATCGACAAGATCGCCGAACTCGTCCCCCTGGTCGCCGAGTTGAGCGGGCCCGACGGCTGGGACCACGGCCTGGACCGGCGGCTGCGCAGATGGTTCGCCGGGAGCGAGGAACCCGCGGTGCGCTTCAGTGTCGTACCGCACGGCGGCGGCCGCGACCGCACGCTCAGGCACCATCTGCACCGCGCCCATCTCGTCTACCGGGGTGGCCGCACCGTCCCCGAGGACTTCGTCGACGAACTGGTGACCAGGCTGCGGCCGCCCCGCCACCAGGCCCTGGCGTACCGCGACTGGCTGCTCGCGGGCGGCAGCCCGCCCGAGCGGGCGGCGGACCGGGACCCGGGGGGCTCCGGGCCCACCCTCGCCGTGGTCGGGCTCGACGAGGACCGGCGGCCGCACCGGCTGGTGCCCCTGCTCGCCCGGGTGCGGACCCTCGGCTTCCGGCTGCTCGTCATCGTGCGGGACAGCGGTGGCGACGAAGTGGACGAGGTGGTACGGCAGTTGCTGGTGCCGGCCCTCGACGAACGGGCCGTCGAACTGGTCCGCCGCGTCGAGGAGATCGAGAAACAATGGGCCGGGCTGAACGGCCTGGTGGAATCGGCCTCCCTGGGTCCCCGGCCGCGCACCGAGGCGGCCCGCTTCCGGCAGCAGCTGGCCCGGTCACGCACCGTCGGCGACCCGCGCGAACGGCTCTCCGCCCTGCGCGCCCTGCTGCGTGAACTCCGGGCGGAGCTGGAGCGGCACGGCCGGGCGGACGTACCCGGGCCGCGCGGCGAGCACGGCCGGGCCGGCCGCCGATGAGGATCCCCTGCCCGCACCGCCGGTTCACCGGAGCCCCCTGCGACGGCACCGTGCGGTCCACCGGCTACTGCGACACCTGCGGCCGCTCCGAGGACGGCCCGGGACTCCCGCCGCTGCCCACCGCCCCCGACCGGTGCGGCCCCCGGCAGCTGCTGGAGCTGCCGCTGCTCGACCCGAGCACCCCCGACCAACGGCTGAGCGCCGCCGTGACCCGGGCCCACGTCCGGATGAGCTGCTCGTCCAAGTCCTGCGCCACCTACTTCGTCGCCCCGTACACCGCCGCCCCGCCGCCCGACGAGGGCTACTGCCCCCGGTGCGGCGCCCCCTACTCCTACCGCCCCGAACTCGACCGGGACGGGCCGCTGCTCCAGGGCCAGTACCGCATCCTCGGACCCATCGCCCACGGCGGCCAGGGCTGGGTCCACCTCGCCCGCGACACCCACCTCGAAGACCTCGTCGCCGTGAAGGGGATGCTCAACCGGTACGCGGAACGCGGCGCCGCCCAGGCCGCCGAGGAGCGCCGCAGCCTCGTCGCCATCCGGCACGAACGCATCGTCCAGATCCGGGACTTCGTCAGCACCGTCAGCGCGGACGGCACGGTCTCCGGCGGCTACATCGTGATGCAGGACGTCGGCGACCGCACCCTGTCCGCCGTCGTCGAGGCGACCCGGCAGGGCAACTTCGTCCTCGACATCGAACACGTCATCACCTACGGCTGCCAGATCCTCGAAGCCCTCGCCCATCTGCACGGCATGGGATTCCTGTACGGGGACATGAAGCCGTCCAACGTCGTCCACCAGCACGACGGCGTGAAGGTCATCGACCTCGGCGGGGTCCGCAAGCAGGGGTCCACCGAACCGCCGCCCGTCATCACCCCCAGGTACGCCGCACCCGAGATGGTCAGCGGGAGCCCGCTGACCGTCGCCCACGACATCCACACCGTCGGCGCGACCCTGGCCGAACTGGCGGGCTGGGCGGTCGGTGACGACGTGCCCGGCCTCGGCACCAGCTCCTTCCACCTGGTGGTGGAGCGGGCGATGGACCGGGACCCGGAACGCCGGTTCGCCGACGCGGAGGAGATGGCGGGCCAGCTGCGCGGGGTGCTGCGCGAGATCCGGGCGCTGCGCGGCAAGCAGGACCGGACCGAACCCTCCGCCTGCTTCACCCCGTCCACCCGGCTGCTCGGCGGGCGGCTGGGCTCCGTGCCCGACTACGCGCACTGGCTGGGCCGCACCCCGCACCGGCGCGACCTGACGCCCCGGGCGCCCGCGCTGGACACCGGGCTCCCCACCCCCACCGAGATCGCCCGGCGGCTGCCGGTGCCCAGGCCCTACCCGGGGGACCCGGAGGCCGCCCGGTTCCTGGTGAGCAGCTACGACCCCGGCCGGCTGCTGGCCCAGCCCGCCGAGGGCGAACGGTCGGTGGAGATCTGTCTGCACAACGCCCGGCTGCTGCTCGGCCGGGAGGGCGCCGAAGCGCTGAGCCTGGCACGCGAACAGGTGGCGGCGGCGGACGCCATACCCGGACCGGGGCCGGTGCGGCAGTGGCGGCTCAGCTGGCACTGGGGGCTCGTCGCGCTGCGCAGCGCGGAGGTCCTGGACGACCGGCGGCAGCTGCTGGAGGCCGCCCTGGAGCACTTCGCCGCCGTCCACCGCGCGCTGCCCGGCGAGTACGCCGCGAAGCTGGCCCTGGCCTACGCCGCGGAACAGCTCGGCCCGGACCGCCCGGCCGGTCCGATCCCGTCGGCGTACGAACTCTTCCGGGCCGTGCACGCCCGCAACCCCTCCCACGTCGGCGCCGCGCTCGGCCTGGCCAGGCTGGCGCTGGAGCGCGGCGACCGGGACGCCGCGGCCGAGGTCCTGGACCTGGTGCCGGACGAGTCGCGGGACCACGCCGTCGCCCGGATCGCCGCGCTGCGTATCCGGGCGGCCCGGCTCGGGGCGGGCGCGCGGCCGCTGCCCGGGACACGGCGGATCGACGCCGTGCTCGCCGCGGTCCCGCTGCGCGAGGGCGGCCACGGACCGCATCCGGCGTCCGTGGTGACAAGCGACGAGTCGGCCCGGCTGCTGCGCACCGAACTGTACGAGTGGAAGCTCGACGCGGTCCGGGCCGAGGCCGGCGACCCGCACCACGACGGCCGCTGGTGGCAACGGGGACTGCCCCCGCCACCGGTGCCCGGGGAGCGGGCCGTACGGGAGGACCTGGCGCGGTGCTACCGCTGGATGGCCCGGCAGTGCCGGGACACCGCCGACCACGAGAAGCTCATCGACCTCTCGCACGCCGTCCGCCCGCAGACCCGCTACTGGTTCCCGCCCCGGCGCCGTACCCCTGGAGGCAGTTGAATGGGCCGCACCGCCGCGTCGCCCGGACTCGGAATCGGTCTCACCGTCCAGGTCGAGAAGAAGCAGCGACCGGACCGGGACGCCCGGATCGACGCCCATGTGCGGGTCCGGGCGGCCGCCACCGGGCCGCGCGACCGGGTGCCCGCCGTCGACATCGCGCTGGTCGTCGCGGTGGACGTGGCCGCCGGGCGGCGTGACGCGGCCGTCGCCGCGCTGGCGGAGGCGGTGGGCGCCCTGCCCGACGGAATCTCGTACACCGTGCTGGGCGGCGGCGGTGAGCAGTGCTACCCGCTGCGCGGCAGGTGGGCGCTGGCCGGGCCCGGCGACCGGCACCGGGCCACGTTCAGCGTCGGACGGATCTCCGCGTCCGCCGAGGGGCAGGAGCCCGGCTACACCACCTGGCTGGCCAGGGCGCGCGAACTCTTCGCCGAACGCCCGCTCCCCGTACGGCACCTGGTGCTCGTCACCGACGGCGGCAGCCGGGGCGACGGGGATGACGCCGGCCGCCCGGACAGTGCGCTGAGCATCGAACTGGCCGCCTGTGAGGGCGAGTTCACCGCCGATGTCATCGCGCCGGGAGCGGGCTGGGACCCGGCCCCGCTGCTCGCCGTCGCGGAACGGCTGCACGGCACCGCCGCGTCCTCGCCCGACGCCTTCGCCCCCGCCGTCGCCACCGCCCTGGGCAGGCTGCGCCGGGTCCGCAGCCCCGAACTCCCCATCGAGGTGACCGTCCGTCCGGCGGTGCGGGAAGTGACCCTGACCGAGACGGCGCCGCACCAGCAGCAGCTGGAGCCGGACCGGGTCCGGGCCGATCCGCACCGGCTGGAGTTCCGCACCCACCAGTGGCAGCCGGAGTCCCGCGACTACCTCCTCACCCTCCGCGCCGACGCGAGCGGCGACCCGCTGGGCGTACCCCTCCAGCTCGCCGAGGTCTCCGTCGGCGGCGCCACCGAGCCGGTCGTGGTCCGCTGGCTGCCCTCGGGCACCGCCGCGGCCACCGCCCGCATCTCCGGCGCCGTGGGCCGGAACATCCACACCATGAACGTCTCCACACAGATGCGGACCGCCCTCAACCACGGGTACGCCGCCCTCGACCTGGAGAGCCGCGAGCGGGCCGAGGCGCAGCTCGGGCTCGCCGTCCGCCTCGCCACCGAGATCGCCGCCGACTGGGTCCTGGACGAGGTCCGCAAGGTCGCCCGCATCGTGGACGGCCCGCAGGGCCGGGTCCGGATCGGGTCCGCCGTCGACCCGGGCGCCGTCCGCCAGGGGATGCTGAGCATCACCTCCGGACACCCCGTGGAACTGCCCGCCCTCCCGGCACCCGGCCCGGGGACCCGCTGCCCGTACTGCGACCACCCGGCCGGACCCGTGGCCGTGTTCTGCATCGACTGCGGGAGGCAGCTGTGAGCCCCGGAACGGTCCGCCCGCGCCGCAACGCCTACCGCTCCCGGACCCGGCGGCTGCTGGAATGGCACCTGGCCGCGCTGCTGGTGGCCGCCCTGGTGTCGATGACCGCCCTGCTCGTCTCGTACCGCGAGGTCCAGATCTCGGCCGGCGAGATGCGTACCCGCGGCGCCCCGGCCGTGCAGGGCGTGGCCGCCACCCAGCTCGCCCTGCTGCGCGCCCACGAGGAGGCCCGGACATCCGTGCGCGAGGGCATCGCCGATGTGGTCGGCGCCGGTGCGCGGTACGAGAACCAGCTCGCCGCCGCCGACCAGGGCCTGTCCCGGCTCTCCGACGTACAGATCGACGGGGACCGCGGCCGCGGGGTGCTCGAAACCGTGAACGGGCTGCTCACCTCGTACAGCAGCTCCATCACCCCCGGCGCGGTGAAGTACGTGCGGGACGAGCCGATGCAGCAGGAGAAGTTCGAGGAGGCCGAGACCCTGCTCACCCGCGAGGACACCGGTGTGGTGCCGCGCCTGGACGTCCTCCAGGGACACCAGATGGCCAGGGTCGACGCGCTCACCTCGATGAGCCCCCTGCGGTGGACCGGCTGGGCGGTCGCCGAACTCGGGCTGCTGGCCGTGGCGCTGATCACCCTCTCCGCGCTGTGGACGCTGCGCACCCGCTGCGGGCACAGCCGCGATCTCTGTCTGCTGGTCTCGCTGCTGGCCGTCGTCTTCCTGGCGACGGCCCCGCTGATCGCGACGAGCACCACCCAGGACCGGCTGGGGGCGGCCCGCGACGGACTGGTCCTGATCGAACAACAGGCCCGCGACCAGTCCGACCTGGCCGCATCCCAGCAGGACGTCACCGACACGGCGACCGCGGTGCGCGCCGGGCTGGCCGCCCAGGGCTGGCAGAGCGGCATCTACTACGGGGCGCTCGCGGCCGGCGCCCTGGTGGTGCTGCTGCCCGCCGTCGGCATCGGCCGGCACCTGAACGCCGACTACTGGAGGGCCGGATGACGGCGCGTGCCCGAGCACTCCTGCTCCTGCTGTGCCTGGCGCTGACCGCGGCGGGCTGCGGGCTCGCCGCGCCCGGCGGCGGCGACGAACAGCCGAGAGTGACGATCCTCGGGCCGTGGACCGGCATACAGGAGAGGCAGTTCAAGGCGGTCCTGGACACCCTGGGCACCCCGTACACCTACCAGGGCACCGCCGCCACCCGGGAGGTCCTGCTCGCCGCCGTGCAGGCCGGCAACCCGCCCGACATCGCGATCCTGCCCGGCGTCGGGGACCTCGTCGAGTACGCCGCGGAGGGGCGGCTGCGCCCGCTGGGCGGCAAGGGCGCGGCCGCGAAGCACGGCGGGCCCTGGCAGCCGGAGGCGAAGGGCATAGAGGCCAATCTCTGGGTGCCGCTCAAGGCCGACCTCAAGTCCATCGTCTGGTATCGCAAGGACAGCCCGCCGCCCGCCCGCCCCGCGCCGCTCGCCTCCTGGTGCATCGGCATGGGCGACGACGGCGCGTCCGGCTGGCCGGGCAGCGACTGGATCGAGGACCTGATCCTCCAGACGATGGGCCCGGTGCTGTACGAGCAATGGGCGACCGGGGACCTGGAGTGGACGGACGACCGCCTGGTCGACGCCTGGAGCCTGTGGGCCGGACTGCTGGCCCAGGACGAGGAAGCCGCCGGCCGGGCCATGCGCGACGACCACCGGGGAAAGCCCGGCGGGCGCGGACTGCTCTTCGACGCCACCAAGCAATGCGACCTGGAGCACCAGGGCTCCTTCGCCCGGTTCTTCTACCGGGACCGCATCGGGCAGGCCGCCGTCACGGACTCCGCGCCGCTGCTGCCCTCGGGCCCGAGGCTCAAGGGCCGCGAGGTGTCCGCCGACTTCGCCGTGCTCTTCGGCGACTTTGCACAGGCCCGCGATCTGCTCACCCTGCTCACCTCGCGCGGGGCCCAGCAGGAGTGGGGCCGCCGGGCCGGGGTATTCTCGCCGAACTCCGACGTGCCCGCCCCGAAGGGGACGGTCGAGAAGCAGATCAGCGACCGCCTCACCGACCAGCGGGTGCCGCTCTGCCTGGACGCCTCCGACGTGATGCCCGCCGCCGTGCGGGACGCCTTCTACGAGGCGGTGCTGCTGACCATGGCCCACCCCGAGGCCCCGGTAGAACCCCGGCTCGTCGACGTCCAACGGGTCCAGGAGGCCCAACCGGACGACCCCCGGAGGCTGACAGGGGTGTGCAGCAGACCACAGTGAGTCTTTGTCGGACTCGCACAAAGACTGACCCGTACTGGCTGGTACTTCGCCTGCACGCCGTCCGGGTTCTGTTGGGCTCCACCAGGAAACGGGTCAGGAGACTGTACGGAGTCGACGGCAGGATTTGCTTGCCCGGCTTCGTAGGGTCGGTACATGACCGTTGTGGACGAAACCCCGGGCGAGCCGACGAGCGACACCCGTGGCCGGGTGGCCGAACTGCTGGCGCTGCGTGAGCAGGCCCGTCGCGGACCGAGTGACCGGGCGACCGAGGCGCAGCACGCCAAGGGCAAGCTGACGGCGCGTGAGCGTATCGCGCTGCTCCTGGACGAGGGTTCGTTCAAGGAGGTCGAGCAGCTGCGCCGGCACCGGGCGACGGGGTTCGGCCTGGAGGAGAAGAAGCCGTACACCGACGGTGTCGTCACCGGCTGGGGCACGGTCGAGGGCCGCACGGTCTTCGTGTACGCGCACGACTTCCGGATCTTCGGCGGTGCGCTGGGCGAGGCCCACGCCACGAAGATCCACAAGATCATGGACATGGCCATCTCGGCCGGTGCCCCGCTGGTCTCGCTGAACGACGGCGCCGGCGCCCGTATCCAGGAGGGCGTCTCCGCGCTCGCCGGGTACGGCGGCATCTTCCAGCGCAACACCCGGGCCTCGGGCGTGATCCCGCAGATCAGTGTGATGCTCGGCCCGTGCGCGGGCGGCGCGGCCTACAGCCCGGCGCTGACCGACTTCGTCTTCATGGTCCGCGAGACCTCCCAGATGTTCATCACCGGACCGGACGTCGTGAAGGCGGTCACCGGTGAGGAGATCACCCAGAACGGGCTCGGCGGCGCGGACGTGCACGCCGAGACCTCGGGCGTCGCGCACTTCGCGTACGACGACGAGGAGACCTGCATCGCCGAGGTCCGCTACCTCATCGGGATGCTGCCCTCCAACAACCGCGAGAACCCGCCCACCGCCGAGAGCGACGACCCCGCCGACCGGCGCGGCGACGTCCTGCTCGACCTGGTCCCGGCCGACGGCAACCGCCCGTACGACATGCACAAGGTCATCGAGGAGCTCGTCGACGACGGCGACTACCTGGAGATCCACGAGCGCTGGGCCCGCAACATCGTCTGCGCCCTGGCCCGGATGGACGGCCAGGTCGTCGGCATCGTCGCCAACCAGCCGCAGACCCTGGCCGGCGTCCTGGACATCGAGGCCTCCGAGAAGGCGGCCCGCTTCGTCCAGATGTGTGATGCATTCAACATCCCCATCATCACTCTTTTGGACGTACCCGGCTTTCTGCCCGGGGTCGATCAGGAGCACGGTGGAATCATTCGGCACGGTGCGAAGCTGCTCTACGCGTACTGCAACGCCACGGTGCCGAGGATCTCGCTGATCCTGCGCAAGGCCTACGGCGGTGCGTACATCGTGATGGACAGCCAGTCCATCGGTGCGGATCTGACGTACGCCTGGCCGACCAACGAGATCGCGGTGATGGGCGCCGAGGGCGCCGCCAACGTCATCTTCCGTCGGCAGATCGCCGACGCCGAGGACCCGGAAGCCATGCGCAAGCGCATGGTCAAGGAGTACAAGGCGGAACTGATGCATCCGTACTACGCAGCCGAGCGAGGCCTGGTCGACGACGTCATCGACCCCGCCGAGACCCGCGAGGTGCTGATCGCCTCGCTCGCCATGCTCCGTTCCAAGCACGCAGACCTGCCGTCCCGCAAGCACGGCAACCCCCCGCAGTAGTCCGCACACCGCGCAGCACCCCTGCCGAGCCCGCGAAGACCTGCCGAGAAGACGGAGAAACAACCCATGAGCACTGCCGCCGAGTCCGTGCTGCGCGTCGAGAAGGGCCTCGCCGACCCCGAGGAACTGGCCGCGATAACCGCGGTCCTGCTCGCCCGCGCCGCGGCCCAGCCCGCCACGCCCCCCGCCCACCGGGGCCGCAACACCGCCGGGTGGCGCCGCCTGGAGCGCACGCCGGGCTTCCGCGCCCCGCACTCCTGGCAGGGCTGACACACCACGCGCGAAAGGGCCCCGCACTCCTTCCGGAGTGCGGGGCCCTTCCGTGTGTCCAAAACCGCGGGGCCCGACCGCAGGCGCGGTGTGCCGGGCCGTGCGGCCCTACCGCAGACGCGCCATGAGGGCGTGCTCCACGAGCGTGATCAGCGCGCTCTTGGCGTCCGCACGGTGCCGCGCGTCCGTCGTCAGGATCGGGGTGTCCGGGCCGATCTGAAGGGCCTCGCGGACCTCGTCGGGGGTGTAGGGCTGGTGTCCGTCGAAGCCGTTGAGGGCGATGACGAAGGGGAGGCCGCTGTTCTCGAAGTAGTCGACGGCGGGGAAGCAGTCGGCGAGGCGGCGGGTGTCGACGAGGACGACGGCGCCGATGGCGCCGCGGACCAGGTCGTCCCACATGAACCAGAAGCGGTCCTGACCGGGCGTACCGAAGAGGTACAGGATCAGGTCCTGGTCCAGGGTGATACGACCGAAGTCCATCGCCACCGTCGTGGTGGTCTTGTCCCCGGTGTGCGTCAGGTCGTCGATGCCCGCGGACGCGGACGTCATCACGGCTTCGGTGCGCAGCGGATTGATCTCCGAGACGGCACCGACGAACGTGGTCTTACCCACGCCGAAGCCCCCTGCCACCACGATCTTCGCCGAGGTAGTGGAGCGGGCTGCTCCGCCGCTAGAGCTTGCGAAGTCCACTGAGCACCCTTTCGAGCAGTGTCACATCTGGCTGGCCGCCGGCGGACTCGTCGCCGCCGGGCTGATGGATAGCGACGAGTCCGGCCTCTGCCAGGTCGGCTACGAGGATCCGGGCAACGCCGAGCGGGATCGAGAGCAGTGCCGAAATCTCGGCGACCGACTTGATCTCGAAGCACAGCCGGCAGATCCGCTGGTGCTCGGGCAACTGCCCTTGCAGCCGGGACGGATCAGCCGTGGTACTGACCAACGCCTCAATGGCGAGTTGGTAGCGCGGTCGGGTCCGGCCGCCGGTCATGGCGTACGGACGAACCAGCGGATTGTGCGCGGAGGGCGCGGCAGGCTCGGGGGTCTGCCGCGGCTGGACCGGCTGGATACGGGGCGACTGGGGCGAGTCGTAGCGGTACGGGCGCTGTGTGGGCCACCCGGAACCCTGCGGGGCGTCGTGCGGCGGCCGCGGGGGTTGCTGCGGCTGCTGCTGATAGGGCCGGTAAGGCTGCTGGGCGCCCTGTCCGCTGGGTGCGGAGGGGAAGTTGAACCGGTTGTCCCCGTGCTCACCCGGTACCTGTTGGCCACCGTTGTACGGGTGTCCGCCCTGGGGTGTGTCCACGATTCCTCCTCCGACTACCGGTCCCGATCCCAGTGGGTCCGCGCCAACGCACCTTATGGCCCGGTGGCGCGAAACGCACTGTCTGTCTATTAGTTAAGAAGACTTCCCTGCAGTTCAGCACGGAGGTCCGGGGTGAGGACACTGCCCGCACGGTCGACGAGAAGTGCCATTTCGTACCCAACCAGACCGATATCGGCGTCCGGATGTGCGAGTACGGCAAGTGAGGATCCGTCGGAAATGGACATGATGAAGAGGAATCCGCGCTCCATCTCCACAACTGTCTGATTCACCGCGCCGCCCTCGAAGATCCGCGAAGCACCCGCGGTCAGCGAGGTCAGCCCGGAGGCGACGGCCGCCAGCTGGTCGGCGCGGTCACGGGGGAATCCCTCGGACATGGCCAGCAGGAGTCCGTCGGCGGAGACCACCACCGTGTGCGACACCCCGGGGGTGTTGTCCACGAAGTTGGTGATCAACCAGTTCAGATTCTGCGCCGCCTGGCTCATCGGGCTCACACTAACGCTCCTGGTTGTAGGTATTACTGTCGTCCGAACCCGCGCTGCGTCCCCGCAGCACGCCCCGCCGCAGGTTGCTCAACCTGCCGCGGACGTCCTCGGGGGCACGGGAAACCTGAGGGCCGCCCTGCAAGGTCTGCTCGGCCGTGCCCTCGACCAGATTGGCCTTGGGCACCCGCCGGGGGAGTCCGGACGGAGTGATCCCGCCCGCCTTCGGCTCCCGGAGCTTCTCGGCCCGCTCCCAGCGCTCGTCGTTGGCCGAGCGCCAGTCGTCGGAGCCGTCCTCGCCCGCCTGCGCGGGCTGCTGCGGCGGTTCCTCCCGCTGCCGCTGTTGCTGCGCGGCGACGGGCCGGCTGTTCCCGCGGCCGGTGGGCTGCCAGTGCTGCTGACCGCCCCGGCGCGGCAGACCGGCTTCGGTCAGCTCGGGACCGGAGTCGGGCGTGGGCGCCGGACGGTCGAAGCCTACGCGCTCCTGCGGCTCCGCGGGAGCGCTCGGGGCAGATTCCGCTTCCACCGGCGCCGAAGGCTCGTACGCGCCCTGATAGGCATCCTGATCCGGCCAGTCGTCCTGGTGGGGCTGGGAAGCGAACTGCTCCTCGTAGGACGGCTGCGGGGCCTCAGCGGCCGCGTACGCACCTTCCGCATAGCCACCGGGCAGACCCTGGCCGGGCTGCTGGGCGAGGCCCGCGTCGGCGCGGTAGGGCTCGTAGCCGCCCTGGTACGGAGCCTGCTCGTACTGCTCCTGCTGCGGGACCTGCTGGGGAGCCTGCTCGTACTGCTCCTGCTGCGGCTCCTGGGCGTAGCCGTTCCCGGCGTACCCGCCGTCCGCGTACTGGTTGTCGGCGTACTGCTCCTGCGGGAACTGCTGGTGCTCGCCCGCCGTCTGGGCCTCCAGCGCAGCCCGGCGCTCCTCACGCATCAGCGAACGGCCCACCGGGTCCAGCTGTCCCGATTCCGCCGAGGGCTGCTCGTAGCGCGAGTCGTCGAAGCCGAGCTCCGCCGCCGTGCGCATGTGCGGCTGGGACGGCTGCTGTTCGAAGCTCTGCTGCTCCGGAATGATCGAGGAGACGGTGAAGTCGTCCGTCGCGGCGGACGGTTCGCCACCGCCGCCGTGGGTGATCGCGTCCGGCAGCATGACCAGCGAGGTGGTTCCGGCCTGCTCGCCCGAGGGACGCAGCTGGACCCGGATGCCGTGCCGGTCGGCGAGCCGGCCGACCACGAACAGACCCATCCGCTGCGACACCGCGGCGTCCACGGTCGGCGGGTTGGCCAGCTTGTGGTTGATGTCGGCGAAGTCCTCGGCGGTGAGCCCGATGCCCTTGTCGTGGATCTCGATCATCACGCGGCTGTCGGGCAGCCGGGTCGCGGTGACCCGCACCTTGGTCTGCGGCGAGGAGAAGGTGGTGGCGTTCTCCAGCAGCTCGGCCAGCAGGTGCACGAGGTCGGTGACCGACTGGCCGTGGATCTCGGTCTCGGGCACCCCGGCGAGCTCGATGCGCTCGTACGACTCCACCTCGGAGGCGGCGGCCCGGAGCACGTCGACCAGCGGGACCGGCTGGTTCCAGCGGCGGCCGGGCTCCTCGCCGGCGAGGACCAGGAGGTTCTCGCCGTTGCGGCGCATACGGGTGGCCAGGTGGTCCAGCCGGAAGAGGTTCTCCAGCTGGTCCGGGTCGGCCTCGTTGTTCTCCAGGTCGGTGATGAGGGTCAGCTGGCCCTCGATCAGCGACTGGTTGCGGCGCGAGAGATTGGTGAAGATCGCGTTGACGTTGCCCCGGAGCATGGCCTGCTCGGCCGCCAGCCGGACCGCCTCGCGGTGCACCTGGTCGAAGGCGCGGGCGACCTCGCCGATCTCGTCGTGGCTGTGGATCGGGATCGGCTGGACGCGGGTGTCGACCCGGCCCGGTTCGGCCCGGGAGAGCTGGTCGACCAGCATCGGCAGCCGCTGCTCGGCGATCCCGAACGCGGCGGTACGCAGCTGGCGCATCGAACGGCTCATCTGCCGGGCCATCAGTCCGGCCAGGATGAAGGCGGCCAGCAGGGCGACGATCACGACGGCGGCGTTGATGATCGCGTCGTTCTTGGCGCTGGACGAGATGTCCGCGGCCTCGGTCACCGCCTTGTCGACGAGCTCGTCCTCGACCGTGGTGTAGCCGTCGAACTTGGCGGTGGCGGCCGCCATCCAGGTCTCCGGAGTGATGCCCTTCTCGGCCAGCTTCTCGGGCGACTTGCCCTGGCCGATCTGCTGGGCCATGCCGTCGAAGACCGAGCCGTCGATGCTGGGCGGGGCGACGAACGGGGTCCCCGCGGCGTCGGCCTCCTCCTTGGCCTGCTTCAGGTCCCTCGCGCCTTCTTCGGCCTTGGCGACCATGACTTGCTTCAGCCGGGCCGCGTCGGCCTCGGTGCCGCCGGAGTTGAACTCGCCGAGCGCGATCTGCTCCAGGTAGTTGTACGAGCCGAAGGCCTTGACCTGGGCGTCGAACTTGGCGCTCTCCTGGCTCGGACGCACCAGCAGGTGCATGCCGATGGAGCGCTGAAGCGATTCTGCAGCCTTGGCGAGCTCGATCGCGTAGACCGTACGGCCGTAGGCGGTGATGTTGCCGGTGCCCAGACCCAGCTCGTTGCTGAACTCCATCAGCGAGTGCTGGACCTGGACGTAGCCCTCCTCCGTCTTCACCGGGTCCATGCCCTCGGCGAAGGCGGCCTTGCGCAGCTCGGGGAGGGTGGGCTCCTCCAGCTGGAACAGCTGGAGTCGCCGCTCCAGGCCCTGCTTCTTCGGCATGTCCTCCACGGCCGCGTCGAACTTGTCCGCGGCGGCGTCGGTGGTCGCCCGGACCTCCGCGATGATGTCGGCGTTCCGCTTGTTGGACAGCAGGGGCTGGGCGGAGAGGTCGCGCTCATTGAGCAGCGCCTGGCCGTACTCGGCGGCCGCGCGCACGATCAGCGCGGTCTTCTCGGCGTCCTGCGCCTCGCGCCAGGTGTCGATCGACCCCTTCACCTGGAATCCGCCCATGACCAGGCCGACCAGGACGGGGATCAGGAGAATCGCGTTCAGCCGGGTGGGCACCCGCCAGTTGCGCGGCGACAGCCGATTCGTGCTGCCACCGGGCACCGTCGCGCCGGACGCCTCCGCGGAGGACGCCGCAGCGCGCGGTGGCGGGGTGAAGTTGCCCCGCTCCTGCTGCGCCGTGGAGTCCGCGTTGCTTCGCCTCACTCGACCAACAACCTCTCGGCGTCGGCACCTACGTTGTGCCGTATTTCGTTCAGGGCCGTACTACTCGGGAGTTCGACGAATTCCAGCACGGCGACCGGTCGCGTTCCAAACAGTCGGAATCTGCCATTCCGAGTGGCGCAGACCTCAGATAAAACGGGCATAAAGAACGAGCCCCGCCAAAAGGCGGGGCTCATGTGAGCGCAGTGGCACCGTTCGGATGCGTCGGGTGTCGAACGCGGGGCAATTCTCTTTCGAAACGTTATGAATACGGGGGCGGAGCGTGTCAAAGGACACAGTCCGCCCCCGTCCGACTACGGTAACTACCGTATGGCAATACCGACTTGTGACTACTTGAGCCGGGCCATGAGGGCGTGCTCCACGAGCGTGATCAGACCGCTCTTGGCGTCCGCGCGGTGCCGCGCGTCCGTCGTGATGATCGGGGTGTCCGGGCCGATCTGAAGGGCCTCGCGGACCTCGTCGGGGGTGTAGGGCTGGTGTCCGTCGAAGCCGTTGAGGGCGATGACGAAGGGGAGGCCGCTGTTCTCGAAGTAGTCGACGGCGGGGAAGCAGTCGGCGAGGCGGCGGGTGTCGACGAGGACGACGGCGCCGATGGCGCCGCGGACCAGGTCGTCCCACATGAACCAGAAGCGGTCCTGACCGGGCGTACCGAAGAGGTACAGGATCAGGTCCTGGTCCAGGGTGATACGACCGAAGTCCATGGCGACGGTCGTCGTCGTCTTGCCCCCGGTGTGCGTCAGGTCGTCGATGCCCGCGGACGCGGACGTCATCACGGCCTCCGTACGCAACGGGTTGATCTCCGAGACGGCACCGACGAACGTGGTCTTACCCACGCCGAAGCCCCCTGCCACCACGATCTTCGCCGAGGTGGTGGCACGGGCCGCACCGCCGCTAGAGCTTGCGAAGTCCACTGAGCACCCTTTCGAGCAGTGTCACATCCGGCGCGCCGCCGGCCTCTCCATTGCCCGGCTGGTGGATGGCCACCATGCCGGCTTCCGCCAGGTCCGCGACGAGAATCCGGGCCACACCGAGCGGCATCGACAGCAGCGCCGACACCTCGGCCACCGACTTCACCTCACGGCAGAGGTGGCAGATCCGCTGGTGCTCGGGGAGCAGGGTTCCCAGATGCGCGGGGTCGGCCGTGGTGGAGACCAGTGCCTCTATGGCGAGCTGATAGCGGGGCCGGGTCCGGCCACCGGTCATGGCGTACGGGCGGACCAGTGGCTGGTCGCCTTCACCTTCGTACGACGCGTGGTGCAGTGCGCCGTACGGATCGGGTGAGGCGGGTGGCGGGGTCATGAATCCTCCGGGCGTGACAGCAGTACGTCGGCTTGCCGTCTGAAGGGGCCGGTGGGGGGCTCTAAGCGGCCTGACGGGTGAGGGATATGGGCATTACCTGGGGCAATCGAGTCTGTCATCGATCCGTGGCCGCCTAGTGGAGCAGGCTGCCCTGGAGTTCGGCACGGAGGTCGGGGGTGAGGACGGTGCCCGCACGGTCGACCAGCAGAGCCATCTCGTACCCGACCAGACCGATGTCGGCGTCCGGGTGGGCGAGAACGGCCAGTGAGGAACCGTCCGAGATGGACATCAGGAAGAGGAACCCGCGTTCCATCTCCACCACGGTCTGGCTGACGGCGCCGCCTTCGAAGATCCGGGAGGCACCCGCGGTCAGCGAGGTCAGCCCGGAGGCGACGGCCGCCAGCTGGTCGGCGCGGTCACGGGGAAATCCTTCGGACATGGCCAGCAGGAGTCCGTCGGCGGAGACCACCACCGTGTGCGACACCCCGGGGGTGTTGTCCACGAAGTTGGTGATCAACCAGTTCAGATTCTGCGCGGCCTGACTCATCGGGCTCAACTAACGCTCCTGCTGGTGAGTGGGGCCGAGTGGGAAACTGCCGGTCGACTGGCTGTTGTTGGCCTGCCGCCCTTGCTGGATGCCCCGGCGGAGATTGGTCAACCGCCCGCGTACATCGTCGGGGGCGCGTGACACCTGAGGACCGGACTGATGGTTCTGCTGCTGTGCGGTACCCGGCACCAGGTTGGCGCGAGGCACACGGCGCGGCAGTCCGGAGGTGGTGACTCCGCCTGCCGCGGGCTTCTTGACCCGCTCCGCCTGCCGTACGAGTTCGTCGTTCGGCGAGGGGCGCCAGGAACTTGTGGTGCCGCCCGGGTCGCTTCCCTCGCGGCGCGGTGCCGCGGGAGCCTCCGGGCCGGTCGGCCGCTGGGGGAGGGACGAGGGCGCCTGCGGCTCGGCGGGCGGCTGCTGGCCGCCCTGCTGCGGGCCGTGGAACCAGTTCGTCTCCAGGGTGTCGTACAGCGGGGTACGACCGTCCCCGGGACCGGCCGCCGGAGGCAGCGCCTCGGGCTGCGGCTGCGCCGGCAGGACCGGACGGTACTGCGCGTCACCGGTGGGCGCCGTGGGCGTCCGCGGGGCGCCGAAGTCCTCGTCGTCCCGGCGAGGGGCCGGCAGACCCTGGTCCTGCGCCCGTGCGGGCTGCGGCTGGCCGAAGTCGGGACGGGCGAACTGCGCGGTGCTCGCCGGGTCCTGCGCGGACGGGTCCTGCGAGCCGTAGGACTGCGGGGCCGGGGCCGAGAAGTCCGGGCGGGCGAACTCGGCGGTGGAGCCGGGGCCCTGCCGGTCGTCCATGGGCGCCCGCGGCGCGAGTGGAGGGTTCATCGGCCGCTGGAACTGGCCGGTGGACTCGGGGTCCTCGTGACCGCGCGGGGCGTCCAGCGGAGTGTGCCGCGGCGCGGACGGCTCCTCGGTGCCCCAGCTGGTGGTCTGCGGACGCTGCGGCTGCGGGTTGCCGCCGGGCAGCTCGGCACGGGGGCCGCCGACCGGGGGCAGCTGACGGCCGGGGCCGTCCTGGCCGGCCGGGTTCTGCCGGGCCTGCTGCGGCTGGGACGGCTGCCACGGGGTGGGCCCGTTCGGGCGGCCCTGCGGGCCGTTCTGGTCCTGGCCCTGACGGTTCTGGTCCTGGCGGTCCGAACCCTGGCGGTTCTGGCCGAACAGGTCGGGACCGCCCGAATCCGTGCGGCCCGGTCCGTCGCCCTGGCCGCGGGCGCCGAGGCGGGCACCGTTGCCGAAGGCGCCGGCGAGGCCGCCGCCCTGACGCTGCGGCTCCGGGCGGGAGGCGCCCTGCGGCCCGGTGCCGGACAGCCCGGCGGACTGGAACCCGGCGTTCTGCTGGCCCTGCTGGTTCGACTGGTTCTGCTGGCCCGCCTGGTGGCGGGGGCCGCCGTCGCGCGAGGGCAGCGCGGCACGCGGCGTGGAGCCCGCACCGACCTGACCGCGCGAGGCACCGGGACCCGAGGCGAGACGGCCCGCCGGGCCCGACGCGGGGCCGCCGAGGCCGGGACGGGAGCTGTTGCCCGCACCGGCCGGACCGCCGCCGAGGAGACCGCCCGGGGCACCGGACTGCTGCCCGGGAACCTGCTTGGGAGCCGGCTGCTTGCCGCCGTGCGCGACATCGACGGGCAGCATGACCAGCGCGGTCGTGCCGCCGGAGTCGGAGGGCCGCAGCTGGATCCGGATGCCGTGACGCAGGGACAGCCGGCCGACCACGAACAGACCCATGCGGCGGGAGACCGAGACGTCCACGGTGGGCGGCGAGGCGAGCCGCTCGTTGATCGCGGCGAGGTCCTCGGGGGAGAGGCCGATGCCGGTGTCGTGGATCTCGACCAGCACCCGCCCGTCGGGCAGCGCGTGACCGGTGACCCGGACCTTGGTCTGCGGCGAGGAGAACGACGTGGCGTTCTCCAGCAGCTCGGCGAGCAGGTGCACGAGGTCGTTGACCACGCGGCCGGCCACCTCGGTGGCGGGCACCGCGGCCAGTTCGATGCGCTCGTACTGCTCCACCTCGGAGGCGGCGGCACGGAGCACGTCGACCAGCGGGACGGGGCGGGTCCACCGGCGGCCCGGTTCCTCGCCCGCGAGGACGAGGAGGTTCTCGCCGTTACGGCGCATACGGGTCGCGAGGTGGTCGAGCTTGAAGAGCGAGGAGAGCTGGTCCGGGTCGGCCTCGCGCGACTCCAGTTCGGAGATGAGCGAGAGCTGACGCTGGATGAGGCCCTGGCTGCGGCGCGAGAGGTTGGTGAACATCGCGTTGACGTTGCCCCGGAGCAGGGCCTGCTCGGCGGCGAGACGGACGGCCTCGCGGTGCACGTCGTCGAAGGCCGCGGCCACCTGGCCGATCTCGTCCCGGGAGTGCACACCGACGGACTCGACCGAGGTGTCCACGTCCTGCGGGTCGGCCTCGGAGAGCTGCTTGACGAGCTCGGGCAGCCGGTCCTGGGCGACCCGGGTGGCCGTGTCCTGCAGCCGTCGCAGCGAACGGATCATCGACCGGGCGACGACGAAGGCACCGACCAGCGAGACGCCGAGCACCAGCAGGATGAGCGCACCGCTGATGATCGCTTCGCGCTTCGACTCGTCGCGGAGCTCGCGGGCCTTGCCCTCCATGTCGCTGAGGAGGGTCTCCTCGATGGTCTTCATCGCCTGGATCTTGGTCGAGCTCTGGTCGTACCAGTCCAGGTAGGAACGCCGCGCGGTGCCGGTCATGCCCGCGGGGCCCTCCAGCACCTTCCTGGCGTAGGCGTCGGCGGCCTTGATCTCGGGGTTGCCCTCGTCCAGCGTGGCGGTCAGCTCATCGGCGTTGTTGCCGGTCGCCTTGTACACGGCCTTGAAGGAGTTGAGCGCCGACCGCTCCTTGCGCAGCGCGGCGCGGCCGAACTGCTTGTCGTTCTCGTCGAGGTGCGGCTGCTTGTCGTTCCCGCCGGGCAGGGCCGCGGCGATGATCGCGCGCTGGACCGAGGCGTACTCCTTGGCGGAGGAGAAGGCCGCCAGCGCCCGGGTCCGCTTGATCATCTCCGAGTTGCTGGTCGCCTGCGCCATGTCCTGCGAGAGGCTCAGCAGCGAGGTGATCAGCTGGCTGTACTGGTCGACGGTCTGAAGGCTCGGGCTGCCCTTGGCGTACGCCGCCTTGCGGATGTCGCGGATCTCGGCGAGCTGGCTCGCGATCTGGTTGACGCTGGCGAAGATGCCTTCGAGGGCCTCGTCGCCGGAGGGATCGCCGATCGAGGTCGTCGCGTCGAGGAAGGCGGTCTTCGCCCGGTCGGTCTTCTTGCGGGGCTCGGTGACCTTGAAGTCGTCGGCCTTCACCCCGTTGGCCAGCGGACCGGCCGACTGGTCGCGCTCCTGCTGGAGCGCCTGGGCGAGCGACGTCGCCTGCTTCGTCATGTTCGTCAGCAGCTGCATGTGATCCAGCTGCTGGATGTCGTTCATGGACTCGTTGATCCGCAGACCACCCAGCGTGGTCGCCGCGACCACGGGAAGGGCGAGCAGGGAGACCAGACGGGTGCTGATGCGCCAGTTGCGAAGGGCGACTCGCGAGCCGGTGCTGACGGGGCCCCGGGACTTGGGCGACGCGATCGGATCGACGTCGCCGTTCGCCGCGGCATCGGGTCGCTGAGCACGGTCGCCGCTGTCGCCGGCCGCGGCAGGCCCGGGGTTCTGGGCGTGCTGGGCCGAGGAGCCGCGGTCGGTCCCGCCGTGCGGCTCCTGCTCCGCCGCAGCGCTGCCATCCCTCTTGAAACGTCCCTGCACTAGCGTCGCAACCTCTGGACCAGGCGTCCCCCCGCGCTGGGCGGTCGGACGGTGTCGGCGTCGTGGGGCGTTGTACCCGCCCCATGGTGGTCGTGAGTGACCGGCGTCCTTCCCCTTTCCGCCGCCACTCGGCGCTCCGTTGCGCCCCCTGCGCGCCGGCTTGAAACCCGCGGCGGTGCGTGGAATTCCAGCACAGTGCCGGATCTCCAACAAGGGCCCCGTGCCGGGCCGTGACCCGGGTGACGCGTTGTGATGACTGAGTAACAAGCCGTGGACCGTGATCATGGATAAAAAGGATGATTACCGGCGAATCGATGAAGCACAAGAGGTGTCCCAGTCGACATGATCAGGAGCGGAATAGCTGATTCAGTTACGGAATGTCCGTTTCTGTCGACCCGATCGACTGCCTGGAATGGGGGAATTGTCTGTCGGTTCGTGAGCAAACTCACATGATGATCGTCGTCTCTTCCGGGCTTCCGGAGGGAATCGGATGTTTAGCCTGACGCTTTACAGGGATGGCAAATCCGACAACCGGCGCCCCTCCGGGCGGCGCCCGTACCGACAGGGTCCGAACGGCAGATGAAGACGACGATGATGTTCCGCAACATTGCCAACCCCCGGCGCACCACGCTGGCGCACCTCGACGGCGCCGACGGTCCGCGGACGCCGGAGCAGCCGGAGCACGCCGTGGAACTGCCCACCCAGACGGCCAACCCCCGGCGCACCGTCCTCATGGTCGCCCCGGTCACCGCCGCCGCGGAGTAGCACGGACGCCGTCCCCCTCGGAGCCTGTCGGGTGACCCGCGCCGCCCGGTGGACGGAGCGGTTCCCGACGGGCGACGCGTTAGCCTGGAGCGTCAGTCTTCAGCCAGCAAGTGAGGGGCGACAGCATCCCGTGCGCATCGCCAGGTTCTCCATCGACGGCAATGTCGCCTTCGGCGCCGTCGAGGGCGAGGGGCCCGATGGTCTCGTCCTCGACATCATCAAGGGCATCCCGTACGCCGAGTTCGAGCTCTCCGGCACCAAGGTCCCGCTGAGCAAGGTCCGCCTCCTGCCGCCCGTGCTCCCCAACAAGGTCGTGGCCATCGGCCGCAACTACGCGGAGCACGCCAAGGAGCTGGGCAACGAGGTACCGGACGTACCCGTCGCCTTCTTCAAGCCCACCACCTCGGTGATCGGCTCCGGCGACGCCATCGAGTACCCCTCCTTCTCCAACGAACTCCACCACGAGGCCGAACTGGCCGTGGTCATCGGCCGCATGTGCCGGGAAGTTCCGCGCGAGCGCGTGAAGGACGTCATCTTCGGCTACACCTGCGCCAATGACGTCACCGCCCGCGATGCCCAGAAGCGCGAGAAGCAGTGGGCCCGGGCCAAGGGCTTCGACACCTCCTGCCCGCTCGGCCCCTGGGTGGAGACCGACCTCGACCCCCACGACCTCACCATTCAGGCGACGGTCAACGGAGAGCAACGGCAACTCGGCCGTACGAGCGACATGATCCGCTCGATCGAGGATCTGGTCGTCCACATCACGGAAGCCATGACGCTGCTCCCGGGCGATGTGATCCTCACCGGCACTCCCGCAGGGGTCGGACCCCTCCATGTCGGCGACGAGGTCGCCGTCACCATCGAAGGCATCGGCACTCTCACCAACAAGGTGATCAAGCGTGGTTAACGCACCCGTCCGTGTACGTTTCTGTCCCTCCCCGACCGGCAACCCCCACGTGGGCCTGGTCCGCACCGCCCTGTTCAACTGGGCCTTCGCCCGGCACCACGGCGGCACCCTGGTCTTCCGTATCGAGGACACCGACGCGGCCCGCGACTCCGAGGACTCCTACAACCAGCTCCTGGAGTCCATGCGCTGGCTCGGCTTCGACTGGGACGAGGGCCCCGAGGTCGGCGGCCCGCACGCTCCGTACCGCCAGTCGCAGCGGATGGACATCTACAAGGACGTCGCCGACCGGCTTCTCGCGGGCGGTTACGCGTACCACTGCTACTGCACCACCGAGGAGCTCGACGCCCGCCGCGACGCCGCCCGCGCCGCCGGCAAGCCGTCCGGCTACGACGGCCACTGCCGCGAGCTGAGCGCCGAGCAGATCGCCGCCTACGAGGCCGAGGGCCGCACCTCCATCGTCCGCTTCCGGATGCCCGACGAGGCGCTCACCTTCAACGACCTGGTCCGCGGCGAGCTGACCTTCCAGCCGGAGAACGTGCCGGACTACGGCATCGTCCGCGCCAACGGCGCCCCGCTCTACACGCTGGTCAACCCGGTCGACGACGCGCTGATGGAGATCACCCACGTCCTGCGCGGCGAGGACCTGCTCTCCTCCACCCCGCGTCAGCTCGCCCTGTACAAGGCGCTCATCGAGCTGGGCATCGCCAAGGACACCCCGGCCTTCGGCCACCTGCCGTACGTCATGGGCGAGGGCAACAAGAAGCTCTCCAAGCGCGACCCGCAGGCCTCGCTCAACCTCTACCGCGAGCGTGGCTTCCTGCCCGAGGGGCTGCTCAACTACCTCTCCCTGCTGGGCTGGTCCATCGCCGAGGACCGCGACATCTTCTCCATCGACGAGATGGTGGCCGCGTTCGACATCGGGGACGTCAACGCCAACCCGGCGCGCTTCGACCTGAAGAAGTGCGAGCACATCAACGCCGAGCACATCCGCAAGATGGACGTGAAGGCGTTCACCGAGGCCTGCGGCCCCTGGCTGAAGGCCCCGTTCGCCCCGTGGGCCGAGGAGTCCTTCGACGCGGAGCAGTTCGCCGAGATCGCCCCGCACGCCCAGACCCGCGTCACGGTCCTCTCGGACATCACGGCCAACGTCGACTTCCTCTTCCTCGACGAGCCGGCGACGGACGAGGCGTCCTGGAACAAGGCGATGAAGGAGGGCTCCGACGCCCTCCTGGCCACGGCCCGCGCCAAGCTGGCCGACGCCGAGTGGAACGCCGACGCGCTGAAGAACGCCATCCTCACCGCGGGCGAGGAGCACGGCCTGAAGCTCGGCAAGGCCCAGGCCCCGGTCCGCGTGGCGGTCACCGGCCGCACCATCGGCCTGCCGCTCTTCGAGTCCCTGGAGATCCTGGGCCGCGAGAAGACGATCGCCCGCATCGACGCGGCCCTGGCCAAGCTGGCCGCGTAACGCCCGTACGACGCCCGAGGGGGCGGCCACCGGTTCGTCCGGCGGCCGCCCCCTCGGGCGTCGTACGGGCGAGGTGCGCGATTGGCCCCTCCCGTGCCCGGCACGCGACCGCTAGCCTGGCCGCATGGTCATCCGCGCGGTGCTCTGGGACATCGACGACACGATCTTCGACTACAGCGGCGCCGACCGCGTCGGCATGCGCAAGCACCTCGAACAGGAGGGCCTGCCCGACGGATACGAGAACGTCGAGCAGGCCCTCGTCGTGTGGCGGGACCTCACCGACGTGCACTGGGCCCGGTTCGCCGCCGGGGAGACGGACTTCCGGGGGCAGCGCCGGGACCGGGTCCGGGAGTTCCTCGCGCGGACGCTGGACGATGCCGAGGCCGACGACTGGTTCGCCCGCCACGCAGCTCACTACGAGGCCGCCTGGTCGCTCTTCCCGGACGTGCTGCCGGCCCTGGATCTGCTCGCGGAGGGATTCCGGCACGCGGTGCTGTCGAACTCCAGCATCCACAACCAGGACCGCAAGCTGCGCGTGCTCGGCGTGCGGGACCGGTTCGAGGCCGTGGTGTGCGCGGTGGAGCTCGGCGTCTCCAAGCCCGAGGCCGGCGCCTTCCACGCCGCCTGCGAGGCGCTGGCGCTTGAGCCGGAGGAGGTCGCGTACGTGGGGGACGAGCCCGACATCGACGCCCGTGGAGCGGTCGCCGCCGGGCTGATGGGGATCTGGCTGGACCGGCGCGGACGCGGCGGACGGCCCGAGCTGGTGCGCATCAGCGGGCTCGATCAGCTGCCCGATCTGCTGACGGGCAATACCCGTTTTGGAGCGTCGGACACCTTCGGGTAATGTTCTTCCTGCGCCGCCCGAGAGGAACGGAAGATCCGAACGGGAAGCGCAGGCCGAACAAAACCCCTCCAGGGGGTTGAGTTTTGGTGGGCTATGGTGTAATTGGCAACACTACGGTTTCTGGTACCGTCATTCTAGGTTCGAGTCCTGGTAGCCCAGCGCAGAAATGCAGAAGTAGTAACAAGCCCCCGTTGTGTAGCGGCCTAGCACGCTGCCCTCTCACGGCAGTAGCGCCGGTTCGAATCCGGTCGGGGGTACAGATCCTTCCCGCGAGATCATCTGGGTCGCACCCACGCTCTCGATGCAGGATCGCTAGGGCCCCCGTTGTGTAGCGGCCTAGCACGCTGCCCTCTCACGGCAGTAGCGCCGGTTCGAATCCGGTCGGGGGTACTTGTAACACCATGGGCTATGGTGTAATTGGCAACACTACGGTTTCTGGTACCGTCATTCTAGGTTCGAGTCCTGGTAGCCCAGCGCAGAAATGCAACTAGCAGTATCAAGCCCCCGTTGTGTAGCGGCCTAGCACGCTGCCCTCTCACGGCAGTAGCGCCGGTTCGAATCCGGTCGGGGGTACAACAGCAGGACGGACAAAGGCCCTTCACCTCGGTGGAGGGCCTTTGCCGTTGTCTGCGAGGCCCGTTGGGGCCGAGCGGGCCCGTTCGGGGTCCGTCAGAGACCGTAGCGCCGGGCCGACTCCTCCTCCTGGGCCATCCGCCGCAGGGACATCAGCAGCGGCTCGTAGAGCACGGCCGAGGCGACTGCCATCTCCACCTGCTCCGACTCCGTGGGATACGTCTCCATCATGTCCAGGTCCTGGACGGCGACTTGGTGCATCAGGTGGGCCTGCTCGGCGAGGTAATCGACGTCACAGGGGTAGCCGAGGCGGATCAGCGTCGCCACCGACGACACCAGCGAGCGGTGCGCGGGGGAGAGGGAGCCGATCTCCTGCGACGTCGCCCAGCCGAGCCGGTCCAGCAGCCGCTCGACGGCCTCACGGGCGGCCGCCGTCTCCGGCGCCTCCTCGTCCGGGTCCGGGCCGTGCGGGAGCGACCACAGCGCGGCGCCCAGCCGGATCGTCCGGCCCAGCGACTCGTCGTCGATGTGGGAGAGGACCTCGCGCGCCGTGGCCACGGGAAGGCGGCCCACCTGGATCAGGGCCCGGACCAGGCGCAGCCGGCGCAGATGGCTCGCGTCGTACTCGGCCTGTGTCGCGGTGACCCGGTGGCCGGGGTGCAGCAGTCCCTCGCGCAGGTAGTACTTGATCGTCGCGGTCTTCACACCGCTCTGCTCGCTCAGTTCCGAGAGTCGCATGTTCCGTGCCTTCCCTTGCGCCACCTCTTGGGCAGTGTCACTATCCAACCATTGGATAGTGTCGCTCTCCAATTGAGGAAGGGGCTGTCGTGTTCGCGAAGCCGATACCGGGACGGACCACCGCCGCGGCCGAGGGGGAGGTGGTCGTCCTGCTCATCGGGATGCGTATCAACCACTTTTGGGGCGTGCACCATTGGCTGCCCGTGCTGCTGGCGATGCCGCGCATGCTGCGGGAGTTGGGCAAGGACAAGGGGCGTGGCCTGCTGGGGTACACGCTGTTGAGCGGCTCGCCGCGGACGTACTACGTCGTCCAGTACTGGGAGTCGAAGGAGAAGCTCTACGCGTACGCGAGCGCTCCCGACATGTTCCACCGCAAGGCCTGGGCGATCATGAACCGCAAGGAGAAGAAGTCCCGGCAGCATGTGGGGCTGTGGCACGAGGCCTACGTGGTGCCCGAGGGCGGCTACGAATCGATCTACGCCGATATGCCGGCCTACGGACTGGCCCGGGCGACCGGGGTGCTGCCGCTGGAGGCGCGCGGTCGTCGGGGGGCGGACCGGCTCGCACACCGTTCGTCCGCGAAGTGAGGTGCTGGAAGGGGGCCGCCACGACGCTGGGGCGGCCGGGGGAACGCGCCGGGTGCGTCAGCCGGTGCGGCGCAGGGCCTCGCTGAGCCGTGCCGCCGAGTCGATGACCGCCTGGGCGTGCATCCGGCCGGGGTGCCTGGTCAGCCGCTCGATCGGTCCGGAGACCGAGACGGCGGCGACCACCCGGTTCGACGGGCCGCGCACCGGCGCCGAGACCGAGGCCACCCCCGGCTCCCGCTCGCCGATCGACTGGGCCCAGCCCCTGCGTCGTACGCCGGAGAGTGCCGTCGCCGTGAAACGGGCGCCCTGGAGGCCGCGGTGCAGGCGCTCCGGCTCCTCCCAGGCCATCAGGATCTGGGCCGACGAGCCGGCCTTCATGGTGAGCGTGGAGCCGACCGGCACGGTGTCCCGCAGACCGGACAGCCGCTCCGCCGCCGCCACGCAGATCCGCATGTCGCCCTGCCTGCGGTAGAGCTGCGCGCTCTCACCGGTGATGTCCCTCAGATGCGTGAGCACCGGTCCCGCCGTGGCCAGCAGGCGGTCCTCGCCCGCCGCCGCGGCGAGCTCCGCCAGCCGGGGGCCGAGAATGAAACGGCCCTGCATGTCCCTCGCCACCAGACGGTGGTGTTCCAGTGCCACGGCCAGCCGATGGGCCGTGGGTCGTGCGAGCCCGGTCGCCGCGACCAGCCCGGCGAGGGTGGCCGGACCGGACTCCAGGGCGCTCAATACCAGAGCTGCCTTGTCGAGAACGCCGACGCCGCTAGAGTTGTCCATACGACGATACTCCCGTCTCACTCTGTGAAACGCAAGTTCAATATTCGGCGGAAGTTGCGAACCTGTACTGGCGGCCACACAACGGCCCGTAGCCACCGCCCCGCACGGGGGTCCGGACGGCGGCGCACCAAATCTCTAGTTGGGCCGGCGAAGACGCCGGCCGGAGGGAAAGCGATGGGTAGGACACTCGCGGAGAAGGTCTGGGACGACCACGTCGTCCGGCGCGCCGAAGGTGAGCCCGACCTCCTCTTCATCGATCTGCACCTGCTGCACGAGGTGACCAGCCCCCAGGCCTTCGACGGCCTCCGGCAGGCCGGACGCCGGGTGCGGCGCCTCGATCTCACCATCGCCACCGAGGATCACAACACCCCGACCCTCGACATCGACAAGCCGATCGCCGACCCGGTCTCCCGTGCCCAGTTGGAGACCCTGCGCAAGAACTGCGCGGAGTTCGGCGTACGGCTGCACCCCCTGGGCGACGTCGAGCAGGGCGTCGTGCACGTGGTCGGCCCGCAGCTGGGCCTGACCCAGCCCGGCACCACGGTCGTCTGCGGCGACTCCCACACCTCCACGCACGGCGCCTTCGGCGCGCTGGCGTTCGGCATCGGCACCAGCCAGGTCGAGCACGTCCTGGCCACCCAGACGCTGCCGCTGGCCCGCCCGAAGACCATGGCCATCACCATCGACGGCGAACTGCCCGACGGTGTCACGGCCAAGGATCTGATCCTCGCGATCATCGCCCGGATCGGTACCGGCGGCGGCCAGGGCTACATCCTGGAGTACCGCGGCTCCGCCATCGAGAAGCTCTCGATGGAAGCCCGGATGACCATCTGCAACATGTCGATCGAGGCCGGCGCCCGGGCAGGCATGATCGCCCCGGACGAGACCACCTTCGACTACCTGAAGGGCCGCGACCACGCCCCGCAGGGCGAGGACTGGGACGCCGCCGTCGCGTACTGGAAGACGCTGCGCACCGACGACGACGCGGTCTTCGATGCCGAGGTCGTCATCGACGCGGCCGAACTGGCCCCGTTCGTGACCTGGGGCACCAACCCCGGCCAGGGCGCGCCCCTGTCGGCCAACGTCCCCGACCCTGCTTCGTACGAGGACGCCTCGGAGCGCAACGCCGCCGAAAAGGCCCTGGAGTACATGGGGTTGACCGCCGGACAGCCGCTGCGCGAGATCAACGTGGACACCGTCTTCGTAGGCTCCTGCACCAACGGCCGGATCGAGGACCTGCGCAACGCGGCCGCGATCCTGGACGGCCGCAAAGTCGCCGACGGGGTACGGATGCTGGTCGTCCCGGGCTCCGTCCGGGTCGCCCTGCAGGCCGTCGAGGAGGGCCTGGACAAGGTCTTCACCGCCGCGGGCGCCGAATGGCGGCACGCCGGCTGCTCGATGTGCCTCGGCATGAACCCCGACCAGCTGGCCCCCGGCGAGCGCTCCGCCTCCACCTCGAACCGCAACTTCGAGGGCCGGCAGGGCAAGGGCGGCCGTACGCACCTGGTCTCCCCGCAGGTCGCCGCCGCCACCGCCGTGCTGGGCCACCTGGCCTCGCCCGCCGACCTGTCCGACGCCCGTACGCCCGCCGGAGTCTGAGAATCATGGAAGCTTTCACCACACACACCGGCCGGGCCGTCCCGCTGCGCCGCAGCAACGTCGACACCGACCAGATCATCCCCGCCCACTGGCTGAAGAAGGTCACCCGGGACGGCTTCGAGGACGGGCTCTTCGAGGCATGGCGCAAGGACGAGAACTTCGTCCTCAACCGTCCGGAGCGCAAGGGTGCCACGGTCCTGGTGGCCGGCCCCGACTTCGGCACCGGATCGTCCCGCGAGCACGCCGTGTGGGCGCTGCAGAACTACGGCTTCAAGGCCGTCGTCTCCTCCCGGTTCGCCGACATCTTCCGCGGCAACTCGCTGAAGAACGGGCTGTTGACCGTCGTGCTCGACCAGAAGGTGGTCGACGCGCTCTGGGAGCTGACCGAGGCCGACCCCACGGCCGAGATCACCGTCGACCTGGAGGCCCGCCAGGTCCGCGCCGAAGGCATCACCGCCGACTTCGAGCTCGACGAGAACTCCCGTTGGCGACTGCTCAACGGGCTGGACGACATCAGCCTCACCCTTCAGAACGAAGCGGACATCGCGACTTATGAGGCGGCAAGGCCGACCTTCAAGCCGCGTACAATTAACGCCTGAGCAGCGCGTTTACAGGACTGCGCCCCCCACCATCTGGTAGGGGGCGCAGTCGCTTGTTGAGACCCCGTCGGGCGACAACTCGCCCCAGATGGCACAATCGGTGCATGGAACGCGACAGCCAACTCAAGCTTTACGGCCAAGTCGCCGACCGATTGAAGGAAGCGCACACAAGAGTGCGCGCACTGCAAGTCCCGGAGGGCGTAAGGATGGCGCTGTCCCGGAAGCTGTTGGTCATCACGGCCGCGGCTAAGCACGATCTCCCGGATGCGGCAAGGCGTCTGGACCGGTTGATGAAGGACCTCGATGAGGGCCGATTCCCCGAAGGTGACTGACTCTGCGGAACTGTGCAGCGGTCGACTTCGTTGCGGCACTAGGGTGATTAGCCCGTTTCGTGTTTGATTTGCGGTATATATCTGCCTAACGTGCGAAAACGCTTGAACACTTTCGTTCTGGCAATGTCTCCGAAGGGGAAGACGTGAACAAGGCGCAGCTCGTAGAAGCGATTGCCGACAAGGTCGGAGGCCGCCAGCAGGCCGCCGACGCCGTCGACGCGGTACTCGACGCGATCGTCCGTGCGGTTGTCGCGGGGGACCGGGTCTCGGTCACCGGCTTCGGCTCGTTCGAGAAGGTCGACCGCCCGGCCCGCTACGCCCGCAACCCGCAGACGGGTGAGCGCGTGCGGGTCAAGAAGACCTCGGTTCCCCGTTTCCGTGCGGGACAGGGCTTCAAGGACCTGGTGAGCGGCTCGAAGAAGCTCCCCAAGGGCGGCGAGGTGTCCGTGAAGAAGGCGCCCAAGGGCAGCCTCTCGGGCGGTCCTTCCACCCGTACGACGACCAAGGCCGCCGCCAAGAAGGCCGCCGCCAAGAAGGCCACGGCGAAGAAGACCACCGCCAGGAAGACCACGGCGGCGAAGACCACCGCGGCCAAGAAGACCACGGCGAAGAAGACCACCGCGGCGGCGAAGAAGACCACGGCGGCCGCGAAGAAGACCACCGCCGCGGCGGCGAAGAAGACGACGGCGGCCAAGAAGGCCACCGCCAGCAAGACCGCGCCCGCGAAGAAGGCCACGGCGAAGAAGGCGCCCGCGAAGAAGACCACGGCGCGCAAGACCACGGCGAAGAAGGCCACTGCACGGAAGAAGTGAGACCGAGCAGCGCAGGCTACTCACACGCGCCGGGCCGGGCTCCCCTCGGGGAGCCCGGCCCGCGGGCTGTCATGGGTGCGGTCCCGCCCGGCGGGTCAGAAGGTCTGGAGGGTCACCAGGGTGATCCGCAGCTGTGCGCCCTCGCCGCTGCCCTCGATCCGCACCCGCTGGCCCGGGCGCAGCAGCCGCAGACCGCCCGCGTCGAAGGCCCGGGCGTCGAATTCCACCGGGGTGCCGTCGTCGAGCAGCACACTGCCGGTGCGGGTCTCGGGGTCGTAGGTGTACGAGGTCGCCTGCATGGACGGCAGCCTATCGGTCCGGCGAGGAGGTCGTCGCGGGCTCGGCGCGGGGGGCTCCGGGGCCCCGGTGCCGCGCCGTGTGCGCGCCGACGCCCAGGGTGAGCGCCGCCCGCAGATCGTCGCCGGTGTCCACGTCCTGGCGCACCGAATCGATGCCGGCCAGATCGATTTCCACCGCACCTGACTCCAGGTGCCGGGCCCGGGAAGGGCCGCCGAACGCCGGGCGCAATTCCACCCCGGGCGAAGCCGACAGAAATGTCGTCCCGATTCCTGCCGCATCGGTCACAAATGCCCGAGGGAATTCGGCGGAATAATCGAGCACCCGGGCCAATTCTTCCGGGCGCAGCGCGGGCAGATCCGCGTTGAGCGCGGCGACCGCGGCCCGGGGCCGCCCGGCCCGTACCGCCCGCTCTCCGTGTGCCAGCGCGGCGTTGAGCCCGCGGTCGGGCTCGTCGGGGACGATCCGCGCCCCGATCGCCGTGAGGGCCGCCGAGGCCTCCGGGTCGTCCGTGACGACCACCACATCCAGTACCGCCGGGCAGGAAAGGGCGGCGGCCACCGTGTCCCGGGCGAATGCCAGGGCGAGCAGGGGGCGCAGCTCGGCCCCCGTCGCGGGCGTCAGCCTGCTCTTGGCCCGCGCCAGGGGCTTCAACGGGACGACCAGGGACCAAGGACCGGCCGGGTCGGTGTTCGTGGCGATCTCCCCCTCGGTGCGCATCGCCGCCTATTCTCGCCTGCCGGTGCGAGAACCTGGAGGGTCGGTCCCGAAAGCGGGGCGTACGGTGTTCTCGACAGAGCAGGGGCCTGGGGCGAGACTTGACCGTCGGTGACCAGGCAGAGTTCAGGTCCTTAGAGGAAGGTGTCCGAGTGTCCCGCCGCAGAATCGGCTTCTGGTACCGCCTGGCGGCGGTGATCGCAAAACCGCCGCTGGTGGTTCTGTTCAAGCGTGACTGGCGGGGGATGGAACACATTCCGGCCGAGGGTGGATTCATCACCGCGGTCAATCACAATTCCTATCTGGACCCGCTTTCCTACGGTCACTTCCAGTACAACACCGGACGCGTGCCGCGGCTTCTCGCCAAGGCGGGCCTGTTCAAGACCCCCTTTGTCGGAATGATGCTGCGCGGCACCGGACAGATCCCGGTCTACCGCGAGACGACCAATGCGCTGGACGCCTTCCGGGCAGCCGTGGACGCCATCGAGCGCGGCGAATGCGTCGCCTTCTACCCCGAGGGCACCCTCACCCGCGACCCCGACATGTGGCCGATGGCCGGCAAGACCGGCGCCGCCCGGGTCGCGTTGATGACCAAGGCCCCGGTCATCCCCGTCGCCCAGTGGGGCGCCAACTTCGCGATGCCGCCGTACGCCAAGGAGAACAAGCTCCGGCTGTTCCCCCGCAAGACCCTTCAGGTGCAGGCCGGACCGCCCGTGGACCTCTCCAGGTTCTACGGCCTGGAGCCGACGCCCGACGTCCTGCGCGAGGCGACCGAGGTCATCATGGCCGCGGTGACCGCGCAGCTGGAGATCGTGCGGGGCGAGCAGGCCCCCGCACAGCCCTACGACCACCGCAAGGCCCGTGCGGAGCAGCGGCGCAAGGCAGAAGGAAAGGGACCCAAGTGACGCACCCCGCAAAGGCGGCCGTCTTCGGAACCGGCTCATGGGGTACGGCCTTCGGCATCGTCCTCGCGGACGCCGGCTGCGAGGTCACCCTCTGGGGCCGTCGCGCCGAGGTCGCCGAGGCCGTCAACACGACCCGTACCAACCCGGAGTACCTGCCGGGAATTGAGCTGCCCGCATCGGTCCGGGCCACCACCGACGCCGTCGAGGCGCTGGACGGCGCCGACTTCGCCGTGCTCGTGGTGCCTTCGCAGACGCTCCGCGCCAACCTCGCCGAATGGACCCCGCACCTCGGTTCCGACACCGTCCTCGTCTCGATGATGAAGGGCGTCGAACTCGGCACCGCGAAGCGGATGAGCGAGGTCATCGAGGACGTCACCAAGGTCTCCGCGGACCGGGTCGCCGTCATCACCGGCCCCAACCTGGCCAAGGAGATCGCCGAACGCCGCCCCGCGGCGGCTGTCGTCGCCTGCCAGGACGAGTCCGTGGCCCAGCGCCTCCAGGCCGCCTGCCACACCTCGTACTTCCGCCCGTACACCAACACCGACGTGGTCGGCTGCGAGCTCGGCGGCGCGGTGAAGAACGTCATCGGCCTGGCCGTCGGCATCGCCGACGGCATGGGCCTCGGCGACAACGCCAAGGGTTCGCTGATCACCCGGGGCCTCGCCGAGACGACCCGCCTCGGTCTGGCCATGGGCGCCGACCCGCTGACCTTCTCCGGACTCGCGGGCCTGGGCGACCTGGTGGCGACCTGCTCCTCACCGCTCTCGCGCAACCACACCTTCGGCACCAACCTCGGCCGCGGCATGACGCTCCAGGAGACCATCGCCGTCACCAAACAGACCGCCGAGGGCGTCAAGTCCTGTGAATCGGTGCTCGATCTGGCCCGCCGGCACGGCGTCGACATGCCCATCACCGAGACGGTCGTCGGCATCGTCCACGAGGGCAAGCCGCCGATGGTCGCGCTGGGCGAGCTGATGTCGCGCAGCGCGAAGCCCGAGCGGCGCTGAGACCGGGCGGGGCGGGCGGACAGGTGAACCTCCCGGTCACCGCTCCGGTGGCCCCGGCCGCGCTGACGACAGTGGTACCAGCAGGTACGCTCAACGCGATATGAGCAGCGAGAACCTCCCCCAGAGCCCGGAGCAGCAGCTCCGCAAGCCGCGTGTGGCCGTCGTGTTCGGCGGCCGCAGCTCCGAACACGGCATCTCGGTCGTCACGGCCGGCGCCGTCCTGAACGCCATCGACCGGACCAAGTACGACGTCCTGCCGATCGGCATCACGACGGACGGCCGCTGGGCGCTCACCGCCGACGAACCCGAACGCATGGCCATCACGGACCGGAAGATGCCGGAAGTGGCCCAGCTGGCCGAGTCCACCGAGGGCGCCGTGGTGCTCTCCGTCGACCCCGGCAGCCGCGAAGTGGTGTACAGCGAGCCCGGCTCGGTGCCCAAGGCGCTCGGCGAGGTCGACGTCGTCTTCCCGGTGCTGCACGGCCCGTACGGCGAGGACGGCACCCTCCAGGGGCTCCTGGAGCTCTCCGGTGTGCCCTATGTCGGCGCCGGTGTGCTCGCCTCGGCGGTCGGCCAGGACAAGGAGTACATGAAGCGGGTCTTCATCTCCTTCGGGCTGCCGGTCGGCCCGTACCTCGTGGTCCGGCCCCGCGAGTGGGACAACGACCCCTCCAGTGCCCGCAAGCGCATCGTGGAATTCGCCGGCGACCACGGCTGGCCGCTCTTCATCAAGCCCGCGAGGGCCGGCTCGTCCATCGGCATCACCAAGGTCGACGACCTCTCCGGACTCGACGAGGCGATCGAGGAGGCCCGCCGCCACGACCCCAAGTTCCTGGTCGAGTCACTGCTGCGGGGCCGCGAGATCGAGTGCGGGGTGCTGGAGTTCGAGGACGGTCCGCGCGCCAGCGTGCCCGCCGAGATCCCGCCGGTGACCTCGCACGACTTCTACGACTTCGAGGCCAAGTACATCGACTCGGCCTCCGGGATCGTGCCCGCCCCGCTCACCGAGGAGCAGACGGCCGAGGTGCAGCGGCTCGCGGTCGAGGCCTTCGAGGCCACGTCCTGCGAGGGGCTGGTCCGTGCCGACTTCTTCCTCACCGAGGACGGCACCTTCGTGATCAACGAGATCAACACCCTGCCGGGCTTCACCCCGATCTCCATGTACCCGCGGATGTGGCAGGAGAGCGGCGTCAGCTACCAGGAGCTGGTGGACCGGCTGATCCAGGCCGCGTTGAGGCGCCCGACCGGCCTGCGCTGAGTCCGTTCCGGGCGCCGCACGGCGTGCGCTCGCGCGCGCCGTGCGCACGCCCTACAGCCCGGGAACCGTCTTGCGGACGGCCGGGGCGAACGCGGCCAGCGGGCTCGCGTCATGGGCGTACGCCGCCGACAGGGTCACCTCGACGTACGCCTTGCGGTAGGTCGTCGTGAAACGCGGACCGGCGTCCTCGGACTGCTCCAGCAGCCAGTTGACACCGTCCGCCTCGGTCCCCTTCGCCATCGGGTCGTCCATCTTCGCGGGCCGGGGGACACCGCAGCGCAGTACGATCTCCCCGTCCCCCCACTCGGCGGTCAGTTCGGACTTCGGCCCGGCGTCCCCGCGGTCGAGTCCGGCAACGGTCTTCGGCAGCTCCTCGTGCAGCGCACGGCAGTAGGCCGCGGCTTGCGGGGACGGGCTGGGAACCGTGATCGACACCGCGGTGTCCGTCGTGGAACAGCCCGCCGCGGCCAGCAGCAGCGCGGCGACGGACGGGCCGAGGAACATGGGGTGGCAAAGCCGGCGCGAAGAGGTCACCGGCTCAGCGTAGACGGGGGCTACAGATGGACGACCGGGCAGGTCAGGGTTCGGGTGATGCCTTCCACTTGCTGGACCTTGGCGACCACCATGCGGCCGAGTTCATCGACCGTGTCGGCCTGGGCGCGCACGATCACGTCGTAGGGGCCGGTGACGTCCTCTGCCTGGATCACTCCCGGAACTCTGGCGATGGTCTCGGCGACGGTCGACGCCTTGCCCACCTCGGTCTGAATAAGGATGTACGCCTGTACCACGGAACCTCCAGGGCGGCCACGAGGATCATGTGGGGGAGAAAGGGACGCCACGGTATCGCGTTGCCGCGTGCCGCGGGGAGACCTGCGGGCCGTTGACGCCCACAGCGTGGCGTACACAAGACACAAGTTGACGTATCTCTTGACAGTACCGACAGCAGTGACGGCCCGCGACCGCAAGCGCAGCGGTCCGGAAGGGGGACGGGCATGGCGTTGACCAGCGGTGCGGACCGCTCCCCGGGGCGGCGGCCGGTCCACGGCGCGGACCCCCGGCCGCCGAAGCAGCCCGGACGACCGTCCGGCGCGATAGATGAGAGGTGAGACTCGGTGAAGGGAACCGTGGGCGAGTTGGGGGAGTTCGGGCTCATCAGGGAGCTCACTTCCCGGCTCACCACCACTCCGGCGGTACGGCTCGGCCCCGGCGACGACGCCGCGGTCGTGACCGCTCCCGACCGCAGGGTCGTGGCCAGTACGGACATCCTGTTGGAAGGACGGCACTTCCGCCGTGACTGGTCGACGGCGTACGACGTCGGCCGCAAGGCCGCCGCCCAGAACCTCGCCGACATCGCCGCCATGGGCGCGGTGCCCACCGCGTTGCTGCTCGGCCTGGTCGTCCCCGCCGAACTCCCGGTCACCTGGGCCGGTGAACTGATGGACGGCATCCGTGACGAGTGCCAGGTCGCGGGCGCGGCCGTGGTCGGCGGAGACGTGGTGCGCGGCGAGACGATCACCGTGTCGATCACCGCGCTGGGCGATCTGCGCAACCACGAGCCGGTCACCCGCTCCGGCGCCCAGCCCGGCGACGTCGTCGCCGTCACCGGCTGGCTCGGCTGGTCCGCCGCCGGGTACGCGGTGCTCTCCCGCGGCTTCCGTTCGCCGCGCGCCTTCGTGGAGGCCCACCGGCGCCCCGAACCGCCGTACCACGCGGGCCCCGCGGCCGCCGGGCTCGGCGCCACCGCGATGACGGACGTGAGTGACGGCCTCGTCGCCGACCTCGGGCACATCGCCGAGGCCAGCAAGGTCCGCATCGATCTGCGTTCCGGGCTCATCGACATCCCCTCGCAGATGTCCGACATCGGGCAGGCCGTCGGCGTCGACCCGCTCCAGTGGGTGCTGACCGGCGGCGAGGACCACGCGATCGTCGCCACCTTCCCGCCGGACGTGAAGCTGCCCGCCCGCTGGAAGGTGATCGGCGAGGTCCTCAACCCCTCCGCGCTGCCGCAGGTGACGGTCGACGGGGCGCCGTGGACCAGCAAGAGCGGCTGGGACCACTTCGGGGACATCGAGGACGCCTGAGGGCTGTCCGGCGGATCGGGGCCGAACAGGCCCCAGTAGATTTCGGCGTATGCCCATATCTGCTGCGGTACCCGCCCGTGTCCTCACCGTCGCCGGATCCGACTCCGGCGGCGGTGCGGGCATCCAGGCCGACCTGAAGACGATGCTGGCGCACGGTGTGCACGGGATGAGCGTGCTGACCGCCGTCACCGCCCAGAACTCGCTGGGGGTGCAGGGCGCCTGGGAACTGCCCGCCGAGGCGGTGCGCGCCCAGTACCGCAGCGTCGTCGACGACATCGGGGTGCAGGCGGTCAAGACCGGAATGCTGTCGTCGGCCGTCCTCGTGGAGACCGTGGCCGGACTTCTTGCCGACACCGACGCCCCGGCCGTCGTCGACCCGGTAGGTGTCTCCAAGCACGGCGATCCGCTGCTGGCCGCCGAGGCGCTCGATTCCGTACGGACTAAACTGCTGCCGGTCGCCGCGGTCGCCACCCCGAACCTGGACGAGGTGGCACAGCTCACCGGCATCCACGTCGAGGACGAGGCCGGGATGCGGCGGGCCGCCGCCGCGCTGCTGGAGTTCGGACCGCGCTGGGTCGTCGTCAAGGGCGGTCATCTGCCGGGGGAGCCCGTCGACCTGCTGACGGACGGCGCCGAGGAGCACTGGCTGCGCGCCCCCCGGCACGACAACCGTCACACCCACGGCACCGGTTGCACCCTCGCCTCGGCCGTCGCCTGCGGACTGGCCCTGGGGCAGGACGTGCCCGCGGCGGTACGGCACGCGAAGGCGTACGTCACCGGGGCGATCATGGCGGGCTTCCCGCTGGGCTCCGGGATCGGCCCGGTGGACCACGGCTGGCGGACGCGCACCGGCTGACGGCTCCCCGGCGCACGGCGCGAAAGGCCGGGAGCACAGCAAAAAGCCGGTCCACCGAGGTGGACCGGCTTTTCGGGCAACCGGAAGGCTGCGCTACGACGGGAACGTCAGCGCGCGACCTTGCCGGCCTTGATGCACGAGGTGCAGACGTTGAGCCGCTTCGGCGTCCGACCGACCACGGCACGCACGCGCTGGATGTTGGGATTCCAGCGACGGGACGTACGGCGGTGCGAGTGCGAAATGTTGTTGCCGAAGCCCGGCCCCTTGCCGCAGACGTCGCAGTTGGCAGCCACGGGTCACTCCAAAGACTTCAGATGCACTTACAGTGAAATCCGGCGCGCCGGAATCATTTGACTGAAGTGGCGGTACCGGAGGGATGGCCCGACTCTCGTCGGGCAACCGAAGCAGCATACAACGGCTGCGTCGGTAGAACGAAACTACCATGGGTTTCACCGACCCCCTCCCGCCCCTGTCCCCGCCGGACCCGGTGCACGGGGTACTACCCTGCGATGCAGCCGGCCGCCCACGGCCGAATCCGAGGAGGACCGACAGGTGCCGCAGACCGCCGACGACATGGACGCCGTCGCGGTGCGCACCTGGTGCTCACTGGCGCTGGAGGCGCTGGGCCGGGAGCGCGAGGCGATCGACGCGATCAACGTGTACCCCGTCGCCGACGGGGACACCGGGACGAACCTCTACCTCACCGTGGAATCCGCGACCCAGGCCGTCGAGGCGGTCTTCGCCGCCCACGAGACCGGTGGGACCGTGCCCGCCACGGCCGACGCGGTACGGGCCATGGCGCACGGCGCCCTGATCGGCGCCCGGGGGAACTCCGGCACGATCCTGGCCCAGTTGCTGCGCGGGATGGCCGGGGTACTGGCCGACGGCCATGACGCGGACCGGCTGCGCCGGGCGCTCGCCGTCGCCGCCGCGGCGGCCCGGCAGGCCGTCGCCCACCCCGTCGAGGGCACCGTGCTCACCGTGGCCACCGCGGCCGCCGAGGCCGCCGCCCGCACCGAGGACGGCGCCGGGACCACACAGGTCGCACGGGCGGCGTACGAAGGGGCGCGCACGGCCCTGGAGGCGACCCCCGGACAGCTCGCCGTCCTCGGCCGGGCGGGCGTCGTGGACGCCGGCGGACGGGGCCTGGTGACCGTGCTCGGGGCGCTCGTCGAAGCGGTCTGCGGCCGGGCGCCCGAGCACCGGCGGACGGCGATGCCCATCGTTCCCGTGCCGGACGACTGCGCGGAGGCCGACGCGGAGGGCGGACCGGCCTTCGAGGTCATCTACCTGCTGGAGGCCACGGACGACGCGGTGGACCGGCTGCGGACCCGGCTCGACCGGCTCGGCGACTCGCTGGTGGTGGTGGGCGGCGACGGGCTGTGGAACGTCCATGTGCACGTGGACGACGCGGGCGCGGCCGTGGAGGCCGGGGTCGAGGCCGGGCGGCCGTACCGGATCCGGATCACTCACTTCGGCGCGGACCGGGTGCACCCCCACGCCGAGCCCGTGCAGCGCGCGGTCGTCGTCCTGGTCCCCGGCGACGGGCTCCGCGACCTGTGCAAGGAGGCCGGGGCCACCACGGTGCTGGCCCGCCCCGGCGAACCGCCTGCCAGCGGCGAACTGGTCGACGCGATCCGCCGGGCGAACGCCCGCGAGGTGGTCCTGCTGCCCAACGACGCGGAGCTGCGCCACACCGCCGCGGCCGCCGCCGAACAGGCCCGCGCCCAGGGCGTCCGGGTCGCCCTGATCCCGACCAGGGCCGCCGTCCAGGGCATCGCGGCCCTCGCCGTCCACGAACCCGACCGCAGCTTCGACGAGGACGTGGTGGCGATGACCGCCGCCGCCGGCGCCACCCGCTACGCCGAACTCGCCGTCGCCGAACGGCAGTCCTGGACCATGGCGGGCATCTGCCAGGCGGGCGACGTGCTGGGTCTGATCGACGGCGACGTCGCGGTCATCGGCGAGGACGTGCCGCGGACCGCCCGCGACGTGCTGGACCGGATGCTGGCGGCGGGCGGCGAACTGGTCACCCTGGTCCTCGGCGAGGACGTCCCCGAAAGCCTCGCGGACGCGCTGGAGGAGCACGTGCGCGAGGGCTATCTGGCGGTGGACACGGTGGTGTACCGGGGCGGCCACCAGAGTGCCCCGCTGCTCATCGGGGTGGAGTAGCGGAGCCGGCCCGAAGGCCGTCGGGGGCCGCCCGGCCGCCGCTCAGGCGCCGGTCCGCCGGCCCACGTACTCCAGCAGCGCCTCGGCCTCCGCGCGGTGCTCCTCGCCCGTCCCGTCCGGCTCCCCGGCCCCGTGCATCTCCAGGACCCTCCGGGCCCGCTCCCGGGCCGCGTCCGGACGGCCCAGGTCGGCCTCCAGCCAGGCGGCCATCAGCTCGGCGGCCGAGCGCAGACCCGCGTAACCGGTCCCGGCCCGCGTGAAGCCCGCGACCGCCCGGTCCAGGTACCCGAGGGCCTCCTCGTACTCCGGCGCCTCGCCCGGCTCGCCCTGGCAGACATGGGCGATCAGTTCGCCGGTCTGGCGGTGGGTGTCCGCGAGCTCCGCGAGCAGCCGGGGCGCCCCGTCCGCCGGGCCCGATGCCAGCGCGTCCTCGCACTCGCGCGCGGCCTCCGCCATGAACGTCCGCGCCGCCGCCGGGCCCGGCTGCCCCGGGCGGATCGCGATCCAGGCCCGCACCCGCAGCGTCCGCACCAGCGCCGGGACATCGCCCAGCTCGCGCCACAGCTCCCCGGCCCGTGCGTACGCCAGCTCCGCCTGCGGGTCGAGATCGGCCCGGTAGAGCGCCTGCGCGGCCAGATTCGCGAGCATCGCGTGGTCGTGCTGCTCGGGCCAGCCGCGTGCGATGTCCGCCGCCCTCAGCCAGTGCCCGGCCGCCTCCCTCGGCTCGTGCAGCGCCGTGAGCGCGTCGCCGAGCCACCACAGCGTCTGCACGACCGTGCCGTCACCGTGCTCCTGCGCCGTGATGTCGGGCAGTACGGCCTCCAGCACCGCGGCGGCCTCCGCCGCCCGGTCCAGCCGGAGCAGCCAGCCGCCGAGCTGATGGCGGGCATGGGCCCCGAGCGTCCCGCCCTCGCCCGACTCGTCCGCCCAGTGCGCGGCGTCCAGCGCCTGCTCGACCGCCTCGGCGAACTGCCCGGTACCGGCCAGGATTTCGGCGAGCCGCAGATGCAGCCGGGCCCGTCCGCGCGCCGGGACGAACTCCGCCCCGTGCTCCAGCGCGGCCCGTGCCGCCCCCTCCGCCCGCTCGTACTCCTCCAGTTGGGCGGCGAGCGCGGACGCCTTGGCCAAGTACTCGACCGCGTACCAGGGCAGCCCGGCTCCACCGGTCTCGGCGGCGGCCCGCTCGTACCGCTCCAGCGCGCCGTGCGGGTCGTCACGGAACGCCGCGACGTCGCCGAGCAGATCCAGCGCCTCCGCGGTCCGGGTGGCCACCCCCGGCTCCCCGCGCAGCGGTTCGGTGAACGCGAGCAGCTCCCGGGCCCCCTGTTCGAGACCGGCGACGGCCGATTCGGCGGCCGGCTCGTCCGGGGCGTCCTGCACCAGCCGGGCGAGCACGCGGGCCCGGCACACCAGCACGGCGCCCGCCTGGCGGGCGGTGGCCGCGCCGTCGGCGTGCAGGGCCAGGACCCGGTCCACCACCGGCGCGATCGCGGCCAGCGCCCCGTCCGCTCCGCCGGGCTCCAGCGCGCGGGCGTACGCCGCCCGGCCCGTCGCGGCGGCGGCCTCGCCCGGGTCACCCGCGGCCCCGTAGAGCGCGGCGGCCCGCTCGAAGGCGGCCGTCGCCTCGACGGGCGGCAGCGAGCCGTACATCGCCCGGTGGTCCTCGACGCACGCGCGGTCGTGGTCCGACAGACCGGCCGCGGCCCCGTCCGGACCGGCGGCCCGGTGGGCGACGGCTTCCCAGGCGGCCCCGGCGTCCGGGCGCTGGGCGTCGGAGAGACGGTGCGCCTCGGCCAGCAGGGCGGTCAGGTCCAGCGGCGTCCTCGCAGGTGTCCCCGGGGACGGCACCGGGGCGGCCTCCGGCTTCCCGGGCGGTGCGGCCGGCCGCCCCGCCCGTACACCGAGCGGCAGCCGGTCCACCAGCGGCCGGCGGTCCAGCCGCTCCCGCACCAGCGTGCCCACCTGCGCGGTGCCGTTGCGGGCGTCGAACCGGGCGGCCAGCTCCAGCGCCCGCGCGCGGGCGTGCGCGGCCAGCGAGGAGGCGGTCCAGTCGGTCCCGGCGGGCCCCGGCACCGACTGCCCGCCGTGGCCGAGCGCGGTCAGCCGGTCCATCAGCAGCGCCGTGACGGCCAGGTAGTCCATCAGGCTGCCGGGGTTCCCGCTGTCGGTGAAGTACGCGGGCCGCTCGGCGAGGATTTCGAGGCCGCGGGCCTCGTTGCCGGTCAGGGCGCAGAACTCGATGTGCTGCGCGGCCGCGTTGCGCATGCTCTCCATCGGCCGGACCATCCGGTACCCGCGCAGATGATGGGCACGGGCCTGTTCCGGGCGGCCGGTCCGCAGCAGCGGCAGCAGCGAGGCCGCCAGCACGGCGTGCGGCTCATGGGCGCAGGTGTGTTCACCGGCCAGCACCGGCGCCCAGCTCTCCAGCGCCTCGTCGTCCAGGCCGAGCTGCGCCAGCCAGCCGCCCTGTTCATGCAGCTCACAGGCGTGGCAGTTGGCCATCCGGTCGCGGTCGGCCGCCTGCCAGGCGGCGTACGCCCGCTCGGCACGCGGCAGATCGCCCAGGTGGCGGGCGATCTCCAGCTCGCCCTGGCACACGGCACGCTCGGAGTGACCGGCCAGCTTGTAGCGGTGCTCCATCTCGCTCTGCCACTTCTCGATCGCGGCGAGCGGGATGTGCGGCTGGTCGACCATGGAGCTGGAGACCCACTTGAACATCCAGAACAGATGGTGGGTCATGAAGTCGCTGAAATCGCCGGGCCGTTCGTCCCACATGCGCAGCAGCCGCGCGAAGGGCACGAACATCTTGTCCTTCTCGGAGCTGTAGTTGTAGACCTGCATCTGGTGCGTGAGCGCCTCCACGACCAGGGCGGCGTCCCCGGTCTGTTCGGCCTCCGCCAGCAGCTGCTCCGCGCGGGCGTTGCGCGCGGGGCCCTCCGGCTCCCCGTCGTTCTCCCGCAGGGCCTGGCGGATCGTGGTGACATCGGGGCTCATCGGCCGTCCTCCTGGGGGTTCGCGGGGGAGTGTCCTGGGGCTGCGGGATGCGTGGCCCACTCCAGCAGGCCCATGAACGCCCGGTTCAGCAGCGCCGAGTCGGCCGGCCGCAACGGGCGCCGCGCCATCAGCAGGGCCTGCCCGTACAGCGCCTCGACGGCACTGCCCACCAGCTCCGGGTCGCGCAGCGAACCGATCCGGCGGATCAGCGGGTTGAGATGGTTCAGTACGAGCCGGGCGCGCGGCGCGCTGCCGCGCAGCGAGCCGAGGATGCCCGCCCACAACTCGTCGGCCTGCTCCTCCGCATCGGCGCGGGCCTGCTCGTGGCGGGCCGCCCGGTCGTCGAGATGCAGCGCGGGCACGGTCAGCGGATGGAAGGCGCGCAGCGCCACGTCGCAGCCCAGCGGGTCCAGCCTGGCGCGGGCCGTGGCCAGGAAGGCCCCGAGCGCCAGTTCCTGCGCCGGATCCACCGAGTCCAGATGCGCGGTGACGGTGTCCGCGTCCAGCTCCGCGACCACCGTCCCGGGCCGGACCGAGGGCAGCCGCTCGACCAGCTCGGTGTCGTACGTGTAGCCGCCGTTGACCACCCCGATGCCCTGCGCGGAGGCGATCGCCGCGACCTGCCGGTACTCCTCCACGGTCCGGGTGAAGTGCACCACCGGATGGCGCCGGGCGAACTCCTCCAGCGACAGCTGCCCGTCCGTCGTCTCGAACGGCAGCCACGGCAGCATCGTGCGCAGCATGGCGCCGTCGTGCCGGGCGAGCGACTTCACTCCCAGGTGGTGCACGGAGAGGAACTCCGCGAGCCGCTCCGGATCACCCGCGGCGAGATCGGTGAGCCACTGCCTGATCCGGTCGCCGAGCGCCTCCCGCACGGCGGCCAGGGTCTCGTCCGCGTACAGGGCCTCCCGCGAGGCGGTGGGCCGCAGCGTGTCCGTGTCGATGACGCAGCGTACGAAGAACGCCCAGTCGGGCAGCAGTTCGTCGGCCCGGTCGGTCAGCAGCATCCCCTTCAGATGCACCCGGTGACCGGCCCGCTGCGCCGGACTCACGGCCGACGGCAGCACGTAGGCGACGCCGCGGATCCCGGCGAGCGGCAGATCCAGAGCGATCGCGTCGAGCGGCGCGAAGCCGAACTGCTCGTGGCAGTGCCGGGCGAGCGCCACCCGCCGGGCCGCCGGGCTCGGGTACTGCCGGTCCCACGGCGCCGGCAGTGCGGTGACCGCGGCCTCGCCCACCCGTACGTCGTAGGGCAGCAGCGAGCCGAAGTCGCGGGCCAGGGCGAGCACCCGCTCCTCGGTGAGCCAGTCCCCGCTGCCGGGCCGTGCGGTCAGGTGCACGGTGGTGCCCGGCTCGGTCCGCGCGTCGTCGGGCAGCGTACGGACGGTGTACGAACCGTCGTCGCGGGCGCACCACTCCACGGGCGGCGCTCCGGGCGTACGCGCCGAACGGCTCACCACCCGGATCTCGGCCGCGACGACGAAGCAGGCCAGCAGCCCGATGCCGAACCGGCCGAGGAAGCCGGCGCGCGCCGGGGCGAGGGCATCCGGCCCGTCGCGCTTGGAGCTGCGGCCGATCGTCGCGAGCAGGCTGTGCACATCGGTCTCGGTCAGACCGATCCCGCTGTCCTCGATCCGGAGCCGCCCGCCGTCCGTGTGCAGCCGTACCCGGGCGGGCGCGTCCGGCTGCTCGGCGCGGCGGGCCGTGATGGCGTCCACGGCGTTCTGCAGCAGCTCGCGGAGGTAGACCCGCGGGGAGGAGTAGAGGTGGTGGGAGAGAAGGTCGACCAGTCCGCGCAGATCCACCTGGAAGGTGTGCGGGGACCGGCCGGAGGAATCGGTGTGTTCGGGGGACGCGGAATTCGCTGAGGTCTCAGATGTCATCGTCGCAGCGCCGGTGGGGGGCCTGTGCCTCGGCCGGCGAGGCACTCGCGACAGCGCGGGTCGGGCGATCCCTGGTGAGGTGATCGCGAGCCGGAAGCGTGGGAACCGACCCTAGCGGCGCGGCGACCATTCCGACCAGGGGATTCCCGGGTTCCGGGTGGTGCCCGCCGGACATCTGTCAGTGATGTGGTGTGCAATGGATCGCGTGTCTGCGTTCGATGAACCCCTCAAGAAGCTGCTCGGCGGAGCCACCGCGAAGGTGATGGCCGAACACCTCGACCTGCACACGGTCGGTGATCTGCTCCACCACTACCCGCGGCGGTACGAGGAGCGCGGCCGGCTCACGGCGCTGGCCGACCTTCCGCTGGACGAGCACGTGACGGTGGTCGCCCAGGTCGCCGACGCCCGCGTCCTGATGTTCAACAACGGCCGCGGCAAGCGCCTGGAAGTGACCCTCACCGACGGCCACGGCCGCCTCCAGCTGGTCTTCTTCGGCCACGGCGTCCACAAGCCGCACAAGGAGCTGCTGCCCGGCCGCCGGGCGATGTTCGCGGGCAAGGTCTCCGTCTTCAACCGCAAGATGCAGCTGGCCCACCCCACGTACCAGCTGCTGGACGCCGAGTCCATCGATGGGGCCGAGGCCACCGAGGCGGTGGACGCCTTCGCCGGGCGGCTGCTGCCGATCTACCCGGCCTGCAAGCAGCTGGACTCGTGGCGGATCGCCAAGGCCGTCGACACGGTGCTGCCCAGCGCGCGGGAGGCCGTGGACCCGCTGCCGCCGGGCCTGCGCGAGGGCCGCGGCCTCACCGCGCTCCCCGAGGCGCTGCTCAAGGTCCACCGCCCGCAGACCAAGGCGGACATCGCCGAGGCCAGGGACCGGCTGAAGTGGGACGAGGCCTTCGTCCTCCAGGTCGCGCTGGCCCGCCGCAGGTATGCCGACACCCAGCTCCCGGCCGTGGCCCGCAGATCCGTGCCCGGCGCTCTGCTCGACGCCTTCGACGCCAAGCTGCCCTTCACCCTCACCGACGGGCAGCAGAAGGTCTCCAAGGAGATCTTCGACGACCTCGCGACCGAGCACCCGATGCACCGGCTCCTCCAGGGCGAGGTCGGATCGGGCAAGACCATGGTCGCGCTGCGGGCCATGCTCGGGGTCGTCGACGCGGGCGGGCAGGCCGCCCTGCTCGCGCCCACCGAGGTGCTCGCCCAGCAGCACCACCGCTCGATCACGGAAATGATGGGGGAGCTGGCCGAGGGCGGAATGTTGGGCGGCTTTGAACAGGGGACGAAGGTGGTGCTGCTCACCGGTTCGATGGGCGTCGCCGCCCGCCGGCAGGCGCTCCTGGACCTCGTCACCGGCGAGGCCGGGATCGTGATCGGCACCCATGCCCTGATCGAGGACAAGGTCCAGTTCCACGACTTGGGCCTGGTCGTCGTCGACGAACAGCACCGCTTCGGGGTGGAGCAGCGCGACGCCCTGCGCTCCAAGGGCAAGCAACCGCCGCACCTGCTGGTCATGACGGCCACCCCCATTCCCCGTACGGTCGCCATGACCGTCTTCGGCGACCTGGAGACCTCCGTACTGGACCAGCTCCCGGCCGGCCGCTCGCCCATCGCCAGCCATGTGGTGCCCGCCAAGGACAAGCCGCACTTCCTCAGCCGCGCCTGGGAGAGGGTGCGGGAAGAAGTGGAGAACGGACACCAGGCGTACGTGGTCTGCCCCCGCATCGGCGACGACGCCGACGACGAGGCGGCGGGGAAGAAGCCGAAGAAGAAGGCCCCCGAGGACGAGGGCGACAAGCGCCCGCCGCTCGCCGTGCTGGAGATCGCCGAGCAGCTCACCAAGGGCCCCCTGGCCGGCCTGCGCATCGAGGTGCTGCACGGCAGGATGAACCCCGACGACAAGGACGACGTGATGCGCCGCTTCGCCGCGGGCGAGGTCGACGTCCTGGTCGCCACCACCGTCATCGAGGTCGGCGTCAACGTCCCCAACGCCACCGCCATGGTGATCATGGACGCCGACCGCTTCGGTGTCTCCCAGCTGCACCAGCTGCGCGGCCGGGTCGGCCGGGGCTCCGCCCCCGGGCTCTGCCTGCTGGTCAGCGAGGCCCACGAGGCCAGTCCCGCCCGCGCCCGCCTCTCCGCCGTCGCCGCCACCCTGGACGGCTTCGAGCTCTCCCGGATCGACCTGGAACAGCGCCGCGAGGGCGATGTCCTCGGCCAGGCCCAGTCCGGGGTCCGCTCCTCGCTGCGGATGCTCACCGTCATCGACGACGAGGAGGTCATCGCCGCCGCGCGCGAGGAGGCCGTCGCGATCGTCGCCGCCGACCCGGAGCTCGCGCACCTGCCGGAGCTGCGGACCGCGCTGGACGCGCTGCTCGACAAGGAGCGCGAGCAGTACCTCGACAAGGGCTGACCAAGGCCGGCGGGGGACGAAGGGTGCGCGGGCCCGATCGGCGACGACGCCATATCGTGGGTGGCACGTCGCCGCGGCACCCCGCGGGCCGCCCACGAACCGAGGACCAGACACCCATGACCCGCGTGATCGCCGGCTCGGCCGGCGGACGCCGCCTGGCCGTTCCGCCCGGCACCGGCACCCGCCCCACCTCCGACCGGGCGCGCGAGGGCCTCTTCTCCACCTGGGAGGCGCTCCTCGGCAGCCTGGAGGGCATCCGCATCGCCGATCTGTACGCGGGGTCCGGGGCCGTCGGCCTGGAGGCGCTCTCCCGGGGCGCGGTGCACGCCCTGCTCGTCGAGGCCGACCCCAAGGCCGTCCGCACCGTCCGGGACAACGTCCGCACCCTCGGCCTGCCCGGCGCCGAGGTCCGCACCGGCAGAGCCGAACAGATCGTGACGGGACCGGCCCCGGGCGACCCCTACGACGTGGTGTTCCTGGACCCGCCGTACGCCGTCACCGACGACGATCTTGGCGAGATACTGCTCACACTCCGTGCTCAGGGCTGGCTCACGGCCGATGCCCTCGTCACCGTGGAACGCAGCACCAGAGGCGGAGAATTCGGCTGGCCGGAGGGATTCGAACCGTTGCGGGCCCGTCGCTACGGCGAAGGAACGCTTTGGTACGGTCGCGCCGCCTCTACGTGCGAAGACGCACGATGACCGGGCCGGAGAGGGAGGGAACCAAGTTGCGCCGCGCCGTCTGTCCGGGGTCGTTCGACCCCATCACCAATGGACACCTCGACATCATTGGCCGCGCCTCGAAGCTGTACGACGTCGTACACGTCGCGGTGATGATCAACCAGTCCAAGAAGGGCCTCTTCACGGTCGACGAGCGGATCGACCTGATCCGCCAGGTCACCGCGGAATTCGGCAACGTCCAGGTCGAGTCCTTCCACGGCCTCCTGGTCGACTTCTGCAAGCAGCGCGACATCCCGGCGATCGTGAAGGGCCTGCGGGCCGTCAGCGACTTCGACTACGAGCTCCAGATGGCCCAGATGAACAACGGCCTCTCCGGTGTCGAGACGCTCTTCGTGCCGACCAATCCCACCTACAGCTTCCTGTCGTCCTCCCTGGTCAAGGAGGTCGCGACCTGGGGTGGGGACGTCTCCCACCTGCTTCCCCCGGTGGTCCACGAGGCCCTCACCGAGCGTCTCGCTCAGCAGTGAACCGCTGACGGTCCGTCACCAGGTGTCGGACGGGCGCCGACTGGCCTTACAGTCGTCCCGTCCGTCTCCAATCGGCTGTAGAGAGTGGCGAGCACACGGTGGACGTGCAGAAGAAGCTCGACGAGATCGTCGAAGCGGTCGGGAACGCCCGGTCGATGCCCATGTCGGCTTCGTGCGTGGTCAACCGCGCCGAACTGCTCGCGATGCTCGAAGAGGTGCGCGAGGCCCTGCCCGGTTCGCTCGCCCACGCCCAGGAGCTCATCGGCGGCCAGGAGCAGCTGGCCGAGCAGGCCCGCCAGGAGGCCGAGCGGATCATCGGCGCCGCCCGCGCCGAACGCACCTCGCTGATCGCCGACACCGAGATCGCCAGGCAGTCCCGCAGCGAGGCCGACCGCATCCTCGACGAGGCCCGGCGGGAGGCCACCGAGGTCCGCGCCGAGGCCGACGAGTACGTCGACAGCAAGCTCGCCAACTTCGAGGTCGTCCTCACCAAGACCATCGGCTCCGTCGACCGCGGCCGCGAGAAGCTCCTCGGCCGAGGCCAGCCCTTCGACGAGCAGGGCTACGAGGACCCGGACTTCGCCGAGGCCCCCGAGCGCAGCTCCGACCCGGCCACGCTCCAGCGCCGGGCGGACGAGTACGTGGACACCAAGCTGGGCGCCTTCGAGGCCGTGCTCGCCAAGACCCTGGACGCGGTCGGCCGCGGTCGGCAGAAGCTGCACGGCCGGGTCGCCACCGACGAGCTCGGCGCGCACGTGGCCGCCCAGGACGCGGCGGGCAACCAGACGCACATGAGCGACGAGGACCACTGGGCCGGCCTCGCCGAGCTCGTCACCCCGGAGCCGCAGCCGGTGCACCAGCCGGACCAGCCGCACTTCCCCGCCCAGGCCCAGCCGGGCTCCGGCTACGCGGAGACCTACGCGTACCAGGGGCAGCCGCAGCAGGACGTCTACGGGTACCAGCAGCAGCCGGATCCGTACGCCGCGGCCTATCAGCAGCAGGGCTACGACCAGACCCAGCAGCAGCCCCCGGCCCAGGTCCCCGTCCAGGGGTACGACGGCTGGCAGCAGCAGCCCGCGCAGGCCGGGCAGATCCAGCAGCAGGGCGAGAGCGCCCTCGACGAGACCAGCCTCTTCGACACCAGCATGATCGACCTGGACCAGCTCCGCCGGTACGAACAGGAGCGCTGACCGGACGGGACCGCCCGGCCCGGGAGCCCGTGGCCCGGGCGGTCCCGACGGCCCGGATTGGGAGCTGGGCGGCGCGTCCAGTATCCTGGCTGTTCGGTCGCGCGTATGTCCGCGATCCCGGCTGCCCGTTTCGACTCCGAATCCGGTCGGCCCTCCCCACGATGTGCGTTGCACATGATTTCGAAAGCAGGAAAAGCCCTGAACGGCCACCTCGACCACCGAAACCCCCTCGTGTTCGATACGCACGAGCTGGGTCGGCGTCCCGGTGCCCTGCAGCGGCTCTCCCGCACCGTGGACGCACCCGGTCCGCCGGCCGTCCTCGGCATCGAAGGGGTCATCGGTGTGCCGGAAGGCGCACCCGTGGAGCTGGACCTCCGTCTTGAGTCGGTCATGGAAGGGGTGCTTGTCACAGGCACCGCCCGTGCGTCGGCCGAGGGGGAGTGCGTAAGGTGTCTGGAGCCGCTGCGCCTTGAGGTCGCGGCGGACTTCCAGGAGATGTTCTCGTACCCTGACGCCGATGACCGGGGCCGCAGCAGCAAGGCGGAGCCGGCCGACGACGCCGAGGACGACGAGGACAGGCTCTTCATCGAGGACGGCCTGTTCGACCTCGAACCAGTGCTGCGCGATGCGGTGGTGCTCGCACTGCCGATGCAGCCGGTGTGCCGGGAGTCCTGTGCCGGTCTGTGTTCCGAATGCGGAATCAGGCTGGACGAGAACCCCGGCCACCACCATGATGCCGTCGACATCCGTTGGGCGGCATTGCAGGGACTCGCCGACACCGTTCAGGACGGCGAGAAGGACAACATGGGCGGCGCCGAAGCGGGCGTCGACGAGAAGCAGGAGAAGTAGCCGTGGCTGTTCCGAAGCGGAAGATGTCGCGCAGCAACACGCGCCACCGCCGGTCGCAGTGGAAGGCTGCGGTCCCCACCCTGGTTTCGTGTGAGCGTTGCCAGGAGCCGAAGCTGCAGCACATCGCGTGCCCCAGCTGCGGCACGTACAACAAGCGCCAGGTCCTCGAGGTCTGAGCGGCTGGTGAGAGGCCCGATGTCTGAGTTGTCCAACGCCAAGAAGAAGGCAGACAACGTCAACACAGCCTCGTCCCACACGCTTCTGGAAGGGCGGCTCGGGTATCAACTCGAGACCGCCCTTCTGGTGCGTGCGCTGACCCACCGTTCGTACGCGTACGAGAACGGCGGTCTGCCCACCAACGAGCGGCTCGAATTCCTCGGGGACTCGGTGCTCGGCCTGGTGGTCACGGACACGCTGTACCGAACCCACCCCGACCTGCCCGAAGGCCAGCTGGCCAAGTTGCGGGCCGCGGTGGTCAACTCGCGTGCGCTTGCGGAAGTGGGCCGCGGCCTCGAACTCGGCTCCTTCATCCGGCTCGGCCGCGGTGAAGAGGGCACGGGTGGCCGGGACAAGGCGTCCATCCTCGCCGACACCCTCGAAGCGGTGATCGGTGCGGTCTATCTCGACCAGGGCCTCGGCGCGGCCTCGGAGCTGGTCCACCGGCTCTTCGACCCGCTGATCGACAGGTCCTCGAACCTCGGTGCCGGCCTGGACTGGAAGACCAGCCTCCAGGAGCTCACCGCCGGCGAGAGCCTCGGAGTCCCCGAGTACATCGTCACGGAGACCGGCCCGGACCACGAGAAGACCTTTACTGCTGCTGCTCGCGTCGGTGGTGTCTCGTACGGCACCGGCACCGGCCGTAGCAAGAAGGAAGCGGAGCAGCAGGCGGCGGAGTCCGCCTGGCGCGAGATCAGCGCCGCCGCGGAGGAACGGGCGGCTGCGGCGAAGGCCGCTGCCGAGGGAGGGGCCACCGACGCCCCGTCCGGCCCGTCGCCGTCCACGGACGCCGCTCCGGCCTGACCCCAAGAACCCCTCGGCGCCCTGGGCACCGGGGGGTTCTTCCTGCCCGGAACCGTATTGTTCAACCAGAGCACCCTTTCAGGAGCGACACCGTGCCCGAGCTGCCCGAGGTCGAAGTCGTACGACGTGGTCTCGAACGCTGGGTCGCCGGCCGCACCGTCGGTGACGTCGAGGTGCTGCACCCGCGTGCGGTCCGCCGTCATCTCGCCGGTGGCGTGGACTTCGCGGCCCGGCTCGGCGGCGCCCGCTTCGGAACGGCGATGCGCCGCGGCAAGTACCTCTGGGTGCCGCTGGACGACGCGTCCAGCTCGCTCCTCGGCCACCTCGGGATGAGCGGCCAGCTGCTGGTGCAGCCGCAGGACGCCCCGGACGAGAAGCATCTGCGCGTCCGGATCCGCTTCGACGACTCCCTCGGCACCGAGCTCCGCTTCGTCGACCAGCGGACCTTCGGCGGGCTCTCGCTCCACGAGAACACACCCGACGGGCTGCCCGACACCATCGCGCACATCGCCCGCGACCCGCTGGACCCGGCGTTCGACGACGCCGCGTTCCACGCGGCCCTGCGCCTGCGGCGTACGACCGTCAAGCGGGCCCTGCTCGACCAGTCGCTGATCAGCGGTGTCGGCAACATCTACGCGGACGAGGCGCTCTGGCGCAGCAGACTGCACTACGACCGGCCGACCGCGAGCCTCACCCGCCCCAAGGCCGCTGAACTGCTCGGCCATGCCCGCGACGTGATGAACGCGGCGCTCGACCAGGGCGGCACCAGCTTCGACAGCCTCTACGTCAACGTGAACGGCGAGTCCGGCTACTTCGACCGTTCGCTCGACGCCTACGGACGTGAGGACGAGCCCTGCCACCGCTGCGGCACGCCGATGCGCCGCCGACCCTGGATGAACCGCTCCAGCTACTTCTGCCCGCGCTGTCAGCGGCCGCCGCGCGCCTCGTCGTAGTCGTCACGGGCCCGGAGCACCTCGGGCATCCGGCCCTCGACGAGCTCGATCAGCGCGAGCAGCCGCCCGGCGACCTGCCGGCCCAGGGGCGTCAGCTCGTAGTCGACGCGCGGGGGATTGGTCGGCTGGGCCTCGCGGTGGACCAGGCCGTCCCGCTCCAGGGCGTGGAGGGTCTGGGAGAGCATCTTCTCGCTGACCCCGTCGACCCGGCGGCGGAGTTCGTTGAAGCGGAAGCCGCCGTCGTACAGCGCTCCCAGCGTCAGACTGCCCCAGCGCCCGGTGACATGCTCCAGCGTGGAGCGTGAGGGGCACTGCCGGGAGAACACGTCGAAGGCGAGCGTGTCCAGCCGGGCTTTCTCATCCGTGCTCTCGTCCATGCCGAGCAGCGTACGCCCGCACAGCGCTGACCACCGGAGTGCGCTTTCCGCGAGTGAGTGGCCGGTGGGCCGCCGGTCAGAAGCCGAAGTCCTGCGTCCACCAGGGGCCACCGGAGCCGTAGTGCACACCGACGCCGAGCGTCCTGCAGTCGCAGTTGAGAATGTTCGCCCGGTGGCCGGGGCTGTCCATCCAGGAGTCCATCACGGCCTGCGCGGTCGCCTGGCCGCGGGCTATGTTCTCGGCCGCGAGACCCTGCACTCCGGCCTTCGAGGCGCGGTCCCACGGGGTCCGGCCGTCCGGGTCGGTGTGGTCGAAGAAGCCGCGGGCGGCCATGTCCTCGCTGAAGTCCTGGGCGAGCGAGGCGAGCGAGGAGCTGGCGGTCAGCGGGCTGCAGCCGACCTTCGCGCGCTCCTGGTTGACCAGGGCGAGCACCGCGGACCGGACCGGGGAGTCGGCCGGGGCCGGGGCCGAGGCGCTGCGGGTCGCCGGGGCGGAGGTCTTCGGCGCGGCCGACGACTTCTCGGCGGCGGGAGCGGTGCTTCTCCCGGTCCCGGCCGAAGAGGGCTTCGACGAGGCGGACCGGGAGGGCTTCGCCCGCTCGGCCGACCCGGAGGTCTTCGGGGCGGACGAGGGGGTTCCGGTGGGGGACTGGGCCTTGGTCGGGCCGTCGGCCCGACCGGTGCCGCGGCTGGCCGACTCGGACGCGCCGACCCGGTCGGCCGGTGCGGTGGAGGAGCCGCCCTGGGTCAGCAGGTCCGGGGAGCCCTCGGTGCGCACCCGGTCGGAGCCGCCGCCCAGCGAGTAGGTGTCGCCGCCGGGCACCAGGCCGGAGGCCACCGCCACGGCTCCCACGGCGAGGGCCGCGGAGACGCCGACCAGTCCGGTCCGGACCGGAGCCGCGGACCGCTTCCTGCGATGCCCGCCCCGGCTTCGTCCCGCGCCCTGCGCCGCGTGGTCCTCGGCGGTGGCGGCTGTCGCGGAGCGTCGGTGGCGTCCCATCTGCTGAGCCCTTCGTCCATACGACTCACCCGTTCGAGTGAGGTCATTGCGTCGGGACTGTACGCCATGGCCCAAAGGCAGGAAGTGCTCCGCGAGCAATCGGCCGGTTAGCGTTCGGGCATGAACGAAGACGTACGACTCACCGCATGGGTACGCGGCCGGGTGCAGCAGGTCGGATTCCGCTGGTTCACCAGGGCGAACGCCCTTGAGATCGGTGGTCTCACCGGCTTCGCCCTCAATCTCGACGACGGCAGGGTGCAGGTCGTCGCCGAGGGGCGACGTGAGAATTGCCACCGTCTGCTGGAGTGGCTGCGCTCGGACGACACACCCGGACGCGTGGACGGAGTCACTGAGATATGGGACACCCCGCGCGGCGGTTACGAGGGCTTCGCGATCCGCTGAACCGGGTCCGTTCCGGGGGTGCGGAACAGGCCATGTTCGGACCGTGTTCGAAACGCGGCGAGGGGTTACCGGGCGGGGCGCTCATCTGCGTACACATGAAATGACCTGCGGAATGTCCGGGTGGTTGCCAAGATTCGGTTGGCGTGCCAGGCTGCGGCAGTAAGGATGATCTCCACGCCCCGCAGGGCCCCGCAGGAGAGTCGCGCCGCATGATCGCCCAGCCGCGCGCCCCCGGGCCGCCCGCCTCTACAGGGTGTGATCGTGTTGACCGTCAAACTTTTTGGTGAGACGCTGAAATCCCCGCGCACCTTAGCTGTTTGGCAGAGCTGTTTGGCAGCAGAACAGCAGTGAATACAGAGCACTGCCGAGCACCGCGGGTGCGATTCCCTCACGACCCACACCGCATCGGTCGGTCACTCAGTGTGGAGGACCATCCATCATGGCAAAGGCGCTTCTCGGTTACGTCGGCGGTTCCGACCCGCGACTCCTCGCCGAGATGCGACGGCTCCAGCAGCGCGTCCAGGACCTCGAATCCGAGCTCGTACGGATTCAGGACGAGAACGACGCGCTGAACGCCGCCGCCCAGCACCAAGAGTCGCTGCTCGACAGCATCGACATCGACGTACCTCAGGCGGAGCCGGCGCTGACCTGACCGATGGCCCCCAGGGGCCGGTCGGGCCGCGCACGCGTCAGCCGTCCGAGATCATCGCCCGGATCGCCGCCGGATCATTGAAGATCACTGCTCTTGATCTGTCACCGCCGTGACATGTCCTTGATCCGTCATGCGCAGCTGTACCAGCAACACCGCACGTAACAACGCACACGCTTTACAAGGGACGCTCAGGCGTCCCTTCTTTCTTTTTCCGTCCGGATCCCTTTCCGCTCGGAAACTGCGCGGGACCCGCCCCCGGCGTACACCCCTTCCCTTACCGTCTGATGTGCCCTGCACCTTCATCAGCGAAACCGAGAGCGAAAGGTAGAGTCCGGCGGCGTGCACCTCAAGGCCCTGACCCTGCGTGGTTTCAAATCGTTCGCCTCCGCCACGACGCTGCGGTTCGAACCCGGCATCACCTGCGTCGTCGGCCCCAATGGGTCCGGCAAGTCCAATGTGGTGGACGCGCTCTCCTGGGTCATGGGTGAGCAGGGTGCCAAATCCCTGCGCGGCGGCAAGATGGAAGACGTGATCTTCGCCGGTACCACCGGGCGGCCGCCGCTCGGCAGGGCCGAAGTATCGCTGACGATCGACAATTCCGACGGCGCTCTGCCCATCGAGTACGCCGAAGTGACGATCACTCGGATCATGTTCCGCAATGGCGGCAGCGAGTACCAGATCAATGGCGACACCTGCCGGCTGCTGGACATCCAGGAACTCCTCTCGGACTCCGGCATCGGCCGCGAGATGCATGTCATCGTCGGTCAGGGCCAGCTGGACTCCGTGCTCCACGCCGATCCGATGGGCCGTCGCGCGTTCATCGAGGAAGCCGCCGGCGTGCTCAAGCACCGCAAGCGGAAAGAGAAGGCGCTGCGGAAACTGGACGCGATGGGGGCCAATCTCGCCCGCGTCCAGGACCTCACCGACGAACTGCGGCGGCAGCTGAAACCGCTCGGCCGGCAGGCCGCCGTGGCGCGCCGGGCCGCCGTCATCCAGGCCGACCTGCGCGACGCCAGGCTGCGGCTGCTCGCCGACGACCTGGTGCGGCTGCGCACGGCGCTGAGCAGCGAGATCGCCGACGAGGCGGCTCTCAAGCAGCGCCGGGAGGCCGCGGAGACGGAACTCAAGGCGGCCCTGGCCCGCGAGGCGGAGCTGGAGGACGAGGTGCGGCGGCTGGCGCCGCGGCTCCAGCGCGCCCAGCAGACCTGGTACGAGCTGTCCCAGCTGGCCGAGCGGGTGCGCGGGACGATCTCGCTGGCCGATGCCCGGGTGAAGAGCGCCTCGGCCGCTCCGGAGGAGGAGCGGCGTGGTCGCGACCCCGAGGAGATGGAGCGGGAGGCGGCCCGGATCCGTGAGCAGGAGGCGGAGCTGACGGCCGCGCTGGAGGCCGCAGAACACGCGCTGGAGGACACCTCGGCCCACCGCGCCGAGCTGGAACGGGAGTTGGCGGCCGAGGAGCGCAGGCTCAAGGACGCCGCCCGCGCCATCGCGGACCGCCGCGAGGGACTCGCCCGGCTGAACGGGCAGGTCAACGCCGCCCGCAGCCGTGCCGGTTCGGCCCAGGCCGAGATCGACCGGCTGGCCGCCTCCCGGGACGAGGCGCAGGAGCGCGCGGTCGCCGCCCAGGAGGAGTACGAACAGCTCAAGGCCGAGGTCGAGGGTCTGGACGCCGGTGATCAGGAGCTCGGTGAGCGGCACGAGGCCGCCAAGCGGGAGCTCGCCGGGGCGCAGGCGGCGCACTCCGCGGCCCGGGAGGCGGCCACCGCCGCGGAACGGAAGCGGGCGGCGGTCGCGGCCCGCCACGAGGCGCTGGCCCTCGGTCTGCGCCGCAAGGACGGCACGGGCGCGCTGCTGGGCGCCCGGGACCGGCTGTCGGGTCTGGTCGGTCCGGCCGCGGAACTGCTGACGGTGGCGCCGGGACACGAGGTGGCGGTGGCGGCGGCACTGGGCGCGGCGGCGGACGCGGTCGCGGTGACGGACCCGGCCACGGCGGCGGAGGCGATCCGGCTGCTGCGCAAGCAGGACGCGGGGCGGGCCGCGCTGCTGCTGGGCGCGGTGCGGCGCGCCGAGGCCCCTGGTCAGGCGGGTGCCGATGAGGCCGGTGGTGGCGATGCCGACGGCGCAGGGCCGCGTGCCGTGGCCGATCTCGTCCGCGGGCCCGTCGAACTGATGGACGCCGTACGCAGGCTGGTGCGGGACATGGTGGTGGTCGGCACCCTGGAGGACGCCGAGGACCTCGTCGCCGTACATCCGGAGCTCATGGCCGTGACGGCCGAGGGGGACATCCTCTCGGCGCATTTCGCGCACGGCGGTTCCGCCGGGGCGCCGAGCCTCCTCGAAGTGCAGGCCTCGGTCGACGAGGCCGCGGCCCAGCTGGAGGAACTGGCCGTGGAGTGCGCCCGGTTGACCGAGGAGCAGCGGGGCGCGGGGGAGCGCCGCCGGGCCGGTGCCGCGCTGGTCGAAGAGCTCGGGGAGCGGCGCCGGGCCGCCGAGCGGGAGAAGTCCGGGGTGTCCCAGCAGCTGGGGCGGCTGGCCGGGCAGGCCCGTGGCGCGGCGGGCGAGGCCGAGCGGATGACCGCGGCGGCGGCCCGTGCCCAGGAGGCCCTGGAGCGAGCGACCGAGGAGGCCGAGGAGCTGGCCGAGCGGCTGCTCGTCGCCGAGGAGACGCCGGTCGAGGACGAGCCGGACACCTCCGTACGGGACCGGCTCGCCGCCGACGGTGCCAACGCCCGCCAGACCGAGATGGAGGCCCGGCTCCAGGCGCGTACCCATGAGGAGCGGGTCAAGGCGCTGGCGGGCCGGGCCGACTCCCTCGACCGGGGCGCCCGCGCCGAACGGGAGGCCCGCGCCCGCGCCGAGCGGCGCCGGGCGCGGATGCGGCACGAGGCGGCGGTGGCCTCAGCCGTCGCGTCCGGTGCCCGTCAGCTCCTCGCGCACGTCGAGGTGTCCGTCGTACGGGCCGAGCGGGAGCGGGCGGTGGCCGAGGCCGCCAAGGCGGAGCGGGAGCGGGAGCTGGCGGCCGAGCGCGGCCGGGGCCGCGAGCTCAAGGGCGAGCTGGACAAGCTCACCGACTCCGTCCACCGCGGCGAGGTGATCGGCGCCGAGAAGCGGCTGCGGATCGAGCAGCTGGAGGCGAAGGCGCTGGAGGAGCTGGGCGTGGAGCCCGCCGGGCTGGCCGCGGAGTACGGCCCCGACCAGCTCGTACCGCCGTCACCGGCCGCGGAGGGCGAGGAGCTGCCGCAGGACCCGGACCATCCGCGCAACCGGCCGAAGCCGTTCGTCAGGGCCGAGCAGGAGAAGCGGCTGAAGTCGGCCGAACGGGCGTACCAGCAACTCGGGAAGGTGAATCCGCTCGCCCTGGAGGAGTTCTCGGCGCTGGAGGACCGGCACAAGTTCCTCTCCGAGCAGCTGGAGGACCTGAAGAAGACCCGGGCCGATCTGATACAGGTCATCAAGGAGGTCGACGAGCGGGTCGAGCAGGTGTTCACGGAGGCGTACCGGGACACGGCCCGCCAGTTCGAGGGCGTCTTCTCGCGGCTCTTCCCGGGCGGCGAGGGCCGGCTGATCCTGACCGACCCGGACAACATGCTCGCGACCGGTGTGGACGTCGAGGCGCGGCCGCCCGGCAAGAAGGTCAAGCGGCTCTCGCTGCTGTCCGGCGGCGAACGCTCGCTCACGGCGGTGGCGTTGCTGGTCTCCATCTTCAAGGCACGGCCGAGCCCGTTCTATGTGATGGACGAGGTGGAGGCGGCGCTCGACGACACCAATCTCCAGCGGCTGATCCGGATCATGGAGGAGCTCCAGGAGAGCTCGCAGCTCATCGTGATCACGCACCAGAAGCGGACGATGGAGGTCGCCGACGCGCTGTACGGCGTCTCGATGCAGGGCGACGGGGTCTCGAAGGTCATCAGCCAGCGGCTGCGCTGATCCCTGCTCGCGGGGCGCTCCCGGGGCCGGATCCACTCAAGTGGTGGCGGCCGGGAAGTTGTGTGCCACTTGGAAGGGCTCACCCCCCTACCTGACGGCGCGGCCAGGCATCAGGAGCTCATGTGACCAGTACTTCGCAGGGACCGGCGTCCGGCGCCCGAGCGGCCCACCCGGACCACCTCGGCCATGTCGTCTTCATCACCGCGGCCGCCGCGATGGGCGGATTCCTGTTCGGTTACGACAGCTCCGTCATCAACGGCGCCGTCGAGGCGATCCGCAGCCGCTACGACATCGGCTCGGGAACCCTCGCCCAGGTCATCGCCATCGCCCTGATCGGCTGCGCGATCGGCGCGGCCACCGCGGGGCGCATCGCCGACCGCATCGGCCGCATCCGCTGCATGCAGATCGCCTCCGTGCTCTTCACCATCAGCGCCGTCGGCTCCGCACTCCCGTTCGCCCTCTGGGACCTGGCGATGTGGCGCATCATCGGCGGCTTCGCCATCGGTATGGCCTCGGTGATCGGCCCGGCGTACATCGCGGAGGTCTCGCCGCCCGCCTACCGGGGCCGGCTCGGCTCCTTCCAGCAGGCGGCGATCGTCGTCGGCATCGCCATCTCCCAGCTGGTCAACTACGGCATCCTGCAGGTGGCCGACGGTGACCAGCGCGGAAAGATCGGCGGCCTCGAAGCCTGGCAGTGGATGCTCGGCGTGATGGTCGTCCCGGCGCTCCTGTACGGGCTGCTGTCCTTCGCGATCCCCGAGTCGCCGCGGTTCCTGATCTCGGTCGGCAAGAAGGACCGGGCCCGGAAGATCCTGGAGGAGGTCGAGGGGAAGAACGTCGACCTGGACGCCCGGGTCATCGAGATCGAGACCGCGATGCACCGCGAGCACAAGTCCAGGTTCACGGACCTGCTCGGCGGCCGCTTCGGCTTCCTGCCGATCGTCTGGGTCGGCATCGGACTGTCGGTCTTCCAGCAACTCGTCGGCATCAACGTGGCGTTCTACTACTCGGCGACGCTCTGGCAGTCCGTCGGCATCGACCCGACCGCCTCGTTCTTCTGGTCGTTCACCACCTCCATCATCAACATCATCGGTACCGTCATCGCGATGGTCCTGGTGGACCGGGTGGGCCGCAAACCGCTCGCGCTGGCGGGCTCCACCGGCATGGCCATTGCGCTCGCCTTCGAGGCCTGGGCCTTCTCCGCCGACCTGGTCGACGGCAAACTGCCCACCACCCAGGGCGTCGTGGCGCTCGTCGCGGCCCATGTGTTCGTGCTCTTCTTCGCCCTGTCGTGGGGTGTCGTCGTCTGGGTCTTCCTCGGCGAGATGTTCCCCAACAGGATCCGCGCCGCCGCGCTCGGCGTCGCGGCGTCCGCGCAGTGGATCGCCAACTGGGCGATCACCGCGAGCTTCCCGAGCCTGTCCGACTGGAACCTGTCGGGCACGTACATCATCTACGCCTGCTTCGCCACGCTCTCGATCCCCTTCGTGCTCAAGTTCGTGAAGGAGACCAAGGGCAAGGCGCTGGAGGAGATGGGCTGATCCCCGCCGCCCGCAGGCGGGGGGCCGGTCAGGAGTTCTGCGGCGCGATCGCCGCGCAGAACAGCCGCAGACTGCGCCACCCCTCCTCGACCGGCATCCCGCCGCACAGCGGATGCAGCACCAGACTGTCCAGCTCCGCGGCCGCCGCGGTGCACTCGTCGGGCGTGAGGACCCGGTAGACCCCCTCGGCCCGCAGCTCCGGCACCGTCGTCGCCGCCGAACGCACGGCGGAGCGGATGTCCTTGGACTGCCAGGAGGCGTACGTGCGCGCCTCGTGCAGGAAGTACTCGCCGTACTCGGCCCAGGTCCGGTCCGGGTCCTCGGACACGTGCAGCAGCGGTGTCTCGGCGGCGGGCATCATGCAGAAGCCGTCCGTCCCGGCCTCGGCCCGCCGCTCCTGGTAGTACGCCTCCAGCTCCGGCAGGTGCGCGCTCGGGAAGAACGGCAGCCCGAGCCGGGCCGCCCGCCGCGCCGCCGCCCGCGAACTGCCGCCCACCAGCAGCAGCGGATGCGGCCGGGTGTACGGGCGCGGCGTGACCCTGACCGTCCGGCCCCGGTACGGGAACGGCTCACCGGTCCACGCCTGGAGCAGCGTCTCCAGCAGCTCGTCCTGGAGCCTGCCGCGTCGGCCCCATTCGACCCCGGCCTGTTCGTACTCCTCGGGCCGGTAGCCGATCCCCGCCACGGTGACCAGCCGGCCGGCGCTCAGCAGGTCCAGGACCGCGATGTCCTCGGCCAGCCGCAGCGGGTCGTGCAGTGGGCCGATGATCGCCGAGACGGTGACCGCGATCCGGCGGGTGGCGCCGAAGACCGAGCCCGCGAAGACGAAGGGGGAGGGCAGCCAGGAATTGGCGACGCCGTGGTGCTCCTCGGTCTGCACGGTGTCGACGGCGTGCTCGTCGGCGTACGCGGCCATCTCCAGTGCGGCGCGGTAGCGGGACGAGAGCGACCCGGGGGTGGCATCGGGATCGACGAGATTGAACCGGACCACTGTGAAGGCCATGAGACTTGTCCCCATCGTCGGGCGGGCGCGGCGAGGCGGGACAGTAGCTGACGTAGCGTCAGAAGTGTAGGGGTGTGCTGTCGCCGGGCCCGTCGCCGTCGCCCCGGGCCCGTCCGGCGGAACGCGGCAGGAGTGCGTACAGGCCGGCCGAGACGGTGATCGTGGCCGCCCAGCCCAGCCCCTGACGCCCGATCCAGGTGGTGGCGAGCGGCCCGGTGAACCACTGCACGCCGGTGAAGAGCAGTCCCGTCGCCAGCCCCGCGGCCCACGCGGCCACGGCCGGTACGGCGAAACCTCCGGTGTACCAGTAGGCGCCGGCCGGCGTGGTGTCCAGGAGGGCCGCCGGATCGTACGTACGGCCCCGCAGCAGATCCACGGCGAAGACCCCGATCCACGCGGAGAACGTCACGGCGAGCAGCGTCAGGAAGGAGATGAAGGAATCCAGGAATCCGGCGGCCGTGACCATCAGGGTTGCGCCCAGGAGCAGACTGATGGCCGCGTTCAGGCCGACCGCCCAGGTGCGGGGGATCGCGAATCCCAGGGTCTGCGCGGTGAATCCGGCCGAGTACAGCGACATCGCGTTGATCAGCACCATGCCGACCACGGCCAACAGCAGAAACGGCACCGCGAGCCAGTCCGGCAGCAGCGGGCCGATGAACGCGACCGGGTCGCGGGTGACGGCCAGCCCCGGTTCGGCGACCGCCATCACGGCCCCCATCAGCACCATCGGTACGTACACGATCCCGGCGCCGCCCACGGTCGCCCCGATCATCGCCCGGCCGGACGCCGAGTGCGGCAGATAGCGGGCGAAGTCGGGGCCCGACGGGGCCCAGCTGAGACCGCCGGCCGCCAGGGTGCCGACCCCGGCGACCATCATCGCCACCGGCCCGGCGGGCCTGCCCAGCGCGTCCCGCCAGTCGGTCGAGCCGATCAGGTGGACCAGTACGAGCACGCTGACACCGCCGAAGAGGTACGTCGACCAGGTGCAGCACACCCGCAGCGCCCCCAGGCCCAGCCCCGACACCAGGCAGCTGCAGCCCACGAAGGCGAGCAGGGTCACCAGGGTCAGCCGGTGGCTGCTCGTGACGCCGAAGAGCAGTTCCAGCACGGCGAGCACCGCGTAGGTGCCGGTGACCGCGTTGACCGCCTCCCAGCCCCAGCGGGCGACCCAGGTCAGCGCCCCGGGCAGCAGATTGCCGCGCCGGCCGAAGACGGCCCGGGAGAGCGCCATGCCGGGGGCGCCGCCCCGTCTGCCCGCGATCGAGACCAGACCGACCAGCCCGAAGCCGATGGCCGAGGCCGTGAGGGCGACCACGAGCACCTGCCAGAGATTCAGCCCGTTGAAGACGACGAGCCCGGCGCCGACGGTGAGCAGCAGTACGGTCAGGTTCGCGCCGACCCAGGTGGGGAAGAGGGTCCGGACCCGGCCGGTGCGTTCGTTGTCGGGGACGGGCTCCAGGCCACGGGTCTCCACGGGCAAGATCGTACCTTTACCGCCAAAAGGTGCATAACGACCTGGGGGATGCTCGGGCGATCCTTCGGGGCGGCCCCCGCGGGCGGACGTGACTGATACTGGGTGGGTTATGGAATTCGTCATCCTTGCTGTAGTCATCGCCCTGGTCGCGGTCGGCGTGATCAGCGGGCTCGTGGTCAGCAGCCGCAAGAAGAAGCAGCTGCCCCCGGCACCGTCGAGCACGCCGACCATCACTCCTCCCGCCGAGCCCCATGTCGGCGAGGAAGCCGAGGAACCGCGCGAGGAACCGCGCCGCACCGTCGAGGAGGTCGGCCCGCCCGAGGCCGGGGCTCCCGCCGAGGAGGCCCCCGAGGCCGTCGTGCCGGAGGCGCCCGCCGCCCCGGCCATCGAGGTGCCCGAGCCCACCGCCGGCCGTCTGGTGCGGCTGCGTGCCCGGCTCGCCCGCTCGCAGAACTCGCTCGGCAAGGGGCTGCTCACGCTCCTGTCCCGCGACAACCTCGACGAGGACACCTGGGAGGAGATCGAGGACACCCTCCTCACCGCCGACGTCGGTGTCGCACCCACCCAGGAACTGGTGGAGCGGCTCCGCGAGCGCGTCCGCGTGCTCGGCACCCGTACCCCCGAGGGGCTGCGCGCGCTGCTGCGCGAGGAGCTCCTCAACCTGCTCGGCACCGACTTCGACCGCGCGGTCAAGACGGAGAGCGGTCTCGACACCCCCGGCGTCGTGATGGTCGTCGGCGTCAACGGCACCGGCAAGACCACCACCACCGGCAAGCTGGCCCGGGTGCTCGTCGCCGACGGCCGCAGCGTCGTCCTCGGCGCGGCCGACACCTTCCGGGCGGCCGCCGCCGACCAGCTCCAGACCTGGGGCGAGCGCGTCGGCGCCCGCACCGTGCGCGGCCCCGAGGGCGGCGACCCCGCGTCGATCGCCTTCGACGCGGTGAAGGAAGGTATCGCCGAGGGTGCCGACGTGGTCCTCATCGACACCGCCGGACGGCTGCACACGAAGACCGGGCTGATGGACGAGCTCGGCAAGGTCAAGCGGGTCGTCGAGAAGCACGGACCGCTCGACGAGGTCCTGCTCGTCCTCGATGCCACGACCGGGCAGAACGGCCTGGTGCAGGCCCGGGTGTTCGCCGAGGTCGTGGACATCACCGGCATCGTGCTCACCAAGCTGGACGGCACCGCCAAGGGCGGCATCGTCATCGCCGTCCAGCGCGAGCTGGGCGTACCGGTGAAGCTCGTCGGTCTCGGCGAGGGGCCGGACGACCTGGCCCCGTTCGAACCGGAGGCGTTCGTGGACGCCCTGATCGGCGACTGAGACCCCGCACCGCACCCGAAGAGCCCGACCGCATGGCGCAAGCAGCGGCCGGGCTCTTCGGCGTCACGGGGACGGCTGGGGGAGGCGCTACGGCTCCGGTGTCGCTACGCGGCCGGCACCGGCTTCGGCTCGCGGGGACGGCTGCGGCGGTGCCACGGCTCCGGTGTCGCTGCGGGGCCGGCACCGGCTTCGGCTCACGCGGAGGGCTGCGGCGGTGCTACGGCTCCGGTGTCGCTGCGGGGCCGGCACCGGCTTCGGCTCACGGGGACGGCTGCGGCGGTGCCACGGCTCCGGTGTCGCTGCGGGAGGGCTCGGGCTCCGTTGCGGGACCGGGTGCCGCGCGTTCAGCCGCGGAGCGGCGCGCGATGGCAGCTGTACGCCAGCGTGCCCAGCAGCAGCCGGGCCTGCGGTGGCGCGGCCGCCGTGTCCAGCTCCGGCGGGCGCAGCCAGCGGACCGGGCCCAGGCCGCCCTCGTCGGACGGCGGGGCGGTGATGTGGCAGCCGGGCCCCAGCGCCCGCAGGTCCAGCCCCGCGTCGTCCCAGCCCATCCGGTACAGCAGCTGCGGGAGCTCGGCGGCGGCGCCCGGGGCCACGAAGAACTGCGCCCGCCCGGCCGGGGTCACCGCGACCGGGCCGAGCGGCAGCCCCATCCGCTCCATCCGCACCAGGGCCCGGCGCCCCGCCGCCTCGGCGACATCCAGCACGTCGAAGGAGCGGCCCACCGGCAGCAGCATCGAGGCGCCCGGCGTCCGGGCCCAGGCGTCGGCCGCCGCGTCGAGCGTGGCGCCCGCGGGGACCTCGGCGGCGAAGTCCAGCGGATGGGCGCCGGGGGAGGAGCAGCCCGCCTGCCCGCAGGAGCAGCGGCCGGCCGCGGCCCGTGCACCCGGCACGACGGCCCAGCCCCACAGCCCCGTGCACTCGGCCACCGCGGTGTACTCGGCCGCACGGCCGCGGCGCCGTGAGCCGGTGCGCATCTCGCGGATGCCGCCGATCGTGAAGCCCATGCCCCCTCCAACGGGTCCGGCTCGCCGGTGGTTACGACGAGGACCGGAGTCGTGACGCTCCGTCGTCGCCGACGATTCGGAGTGCGCCGGTGATATTCGGGGTCGCGCGAGAATCGCCGCGCGCCCTGTCGCGCATCACTGCGACCCCTGCTGATCGTCGTGTGTCAAGTGAATCGCGCCCGACGGGGGTGGCGTTCATTCGAAGGGGTGGCGAATGGTGGCGTTTCTGCAAGGGCCCTCGCCCGGGGGGTGATCGTAGGATTACCGTCGGTACACGAACCATGGAAGTATGTGCGCCCGTGGGTATGCCGGAGGCAACCCGATTTCATGTTCGACAGTGCGCGACCTCCGCATGGGCGGCATCGGCTCAGGGCATTCTGGTAATGGTTCGCGCGACAGGTATTCGGCGGATGGGGGCGTTCCAGTTGAGTGGCAGCGGCGCAGGCGATTCGAATGCCGGCAAGCGCCCCAATGGGCAATTGAGCTCATGGTTCGTGCGAAGCGGCTGGTCGAAGGGTGAACTCGCGCGCCAGGTCAACCGCCGGGCGCGCCAGATGGGTGCCCACCACATCAGCACCGACACGTCCCGGGTGCGCCGCTGGCTCGACGGCGAGCAGCCGCGCGAGCCGATCCCGCGCATCCTCTCGGAGCTCTTCTCGGAGCGCTTCGGCGCCGTCGTCGCCATCGAGGACCTCGGCCTGCGCTCCGCGCACCAGTCGCCGTCCGTGTCCGGCGTCGACCTGCCCTGGGCGGGCCCGCAGACCGTCGCCCTGCTCAGCGAGTTCTCCCGCAGCGACCTGATGCTCGCCCGCCGGGGATTCCTCGGCTCCTCGCTCGCCCTGGCCGCCGGACCCGCGCTCATCGAGCCGATGCAGCGCTGGCTGGTCCCCGTCTCCGCCGGCGTCCCCGCCGAACCCGACCCGGCGGCGGCCCGCCGCCCCTCCAGGCTCTCCGGCCCCGAGCTCGATCTGCTGGAGTCCACCACCGCGATGTTCCGCCAGTGGGACGCGCAGTGCGGCGGCGGACTGCGCCGCAAGGCCGTCGTCGGACAGCTCCACGAGGTCACCGACCTGCTCCAGGAGCCACAGCCCGAGGCCACCGCCAAACGGCTCTTCCGGTGCGCCGCCGAGCTGGCCGAGCTGGCGGGCTGGATGAGCTACGACGTCGGCCTCCAGCCCACCGCCCAGAAGTACTTCGTCCTTGCGCTGCACGCCTCCAAGGAGGCCGGTGACAAACCCCTGGGCTCGTACATCCTGTCCAGCATGAGCCGCCAGATGATCCATCTCGGACGGCCCGACGACGCCCTCGAACTGATCCACCTCGCGCAGTACGGCAGCCGGGACTGCGCCACCCCGCGCACCCAGGCCATGCTGTACGCGATGGAGGCCCGCGCGTACGCCAACATGGGCCAGCCCAGCAAGTGCAAGCGAGCCGTCCGGATGGCCGAGGACACCTTCCTCGACGTGGGCCTCGACGGCGAGCCCGAGCCCGACTGGATCCGCTTCTTCTCGGAGGCCGAGCTCAACGGCGAGAACTCCCACTCCTACCGCGACCTCGCCTATGTGGCGGGCCGCAGCCCCACGTACGCCTCGCTCGCCGAGCCCCTGATGGAGAAGGCCGTCCAGCTCTTCGGCGACGACGACGAGCACCAGCGGTCCTACGCCCTCAACCTGATCGGTCTCGCCACCGTCCACCTCCTCAAGCGCGAGCCCGAACAGTCGACGGTGCTGGCCGAGAAGGCCCTGCGCGTCGCCAGGAAGATCCGCTCCGAGCGGGTCAACACCCGGCTCCGCAAGACCGTCGACACAGCTGCCAGGGACTTCGGGGACATCCCCGATGTCGCCAGGCTCACCGACCTCCTCACCGAGCAACTGCCGGAGGCCGCCGAAGCGGTCTGAGCAGCACCCCGGGCCCCGGCCACGGCGACCACCCCGCACAGACCGACTTCGGCTCCCCCGATTGCCAGGTCAGCGGGTGGTCGGCGTGGCCGGTTCGCGTTGTCGTGCCCGTACGCCAGAGTCGTAACCGCACCGTATGCGGCCCCGGCCGCGGGACAGGCCCGGCGCCGGTCGCGCCACCGCCGGTTCATGGCGACGTAACACACCGGACCTCTTCGTCACCACGGTGAAACACCGTGCGGCATCGGCGGAAACCGCACTGGGTGAATCTCTGGTCCATAACCGGCCCGCACCCCTTCCCAGTGGTCCCGCACGTGGTGCCCCTCCCATCGCCCGCACGCGGCCGCACCGACGACGAGGAGACGCCGATGCCCCCAGGCATCACGACGCTTGCCGCAGACACCCCGACCCTGTCTGCCGCCAACACCGGGTTCATGCTCATCTGCTCCGCCCTGGTGATGCTGATGACCCCGGCCCTGGCCTTCTTCTACGGAGGCATGGTCCGCGTCAAGAGCACCCTCAACATGCTGATGATGAGCTTCATCAGCCTCGGGATCGTCACGATCCTGTGGGTGCTCTTCGGGTTCAGCCTCGCCTTCGGCACCGACATCGGCTCCGTCGTCGGCTGGAGCTCGGACTACCTCGGACTCAGCGGGGTCGGCGTCACCCAGCTCTGGGACGGCTACACGATCCCGGTCTACGTCTTCGCCGTCTTCCAGCTGATGTTCGCCGTGCTCACCCCGGCCCTGATCAGCGGCGCCCTCGCCGACCGGGTCAAGTTCACCTCGTGGGCCCTGTTCATCACGCTCTGGGTCACCGTCGTCTACTTCCCCGTCGCCCACTGGGTCTGGGGCGCGGGCGGCTGGCTGTACGAGATGGGCGTCATCGACTTCGCGGGCGGTACGGCCGTCCACATCAACGCCGGTGCGGCGGCGCTCGGCGTGATCCTCGTCATCGGCAGGCGCGTCGGCTTCAAGAAGGACCCGATGCGGCCGCACAGCCTGCCGCTCGTCATGCTCGGCGCCGGTCTGCTCTGGTTCGGCTGGTTCGGCTTCAACGCCGGCTCGTGGCTCGGCAACGACGACGGCGTCGGCGCGGTGATGTTCGTCAACACCCAGGTCGCCACCGCCGCCGCGATGCTCGCCTGGCTCGGCTACGAGAAGCTCCGCCACGGCTCCTTCACCACCCTCGGCGCCGCCTCCGGCGCGGTCGCCGGACTCGTCGCCATCACCCCGTCCGGCGGTGCGGTCAGCCCGCTCGGCGCCATCGCGGTCGGCGCGATCGCCGGGGTGCTCTGCGCCATGGCCGTCGGCCTGAAGTACCGGTTCGGCTACGACGACTCCCTGGACGTGGTCGGCGTCCACCTCGTCGGCGGCATCGCCGGATCCCTCCTCGTCGGCCTCTTCGCGACCGGCGGCGTCCAGTCCGAGGCCAAGGGCCTCTTCTACGGCGGCGGCCTCGAACAGCTCGGCAAGCAGGCCGTCGGTGTCTTCGCCGTCCTCGCGTACTCTCTCGTCGTCTCCGCGATCCTGGCCTTCCTGCTGGACCGGACGATCGGTATGCGGGTCCCCGAGGACGATGAGATCTCCGGCATCGACCAGGTCGAACACGCCGAGACCGCGTACGACTTCAGCGGGGCGGGCGGCGGCGCGGCCCCGCGCACCACGAGCCCCGCCCCGGGCAGCACGGCAGCAGCGAAGACGAAGAAGGTGGACGTATGAAGCTCATCACCGCGGTCGTGAAGCCACACCGGCTGGACGAGATCAAGGAGGCCCTCCAGGCCTTCGGCGTCCAGGGCCTCACGGTCACCGAGGCCAGCGGGTACGGACGCCAGCGCGGCCACACCGAGGTCTACCGGGGCGCCGAGTACACCGTCGACCTCGTACCCAAGATCCGCATCGAGGTCCTGGTCGAGGACGAGGACTCCGAACAGCTCATCGACATCGTGGTGAAGGCCGCCCGCACCGGCAAGATCGGTGACGGCAAGGTCTGGAGCGTGCCGGTCGAGACCGCGGTCCGGGTACGGACGGGCGAACGCGGCCCGGACGCACTCTGACGGATGGTCCCGAAGGCCGACGGCCGCGAGAGCGCCGACGGTCCCGAACGAGAGGCAGCCGGGTGACAAGCACCGAGACCACCACCGAATCCGCAGACTCGGAACCCGGCGGCTACGCGGCGGCCCGGCTGCGCCTTCTCCAGCAGGAGGCGCGGTCCGGGCCGCCGCGCCGTGCGGCCCTCGCCTCGCTCACCGACGACTGGCTCACCGGGCTGTTCACCGCCGCGGCCCGGCAGACCGGCGTCCAGGGCGCCGCCCTCGTCGCCGTCGGCGGCTACGGACGCGGTGAACTCTCCCCGCGCAGCGACCTCGACCTGCTGCTCCTGCACGACGGGAAAGCCGGCCCCGCGGCCGTCGCCGCCCTCGCCGACCGCGTCTGGTACCCCGTCTGGGACCTCGGCCTCGCCCTCGACCACTCCGTACGCACCCCCGCCGAGGCACGCGGGACCGCGGCCGACGACCTCAAGGTCCAGCTCGGACTGCTCGACGCCCGGCCCGTCGCCGGAGACCTCGGGCTCGTCGCCACGATGCGCACCGCGGTCCTCGCCGACTGGCGCAACCAGGCCCCCAAGCGCCTGCCCGCACTCCACGAACTCTGCCGCGAACGCGCCGAACGCCAAGGCGAGCTGCAATTCCTCCTCGAACCCGACCTCAAGGAGGCCCGCGGCGGACTGCGGGACGCCACCGCGCTGCGCGCCGTCGCCGCGTCCTGGGTCGCCGACGCCCCCCGCGAAGGGCTCGCCGAAGCCCGCCGCGTCCTGCTCGACGCCCGTGACGCCCTCCACCTCACCACCGGCCGAGCCACCGACCGCCTCGCCCTCCAGGAACAGGACCAGGTCGCGGACGCCCTCGGACTCCTCGACGCGGACACCCTGCTCCGCCAGGTCTACGAGGCCGCCCGCACCATCACGTACGCCACCGACGTCACCTGGCGCGAGGTCGACCGGGTCCTGCGCGCCCGGTCCGTGCGCCCCCGGCTGCGCGCGATCCTCGGCGGCAACAGGGCGGCCGCCCCGGAACGCACCCCGCTCGCCGAGGGCGTCGTCGAGGCCGACGGCGAAGTGGTCCTCGCCCGCGCCGCCCGCCCCGAACGCGACCCCGTCCTCGTGCTGCGCGCCGCCGCCGCGGCCGCCCAGTCCGAGCTCCCGCTCTCCCGCCACGTCGTACGCCGGCTCGCCACCGCCGCCCCCCCGCTGCCGGTGCCCTGGCCCGCCGAGGCCCGCGAGGAACTCGTCACCCTCCTCGGCGCCGGCGAGGCCACCGTCCCCGTCTGGGAGGCGCTCGAAGCCGAAGGGCTCGTCACCCGGCTGCTCCCGGACTGGGAACGCGTCCACTGCCGCCCCCAGCGCAACCCCGTCCACACCTGGACCGTCGACCGCCACCTCGTCGAAACCGCCGTACGCGCCGCGGCCCTCACCCGCCGCGTCCACCGCCCCGACCTGCTCCTGGTCGCCGCGCTGCTGCACGACATCGGCAAGGGCTGGCCCGGCGACCACTCCGTCGCCGGTGAGGTGATCGCCCGGGACACGGCCGCCCGGATCGGCTTCGCCCAGCACGACGTGGGCGTCATCGCCACCCTCGTACGCCATCACCTGCTGCTCGTCGAGACCGCCACCCGGCGTGACCTCGACGACCCGGCGACCGTTCGCTCCGTCGCCACCGCCGTCTCCACCGCCACCACCCTGGAGCTCCTGCACGCGCTCACCGAGGCCGACGCGCTCGCCACCGGGCCCGCGGCCTGGTCCTCCTGGCGGGCCTCCCTCGTCGCCGACCTGGTGGGACGCGTCGCCGCCGTGCTCGCCGGCCGGGCCCCGCAGGAACCGGAACCCGCCGCACCCGGAGCCGAACAGGAGCGCCTCGCCGTCGAGGCCCTGCGCACCGGCGGACCCGTCCTCGCGCTGCACGCCCAGGCCGGGCCCCCGGACGCGGACGGCGAACCGGAACCCGTCGGGGTGGAGCTCCACATCGCCCTGCCCGACCGGCCCGGCGTGCTGCCCGCGGCGGCGGGCGTCCTCGCCCTGCACCGTCTCACCGTGCGCGCCGCCGACCTGCGCGCCGTGGAACTCCCCACCGAGCTGGGCGGCTCCGCGGACGTGCTGCTGCTCAGCTGGCGGGTGGCGGCCGAGTACGGTGCGTTGCCGCAGGCCGTCCGGCTCCGCGCCGACCTCGTACGCGCCCTGGACGGTTCCCTGGACATCCGGGCCCGGCTCGCCGAACGCGAGGCCGCCTATCCGCGCCGCCGCGGGGTGAAGGCCCCGCCGCCGAGGGTGACCGTCGCGGCGGCCGCCTCCCGGCTGGCGACGGTGATCGAGGTGCGGGCCCAGGACGCCCCGGGGCTGCTGCACCGGATCGGCCGGGCGCTGGAGCAGAGCGGGGTACGGGTGCGCAGCGCCCATGTGTCGACCCTGGGGGCGAACGCGGTGGACGCGTTCTACGTCACGGACACCGACGGGAAGCCGCTGCCGGGGGAGCGGGCGCTCGCGGTGGCGGACGCGGTGGAGGCGGCGCTCCGGGCGTGACGCGGTCACCTCGCGGCGCGGCCCGCCCCCGCCCGGGATTTCCCGGGCAGGGGGTCATCGTTTCTTCCGGGCCGGATACCCTGGGGTACCGAATCCACTTTGCCCCCGACCCTGAGGACCGACGAGCGCCGTGTTCGATACTCTCTCCGACCGCCTTGCCGCGACTTTCAAGAACCTCAGGGGCAAGGGCCGCTTGTCCGAGGCGGACATCGACGCCACGGCTCGCGAGATCCGTATCGCCCTGCTCGAAGCGGACGTCGCGCTGCCGGTCGTCCGCGCCTTCATCGCCAACGTCAAGGAGCGGGCGCGCGGCGCCGAGGTCTCCCAGGCGCTGAACCCGGCCCAGCAGGTCGTCAAGATCGTCAACGAGGAGCTCGTCTCCATCCTCGGTGGCGAGACGCGTCGGCTCCGGTTCGCCAAGACCGCGCCCACCGTGATCATGCTCGCCGGTCTCCAGGGTGCCGGTAAGACCACCCTCGCCGGAAAGCTCGGCCTCTGGCTCAAGGGCCAGGGCCACTCCCCGCTGCTCGTCGCCTGCGACCTCCAGCGCCCCAACGCCGTCAACCAGCTCAGCGTCGTCGCCGACCGCGCCGGTGTTGCGGTGTACGCGCCCGAGCCGGGCAACGGCGTCGGTGACCCGGTCCAGGTCGCCAAGGACTCGATCGAGTACGCGCGGTCCAAGCAGTACGACGTCGTCGTCGTCGACACCGCGGGCCGCCTCGGTATCGACCAGGAGCTGATGCAGCAGGCCGCGGACATCCGCGACGCCGTCAGCCCCGACGAGATCCTCTTCGTCGTCGACGCGATGATCGGCCAGGACGCGGTCAACACCGCCGAGGCCTTCCGTGACGGCGTCGGCTTCGACGGCGTGGTGCTCTCCAAGCTCGACGGTGACGCCCGCGGTGGTGCGGCCCTGTCGATCGCCCATGTCACGGGCAAGCAGATCATGTTCGCGTCGAACGGTGAGAAGCTCGACGACTTCGACGCCTTCCACCCCGACCGCATGGCGTCCCGCATCCTCGACATGGGTGACCTGCTCACCCTGATCGAGCAGGCGGAGAAGACCTTCAGCCAGGAAGAGGCCGCCAAAATGGCCTCCAAGCTGGCGTCCAGCAAGGGCAAGGACTTCACGCTCGACGACTTCCTGTCCCAGATGGAGCAGGTCCGGAAGATGGGCTCCATCTCCAAGCTGCTCGGCATGCTGCCCGGCATGGGGCAGATCAAGGACCAGATCAACAACATCGACGAGCGGGACGTGGACCGCGCCGCCGCGATCATCAAGTCGATGACCCCGAAGGAGCGCGCCGAACCGACGATCATCAACGGCTCGCGCCGGGCCCGTATCGCCAAGGGTTCCGGTGTCGAGGTCAGCGCGGTGAAGAACCTGGTGGAGCGGTTCTTCGACGCCCGCAAGATGATGTCGAAGATGGCCCAGGGCGGCGGCATGCCCGGGATGCCCGGGATGCCGGGCATGGGTGGTGGCCCCGGCCGGCAGAAGAAGCAGGTCAAGCAGGCCAAGGGGAAGCGCAAGAGCGGCAACCCGATGAAGCGCAAGGCCGAGGAGCAGGCCGCGGCGGCCCGTCGCGAGCAGGCGGCGCAGGGCGGCGCGTTCGGCCTGCCGGCGCAGGAGGACAAGAACTTCGAGCTGCCGGACGAGTTCAAGAAGTTCATGGGCTGACCCCGGACGGGCTGACCCCGGACGGGCTGACCCCGGACGGGCTGACCCCGGACGGGCCGACCCCGGACGGGCCGACCCCGGACGGGGCCGGCCTCCGGTCGGCCGGCCCCGTCCGCCACGGCTGTCGTACGCCGTCCCTCCAAGGGCCCATCGGACAGGCCCTGGGAGGGCTTTGTCCGCATTCCTCCCTTACTGTCGCCTCAACGGCAGTCGGCAGAGGAGCACGCGTGACCAACCCCGTACCTCCCCGTGACCGGACCGATCAACCGTGGCGCTCCGAGGGCGCCCCACCGCCCCCGCCGCCCGGCCGGAAGATGCCGGGAGGCTGGGGCGGACTGCTGCTGACCGCGCTCGCCGTCTATCTGATCGCCAATCTGGTGCTGTCCTTCTTCAACGGGGAGGAGCAGCGGACGATCGCGTACACGGAGTTCAGCAAGCAGGTCACCTCGGGCAATGTCTCCAAGATCTACTCCAAGGGCGACTCCATCCAGGGGCAGCTCAAGAAGGAGGCGAAGGTCCCGGGGAGCGACAAGAAGTACACGAAGTTCGAAACCCAGCGGCCGGCCTTCGCGGACGACAACCTCTGGGCCGAACTGGTCAAGGACGACGTCACGGTCACCGCCGAGCCGGTCGTCCAGCAGCGCAGCTTCCTCGCCAACCTGCTGATCTCGCTCGCACCGATGCTGCTGCTCGTCCTGCTCTGGGTGTTCATCGCGCGGCGGATGTCCAGGGGCATGGGTGGCGGGATGGGCGGCTTCGGGCGCAAGGCCCCGCCCAAACCCGTCGAGCTGGAGGAGAGCAAGCGCACCACCTTCAAGGACGTGGCCGGGATCGACGAGGTCGAGGGCGAACTCAACGATGTCGTCGACTTCCTGAAGAATCCGCAGGCGTACCGGAAGATGGGCGCCCGGATGCCCGGCGGGGTGCTCCTCGCGGGACCGCCCGGCACCGGCAAGACCCTGCTGGCCCGTGCCGTCGCCGGTGAGGCCGGGGTGCCGTTCTTCTCGGCGTCGGCCTCCGAGTTCATCGAGATGATCGTCGGCGTCGGCGCGAGCCGGGTGCGGGAACTCTTCGCGGAGGCCCGCAAGGTCGCCCCCGCCATCGTCTTCATCGACGAGATCGACACCATCGGCCGGGCCCGCGGCGGCGGCTCCGGCATGGGCGGGCACGACGAGCGCGAGCAGACGCTCAACCAGATCCTCACCGAGATGGACGGCTTCTCCGGCTCGGAGGGCGTCGTCGTGCTCGCCGCCACCAACCGCGCCGACGTGCTCGACCCCGCGCTCACCCGGCCCGGCCGCTTCGACCGGATCGTCCAGGTCAGCCCGCCGGACCGGAGCGGCCGGGAGGCGATCCTGGAGATCCACACCCGGCAGATCCCGCTCGCCGACGATGTGAACCTGGCCCAGGTGGCCGGCACGACCCCCGGCATGACCGGAGCGGATCTGGCCAACCTGGCCAACGAGGCCGCGCTCCTGGCGGTCAAGCGCCGGCAGTCAGAGGTCACCCAGCCCGACTTCTCGGACGCCCTGGAAAAGGTCCAGCTCGGCGCGGAACGCTCCCTGGTCATGTCCGACGAGGAACGCCGCAGGACCGCGTACCACGAGAGCGGCCACGCCCTGCTCGGCATGGTCCAGCCGGGCGCCGACCCGGTCCGCAAGGTCACCATCGTGCCGCGCGGCAGGGCGCTGGGCGTCACGCTCTCGACGCCGGACGCCGACAAGTACGCGTACACCGAGGAGTACCTGCGCGGCCGCATCGTCGGGGCGCTCGGCGGCATGGCGGCCGAACAGGTGGTCTTCGGAATGATCACCACCGGCGCGGAGAGCGACCTGGAACAGGTCACCAACCTGGCCCGAGGCATGGTCGGCCGCTGGGGCATGAGCCACAAGGTGGGCAGGCTGACGGCGATCCCGAGCGACGCCCAGCAGGCGTACGGACTGTCGGCGGCCCCCGCCACGCTCGACGCGGTGGACGACGAGATGCGGCGGATCGTGGACGAGTGCTACGAGGTGGCCTGCCGGCTGCTGCGCGAGAACCGGGACCGGCTGGACTCGCTGTCCGCCGCGCTTCTGGCGAACGAGACGCTGGACGAGGACGAGGCGTACCGGGCGGCCGGCATCACCCGACTGGCGAAGTGACGGCCGCCGCGGCCGATCGGGTGGTCCGCGGTGGACGGCCCGTTCAGCTCGTGCACACGGGACGGCCGCTCAGGTGGTGCACACGAGATAGCGGAAGACGTTCGGCATCCAGACCGTGCCGTCCCGGCGCCGGTGCGGGTGGAGGGCCTGCGCGACCTCCTTCTCCACCTGGGCGCGGTCCGTCGCCCGTACCGCCGCGTCGAAGAGCCGGGTGGAGAGCAGCCCCCGCACCGCGCTGTCCAGGTCCGCGTACCCGAACGGGCACGCCACCCGGCCCGAGCCGTCGGGATTCAGACCCGCCCGGAACGCCAGTTCCTCCAGGTCGTCCCGGCCCGACGGCCGCCAGCCGCCCTCGTGGGAGGCCCGGTCCCGGTCGGACAGCCGCCCGGCCACCCGCAGCACGGGCGCCGTCGCACAGCGCTCCGGCGGACCCCAGCCGGTGAGCACCACGGTGCTGCCCCGCGCGGCCAGCGGCACCGCGGACCGCAGCGCGGCCACCAGCCCCTCGCCGTCGTCGGACGAGCAGCCGATCGGCGTGAACGCGGTGATCAGGTCGTACGGCACCCCGTCGTGGGGCCGGGCCCCGGACGGATCGCCCTCCAGGAGCCGGGGCCGGCCGGCCCCGGGACCGGCTTCGCTCCCCGGATCGGGCAGCAGCCGGGTCCGGGCGAGCGCCAGACGTTCGAGGTCGGTGTCCACGCCGGTGACGCGCGCGCCCCGGGCGGCCGCGATCAGCAGCGCGAGACCGGAGCCGCAGCCCAGGGAGAGCAGCCGGGTACCGGATCCCACTTCGAGCCGCTCGTACACCGCCTCGTACAGCGGTGCCAGCATCCGCTCCTGGATCTCGGCCCAGTCCCGGGCACGGTTGCCGGGGTCCACCGGGGTGGACGTTTCCGCGTGGCTGTGGTGCCGGACGAGCGTGCGTGTCATGAAGCGCCCCAATCCGCCGAGAGGTCGGCCGTGTCCGATCGGTAGTGCCCGAGTGGATGCCCCCCCGTATGTACGCCCCCGCTTCCGTACGCCCCCCGCTTCCGTACGCCCCTTGCTTCCCCCGTATGTCAGAGAACTGCGCATCCGTGTCCGCGTCCAGGGGGCCGAGGGAAATGGCCGCGTGGAGCGGTGCTGCGTTGGTGGGGAAGGCCCGTGGCGCCGGGGCCCGTCGCCCCGTGCGGTGGGCCGTGTCGCCGTACGATGCGCGCCATGGCAAAGGCACCCGTTCTCACGCCCCAGGCCGAGGACTTTCCCCGCTGGTACCAGGATCTGATCAACAAGGCCGAACTCGCGGACAACGGCCCGGTGCGCGGCACCATGGTCATCCGGCCGTACGGATACAGCCTGTGGGAGCGGATGCAGCAGGAGATGGATGCCCGCATCAAACAGGCGGGCGCCCGCAACGCCTACTTCCCGCTCCTCATCCCCCAGTCTTACCTGACACGCGAGGCCGAGCATGTCGAGGGCTTCGCGCCGGAGCTCGCGGTGGTCACCCGGGGCGGCGGGAAAGAGCTCGAAGAGCCCGTGGTGGTGCGGCCGACCTCCGAGACGATCATCAACGAGTACTTCTCGAAGTGGGTGCAGAGCTACCGCGATCTGCCGCTGCTGATCAACCAGTGGGCGAACGTGGTGCGCTGGGAGATGCGCCCGCGGGTCTTCCTCCGTACGACGGAATTCCTCTGGCAGGAGGGCCACACCGCCCATGCCACCGACGAGGAGGCCCGGGACTTCGCCGCGTACATCCACCGCGAGGTGTACGCGGACTTCATGGTCGACGTGCTGGCCATCGATGTGGTCCTCGGCCGCAAGACCCCGGCCGAGCGGTTCGCCGGCGCCGTCAACACGCTCACCCTCGAAGCGATGATGCGGGACGGCAAGGCGCTTCAGATGGGTACGAGCCATGAGCTCGGCACCAATTTCGCCAAGGCCTTCCGCACCGGCTACCTGTCGAAGGAGGGCCGGCAGGAGCTCGTCCGGCAGACCTCGTGGGGTTCCTCGACCCGGATGGTCGGCGGCCTGATCATGGCGCACGGCGACGACCACGGGCTCCGGGTGCCGCCGCGGCTCGCGCCCGTCCAGGCAGTCGTGCTCGCGGTCAAGGAGGACGAGGCCGTGTCGGCCGCGGTCCGCTCCGTCGCGCAGCGGCTGCGCGCGGCGGGGATCAGGACCGAGACCGACGACCGCACCGGCACCCCGTTCGGCCGCCGCGCGGTCGACTGGGAGCTGAAGGGCGTGCCGGTGCGGATCGAGATCGGGCCGCGTGATCTGGCGGACGGTACCGCGATGCTGGTCCGTCGCATCCCCGGCGGGAAGGAGCCGGTCGCCCTCGACGCCCTGCCCGCACTGCTCCCGGCGGTCCTGGAGGAGGACCAGGCGGCGCTGCTGCGGGAGTCCCGGAGCCGGCGCGAGGCGGCCACCAGCGACGTCACGACCCCGGCGGAGGCCGTGGAGGTGGCGGCCGCGGGCGGCTGGGCGCGCATCGCCTGGGCGGCGCTCGGCCCGGCGGGGGAGGCCCGGCTCGCGGAGCACGGGGTGTCCGTACGGTGCCTGGTGGCCGGAAACGGGTCGGTGCCCGAGGCGGACGACGAGCCCGGTACTGTCGCCCTGGTGGCACGCGCCTACTGACGCCCCGTCCGACGCCCCGGCCGCCCGGGGCCCCGGCGTACGGTGCTTGCCTACGCGTTGAGGCGTACCCGCCGCTACGTACCACCTTGGTGCGAGCTGTGAGGCTTCTCCGCAGATCTGCGCACCCGCCCTCGTCGGGACGCATGCAAGGGCAACTGACTGGTACGTGCAAATTATTTGGGATGGCCCGGAATCGGAACACCGGGGCACTCGCGCTCGTTGTCACGACGTGAGCACGACACCACCTGTACTTGCCGCAGAGCTGGCACAGGCGTGGGCCGACATTCAGCGGTACCACCCCGAGCTGCCGGATCTAGCCGCGCCCGAGTCCCTGATCGGAGAGTCCTCGTCCGCCTGTGGCGCCGAACTCTCCTTCGAGCGACTGCTCCACGAGGCAGTCCACGGCATCGCCGCCGCGCGAGGCGTCCGCGACACCTCGCGCGCCGGCCGCTACCACAACCGCAGATTCCTCGCGATCGCCGAGGAGCTGGGCCTCGACCACGCCGAGGAGCCCCACCCCAGCAGCGGCTTCTCGCTGGTCGCCCTCAACCCCGAGGCCAAGCGCCGCTACCGCCCGACGATCGAGCGGCTGCAGCGCGCCCTCAAGGCACACACGGTCGCCACCGCCGCCGACACCAAGCGCTCCTTCCGCGGGCCGGCCGCCCGGCACGGCTCCTCCGGCGGAGGCGTCCGCGTCAAGGCCGTCTGCGACTGCGGCCGCAATGTGCGGGTCGTCCCGTCGGTCCTGGCACAGGCGCCGATCGTCTGCGGCGGATGCGGGAAGCCCTTCCGCATCCCGGAAGCCGCAGTCGCGGTGGGGTGACCCGGCGCGGTGTGGCACAATGGCTAGCTGTACTCGACAGTCGCACAGGACCCCTCTCTCCTCCGGCTGACGCGTCCATCGGGCACCCGAGTACCGCAACCCCACGTGGCATCTTCGTTGTGCCCACCCACGTCATAGACCAGGAGACACCACTTCCGTGGCAGTCAAGATCAAGCTGAAGCGTCTGGGCAAGATCCGTTCGCCTCACTACCGCATCGTCGTCGCCGACTCCCGTACCCGCCGTGACGGCCGGGCCATCGAGGAGATCGGTCTGTACCACCCGGTGCAGAACCCCTCGCGCATCGAGGTCAACTCGGAGCGTGCGCAGTACTGGCTGTCCGTCGGCGCCCAGCCGACCGAGCCGGTTCTCGCGATCCTGAAGCTCACCGGTGACTGGCAGGCCCACAAGGGTCTCCCGGCCCCCGCGCCGCTGCTGCAGCCGGAGCCCAAGGCTGACAAGCGCGCCCTGTTCGAGGCTCTGACCAAGGACGGCGGCGACGAGTCCAAGGGCGAGGCCATCACGCAGAAGGCGAAGAAGTCCGACAAGAAGGCGGACGAGGCTGCTGACGCGGCTGCGCCCGCCGAGTCGACCGAGGCCTGAGCATGCTCGAGGAGGCTCTCGAGCACCTCGTGAAGGGCATCGTCGACAACCCTGACGATGTGCAGGTCGCCTCGCGCAACCTGCGCCGTGGTCGCGTGCTGGAGGTCCGGGTCCACCCCGACGACCTCGGCAAGGTGATCGGCCGCAATGGCCGCACCGCCCGCGCGCTGCGTACCGTCGTGGGCGCCATCGGCGGCCGTGGCATCCGCGTCGACCTCGTCGATGTGGATCAGGTTCGCTGACAGAGTTGAACACCGGCACGGGCCGGGGAGGGCCATGCGCCCGCCCCGGCCCGTCGTCGTATGACAGGAGAGACACAAGGTGCAGTTGGTAGTCGCGCGGATCGGCCGGGCCCATGGCATCAAGGGCGAGGTCACCGTCGAGGTCCGTACGGACGAGCCGGAGCTGCGGCTCGGGCCCGGGGCCGTGCTCGCCACCGAACCGGCCGGTGCCGGACCGCTGACGATCGAGACCGGCCGGGTGCACAGCGGACGGCTGCTGCTGCGCTTCGAGGGCGTGCGCGACCGTACGGCTGCCGAGGCGCTGCGCAACACGCTCCTGATCGCCGACGTCGACCCGGCGGAACTCCCCGAGGACCCCGAGGAGTTCTACGACCACCAGCTGATGGACCTCGACGTGGTCCTCGCCGACGGCACCGAGATCGGCCGGATCACCGAGATCACACACCTGCCGTCCCAGGACCTCTTCATCGTCGAGCGGCCGGACGGCAGCGAGGTGATGATCCCGTTCGTCGAGGAGATCGTCACCGAGATCGACCTGGCGGAGCAGCGCGCGGTGATCACCCCGCCGCCCGGCCTGATCGACGCCGACCAGGCCGTGATCGCCTCCGCCCGGGACGAGGAAGGCGACGGAGCGAGCGGTGACGAGGCTTCCGGTGACGAGACTTCCGCCGACGGGAAGGACGCCTGATGCGCCTCGATGTCGTCACGATCTTCCCGGAATACCTGGAACCGCTGAACGTCTCCCTCGTCGGCAAGGCCCGAGCCCGGGGCCGCCTCGACGTCCATGTGCACGACCTGCGCGACTGGACGTACGACCGGCACAACACGGTCGACGACACCCCGTACGGCGGCGGCCCCGGCATGGTCATGAAGACCGAGCCGTGGGGCGAGGCGCTGGACGACGCCCTGGCGGGCGGGTACGAGGCCGGGGCGCACTCCCCGGTGCTCGTGGTACCCACGCCCAGCGGGCGCCCGTTCACCCAGGAACTCGCCGTCGAGCTCTCCGAGCGGCCCTGGCTGATCTTCACGCCGGCCCGCTACGAGGGCATCGACCGGCGGGTGATGGACGAGTACGCGACCCGGATGCCGGTCGTCGAGGTGTCCATCGGGGACTACGTGCTGGCCGGCGGGGAGGCCGCGGTACTGGTGATCACCGAGGCGGTCGCCCGGCTGCTGCCCGGGGTGCTGGGCAACGCCGAATCGCACCGGGACGACTCCTTCGCCCCCGGCGCGATGGCCAATCTGCTGGAGGGGCCCGTCTACACCAAGCCGCCCGAGTGGCGCGGCCGGGGCATCCCGGAAGTGCTGCTCAGCGGTCACCACGGACGGATCGCCCGCTGGCGCCGGGACGAGGCGTTCCGTCGCACCGCACTCAACCGGCCCGATCTGATCGAGCGCTGCGAAGCCGCGGGGTTCGACAAGAAGGACCGCGAGATGCTCTCCATCCTCGGCTGGGCACCCGAGCCCGGCGGCCGATTTTGGCGCAGGCCCGAGGCCGTGGAAGAATAGGCCGCTGCTGTACGTCCGGCGTACGCCCCTGCCACAGGGGGAACGACGTCCGCCCGACGCGATCAGCACCCCATTTCTCCCTCTCTCCCGTCGATGACCTGTGGCATCGGCGAAGAAAGCAGACAACATGGCTTCCCTGCTCGATGGCGTCAACGCCGCATCGCTGCGTACCGACATCCCGTCGTTCCGCCCCGGTGACACCGTCAACGTCCACGTCCGAGTGATCGAGGGCAACCGCTCCCGTATCCAGCAGTTCAAGGGCGTAGTCATCCGTCGCCAGGGCGCGGGCGTCAGCGAGACCTTCACGGTCCGCAAGGTCTCCTTCAGCGTCGGCGTCGAGCGCACCTTCCCGGTGCACAGCCCGATCTTCGAGAAGATCGAGCTCGTCACCCGTGGTGACGTCCGTCGCGCCAAGCTGTACTACCTCCGTGAGCTCCGCGGCAAGGCCGCCAAGATCAAGGAGAAGCGCGACAACTGAGCTGACTCCCAGGTCCACAGGTCGGCCGGATAGGCTCTGGCCCCGATGGACACGGAAGCAAAGCCCTCGGAGCGCGACCGCTCCTCCACACCCGCAGAGGTGCCGGAGGAGGGGTCGCGCTCTTCGCGTATCCCGGATCCGGCCGCCGCGATCTCCTGGCGGCGGACCGCCGCGCTCGGAGCCGTCTGCGCGGTCTTCGTACTGCTCCTGAGCAACTACGTGGTCCAGCCCTTCCTGATCCCCAGTGGCTCGATGGAGCCCACGCTGCGGGTGGGGGACCGGGTGGTGGTGAACAAGCTGGCCTACAGCTCCGGCTCCGCGCCGCAGCGGGGCGACGTGGTGGTCTTCGACGGCACCGGATCCTTCGTCCAGGAGCCACCGGAAGAGAACCCCGTCACCGGTCTGATGCGCTCGGTGGCCGCGTCCCTGGGCCTGGCCGAGCCGGCCGCGACCGACTACGTGAAGCGGGTGGTGGGCGTGGGCGGCGACCGGGTGGTCTGCTGCGACAAGCAGGGGCGGATCGAGGTGAACGGCCGGCCGGTCGTCGAGGGCTATCTGTATCCCGGGGACGCGCCCTCCCAGGTCCGCTTCGACATCGTCGTGCCCGACGGCACGCTGTGGATGATGGGCGACCACCGCAGCAACTCCCGCGACTCGCGTGACCACCTGGGAGAGCCGGGCGGTGGCATGGTCCCGGTCGACATGGTGATCGGCAGGGTGGACTGGATCGGCTGGCCGCCGAGCCGGCTGGGCTCGCTGCCGGACAGCGCCGCCTTCGCCACCGTACGGTCGCAGGGCGGGGGCCATGGGTAACCGCGGCCGCGGGCGGCGCCGGGCCGAACCCGGGACGGCACCGACGGCCGGGAGCCCGCCGCCCACCAGGGTGGAGCGGCGGAAACTGGCCCGCAGGGTCAAGCGGCGGCGCCGCGGCGCCGCGGTGGGCGAGATCCCGCTGCTCATCGTGGTGGCGCTGGTGATCGCGCTCGTGCTCAAGACGTTCCTGGTGCAGGCCTTCGTGATCCCTTCGGGGTCGATGGAGCAGACCATCCGGATCGGTGACCGGGTGCTCGTGGACAAGCTGACGCCCTGGTTCGGATCCCGGCCGCAGCGCGGCGACGTCGTCGTCTTCAAGGATCCGGGGGGCTGGCTCCAGAAGGAGAACGTCGGCAAGAAGGAATCTCCCGTCGTCATCAAGCAGGTGAAGGAGGTGCTGACCTTCATCGGACTGCTGCCGTCCGACGACGAGCAGGACCTGATCAAACGGGTGATCGCGGTCGGCGGGGACACGGTGAAGTGCTGCGGCAAGGACGGCCGGGTCACCGTCAACGGCGTACCGCTCGACGAGCCGTACCTCTATCCCGGGAACCCCCCCTCCCTCATCAAATTCGAGGTAAAGGTTCCGCAGGGCCGGATCTTCGTCATGGGTGACCACCGGTCGGATTCGGCCGACTCGCGCTACCACCTGGACGATCCGGGACACGGCACGGTGTCCGAGGACGAGGTCGTGGGCCGGGCCGTGGTGATCGCCTGGCCCGTCGGCCACTGGCGACGACTGGAGAAGCCGGAGACTTTCGGCTCGGTCCCTGACGCGCGCGCCGGGGCGGCCGGTGCGTCGGGTCCGTCGAATAGTGTGGCGTCCGAGGATCTCAACGGAATGATCCCTCTCCCGACCCCTGCAGAACTCCCGCTCGTTATGGGAGTGGTGGGCCTGCACCGGCTGGGGCGCAGGCGTGGCACGGAATAAGGAGTGGATGTGGGGGATTTGGCCGTCGGCGCACGATCCGGACACGAGGAACCCGAGGACCGGCCGGACCGTTCGGGCCATGCCGAGTCCGCCGAGTCCGCCGGGAACGCGGGCCACGCCGGGAGTGACGGCGACACTCCGGACGGCGGCGGCAAGGCCATGAAGAAGCCGCGCTCCTTCTGGAAGGAGCTGCCCCTGCTGATCGTCATCGCCCTGGTTCTCGCGCTGCTGATCAAGACGTTCCTGGTGCAGGCGTTCTCGATCCCGTCGGACTCGATGCAGAACACGCTCCAGCGGGGCGACCGGGTGCTGGTGGACAAGCTGACGCCCTGGTTCGGCTCGGAGCCCGAGCGCGGCGAGGTCGTGGTCTTCCACGATCCGGGCGGCTGGCTGGACGACACCGAGGAAGTCCATCCCAATGTGGTCCAGAAGTTCCTCAGTTTCATCGGACTGATGCCGTCCGCCGAGGAGAAGGACCTGATCAAGCGTGTCATCGCCATCGGCGGCGACACGGTGGAGTGCCGGGAGAACGGCCCAGTCGTGGTCAACGGCAAGGCCCTGGACGAGCAGTCGTTCATCTTCCCGGGCAACACCGCCTGCAACGACGAGCCGTTCGGCCCGATCAAGGTGCCCGAGGGCCGGATCTGGGTGATGGGCGACCACCGCCAGGACTCCCGCGACTCCCGCTACCACCAGGAACTGCCGGGCAACGGCACGGTCTCCAACGACGAGGTCGTCGGCCGGGCCTTCGTCGTGGCGTGGCCGATCAGCCGCTGGGCGACGCTGCCGATCCCGAAGACCTTCGACCAGCCGGGCCTGAACGCTGCGATGGCCGTCGCGCCCGGTGCGATCGGTATCGCCGGGGCCGTGCCGATCGTGCTCTGGCGCAGGCGGGTCCGCCGGTCCTGACCAAGGGAACGGCAAGATCGAGTAAACACGGGACGCTCGCCAGGTCTTCTTCGTAGGATCCTGGCGGCCGATCGGTGCATCCGCACGGGGCGGCCCGGGGGCGGCAGGACGGTGCCCGGCGGCCCGCGGGCGGCAAGGCGGTCGGCGAAGCGGTGGTCCTCAGGAACTCCCGCTCGTTGTTCAAGGGCAGAGGGCCCTTGAACAGGCAGTGGGCCTTTGAACGGACAGGGTCCTGGAGCAGGCGGGGCGCATAGTGAGGACTGGATGTGAGTGACGTGGCTGCCGGTGCACGATCTGGACACGGGGACCCCGCGAAGGGGCCCGACCGGTCCGCTGATCCCGCCGTCGATCCGGTGGCCGGTCCGGTGGCCGGTCCGGAAGGGGCACCGGATCCGGACGCGCCCGCGGACGAGGAGGCTCCGGACGGGGGCGGCGGGAAGGCGGAGAGGAAGCAGCGTCCTTTCTGGAAGGAGCTTCCCCTGCTGATCGTCGTCGCCCTGGTTCTCGCGCTGCTGATCAAGACGTTCCTGGTGCAGGCGTTCTCGATCCCGTCGGACTCGATGCAGAACACGCTCCAGCGGGGCGACCGGGTGCTGGTGGACAAGCTGACGCCCTGGTTCGGCTCGGAGCCCGAGCGCGGCGAGGTGGTCGTCTTCCACGACCCGGACAACTGGCTCGCCGGGGAGCCGACCCCCGAGTCGAACGCGGTGCAGGACTTCCTGAGTTTCATTGGTCTGATGCCGTCGTCCAAGGAGAAGGACCTGATCAAGCGGACGATCGCGGTCGGTGGTGACACCGTGGAGTGCGCGAAGGGCGGCCCGGTCAAGGTCAACGGGAAGGCGCTCGACGAGCCGTACATCTTCCCCGGCAACACGGCGTGCGACGACAAGCCGTTCGGCCCGGTCGAGGTGCCCGAGGGCAAGATCTGGGTGATGGGCGACCACCGGCAGAACTCCCTGGATTCGCGCTATCACATGGACGAGGCGACCAAGGGCTTCGTGCCCGTCGAGGACGTCGTGGGGCGGGCCGTGGTGGTGGCGTGGCCGATCAACCGCTGGGCGACGCTGCCGGTCCCGGACACCTTCGACCAGCCGGGGATCAACGCGGCGGCCGGCCTGGCCCCGGGAGCACTCGGCGTCGCGGGCGCGCTGCCTCTCGTGCTCTGGCGCCGCAGGAGGCTGACCAGCGGGCGTACCGCCGGGTAGGGTGCCGACTCGGATCAGCGATTGTCGATCTCCGGAGTGGGGGACGCTGGGATGAGTGGACAAGGACGTACGGGTGACGGCCACGGCCGGCTCGGCAGCATGCTGTCGGGGCTGGCCGTGGCCGTCGGCTGTGTGCTCTTCCTCGGCGGGTTCGCCTGGGGGGCGGTGGTGTACAAGCCGTACACGGTGCCGACCCAGTCGATGACTCCGACGGTGAACTCCGGCGACCGGGTGCTCGCGCAGCGGATCGACGGCAGCGAGGTGCGCCGCGGCGACGTGGTGGTCTTCACCGATCCCGTGTGGGGCGACATGCCGATGGTGAAGCGGGTCGTCGGGATCGGCGGCGACGAGATCGCCTGCTGTGACAAGGGCGGCCGGCTCACGGTCAACGGCAAGCCCATTGACGAACCGTATCTGCGCACCAAGGGCCTCGCCTCCGCCAAGAACTTCACGGCGGAGGTGCCCAAGGGGAAGCTCTTCCTGCTGGGCGACGAGCGCAGCGCGTCCCTGGACTCCCGGGTCCACCTGGACGACGCGGGGCAGGGTTCCGTCCCGCGCGACGCGGTACAGGCCCGGGTGGACGCCATCGCCTGGCCGATGAACGGCATGGTCGAGCGTCCGGAGGCCTTCTCCTCGCTCCCCGGCGGGGTGTCGTCGCCCGGACCGCTGCGGCTGCAGCTCGCGGCCGTGCTCGTGGGCGTGGTGCTCATCCTGGGCGGTGCGGCATACGGGCCGATCGCGGCACGGTCCGCGCGTTCGCGACGCGACAAGGGCGAGAAGGTGCCCGCCGGTGCGCACTGAGAAGCGGAAGGTCGCCCGCGTGGTGCTCCTGGACCCCGACGACCGGATCCTGCTGATGCATGGCTTCGAACCGGAGGACCCGGCGAGCACCTGGTGGTTCACCCCCGGTGGCGGCGTGGAGGGCGACGAGACCCGGGAGGAGGCCGCGCTGCGCGAGCTGACCGAGGAGACCGGGATCACCGAGGTCGAACTGGGCCCGCTGCTCTGGCAGCGGATGTGCTCGTTCCCGTTCGACGGACGCCGCTGGGACCAGGACGAGTGGTATTTCCTGGCACGTACGAGGCAGACCGCCACCGACACCAGGGGGCAGACCGGGCTGGAGCGGCGCAGCGTCGCGGGGCTGAGGTGGTGGACCTCCGCCGAACTGTCGGCGGCGCGTGAGACGGTGTACCCGACCAGGCTCGCCGAGTTGCTGCGCACGCTGCTCGACGAGGGTCCTCCGCGTACGCCACTGGTTCTCGACCCCGAAATCGCCTAAGCGCCCAGGGGGGCCGGGGCCTGGCGCACAATGGGGGGACGCACGGCTGAAGGGGAACATGCCAATGAGCGCCGAGGACCTCGAAAAGTACGAGACCGAGATGGAGCTGAAGCTCTACCGGGAGTACCGAGATGTCGTCGGTCTGTTCAAATATGTGATCGAGACCGAACGGCGCTTCTACCTCACCAACGACTACGAGATGCAGGTGCACTCGGTCCAGGGCGAGGTGTTTTTCGAAGTATCGATGGCGGATGCCTGGGTCTGGGACATGTACCGGCCCGCGCGGTTCGTCAAGCAGGTACGGGTGCTGACGTTCAAGGACGTCAACATCGAGGAGCTCAACAAGAGCGATCTCGAACTTCCGGGCGGCTGAGCCCGACCCCGGGGGCGTTTCCCCGGGGCGTCGATTCCCCGGGGATTCCCGGTGATCTCCGGCGGCTCCCGGCGGATTCGCCGGCGAATCCCTGGTGAAGCCCCTCGCGAATCCGTGGTGATTCCCACTTCCGGGTGGCCGGGTTATCCACAATCCCGGGGTTGTCCACCAAGATCCACGCATCGGGACCGGACGCGTCAGAGTCGGTCCCGGAGGTGGTGCCGAAATGAACGCACGGGGGGCACTCGGGCGGTACGGCGAGGATCTGGCGGCGCGGCTGCTGGCCGAGGCCGGCATGTCCGTACTGGAACGGAACTGGCGCTGTCGCGCCGGTGAGATCGACATCGTCGCGATGGACGGCGACGCACTCGTGGTCTGCGAGGTGAAGACCCGCAGGGCAGGCGCGTTCGAGCATCCGATGGCGGCCGTCACACCGGTCAAGGCGGAGCGGCTGCGGCGGCTGGCCGGTATCTGGACCCACCGGCACGGCGGCCCGCCGCCCGGCGGAGTCCGGATCGACCTGGTCGGTGTGGTGCTGCCCAGGCGTGGGGCGCCCGTCGCCGAGCATGCGCGGGGGGTGGCCTGATGGGGTTCGCCCGGGCGTGCTCCGTGGCGCTCGTCGGCGTCGAGGGTGTGGTCGTGGAGGTCCAGGCGGACCTGGAGGCGGGGGTGGCCGCGTTCACCCTGGTGGGGCTGCCGGACAAGAGCCTGGTGGAGAGCCGGGACCGGGTCAGGGCCGCGGTGGTGAACTCGGGGGCCGAGTGGCCGCAGAAGAAGCTCACGGTGGGTCTGTCACCGGCCTCGGTGCCGAAGAGCGGATCCGGGTTCGATCTCGCCGTCGCCTGTGCGGTGCTGGGTGCGGCGGAGCGGATCGATCCCGCGTCCATCGCCGATGTGGTGATGATCGGCGAGCTGGGGCTCGACGGCCGGGTGCGGCCGGTGCGCGGTGTGCTGCCGGCCGTGCTCGCCGCGGCGGAGGCGGGGTATCGGCAGGTCGTCGTGCCCGAACAGACCGCGGGGGAGGCGGCGTTGGTCCCCGGAGTCTCCGTGCTCGGGGTACGGAGCCTGCGGCAGCTGGTCGCCGTGCTCTGCGACGAACCGGTGCCCGACGAACGGCAGGCGCACGACGAGGGGCGCCCCGACACCATGCTGGCCGGGCTGATGGTGCCCGGTGCGGGCATCGGCACCGGGCTCGCCCGCGGGGCCGGGCAGGGCGACGGGAACCCACCGGATCTCGCGGACGTGGCCGGGCAGGAGCTGCCCCGCAAGGCCCTGGAGGTCGCCGCCGCGGGCGGTCACCACCTCCTGCTCTCGGGGCCGCCGGGCGCCGGCAAGACCATGCTGGCCGAGCGGCTGCCGGCCCTCCTGCCGGAGCTGACCCGGAAGGAATCCCTGGAGGTGACCGCGGTGCACTCGGTGGCGGGCATCCTGCCGCCGGGAGAACCACTGGTGAGCCGGCCGCCCTACTGCGCACCCCACCACTCGGCGACGATGCAGTCGCTGGTCGGCGGGGGCAACGGACTGCCGAGGCCCGGTGCGGTCTCGTTGGCCCACCGGGGAATTCTCTTTCTGGACGAGGCGCCCGAGTTCTCCGTACGGGCACTGGACGCGTTGCGACAGCCGCTGGAATCAGGACACGTGGTGGTGGCGCGCAGCGCCGGGGTGATCCGGCTGCCCGCCAGATTCCTGATGATGCTGGCCGCCAACCCCTGCCCGTGCGGCCGGCACGGCCTCAGCGGCGCCGGCTGCGAATGCCCGCCCTCCACGGTGCGGCGCTATCAGGCGAGGCTCTCCGGACCGCTGCTCGACCGGGTGGACCTGCGGGTGTTCGTCGACCCGGTCCGGCGCGAGGACCTGATGGGGCAGGGCGGCAGGGGCGAGCCGACGGCCTCCGTGGCGGCCCGGGTCCGGCGGGCCAGGGCGAGGGCCGCGGAGCGGCTGGCGGGCACCGGGTGGTCGACCAACAGCGAGGTGCCCGGCCATGAGCTGCGGACCAGGTTGATCGCGGCACCGGGCGCGCTCCTCGCGGCCGAGCAGGACATGGACCGGGGCATGCTCACCGCACGGGGCCTGGACCGGGTGCTCCGAGTGGCGTGGACGGTCGCCGATCTGCGCGGCGCCGACCGCCCGGACGCCTCCGACATCGCGGTGGCGCTGGAACTGCGGACCGGGATTTCACGGGGCGCCCTGACGAACGCCGGGGCGCCGTCATGAAGCGGCGGACGGAGGACGCGCCGGGGAACGGGCAGGACCTGTCGGGGGAGGTACGGGGACCGGGCGCGGCACACGGCACGGAGGAGGAGCCCGGGGCCGGGCCGGGGCTGACGGTGAGCGGCCAGGAGCGGCTGGCGCGGGCTGCCCTGACCCGCATCGTCGAGCCGGGGGACGAGCACGGTGGCCGCTGGCTGCGCGAGTGCGGTGCCGTCGAACTGATACGGCGGATCACCAGCGGGGACGGCACCGCGGAGCAGCTGAGCGGAATGACTCCGAAACGGCTTGCCGGATACCGGTTGAGGGCCGGGAGCGCCGACCCCGGGCGGGACCTTTCGGCGATCGCCGCGCTGGGCGGGCGGTTCATCTGCCCCGGCGACCGGGAATGGCCCAGCCAGCTCGACGACCTCGCGGACGCCAGGCCGACCGGCCTGTGGGTGCGGGGGCCGCGCGATCTGCGGCTCTGGGCGCTGCGCTCGGTCGCCGTGGTCGGCGCCCGGGCCTGCACCCCCTACGGATCGCACATGGCGGCCGGACTCGGTGCGGGACTCGCGGAGCTGGGGTGGGTGGTCGTGTCGGGGGCCGCGTTCGGGGTCGACGGGGCGGCGCACCGCGGCGCGCTCGCCGTCGGCGGGGCGACGGCGGCGGTCCTGGCCTGCGGGGTGGACGTCCCCTACCCCCGGGGACACGCCGAGCTGATCGGAAGGATCGCGCAACAGGGGCTCGTCATCGGCGAATTACCACCGTCCGATCATCCCACCCGCAGCAGATTCGTTCTCCGGAACCGGGTCATCGCCGCGTTGACGCGGGGAACGGTGGTCGTCGAGGCCGAATACCGCAGTGGTTCGCTCGTCACCGCGCGCTGCGCACAGCGGCTCGGCCGCTTCACGATGGGCGTGCCGGGACCCGCCACCAGCGGGCTGTCGGCAGGGGTCCATGAACTCCTGCGCGGCGAGGCCGTCCTGGTCACCGATGCCGCCGAAGTTGCCGAACTGGTGGGGGACATCGGCGAACTCGCCCCGGCCAGACGCGGCCCCGTGCACCCCCGGGACCTGCTGGACGCGACCTCCGCCGCGGTCCTCGACGCCCTGCCCCGCCGGGGTGCCGTCAGCGGGCGCGACGTGGCCCGCACCGCCGGAACCGGCATCGACGAAGCGCTCGGCAGGCTGTACGAACTGCACTCACTGGGGTTCGTCGAACGGGAGGGCGATGGATGGCGGTTGACGCCGCGACCGACTTGCAATGGCGGCGCGCGGCGAGGCGGTACTTGACCTGGAGCATTCGGGTGAAAAGGTGATGCCGATGACCTCGGCGGATCCTTCAGTGGCGCCTCCGGGGCCGACGCGCACGGCGACGGTCCCGGGACTCGGCCGTGTCGGATCGGCCGGATTCGCACGGCGCCGATCCTCTATCCTGCGCGGATATCCTGCGCGGACCGCGACACCGTCGTCACGCTACGCTCACAAGGGTTCCGGCTCAGACATACGTCCAAGCACTTCACAGCAGAACGGCTCAAGGCACCACATGCCCCAGCACACCTCCGGGTCTGACCGCGCGGCAGCGCCACCGGCTGCGCGTGGCACTGTGCGTCCCCCCGCTCCCTCCTCGCTCGACGAGTTGTGGCGTTCGTACAAGTCCACCGGCGACGAGCGGCTGCGGGAGCAGCTGATCCTCCACTACTCGCCGCTGGTGAAGTACGTCGCGGGCCGAGTGAGCGTGGGCCTGCCTTCCAACGTCGAGCAGGCGGACTTCGTCTCCTCGGGGGTCTTCGGACTGATCGACGCGATCGAGAAGTTCGACATCGAGCGCGCGATCAAGTTCGAGACCTACGCGATCACCCGGATCCGGGGCGCGATGATCGACGAACTCCGGGCGCTGGACTGGATCCCGCGCTCGGTGCGCCAGAAGGCGCGGGCGGTCGAACGCGCCTACGCCACGCTGGAGGCGCAGCTGCGGCGCACCCCGTCCGAGGCGGAGGTCGCCGCGGAGATGGGCATCGCACTGGAGGAACTCCACGCGGTTTTCAGCCAGTTGTCACTGGCGAACGTGGTCGCGCTGGAGGAACTGCTGCACGTCGGCGGTGAGGGCGGCGACCGGCTCAGCCTGATGGACACGCTTGAGGACACCGCCGCCGACGATCCGGTGGAAGTCGCCGAGGACCGCGAGCTCAGACGGTTGCTCGCCCGGGCGATCAACACGCTTCCGGAGCGCGAGAAGACGGTCGTCACGCTCTACTACTACGAGGGCCTCACCCTCGCCGAGATCGGCAATGTCCTCGGGGTCACCGAGAGCCGGGTCAGCCAGATCCACACCAAATCGGTGCTGCAACTGCGCGCGAAGCTGGCCGACGCCGGACGCTGAGCCCTGCTCGCGACCGGTGTCGGCCATGTTTGCTTCGGCCATCGAGCAGGGCCGCACTCGCCCTCCCGGGCACCGGTCGCCGTAGAGTGGACACGTGCCCAGGATTCGAGCGGCCTCGGTGGCCGAGCACCGGACCATGCAGCGCGGCGCCCTCCTGGACGCCGCACGCTCCCTGCTGTCCGAGGGCGGCACGGAAGCGCTGACCTTCCCCGCCCTCGCCGAACGGACGGGCCTCGCCCGGTCCTCCGTGTACGAGTACTTCCGTTCCCGCGCCGCCGTCGTGGAGGAGCTCTGTGCCGTCGACTTCCCCGTCTGGGCGGCCGAGGTCGAGAACGCGATGGAGCAGGCCACGACGCCCGAGGGCAAGATCGAGGCCTATGTGCGCCGACAGCTCGACCTCGTCGGGGACCGCCGCCACCGGGCGGTCGTCGCCATCTCGGCCAGCGAGCTGGACGCCGGGGCGCGCGAGAAGATCAGGGCAGCGCACGGCGGGCTGATCGCCATGATCGTCGAGGCGCTCGGCGACCTCGGCCACGCGCAGCCGAGGCTGGCGGCGATGCTGCTCCAAGGCTCGGTGGACGCCGCCGTGCGGCGTATCGAACTGGCTGTCGCCGAGGAGCCGGCCGTGATCGCGGACACCGCCGTCGCCATGATCCTCCGAGGCGTGCAGGGCGCACGGAGCTGACGCGGCCGCCGCGTCACGGCGGCCGCGAGCAGAACGCCGGGGGCGGCGAGCCCGTCCCCGGTCCCCCCGACGGCGCGCGCGGTCCTCAACCGCTTCAGGCGCGAATACTTCCAACCAGCCGGTCCCCCGTCGGCGCGCGCGGTCCCGGGTACGCCGAACACCGGAAGCAGCCGGGACGGGCCCCGCCGCAGCAGCGACGGCGGCAGCAGCGACAGCGGGTCCAGGTACGTGTCACCGCGCCGCAGGCCCCAGTGCAGACAGCCCGCCGCGCAGTGGAAGGGCCCCGCCTCCACGATCGCCACCATCTGCCCCGCCACCACCTTCTCGCCCTTCGCGACGAGCGCCCGCACCGGTTCGTACGTGGTCCGCAGTGGCGGATCACCACTGCCGGCCACCTCGATCGCCAGCACCCCGCGCCCCGCCACCCGCCCCGCGAACGAGACCTGTCCCGAGGCCGCGGCGAGCACCGCCGCACCCGGCTCCGCGGCGAGGTCGACGCCCCGGTGGCCCCGCCCGTAGGCGTCGGCCGGGGGCTCCCAGCCCCGTACGACCGCGGGCCGCCCGGCCATCGGCCAACTCCGGCCGCCGTCCGGCACCGGCCCGGATTCGGATTCGGGCGTGGATGTGGACGGCGGCCCGTCGGCTGTGGGCGCGGTCGCGGTCGCGGGCGTGGACGTCGGTCTGCCGGCTGCGGGAACGGGCGTGGGCCCCGGCCCGCCGGCCGCGGCGACCGGTGGGCCGCACACCACCGCCAGCAGGACCGCCACCACCGCCACGAGCGCCTCCCGCAGGCGCGCGGGAGCGGGCTTCGCAGGAGCGGCCGGACCGGTCGGATCAGTTGGGGATCGCATGGCAGAACCGTCCCGCGGCCCCGCGATCCGCGGGGATCATGAACCGGATCTGTGGACAACCTGCCGGTTGTGGACAGCGCCGTCACCCGGCACTCGGGCCGTCCCGTACACTTCCTATGGCGATCCGGGTCACCGGGTCGACTTCGCACGCCCCGCCACCTCCCTCTCTGCGGACGGTGGCCGCGCTCCTCGGTCCCTTGTGGCACGGCGCGTCGGGGCGTCAGGCGCGACAGCAATCCTGCGGTCGCGACAACCGAGCACCTCAAGGAGTACGGCCATGGCCGTCGTCACGATGCGGGAGCTGCTGGAAAGCGGCGTCCACTTCGGTCACCAGACCCGTCGCTGGAACCCGAAGATGAAGCGCTTCATCTTCACCGAGCGCAACGGCATCTACATCATCGACCTGCTCCAGTCGCTGTCGTACATCGACCGCGCCTACGAGTTCGTCAAGGAGACCGTCGCCCACGGCGGTTCCATCATGTTCGTGGGTACGAAGAAGCAGGCCCAGGAGGCCATCGCCGAGCAGGCGACGCGCGTCGGCATGCCGTACGTCAACCAGCGTTGGCTCGGTGGCATGCTCACCAACTTCTCCACCGTCTACAAGCGCCTCCAGCGTCTGAAGGAGCTTGAGCTCATCGACTTCGAGGACGTGGCCGCCTCCGGCCTCACCAAGAAGGAGCTCCTGGTTCTCTCCCGCGAGAAGGCCAAGCTGGAGAAGACCCTCGGTGGTATCCGCGAGATGCAGAAGGTGCCGAGCGCCGTCTGGATCGTCGACACCAAGAAGGAGCACATCGCCGTCGGTGAGGCGCGCAAGCTCCACATCCCGGTCGTCGCGATCCTCGACACCAACTGCGACCCCGACGAGGTCGACTACAAGATTCCGGGCAACGACGACGCGATCCGCTCCGTCACCCTGCTCACCCGCGTGATCGCCGACGCCGTCGCCGAGGGCCTCATCGCCCGTTCCGGTGCCGCCACCGGTGACTCGAAGCCGGGCGAGAAGGCCGCCGGCGAGCCGCTCGCCGAGTGGGAGCGCGACCTGCTCGAGGGCGACAAGAAGGCCGACGCCGAGGTCCAGACCTCCGCCGAGACCGAGAAGGTCGCGGACGCCGAGGCCGCTGCCGAGGCCCCCGCTGCCGAGGCTCCGGCCGCGGACGCCGAGCAGGCCTGACACCCGTCACGGCTGATGACGGCGGGGGCGGGTGCCACAAGCACCGCCCCCGCCGTTCACCCGTAGATCTTTCAGACTTCGAGAGAGAAACCCAGACTCATGGCGAACTACACCGCCGCTGACGTCAAGAAGCTCCGCGAGCTCACCGGCGCCGGCATGATGGACTGCAAGAAGGCGCTCGACGAGGCCGACGGCAACGTCGACAAGGCCGTCGAGGCGCTCCGTATCAAGGGCCAGAAGGGCGTCGCCAAGCGCGAGGGCCGCTCTGCCGAGAACGGTGCCGTCGTCTCCGTCATCTCCGATGACCAGACGACCGGTGTTCTGCTGGAGCTGAAGTGCGAGACGGACTTCGTCGCCAAGGGCGAGAAGTTCCAGAACGTCGCGAACACCCTCGCCGCGCACGTCGCCGCCACCTCCCCGGCCGACATCCAGGCGCTGCTCGCCTCCGAGATCGAGGCCGGCAAGACCGTCCAGGCGTACGTCGACGAGGCCAACGCCAACCTCGGCGAGAAGATCGTCCTGGACCGCTTCGCGCAGTTCTCCGGCGCGTTCGTCTCCGCGTACATGCACCGCACCATGCCCGACCTGCCGCCGCAGATCGGTGTTCTGGTCGAGCTGGACAAGGCCGACGCCGAGCTGGCCAAGGGCATCGCGCAGCACATCGCCGCGTTCGCCCCGAAGTACCTGTCCCGCGAGGACGTCCCGGCCGAGGTCGTCGAGGCCGAGCGCCGCGTCGCCGAGGAGACCACGCGCGCCGAGGGCAAGCCCGAGGCCGCGCTCCCGAAGATCGTCGAGGGTCGCGTCAACGGCTTCTTCAAGGAGGCCACCCTCCTCGGCCAGCCGTACGCGCTGGACAACAAGAAGTCCGTCCAGAAGGTCCTGGACGAGGCCGGTGTCACCCTGAAGCGCTTCTCGCGCATCAAGGTCGGCATCTGAGTCCGTCCGCGAAACACGGTGGACCCCGATAGGGTCTAGTGCAGTCGTCGGCCGCACTCACGCCGTACGACCGCAGATCTGACGAGGAGGCCATTGCCGCTGAGGGACACCAGACCCACCGGCAATGGCCTTCTTCGTATGTGCACGAGGAGAATCTCCATGAACAAGGGCGCGGACGCCGTAAAAGGTGACCACAAGCGCGACGACGGCAAGGTGGCCGGACGCTTCATGCTGAAGCTGTCCGGAGAGGCGTTCGCCGGCGGCGGGGGTCTCGGTGTCGACCCCGACGTCGTACACGCCATCGCCCGGGAAATCGCGGCGGTCGTCCGCGACGGCGCGGAAATCGCCGTCGTCATCGGCGGCGGCAACTTCTTCCGTGGCGCCGAGCTCCAGCAGCGCGGCATGGACCGGGCCCGGTCCGACTACATGGGCATGCTCGGCACGGTCATGAACTGCCTGGCACTCCAGGACTTCCTGGAGAAGGAAGGCATCGACTCCCGCGTCCAGACCGCCATCACCATGGGGCAGGTCGCGGAGCCGTACATTCCGCTGCGCGCCGTGCGCCACCTGGAGAAGGGCCGCGTCGTCATCTTCGGCGCCGGCATGGGGATGCCGTACTTCTCCACCGACACCACTGCCGCCCAGCGCGCCCTGGAGATCGACGCGGAGGGTCTCCTGATGGGCAAGAACGGGGTGGACGGGGTCTACGACTCCGACCCGAAGAGCAACCCCGACGCGGTGAAGTTCGACGCGCTCGAGTACAGCGAGGTTCTCGCCCGCGATCTCAAGGTCGCCGACGCCACCGCCATCACGCTCTGCCGTGACAACGACCTGCCGATCCTCGTCTTCGAGCTGACCGCCACCGGCAATATCGCCCGCGCGGTCAAGGGTGAGAAGATCGGCACGCTCGTGAGTGACCGGAGCACCCGGGTCTGAGGACCGGGGGACCTCTCCGGAGTACGACGGGGAGGTCCGGGCCCCCGGGGCACCCCCCGGGACCGGCCCCGAAGGATGGACAACGGCCTGCCGGTCGGACACCGTGCAGGTGAGGACGCGACGCAGGACCCGCCGGGCCCGGGCACGACGGGCCCACTCAAGACACGCAGGAGCACGTGGTGATCGAAGAAACCCTCCTCGAGGCCGAGGAGAAGATGGAGAAGGCCGTCGTCGTCGCGAAAGAGGACTTCGCCGCGATCCGTACCGGCCGTGCGCACCCGGCGATGTTCAACAAGATCGTCGCCGACTACTACGGCGCGCTGACCCCGATCAACCAGCTCGCCTCGTTCTCGGTGCCCGAGCCGCGCATGGCCGTCGTGACGCCGTTCGACAAGACCGCGCTGCGCAACATCGAGCAGGCCATCCGCGACTCGGACCTCGGCGTCAACCCGAGCAACGACGGCAATATCATCCGGGTGACCTTCCCGGAGCTCACCGAGGAGCGCCGCCGCGACTACATCAAGGTCGCCAAGGGCAAGGCCGAGGACTCCAAGATCTCCATCCGCGCGGTGCGCCGCAAGGCCAAGGAGACCCTGGACAAGCTGGTCAAGGACAAGGAGTCGGGCGAGGACGAGGTGCGTCGCGCCGAGAAGGAGCTCGACGACACCACCGCGAAGTACGTCGCGCAGGTCGACGAGCTGCTCAAGCACAAGGAAGCCGAGCTGCTCGAAGTCTGATGAACGACTCTTCCTGGGGCGCCCCGCAGGGAGCCGGCCACTGGGGTGCGCCCGAGATGCAGGCCGCTCCGGCGGGTCCTGCATACGATGTGCATGGCGCCCAGCAGACTCGGCCCATGCCCATCGTGCCGGACGTTCCCGACGCAGGTAGAGACGCTGACGACCGTGATGACCGGGACCAGGGGGCCGGACGCCTGAGCGGCGGCCCCCTGTTCCGTGACGAGAAGCCGCAGGAGCCCATGTCCACCGCGCCGCCGCCCCCGCAGAAGAAACGTGCGGGCCGTGATCTGCGAGCCGCCATAGGGGTCGGTGTGGGGCTCGGCGCCGTCATCGTCGCCTCGCTGTTCATCGTCAAGGCCGTCTTCGTCGGTGTGATCGTGGTCGCCGTCGTCGTGGGCCTCTGGGAGCTCACCTCACGGCTCCAGGAGCGCAAGGGCATCAAGGCGCCGCTCGTCCCGCTCGCGGTGGGCGGCGCGGCGATGGTGGTGGCCGGTTACGCGCTGGGCGCCGAAGGCGCCTGGGTGGCGATGGCGCTGACCGCGCTGGCGGTGCTCGTCTGGCGGATGACCGCACCGCCCGAGGGCTACCTCAGGGACGTCACGGCCGGTGTGTTCGCGGTGTTCTACGTACCGTTCCTCGCCACGTTCGTCGCCATGCTCCTGACAGCCGACGACGGGGCGCAGCGGGTGCTCACCTTCCTGCTGCTGACCGTGGTCAGCGACACGGGTGCGTACGCCGTCGGCTGGCGCTTCGGGAAGCACAAGCTGGCGCCGCGCATCAGCCCCGGAAAGACCCGGGAGGGTCTGTTCGGAGCCGTCGCCTTCGCGATGGTCGCCGGCGCGCTGTGCATGCAGTTCCTGATCGACGGCGGTTCCTGGTGGCAGGGGCTGCTGCTCGGGCTCGCGGTCGCGGTCAGCGCCACCCTCGGCGACCTGGGCGAGTCGATGATCAAGCGGGATCTCGGGATCAAGGACATGGGCACACTGCTCCCGGGGCACGGCGGCATCATGGACCGGCTGGACTCGCTGCTGCCGACCGCCCCGGTGGTCTGGCTGCTGCTGGTGCTGTTCGTCGGATCCAGCTGAGAGCAGGCTTCTGACCTGCGATTTTACGAGTGAGGGTCCGTTGTCCACAGGACGGCGGGCCCTCACTGTTCTGTCTGCGACACTGGATGGACCATGCCTAAGCCCGGAGAACTCACTTTCGTCGCGCCCCGCGGAGCCAAGAAGCCGCCGCGGCATCTCGCCGACCTCACGCCCGCCGAGCGCAAGGAAGCGGTCGCCGCGATCGGCGAGAAGCCGTTCCGCGCCCAGCAGCTCTCGCAGCACTACTTCGCGCGGTACGCGCACGACCCGGCGGAGTGGACCAACATCCCGGCCGCGTCGCGGGACAAGCTCGCCGAGGCGATGTTCCCCGACCTGATGTCGGTGGTCCGCCACATCAGCTGCGACGACGACACCACCCGCAAGACGCTGTGGAAACTGCACGACGGGACGCTCGTCGAGTCCGTCCTGATGCGCTACCCGGAGCGCGTCACGATGTGCATCTCCTCGCAGGCCGGATGCGGGATGAACTGTCCGTTCTGCGCCACCGGACAGGCCGGCCTCGACCGCAATCTGTCGACCGCCGAGATCGTCCACCAGATCGTGGACGGGATGCGGGCGCTGCGCGACGGCGAGGTCCCCGGCGGCCCGGCGCGGCTCTCCAACATCGTCTTCATGGGCATGGGCGAGCCGCTCGCCAACTACAACCGGGTGGTCGGCGCGATCCGTCGGCTCACCGACCCGGAGCCGGACGGGCTGGGGCTCTCGCAGCGCGGGATCACCGTCTCCACCGTGGGCCTGGTGCCCGCGATGCTCCGCTTCGCCGACGAGGGCTTCAAGTGCCGTCTCGCCGTCTCGCTGCACGCGCCGGACGACGAGCTGCGCGACACCCTCGTGCCCGTGAACACGCGCTGGAAGGTCGCCGAGGTGCTGGACGCCGCGTGGGAGTACGCGGAGAAGTCCGGCCGCCGCATCTCGATCGAGTACGCGCTGATCCGTGACATCAACGACCAGGCATGGCGCGGCGACCGGCTCGGCCGGCTCCTCAAGGGCAAGCGGGTCCACGTCAATCTGATCCCGCTGAACCCCACGCCCGGTTCCAAGTGGACCGCCTCGCGGCCCGAGGACGAGAAGGCGTTCGTCGAGGCGATCGCCGCCCATGGCGTGCCGGTCACCGTGCGGGACACCCGCGGCCAGGAGATCGACGGGGCCTGCGGTCAGCTGGCGGCGGCCGAGCGCTGAGGCCGATAAGGCCCGTGTAATCTGGGCCCGAAATCAACTTCATATTCCGACAGGGGAGCGCCACAGCGCTGAGAGTGCGGCACCGAGGACAGGTCGGCCGCAGACCCTCTGAACCTCGCCCGGGTCATTCCGGGTAGGAAGTTCGGTCATCAACTCATGCTGTTGCGCCCTGCCCGCTTTCCCGCGGGCAGGGCCGCGTCTCTTCCTGGCCAAAACCCAGGAGGAATACACCAATGACCACCACGCGCAGGACCAGGCAGCTCGCGGCTTCGGCCGTCGCCGCCGCGCTCGGCGTCACCGCACTCGCCGGGTGCGGGAGTTCCGACGACGCGTCCTCGGGTTCCAGCGGCACGAAGGGCTCGGGCTCCAAGACCGTGACCCTCGTCAGCCACGACTCCTTCAACGCCTCCGAGGAAGTGCTGAAGCAGTTCACCGAGGAGACCGGATACACCGTCAAGGTGCTGAAGAGCGGCGACGCGGGTGTCGCGCTCAACCAGGAGATCCTGACCAAGGGCTCCCCGCGCGGCGACGTGTTCTTCGGCGTCGACAACACGCTGCTCTCCCGCGCCCTCGACAGCGGGCTCTTCACGCCGTACGAGGCGAAGGGCATCGACCGGGTCGCGGCGGACACCCGGCTCGACGCCGACCGGCACCGGGTCACCCCGGTCGACACCGGCGACATCTGCGTCAACTACGACAAGAAGTACTTCGCCGACAAGAAGCTCGCGCCGCCGCGGTCCTTCGACGACCTGGCGAAGCCCGCGTACAAGGACCTGCTCGTCACCGAGAACGCCGGGACCTCCTCGCCCGGCCTCGGCTTCCTCCTCGGCACCGTCGCCACCTACGGCGAGAAGGGCTACCAGGACTACTGGAAGAAGCTGGAGCGCAACGGCGTCAAGGTCGTCGACGGCTGGGAGCAGGCGTACAACGAGGAGTTCTCCGGCTCCGCGGGCGGAAAGAAGGCCAAGGCGGACCGGCCGCTCGTCGTCTCGTACGCCTCCAGCCCGCCCGTCGAGGTGCTGTACGCGAAGCCGCAGCCGGCCGAGGCCCCGACCGGTGTCGCCACCGGGACCTGCTTCCGCCAGACCGAGTTCGCCGGCCTGCTGAAGGGGGCGAAGAACGAGGCGGGTGGCAAGGCCCTGCTGGACTTCCTGATCAGCAAGACGTTCCAGGAGGACATGCCGCTCAACATGTTCGTCAACCCGGTCGTCAAGGACGCGGCGCTGCCGGAGCTCTTCACGAAGTTCGGCGCGACGGTGGACAGCCCGACGACCGTGGCCCCGGACCAGATCGCCAAGAACCGTGAGCAGTGGGTCCAGTCGTGGTCCTCGCTCGTAGTGAAGTAGCGAAGAGTCCCGTACGCGGAACGGACGCGGGCGGGAGGACTTCCCGCCCGCGGTCCGCGCACGCGGATGCCGCTCGTGCGAAGGCCAGGCGCCAGAACGCGGTGCGGCTCGGCCTGATGGCCGTGCCCGTCGGGTTCTTCGCGCTGTTCTTCGCCTACCCGGTCGCGGCGATCGTCGGCCGGGGCCTGAAGGTGGACGGCGTCTGGCAGTTCGGCCGGATCGGCGAGGTGCTGACCCGGCCGGAGATCCGCGACGTCCTCTGGTTCACCACCTGGCAGGCGCTCGCTTCGACGGCGCTGACCCTGCTGATCGCGCTGCCCGGCGCCTATGTCTTCGCCCGCTTCGACTTCCCCGGCAAACAACTGCTGCGGGCGGTCGTCACGGTGCCGTTCGTCCTGCCGACCGTGGTCGTCGGGACGGCCTTCCTGGCGCTGCTGGGACGCGGCGGATTCCTCGACGAACTCTGGGGCGTACGGCTCGACACCACCGTCTGGGCGATTCTGCTCGCCCATGTCTTCTTCAACTACGCGGTGGTCGTGCGGACGGTGGGCGGGCTGTGGTCCCAGCTCGACCCCCGGCAGGAGGAGGCAGCCAGGGTGCTCGGCGCGGGACGGTTCGCCGCCTGGCGACGGGTCACCCTGCCGGCCCTGGCACCCGCCGTGGCCGCCGCCGCGCTGATGGTCTTCCTCTTCACCTTCACCTCCTTCGGGGTCGTGCAGATCCTCGGCGGCCCCGGTTACGCCACCCTCGAAGTGGAGATCTACCGGCAGACCGCGCAACTGCTCGCCCTGCCGACGGCCGCCGTGCTGACACTGGTGCAGTTCGCCGCGGTCGGTGCGATCCTCGCCGTGCACGCCTGGACCGTACGGCGCCGGGAGACCGCGCTGAAGCTGGTCGACCCCGAGCGGACCGCCCGTCGGCCGCGCGGCGCCGGGCAGTGGGCGCTGCTCGGCGGGGTGCTGCTGACCGTGCTGCTGTTGATCCTGCTGCCGCTCGGGGTGCTGGTCGAGCGCTCCGTGGACACCGCCGACGGGCATGGCTTCGACTTCTACCGTGCCCTGTCGTCCGTGGACGCGGGCGGCGGTACGTTCCTGGTCGCGCCGCTCGAAGCGATCTGGAACTCCTTGCAGTACGCGCTGGTCGCGACGGTCATCGCGCTGGTCATCGGCGGGCTGGCCGCCGCGGCGCTGACCCGGCGGGCCGGCCGGCTGGTGCGCGGTTTCGACGCGCTGCTGATGCTGCCGCTCGGGGTGTCCGCGGTCACCGTCGGCTTCGGCTTCCTGATCACCCTGGACGAGCCGCCGCTGGATCTGCGGACCTCCTGGATCCTGGTGCCGCTCGCCCAGGCGCTGGTCGGTGTGCCCTTCGTCGTACGGACCATGCTGCCCGTGCTGCGCGCGGTGGACGGGAGGCTCAGGGAGGCGGCCGCGGTGCTCGGGGCGTCGCCGCTGCGGGCCTGGCGGGAGGTCGATCTGCCGCTGGTGCGGCGGGCGTTGCTCGTCGCGGCCGGTTTCGCGTTCGCCGTCTCGCTCGGTGAGTTCGGCGCGACGGTGTTCATCGCCCGGCCCGACCGCCCGACGCTGCCGGTCGCCGTGGCCCGGCTGCTGGGGCGGGCCGGAGAGCTCAACTACGGCCAGGCGATGGCGCTGAGCACCATCCTGATGGTGGTCTGCGCCGTCTCGCTGCTGCTGCTCGAACGTATCCGCACGGACCGGTCCGGGGAGTTCTAGAAATGCTGACACTGGAATCGGCCACGGTTCGCTTCGGCGAGCGGGCGGCGCTCGACGCGGTGGACCTGGAGGTCGCCGAGCACGAGATCGTCTGTGTGCTCGGGCCGAGCGGAAGCGGCAAGTCCACTCTGCTGAGGGTGGTCGCCGGACTGCACCCGCCGGACGGCGGCCGGGTGCTGCTGGACGGCGCGGACCAGGCCGGGGTGCCGGTGCACCGGCGCGGGCTCGGCCTGATGTTCCAGGACCACCAGCTCTTCCCGCACCGGGACGTCGGCGCCAATGTCGCGTTCGGGCTGCGGATGCGCGGGGTGTCGCGCCGCGACCAGGAGCGCAGGGTCGGCGAACTCCTCGACCTGGTGGGCCTGCCCGGTGCCCAGCGGCGTGCCGTCGCCGCCCTGTCCGGTGGTGAGCAGCAGCGCGTGGCCCTGGCCCGGGCCCTCGCCCCGAGCCCCAAGCTGCTGATGCTGGACGAGCCGCTGGGCCAGCTCGACCGCGGTCTGCGGGAACGGCTCGTCGTCGAACTGCGCACGCTCTTCGGCCGCCTGGGCACCACGGTGCTCGCCGTCACCCACGACCAGGGCGAGGCGTTCGCCCTGGCCGACCGGGTGGTGGTGATGCGCGACGGGCGGATCGCCCAGGTGGGCACCCCGCTGGAGGTCTGGCAGCGTCCGGCGTCCGCCTTCGTCGCCCGGTTCCTCGGCTTCGACAACGTGGTCGGGGCGACGGTGACCGGTACCGTCGCCGACACGGTGTGGGGCAGGGTGCCGGTGCCGAAGGGCTCGCCGCAGGGGGCGTGCGATCTGCTGGTGCGTCCGGCCGGGGTCCGGATCGGCGCCCCGGACGAGGGGCTGCGCTGTGTGGTCGGGACGCGTACGTTCCGGGGCAATCACGTCGCGGTGCGGCTGATGCCGGGGAGCGGTCCGGAGCTGGAGGCGGAGTGCGCGCTGCGGGACGCCCCCGAGGAGGGCGCGACGGTCGGGGCGGCCTTCGACGCGGCGGAGACCGTGGTCCTGCCGGCCCGGCTCTGACCGTTCGCCCAAGGGCCGCCCGGGGACGGCGCGCACCGGTCGCGGGAGCCGCCCATCGGCCGGAGGATGGCCGGATGCGCCGGAGTGCGGCGCTGGCCGTCCCGGGGACCCGGTGGAACGTCTTCGCGGACGCCCCCGGGACCGTGCGGCAGATCCGGAAGAACTCCGGGAAGGACAGGGACATGACCGAGTCAGCACGCGAGGGCATCGACATCACCCGCATCCTCGACGCCCCGCCGGAGAAGGTCTTCGCGGCCTGGACGACACCGGAGCACTTCGCGGCCTGGTACGGCGGTGACGCCGAGGTGCCGCTCGACCGGGTGTCGATGGACGTCAGGCCGGGCGGCGCCTGGAGCCTGGTCATGGTGGTGCCGGGCACCGAGATGCCGTTCCACGGCGTCTACCGGGAGGTGGTGGCGCCGGAACGGCTGGTGTTCACCCTGAAGGACGCCTCCGCGCCCGCAGACGTCGAGGGCGAGACCGTCACCGCCACCTTCACCGATCGCGGCCACGGGAGCACCGAGATGGTCTTCCGGCAGCGCGGCGGCAACCTCACGGCCGAGCAGTACGCGGCGGCCGAGGACGGCTGGGAGGCCTTCTTCGACGCGCTCGTGGCCCGGCTCGCGTCCTTCTGAGCCCGGACAGGCCCTACATGCACAGCCGGGCGAGTGCCTCGGGGGCCTCGTCCACCGTGTCCACCAGCGCGATCCGGGCCTCCATCGCCCGGCGGGCGGCCAGCGCGCGCAGCAGCGGCCACGCGGGCAGGGCGCGCGTCCAGTGGGCGCGGCCGACCAGCACCATCGGGGTCGGCCCGCCGAGCGAGCCGTAGTAGTTCGGCGTCGCGTTGTCGAAGATCTCCTGTACGGTGCCGGCGGCGCCGGGCAGGAAGATCACGCCCGCCGTGGAGCGGGTGAGCAGTCCGTCCTCGCGCAGCGCGTTGGCGAAGTACTTGGCGATGCGGTCCGCGAACGGGTTTGGTGGCTCGTGCCCGTAGAACCAGGTCGGGATCGAGACGGAACCGCCGCCGCCCGGCCAGCGCCGTCGTACGTCGAAGGCGGCCAGCGCCCAGTCGGTGACCGACGGGGTGAACGAGGGGGCCGCGGCCAGCAGTGCGCAGGCCTCGTCCAGCACGGGATCGGGGTGCGGCGCCGTGTACGCCCCGAGGTTCGCGGCCTCCATCGCGCCGGGCCCGCCGCCGGTGGCCACCGTCAGACCGCCGCGGGCCAGGGTCCGGCCCAGCCGGGCCGCGGCCGCGTACGGGGAGCTGCCGCGGGCCGTCGCGTGGCCGCCCATCACCCCGACCACGCGGGCGCCGGCGAGGAACTCGTCCAGCGCGTCGGAGACCGCGTCGTCGTGCAGTGCCCGCAGCATCGACGCGAGGGTGTCGCCGTTCGCCCGGGTCTGCTGGAACCAGCGGTACGCGCGGGCGTCGGGCGTGGCCGCGTAACCGCCGTCGGAAAGCCCCTCGTAGAGCGCGTCGGGGGTGTAGAGCAGGCCGCGGTACGGATCGAAGGGGAGTCCGGGTACCGGTGGGAAGACGAACGCGCCGTCGGCCCGTACCTTCGCCGTCGCCCCGGGTTCCATCCGGCAGCCGAGGAAGACGGCGCCCGCCGTGTCGGCGGCCAGCAGGGCGGCGCCGCGGTCCGTCAGGTCGACGGACTGCACCCGGTGCCCGGCCAGCGACCCCGAGGCGACCGCCTCGTCGAATTCGGCGAGCGACTCGATCTCGGGGCCGGGCGGGGGAGTGACATCGTCCGGATTGTCCACGTTGTCATGCTACGTAGCGGCCGGGTGCGGGGCGTGGTCCGCGGCGCGCGTGCTCAGGCCGTCAGCGGCAGTGCGGCCAGCTCGGCGATCAGCCAGGTCAGCGGGGCGAAGACGATCAGCAGGGCGGCGGCGCGCAGGGCCGTCGCGGCCCGCAGCGCCGACACCGGGGCGCCGAGCCGCAGCAGCGCCCGCGCCGTCTGTGCGCGCTCCTGCCTCACCTCCAGTGCCGAGGTCAGCAGCGTCGCCGTCGTGCAGCCGAGCACGAGCACCGCGCCCAGGACCGTCAGCGGGCCGAGGGGGTGGGTCTTCGTCCCGTAGAGCGCGTAGGCGGCGACCGCCGCGGCGAGCACCGCGCAGACCACACCGAGCGGCCGGCCGATCCGGCGCGATTCGTCCATCAGCACCCGGCCGGCCAGCAGCCGGACGGCGCCGGGGCGCGCCGCCTGCAGCAGCCGCCCGCACAGATACGCCAGCCCCGGGCCCGCCATGGCCAGACCGGCCGCCGTCAGCGTCCACCCCACCAGCACCCCGGTCGGGGTGGCGTCGAGCCTGCCGGGCAGCGGGAGCAGGCTGCGGACGTCGCCCCGGCTCATGTACGCCTCGACGGCGAGGCCCGCCGCGGTCAGCGCCACGCCCCACGGCAGACCCGTGGGAGGCGCCGACGGACCGGGGGCCTCCGGCTCCGTCAGGACCTCCGAGTCGTCCGGGGCCGCCGCGGTCAATGGCTCGGCGCGCAGCGCGAGCGCGCTCGCCGTCGCCGCGGCCACCGGGACCAGGGCCAGCAGCACCAGCGCGGCGGCGAGCGGCAGCGGGGCCTCGGCGTCGAGCCGTCCGGCCGCGGCGCCGTCGAACGGCAGCCCGGACAGATCACCGCGCAGATGCAGGTAGAACAGCAGCGCCACCATCGACCCGAGGGTGCAGGAGACGGCGGTGGAGACCGCGGCGAGCACCGCGAGCCGGACCGGCCCGAGGCCCACGGCGGACAGCCCGGAGCGCGGCCGGGTGCTGGGGTCGGTACGTGCCACCGCGACCGCGAACTGCACGGTGGCGGCGAGCGGCACGAAGCACCACAGCAGGCGCAGCACGGCGCCGGTGGAGTGCGCCGGGTGCGCCGAGGCGTAGCCCAGGGCGCACAGCAGCAGGAAGCCGGCACCGGCCGAGGCGGCGGCGACCAGCAGTCGCCTCAGCAGGACCAGCGGATGGGAACCCCGGGCTAGACGGAGAGCGAGCACGCCGCGCGGCCCTCCGTGTCGGACCCGGCGGGCAGGGCGACGGTGGCGACGCGACGGCCGTCCAGCAGCGGGACCGTGCGGTCGGCGAGGGCGGCGATCTCCGCGTCGTGGGTGGCGATCACGATCGTGATGCCGTGCGAACGGGCCGCGCTGGTGAGGGTGCGCAGCACATGCGTCCGGTCGCTGCGGTGCAGGGTCGCGGTCGGTTCGTCGGCGAAGATCACCGTGGGAGCGGCCGCCAGGGCGCGGGCCACGGCGATCCGCTGGCGCTGTCCCTGGAGCAGGGTGTGCGGCCGCTGCCTGGCGCAGGCGCCGATGTCGAGCCGCTCCAGCCACTCCAGGGCGGCCTTCTTCGCCTCCCGGTGCGAGGAGCCGCGCAGCAGCAGCGGGAGGGCGGTGTTCTCCCAGGTGTTCAGCTCGGGCACCAGTTGGGGCTCGGGGGCGATCCAGCCGAACCGGTCGCGGCGCAGCCGCTCGCGCAGCCGGGGGCCCATGGTGTGGACGGGGACGCTGTTGAACCACACCTCGCCCTGCTCGGGCACCAGCTGACCGGACAGGCAGTGCAGCAGCGTCGTCTTGCCGCAGCCCCGGGGGCCGGTCACGGCGAGGATCTCGCCGTCACGGACGCCCAGGGATACGCCGCCGAGCGCGGGGGAGCCGTTGTGGGAATGTTGCAGGGAGCGCGCCCAGATCACGTCGTTGTCCGGCGGGGCCACCATGGCGTACACCTCGGTTCAGATCGTAATTCCCGTTCCCCCGTACGGGGGAACGAAGACGGGGCCGATCGGTCACTCGGCACCGTAAGGATTCGAACCGCGGTGAGCGCACAGCACACGGCCCGGGTGCGCCCCTTCCCACTCGAATGGGCGCATCCGGGCCGTGTGGACCGTATGAGGATGACGGCTGGAAGCCGGTCGAACAGTGGTCAAGCGATGGTCAAGCGACGGGGCGGTCCGGCCGGCGGCCGATCCGTGGTCGGGCCGCCGGCCGTCGTGCCGGTCAGAGCTTGGTCCATGCCTCCGTGAGGACGTTGCGCAGGATGCCCTCGATCTCGTCGAACGTCGACTGGTCGGAGACCAGCGGCGGCGCGAGCTGGACGACCGGGTCGCCGCGGTCGTCGGCCCGGCAGTACAGGCCGTTGTCGTACAGCGCCTTGGAGAGGAAGCCGTACAGGACGCGCTCGGTCTCCTCGTCGGTGAAGGTCTCCTTGGTGGCCTTGTCCTTCACCAGCTCGATGCCGTAGAAGAAGCCGTTGCCGCGGACGTCGCCGACGATCGGCAGGTCGAGCAGCTTCTGCAGCGTCGTGAAGAAGGCGTTCTCGTTGTCCAGCACGTGCTGGTTGAGGCCCTCGCGCTCGAAGATGTCGAGGTTGGCGAGGCCGACCGCCGCGGAGACCGGGTGGCCACCGAAGGTGTAGCCGTGCAGGAAGGTGTTGTCACCCTCGTAGAACGGCGCGGCGACGCGGTCCGAGACGATGCAGGCACCGATCGGGGAGTAGCCCGAGGTCATGCCCTTGGCGCAGGTGATCATGTCCGGCACGTAGCCGAACTTGTCGCAGGCGAACATCGTGCCGAGACGGCCGAAGGCGCAGATGACCTCGTCGGAGACGAGCAGCACGTCGTACTTGTCGCAGATCTCGCGGACGCGCTGGAAGTATCCGGGCGGCGGCGGGAAGCAGCCACCGGCGTTCTGCACCGGCTCCAGGAAGACCGCGGCGACGGTGTCCGGGCCCTCGAAGAGGATCTCCTGCTCGATCTGGTCGGCGGCCCAGCGGCCGAAGGCCTCGGGGTCGTCGCCGTGGATCGGGGCGCGGTAGATGTTGGTGTTCGGCACCTTGTGCGCGCCGGGGACCAGCGGCTCGAAGGGGGCCTTCAGGCCCGGCAGGCCGGTGATGGACAGGGCGCCCTGCGGGGTGCCGTGGTAGGCGACCGCACGCGAGATGACCTTGTACTTGGTCGGCTTGCCCTGGAGCTTGAAGTACTGCTTGGCCAGCTTCCAGGCGGTCTCGACGGCCTCGCCGCCACCGGTGGTGAAGAAGACCTTGTTGAGGTCGCCCGGGGCGTAGTCGGCGAGGCGCTCGGCCAGCTCGACGGCCTTCGGGTGGGCGTAGGACCACACCGGGAAGAAGGCCAGCTCCTGGGCCTGCTTGTACGCGGCCTCGGCGAGCTCGTGACGGCCGTGACCGGCGTTGACCACGAACAGGCCGGACAGGCCGTCCAGGTAACGCTTGCCCTGGTCGTCGAAGATGTAGGTGCCCTCGCCACGCACGATGGTGGGAACGGGCGCGTTCTCGTAGTCCGACATGCGGGTGAAGTGCATCCACAGGTGGTCGTACGCGGTTTGGCTGAGGTCCTTGCTCACGGCTATCGGGTTCCCCACATATAGGTCTGCTTCTTGAGCTTCAGGTACACGAAGCTCTCGGTGGAGCGCACACCGGGGAGGGCCCGGATGCGTTTGTTGATCGTTTCCAGCAGGTGGTCGTCGTCCTCGCAGACGATCTCCACCATCAGGTCGAAGGAGCCCGCGGTCATCACCACGTACTCGCACTCGGCCATGGCCGACAGCGCTTCGGCGACGGGATCGAGGTCTCCCTCGACATTGATGCCGACCATCGCCTGCCGCCGGAACCCCACGGTGAGGGGGTCGGTGACGGCGACGATCTGCATCACGCCCTGATCGAGCAGCTTCTGGACGCGCTGTCGCACGGCCGCCTCGGAGAGGCCGACGGCCTTGCCGATCGCGGCGTACGGACGGCGTCCGTCCTCCTGGAGCTGCTCGATGATTGCGAGGGAGACGGCATCGACCGCTGGTGACGATCCGTTCCCGGTCCTGGAGTCTGCGCTGCGACTGGCCACGCATCCACTGTGCACCGGGACTCGTCGGTCTGGCAAGCCCAGATCGATGAAATTCGTTGTTTGAGGGTCCAGATCTAACTGAATCCGAAGTTCACGGCGGTTGGGCATGTCGAAAGCGACACCCGAGCGACTACCCTGGGCATCTCACCCATTGGACGTGTCGACAGGAGGGGTGGTTGTGACCACCGAGGTGCGCCGTCTGCGCAACTACATCAACGGAGAATTCCGGGACGCCGCTGACGGGCGGACCATCGATGTGATCAACCCGGTGACGGAAGAGGTCTACGCGACCTCGCCGCTCTCCGGGCAGGCCGATGTCGATGCCGCGATGGACGCCGCCGCGGCCGCTTTCCCCGCCTGGCGCGACGCCACGCCCGCCGAGCGCCAGAAGGCCCTGCTGAAGATCGCGGACGCGTTCGAGGAGCGCGCCGAGGACCTCATCGCCGCCGAGTCGGAGAACACGGGCAAGCCGCTCGAACTGACCCGTACCGAAGAGGTCCCGCCGATGGTGGACCAGATCCGCTTCTTCGCGGGTGCGGCGCGGCTGCTCGAAGGCCGCTCGGCCGGCGAGTACATGGAGGGTCTGACCTCCATCGTCCGGCGCGAGCCGGTCGGCGTCTGCGCGCAGGTCGCGCCGTGGAACTACCCGATGATGATGGCCGTCTGGAAGTTCGCCCCGGCGCTCGCCGCGGGCAACACCGTCGTCATCAAGCCGTCCGACACCACCCCGGCGTCGACCGTGCTGATCGCCGAGATCATCGGCCAGATCCTGCCCAAGGGTGTCTTCAACGTCATCTGCGGCGACCGGGACACCGGCCGCGCGATGGTCGAGCACCGGACCCCGGCGATGGCCTCCATCACCGGCTCGGTACGGGCCGGCATGCAGGTCGCCGAGTCCGCCTCCAAGGACGTCAAGCGGGTCCACCTGGAGCTCGGCGGCAAGGCCCCGGTCGTCGTGTTCGAGGACACCGACATCGCCAAGGCCGTCGAGGGCATCTCCGTCGCGGGTTACTTCAACGCCGGTCAGGACTGCACGGCCGCGACCCGCGTCCTGGTCCACGAGTCCATCCACGACGAGTTCGTCACCGCGCTCGCCAAGGCCGCCGCCGACACCAAGACGGGGCAGCCGGACGACGAGGACGTGCTCTACGGCCCGCTCAACAACGCCAACCAGCTGAAGCAGGTCAGCGGCTTCATCGAGCGGCTCCCCGCCCACGCCAAGGTCGAGGCGGGCGGCCACCGGGTCGGCGACAAGGGCTACTTCTACGCCCCGACCGTCGTCTCCGGCCTCAAGCAGGACGACGAGATCATCCAGAACGAGGTCTTCGGCCCGGTCATCACCGTCCAGAAGTTCACCGACGAGGCCCAGGCCGTGGAGTACGCCAACGGCGTCGAGTACGCCCTGGCCTCCTCGGTGTGGACCAAGGACCACGCCCGCGCCATGCGGATGTCCAAGAACCTCGACTTCGGCTGCGTGTGGATCAACACCCACATCCCGCTCGTCGCCGAGATGCCGCACGGTGGCTTCAAGAAGTCCGGCTACGGCAAGGACCTCTCCGCGTACGGCTTCGAGGACTACACCCGCATCAAGCACGTCATGACCTCGCTCGACGGCTGACATCCCGTCAGCAGGCAGGTCACGGCCCCGGGCATCCGCCCGGGGCCGGCCCCGTTCCCCGGGGCCGGCCCGCATCGACAGGATGTGCGGACGGAGCGGGTGGCGCTGGACGGTTGGTCCATTGCCCGCACCGCCGGCCGCCCGGCATCCTGCGCAGGTGCGAGCAACCCCGAAGAACCCCATGTCCCGCCGGTCCGTGCTGCGCGCCTTCGGGGCCACGGCCGCCGGTGTCACGCTGGCCGGCTGCGGAGTGCCCGCCGCCTATGTGGAACCCGGCGACCGCGCCGGACGCGACACCTCGGCGAGCGACCACACCCTGCAGTTCGCGAACTGGCCGCTCTACATCGACACCGACGACGAGGACCAGTCGAAGCGCCCCACCCTCGACGCATTCGGCAGACGGACCGGGATCTCCGTCACGTACACCGAGGAGATCAACGACAACGACGAGTTCTTCGGGAAGATCAGCCCGGCGCTGATGAACCACCAGGAGACCGGCCGGGACCTGATCGTCGTCAGCGACTGGATGTCCGCCCGGTTCGTGCGGCTGGGCTGGGTGCAGGAGATGGACCGGGCGAAGCAGCCGAACGTCGCCAAGTACCTGGACCCGCAACTGCGTTCGCCCGCCTTCGACAAGGGCCGGATGCACAGCGTCCCCTGGCAGTCCGGGATCACCGGCATCGCGTACAACCGCAAGAAGCTCGGCCGGGAGATCAAGCACCTGAGCGATCTGTGGGCGGACGACCTGCGCGGCAAGGTGACGCTGTTGTCCGGGTTCGACGAGGCCTTCGGCCTGCTGATGCTGGGCAACGGAGTCGACGTCACCCGCTGGCAGCGGGACGACTTCTACCAGGTGTGCGACCAGGTCGAGAAGCTGGTGAGGAAGCGGCACATCCGCCGCTTCACCGGCAACGACTACATCAAGGACCTGTCGACCGGCGATGTGCTCGCCTGCCAGGCCTACTCCGGCGACGTCATCCAGCTCCAGGCCGACAACCCGGAGATCGAGTTCGTGGTCCCCGAGGAGGGGGGCGAGCTCTGGTCGGAATCGCTCATGATCCCCAATCTCGCGCGCCACAAGCGCAATGCGGAACGGCTCGTCGACTACTACTACGAGCCCGAGGTCGCCGCCGAACTCGCGGCCTGGGTCAACTACGTCTGCCCCGTCCCGGCCGCCCGCGAGGTGCTGGCCGCCGCGAAGGACAAGGAGACCGCCGAGCTCGCCGAGGACCCGCTGATCTTCCCCGACGACGAGATGCGCAAGCGACTCGCGACCGCCCGCGACGTCACGTCCGAGGAACGCTCCGAATTCGCCAAGAAGTGGAACGCCATAGTGGGGCTGTGAGCCGTACCAGGGGTGGCGTAGGAGGCCGGTAAACGCGGGCGTACGCTGCGGACATGAGCGAGCGAAGAGCCCTGCTGAGGCGCATACGCGTGTGGTTGGCCGTCTTTATCGTCTGTCTGGTACTGAGCGGGCTGACCGCCTTTCCGCTCGTCCATGAACTCCACTGGGCCGAGGACCTGCTGAGGTCCTCGGCCTCTCCCGTTCCGGAGCACTTCCCGGCACTGATGGAGTGGATCACCAAGGTCCGCACCGGCCTCGACGAGGCCGACGCGAAGTACCCCTTCGTGCTGTACGGCACCGACTGGCTGGCCTTCGCGCACCTGGTCATCGCCGTCGCCTTCTACGGCCCCTACCGCGATCCGGTCCGCAACATCTGGGTTGTCGAGTTCGGCATGATCGCCTGCGCCGGGATCATCCCGCTCGCGCTGATCTGCGGGCCCGTCCGAGGCATCCCCTTCTGGTGGTCCGTCATCGACATGTCGTTCGGCGTCTTCGGGGTGATCCCGCTGCTCGTGGTGCGCCGCATGATCAAGCGGCTGGAGGTCCTGGAGCGGACACCGCGGCCGGAGCCCGCCGCGACGACCGCTCAGGCTCTCTGAGTCACCCGGCCGACGGGGCGCCGAAGGCGGCCACCACTATGTTCATCGCCGTGGGGTTCATGCCGTCCCCCTTCGCGTCCGTCGAGTTGACGCTGTAGACGAGGGTCCGGGAAAGATCACGGGTGGCCGCGACGACGGTGTTGTAGCCCCAGCGGCCACCCGTCTTGCCCCAGACCGCGCGTCCGCCCAGCCGCATCACCGAGAGTCCCGCGCTGTACGCGGCGGGTTTGCCCGTGCCGTACTCACGCACCGAGGCGTCGGGCAGCGTGAACATCTCCTGGAGCAGCGGACCGCGCACCACCCGCCCGCCGAACAACTCCCGGGTGAAACGCTCCAGATCGGCGGTGGTCGAGATCAGGTCGCCCGCCGCCCAGGCGTCCGTCGCCCCCCACACCGTCACATCGCGCAGCTCGCCCGTGCCGAAGAGCTGGTAACCGCGGTTGTGGGGTCCGCGGATCGCCGGGTCGGCGCCGGGGAAGTACGTGTCCTTCAGGTGCAGGGGCTCCAGGACGCGGCGGGACACCTGCGAGGCGTACGAGTCACCCGTGACCCGCTCTATCAGCAGGCCCGCCACGGTGTAGCCGATGTTGGCGTAGTGCTGCTGAGTGCCGGGCACGAAGTCCGGTTCCCGGGAGGTGGCTTCGCGCACGGTCCGCACCGGGTCGTGCAGGTCGAAGCGATGTGCGTACGCGTCGTCCAGGCCGTCGCCCGAGCCGACGGACGGGATGCCGCTCGTGTGGTTCAGCAGCTGGCGCACCGTGACGTCCTCGTACGCCGCCGGGATCAGATCCGGCAGATAGCGCCGGACCGGGTGGTCCAGGCCGAGCTTGCCTTCTCCGGCCAGTTGAAGCACGACGGCCGCCGTGAAGACCTTGGTCACCGAACCGGCCCGGAAGCGGCCGTCCGGGTCCGCCGGCCGCCTGGAGGCCAGGTCGTGGACGCCGGAACTGCCCCGCCAGTCGCCTCCGGAGCCCGACACCCGCACCAGCGCGGCCGTGGCGTCGTCCTTCGGGAGCCCGGCGATGGCGGTCCGTAGTGCCTCGGAGTCCGGAGCCGTCGTGACGGGATCCCCCTGCACCCGGTGGCCTGCGGCCGCCGGGGCGCCGGCACCGGCCGCCAGGGCCGGTGAGACGGCGCCCGCGGCGATGCCGAGGACCAGCGCGGCTGCGAGGGCGGTGCGGGACGTACGGGCTTTCATGTCGGGTGCCTCCTGGGCGTGGAATCCTCAACTGCTCACGGAATCCATCCTGTTGATCAGCGCCCCCGGGCGGATCCCCCGCCCGGGGGTTTGCCCGGGGGAGACCGTCTCCCCTGCGCGGGGGAGCCGAACGCCGGGCCTCCCCCCGGAGAGCGAGTCACGACCGGAGAGGAAGACGCTGCTGGAGCCGGCGAGGGAGTCACGACACCGGCGAGAGGGCTACGACTCCGGCGAGGGAGTCACGACACCGCATTCGTACGCGCAGATCACCGCCTGGATCCGGTCGCGCAGCCCCAGCTTGGACAGCACATTGCCGACATGGGTCTTCACCGTGTGCTCGCTGACGACCAGCGCCGCCGCGATCTCCGCGTTCGACAGCCCGCGGGCCAGGTGCAGCAGCGTCTCGCGCTCCCGGGCGGTCAGTACGTCCAGGCGCGCCGACGGTGCCACGGCCGCGGCCGGCGGGCGCGAGGTGTACTCGGCGATCAGCCGGCGCGCCACCGAAGGAGCCAGCAACGAGTCCCCGGCCGCCACCACCCGCACCGCGTGCACCAGGTCGTCGCGGCGGACGTCCTTGAGGAGGAAACCGCTCGCGCCTGCGTGCAGGGCCTCGTAGACGTACTCGTCGGAGTCGAAGGTGGTCAGCATGACCGTCCGGCAGCCGGTCCCGGCGCTGATGGCGCGACAGGCCTCGATGCCGTCCGTGCCGGGCATCCGGATGTCGAGCAGCGCCACGTCGGGCGCCAGCCGCCGCACCGCTTCGACCGCCGCCCGGCCGTCGCCCGCCTCGGCCACCACCTCGATGTCCGGCTGCGCGTCCAGGATCATCGCGAAGCCGCTGCGTACCAGCTCCTGGTCGTCGGCCACCACCACACGGATCGTCAACGTCCCACCTCTGTCCCCTGCTCCATTCCCGTCTCCATCCCTGTTTCCGTCTCCGCCCGTGTCTCCGGCCGGGCCCGCGGGATCGTCACCCGGACCCGGAAACCCCGCCCGCCCGGACCGGGGCCGGTACCGGCCGTGCCGCCGTGCGCGGCGGCACGCTCCCGGATGCCGATCAGTCCCAGTCCTGTGCCGCCCCCGGGTCCCCGTCCGTCGTCGGTGACGGTGAGCGTCAGCGCCTCGGGCCCGTGCTCCAGCCGGACGCAGACCGTGCTCGCGTCCGCGTGCCTGACCACGTTCGTCAGCGCCTCCTGCACGATCCGGTAGACGGTCGCCTCGACCGCCGGGCCCGGCGGGCCGGGGCTGCCCGTGACCTCGTACGAGACCGCCGGACCGCTGCCGCGCACCCGCTCCACGAGACCCGGCAGCCCGGCCAGCGAGGGCTGGGGCTCCCGCGGCGCGTCCGGCCCGCCCTCGTTCTCGCGCAGCACGCCCAGCATCCGGCGCAGCTGAGCCATCGCGTCCCGGCCCGCCTCGGAGATCGCGTCGAAGGCCGCCTCGGCACGCTCCGGCGCCGTGCGGACCGCCACCGGTCCCGCCTCGGCCTGCACGATCATCAGGCTCACCGCATGGGACAGGATGTCGTGCATCTCCCGGGCGATCCGGGCCCGTTCGCGGGCCGCCGCCTGTTCGGCCTCGATCCGGTGCGTCAGCTCCAGCTGACGGGCCCGGTCCTCCACCGCGCGCAGATAGGCCCTGCGCGTCACCGTGAACCGGCCGAAGGCGTAGGCCGCCGCGAACACGAACAGCGAGAAGAGCAGCTCGCGCATGTCCTCGCCGTCGAGCCCGACCGAGACCAGCACCGCCGTCACCGTGAGCGCCGCGATCCCGATCCGCTTCGGCGGCGAGGAGAGCTCGGCCACCGTGTAGAACGCCACGAGACCGGTGTACGGGAGCGGCTGACCCGGTCCGTCGACGGTGAACGTGTACAGGGCGCCGGCGGCCAGCACCGCGACGAGGACCGCGACCGGTGCCCGGCGGCGGACCACCAGCGGCAGCACCATCAGGGTGGTCAGCCCGTACGACGTCCACGTCGCCTCCGGCAGATCAGGGGCGCGCGGCACGACGAATGGCATGGTCATGGCGGCCTGGACCAGCAGCGCGACGAGCAGGTCCACGCCGAGCGGACCGGCCCTCCCGGCGAGTCCCGGCACTCGCGCGGTGATGTCCCGTATGCGCATCGGACCGGTGCCCTCAGGGCTTCCGCGCGACCGCGCCGAACTGCGCGACCCGTGCCGCACCGGGCTCGCCGCGCCAGTGCGCGCACGACACGACGCCCGGGTCCACGAGGTCGAGCCCGGTCAGGAACGCGGCGAACTCGGCGCGGGTGCGGGCGGTGATCGGCGGGGTGGCGTTCTCGTTCCAGAACCGCATCGCCGCCTCATTGCCCTCGCCGCCCAGCTCCAGCGTGGGATGGGTGAGCACCAGATGACTGCCCGAGGGCAGCGCGTCCATCAGCGTGCGGACGATGCGCCGTGCCTCGTCCGTGTCGAGCACGAAGTTCAGGATGCCCAGGAGCATGACCGCGACCGGCCGCCCCAGGTCGAGCGTCGGCTGAGCCGCCCGCAGGATCCGCTCGGGGTCGCGGGCGTCCGCGTCGACGTACTCGGTCGCGCCCTGCGGCGATCCGGCGAGCAGCGTCCGGGCGAGCGCCAGCACCGCCGGATCGTTGTCGACATACACGACGCGGCAGTCGGGCGCGGTGCGCCGGGCGACCTCATGGGTGTTGCCGGCGCTCGGCAGACCGGTGCCGATGTCCAGGAACTGCCTGATCCCCGCCTCACCGGCCAGATAGCCGACCGCCCGCTGCAGGAACGCCCGGTCGGCGCGCGCCACTTCGCCGATGCTCGGGTACATGGCGGTGACCCGGTCGCCGACCGCGCGGTCCACGGGGTGGTTGTCCGTGCCGCCGAGCCAGTGGTTCCAGACCCGCGCGTTGTGGGCGACGTCGGTACGGACGCGGTCGGGGACGGGGGTGGTGCGGGGATCGGTCATGTCGCTGCTCCTCCTGCGCCGGGCCCGCATCACGGACGATGGGGCGGGCCCATGATGCCGGACCGGCCGGCGGGAGGGGGCTGGTGCGGTCAGGATGCCGGGCCGGTCGACGGGAGGGGTTTGGTGCGGCCACGATGCCGGACGTCGGCGGGAGGGGCCGGGTACGGCCAGGAGCCGGCCGTCGACGGGAGCGGAACGGCGGGCCCAGGACGCCCGACCGGTCAACGGGAGCGGTCCGCACGGGAGTCGGCGAGGACGTCGTGCAGGACGTCGACCCGGTTGGTGGTGATCGAGTCGACGCCGTGCCGGACGAGGCGGCGCATCGTCCGCCTGGTGTCGGCCGTCCAGGCGGAGACCAGCAGCCCGTCCCGGTGCAGCCGCCGGGTCAGTTCCGGGTCCACCAGGCCGAACCGGTAGTTCAGCCAGCGCGGCCGCACCGCGTCGAGCAGCGCGGCGCGCGGCGGCGCGACACTTGTCCAGGTCAGGGCGATCTCGGCCCTCGGATCCGCGGCCCGGACCCGGAGCATCGCCCCGGGGCCGGCGCAGTAGTACGCCCGCTCGCCGGCCCCGCACTCGCGCACCGCACCGACGATCCTCGGCACGGAGCCGTCCGTGGAGCCCGGCAGATCGACCATGACGCGGTGCGCCCCGGCGGCGAGCAGCGCCTCGCGCAGGGTGGGCACGCCGCCCCGGGTCAGCTCGGTGAGCTCCGCGTGGGTCAGCCGGTCGAGCCGCACGTCGTGGCCCCACAGCCGCTTCAGCGTGGCGTCGTGCAGCAGGACCGGCACACCGTCCCGGGTGAGCCGCACATCGACCTCGACCGCGTCCGCCCCTCGTCCGAGCGCGGAGCGGATCGAGAGCAGTGTGTTCTCGCGGACACGGTAGGGATCGCCGCGGTGCGCCACGGCGGTGACTGAGGTGACCATGGGGCCATTGTGGCCACCGGGGTCACCGGCCCGCGCGCTCCAGCCAGTTGGCCGTGTACGTGTCGATCTCGGCGGCCAGCCTCCGCTTGCCGGCCGCGTCGAGGTACGACGCCTCGACGGCGTTCTTCGCCAGCGAAGCGAGACCCCGCTCGTCCAGGCCGAGCAGGCGGGCGGCCACCGCGTACTCGTTGTTGAGGTCGGTGCCGAACATCGGCGGGTCGTCGCTGTTGATGGTGACCAGGACGCCCGCGTCCACCATCTCCCGGACCGGGTGCTGCTCGATGTCCGCCACCGCGCGGGTCGCGATGTTCGAGGTCGGGCAGACCTCCAGCGGGATCCGGTGCTCGGCGAGATGGGCCAGCAGCTTCGGGTCCTGGACGGAGCTGGTGCCGTGGCCGATGCGCTCGGCGCGCAGGTGGGTCAGGGCGTCCCAGATGGTCTGCGGGCCGGTGGTCTCCCCGGCGTGCGGCACCGAGTGCAGGCCCGCGGCGATCGCCCGGTCGAAGTAGGGCTTGAACTGCGGGCGCTCCACACCGATCTCGGGACCGCCGAGACCGAACGAGACCAGACCCTCGGGCCGCAGGTCCACGGCGAGCCGGGCGGTCTCCTCGGCCGATTCGAGCCCGGCCTCGCCGGGAATGTCGAAGCACCAGCGCAGCACGACACCCAGCTCGGCCTCGGCGGCCTTGCGGGCGTCCTCTATCGCCTCCATGAACGCCTGCTCCGGGATGCCGCGCCGGGTCGAGGAGAACGGGGTCACCGTGAGTTCCGCGTAACGGATGTTCTGCCGCGCCATGTCGCGGGCGACCTCGAAGGTCAGCAGGCGGACGTCCTGAGGGGTGCGGATCAGGTCCACGACGGAGAGGTACACCTCGATGAAGTGCCTGAAGTCCGTGAAGGTGAAGTAGTCGGCGAGCGCCTCCGGGTCGGTGGGGACCTTGGAGTCGGGGTGGTGCGCGGCCAGCTCGGCGACGATGCGCGGAGAGGCGGACCCGACGTGGTGGACATGCAGCTCGGCCTTGGGCAGCCCCGCGATGAAGGGGTGCAGATCGGTCATCGGACTCTCCGGGGCGTCGAACGGTTCGGGTGCCGGGCACGGTCGGCCGGGCAGGGACGGGGATCATCGTAGGCCGGGCCCATCGGTGCTCGGCGGGGCCGTAGCATGACGGGACCACGATGGGGGAGGCCCATGTCAGACAACACAGAGCAGCCAGAGGGTGGGGCCGCGCCGCGCGATCCGTGGGCTCCGCCGGACAGCAAGGTGCCGCTGGAGAAGCCGGCCGGCGATCCCCGCCCGCCCGCTGTGCACAACCAGCCCACGGTCGCCTCGATGCCGGGCGCCGGGGACGGCCCCGCACCGGCCGATGCGACACCGCCGGGATTCGGTTCGCCGACGCAGACCGGGCCGGTGCCCGGCTTCGGCCCCGCTCCCGGTGAGGTTCCGCCGCCGCCGGTCGGACCGAACGGACCGGGCCAGCCGGTCGCGGGCCAGTACGGCTACCCGGCCGCACCGCCCGTCCCGCAGTACGGCGGCTACCCGGGGTACCCCGGGTACAACCAGGCACCCTGGGGCGGTCCGCCGCCCTCCAACGGCATGGGTACCGCGGCCATGGTGCTCGGCATCCTGGCCATCTGCTTGTTCTGCATGTACGGGATACCCAGCCTGGTCCTGGGCGCACTGGCCCTGATCTTCGGCATCCTCGGCCGCAAGCGGGCGCAGCGCGGTGAGGCGACCAACAGCGGTCAGGCACTCGCCGGGATCATCATGGGGGCCATCGGCATCGTCTTCGGCGTCGCGATCATCAGCTTCTTCGTCTGGGTGCTCGTCGCCCACGGTGACGATCTGGACGACAGCACCTACAACGACGACCCGTACTCCACGTCGCTCGTTCTTGAGGCCACCCGCTAGGGCCGGTCGTCAGTCCCGCTCCCGATGGCCCGGCTCCCGCAGCCGGGCCATCGGGCTTCCGGCCGCCGGGCTGCCGTGCCGCCTCATGACGCGGTGCGCTTCATGACGCGGTGCGCCTCATGACGAGGCGCCCTTCACCGCGCGGTGCGCCTCATGACGCGCGCAGCTTCGCCCGCGCGTCCATCAGCGCGAACCCCAGCAGATTCAGTCCCCGCCAGCTCGCCGGATCAGCCGCCCGCGGGTCGTCCGCCGCCAGCCCGATGCCCCAGATCCGGTCCATCGGGCTCGCCTCGACCAGCACCCGGTCCCCGGTGTTCAGCAGGAACTCCCGCAGCTCCGGATCGCCGCCGAACTTGTGCACGCTGCCGGCCACCACCAGTCCGTACCGCTCGCGCTGCCACACCGTGTCGTCGAATCCGCGGACCAGCCGGCCCACCTTCTTCGCCACCGCCGGGCTCTTCGCCGCCACCGCCGCGGCTTCCGACTCCGCATCGCCGAACAGCCGGGCCTTGCCGGCCATCATCCAGTGCTCGGCCGACGCGTAGGTCACACCGTCGACCGTGAAGCGCGACGGCCACCACTGACTGAGGCAGCTCGCACCGATCCGGCCGTCGGGCCGGGGGCGGTGCCCCCAGAAGTGCAGGTACTTCACCTTCTCACCGCGCGCGGCCCGCGTGAGGAGATCGTCCATGTGTTCCATGACATGCGATTCTGGCATTCGCCACTGACACTCCGTACGGGGAATTCCGCGCCGACGCGACACATGGTCGACAGATTCCGTCGCGTAACCAAAAGGCAACAACGGAATCACTTGTTGGGGTAGTTCCCCTCTGCCAGGATCGGCACTCAAATCGAGCAGAGGCTACGCCGCCCCCGCATTCCGGGGCACGCGGCGGAGGAGATCGTCATGGGCAACGGCATCCAGGTGCGGGACCGCTTCGCGGACGGCGCACAGTACATCGGCGGAAAGCTGCGGTCCGGAACATCGGGACGTCACCACGACGTGGTGAACCCGGCGACGGGCGAGACCGTCTACCGCTACGAGCTGGCGGGCACCGCCGACGTGGACGCCGCGGTGGCGGCCGCGCGCGAGGCGTTCCCCGGCTGGTCGGGCGCGACGCCCGCCGAGCGGGCCGAGGCGATGCACCGCTTCGCCGCCGTCCTCGCCGAGCAGGCCGACGACTTCGCGTACGTGGAGTCCCTCCAGTGCGGCAAGCCGATCAAGCTCTCCACCGAGTTCGACGTGCCCGGCACCGTCGACAACACCTCCTTCTTCGCCGGGGCCGCCCGCCACCTGGAGGGCAAGTCGGCCGCCGAGTACGACGGCGACCACACCTCGTACGTACGCCGCGAGGCGATCGGCGTCGTCGGCTCCATCGCCCCCTGGAACTACCCGCTCCAGATGGCCGCCTGGAAGGTCCTCCCGGCCATCGCCGCGGGCAACACGATCGTGCTGAAGCCGGCCGAGATCACCCCGCTGACCTCGCTGATGTTCGCCCAGGCGGCCAGTGAGGCGGGGATCCCCGACGGCGTGATCAACATCGTCACCGGCGCGGGCAAGGACGCCGGCGAGCACCTCGTCGGTCACCCGGACGTCGTGATGACCTCCTTCACCGGCTCCACCGCCGTCGGCAAGCGGGTCGCGGAGATCGCCACCTCCACCGTCAAGCGCCTCCACCTCGAACTCGGCGGCAAGGCCCCCTTCGTGGTCTTCGACGACGCCGACCTCGAAGCCGCGGTCAACGGCGCGGTCGCCGGAGCGCTCATCAACACCGGCCAGGACTGCACCGCCGCCACCCGCGCCTACGTCCAGCGCCCGCTGTACGACGCCTTCGTGCAGGGCGTCGCCGAGCTCATGGAGACCGTCCGGCTCGGCGACCCCTTCGACCCGTCGACCGACCTCGGCCCGCTGATCAGCCACGCCCAGCGCGACCGGGTCGCCGGATTCGTCGAGCGGGCCCGCGCGTACGCCACCGTCGTCACCGGCGGCGAGGCCCCCGGCGGCGAACTGGCGGCCGGCGCCTACTACCGGCCGACGCTGGTCGCGGGTGCCGCCCAGGACAGCGAGATCGTCCAGTCGGAGATCTTCGGCCCGGTCCTGGTCGTACTGCCCTTCGACAGCGACGACGAGGGCATCCGCCTCGCCAACGACACCCCGTACGGACTCGCCGCCTCCGCCTGGAGCCGCGACCTGTACCGCGCCAACCGCGCCACCCGCGAGATCAAGGCGGGCTGCGTCTGGGTCAACGACCACATCCCGATCATCAGCGAGATGCCGCACGGCGGATACAAGGCCAGTGGCTTCGGCAAGGACATGTCCTCGTACTCCTTCGAGGAGTACACGCAGGTCAAGCACGTCATGTACGACAACACCGCGGTCGCCCGCAAGGACTGGCACCGCACGATCTTCGGGGACCGATAAGCCGGCCGACCCCGGCCACACACACCCGGAAGGGCAACGCGCATGGAGCAGTACGAGCCCGAGCGCCTCTCCGCGGCACAGATCGCCGCGATGCGACGCAGCCTCACCAACGGCCGGGGCGCTCTGACCCGCCGATCACTGATCCGCGCCTCCGGTCTGGGGGCGCTGGCGATCGGCGGGCTGGGCACGCTGAGCGCGTGCGGCATCCCGCCCGCCAAGCGGGAGGGGGACGCCGCCGCGGCGTCCGACGACCACTCGGCCGAGGAGAAGCAGATCAACTTCTCCAACTGGACCGAGTACATGGACGTCACCGACGACGGCAAGCACCGGCCCACCCTGGAGGCGTTCACCGAGCGCACCGGGATCAAGGTCAAGTACACCGAGGACATCAACGACAACGTCGAGTTCTTCGGCAAGATCAAGCCGCAGCTCGCGGCCGGCCAGGACACCGGCCGCGACCTCATCTGCGTCACCGACTGGCTGGCCGCCCGCATCGTCCGGCTCGGCTGGGCGCAGCGGCTCGACGCGTCGAACCTGCCGCACGCCTACGCCAACCTCTCGGCCCAGTTCCGCTCCCCGGACTGGGACCCGGGCCGTGCCCACTCCTACCCCTGGGCGGGCATCCCCACCGTCATCGCCTACAACTCCAAGGCGACCGGCGGCCGCAAGGTCGACTCCGTCAGCCAGCTGCTGGACGACCCGAAGCTCAAGGGCCGGGTCAGCTTCCTCTCGGAGATGCGCGACACCATCGGCATGACCCTGCTCGACATGGGCAAGGACCCCGGCAAGTTCACCGACGCCGACTACGACGCAGCGATCGGCCGCCTCCAGAAGGGCGTGGACAAGAACCAGATCCGCCGCTTCACCGGCAACGACTACACCGCCGACCTCGACAAGGGCGACATCGCCGCCTGCGTCGGATGGGCCGGCGACGTCATACAGCTCCAGGCCGGGAACCCGGACATCAAGTACGCGATACCCACCGCGGGTTACGTCATATCCAGCGACAACCTGCTGGTCCCGGTGCAGGCCCGGCACAAGACCAACGCCGAGAAGCTCATCGACTACTACTACGAGCCGCCGGTCGCCGCGAAACTCGCCGCGTACATCAACTTCGTCTGCCCGGTCGACGGGGTCCGCGACGAACTGGCGAGGATCGACCGGGCGATGGCCGACAACGTCCTGATCCTCCCGGACAAGGAGATGGCGTCCCGGTCGCACGCCTTCCGCTCTCTGACCAGCAAGGAAGAGACGGCGTACGAAGAGAAGTTCGCCAAGCTCATCGGCGCCTGACCGCCGCTCCGCACCCCCTCCTGATCTCCCTCTGACACCACTGGGACCGCGATCCATGACACAGCAGCAGACCGGCGGCGACGTCCGCCTCACCGGGATCAGCAAGACGTACGGCTCCTTCGAAGCCGTCAAGCCGCTCGATCTCACCGTCCCGCAGGGCTCCTTCTTCGCGCTGCTCGGCGCGTCCGGCTGCGGCAAGACCACCACCCTGCGGATGATCGCGGGCCTGGAGGAGGCGACCACCGGCACGGTCTCGCTCGGCGGCCGGGACATCACCGGGCTTCCCCCGTACAAACGGCCCGTCAACACGGTCTTCCAGAGCTACGCGCTCTTCCCGCACCTCGACATCACGGAGAATGTCGCCTTCGGCCTGCGCCGGCGCGGCATCAAGTCGGTGAAGAAGCAGGTCGACGAGATGCTGGAGCTCGTCCAGCTCGGCGACTTCGCCAAGCGCAAGCCGCACCAGCTCTCCGGCGGCCAGCAGCAGCGCGTCGCCGTCGCCCGCGCCCTGATCAACCACCCGCAGGTGCTCCTGCTCGACGAGCCGCTCGGTGCCCTCGACCTCAAGCTGCGCCGCCAGATGCAGCTGGAACTCAAGCGCATCCAGACCGAGGTCGGCATCACCTTCATCCATGTCACCCACGACCAGGAGGAGGCCATGACCATGGCCGACACCGTCGCGGTGATGAACGGGGGCCGCGTCGAGCAGCTCGGCGCGCCCGCCGACCTGTACGAGAACCCGAGGACGACCTTCGTCGCCAACTTCCTCGGCACCTCCAACCTCATCGAGGGCGAGACCGTCTCCGCGGGCACCGACATCGTGGTGTCGGCGGGCGGCGGGAAGCTCCGGCTGCCCGCCGACCGGTGTTCGGCCCCCACCACGAACGGCGGCAGGCTGCTCCTCGGCATCCGCCCGGAGAAGATCTCGCTCGCGCACGCCGACGACGCGGACGCGATCGCCGACGGCCGCAACCGGGTCACCGGCCGCATCGTCGACTCCAGCTTCATCGGGGTCTCCACCCAGTACGTGGTGGAGAGCCCGGCGGGCACGGCGCTCCAGGTCTATGAGCAGAACATCGAGCGCGACGCGCGTCTCACCGCCGGGGCCGAGGTCGTCCTGCACTGGAACCCCGCGCACACCTTCGGACTGGACGCAGCCCAGGACATCGACGCCGGCGTGGAGACGGTGGAGGACGCGGCGTGACCGTCACCAAGGAGGCGCCACCGGCGCCCGTCACGGCGGAGCTCGTGCTGCGCAAGCCGTCCACCCGCAAGCGCCTCGTCCCGTACTGGCTGCTGCTCCCCGGCATCCTGTGGCTGCTGGTCTTCTTCGCGCTGCCGCTCGTCTACCAGGCGTCGACCTCCGTGCAGACCGGATCCCTGGAGAAGGGATTCGAGGTCACCTGGCACTTCCAGACCTACTGGGACGCGCTGACCGACTACTACCCACAGTTCGTCAGGTCCCTGCTGTACGCAGGCACCGCCACCATCCTGTGCCTGCTGCTCGGCTACCCGCTCGCCTACCTCATCGCGTTCAAGGCGGGCCGCTGGCGCAACGTCGTCCTGGTGCTGGTCATCGCGCCGTTCTTCACCAGCTTCCTGATCCGCACGCTCGCCTGGAAGACGATCCTCGCGGACGGCGGCGCGGTCGTCGACGTACTGAACACCCTGCACGTCCTGGACGTCACCAGCTGGCTCGGCTGGACCGAGTCCAACCGGGTGCTGGCCACCCCGATGGCCGTGGTCTGCGGCCTCACGTACAACTTCCTGCCGTTCATGATCCTGCCGCTCTACACCTCGCTGGAGCGGATCGACGGCAGGCTGCACGAGGCGGCCGGCGACCTGTACGCCACCCCCGCCACCACCTTCCGCAAGGTGACCTTCCCGCTCTCCATGCCGGGTGTCGTCTCCGGAACACTGCTCACCTTCATCCCGGCCAGCGGTGACTACGTCAACGCGGAACTGCTGGGCTCCACCGACACGAAGATGGTCGGCAGCGTCATCCAGACCCAGTTCCTGCGGGTCCTGGACTACCCGACGGCCGCCGCGCTCTCCTTCATCCTCATGGCGGTCGTCCTGATCATGGTCACCGTCTACATCCGCCGCTCCGGGACGGAGGACCTGGTCTGATGCCCGTACTGCGCTGGATACGCCGGAACCTGATCGTCATCGCGGGTCTGCTGACCCTCGCGTACATGATCCTTCCGAACATCGTCGTCATGGTGTTCTCGTTCAACAAGCCGAACGGGCGCTTCAACTACTCCTGGCAGCGCTTCTCGCTCGACGCCTGGAAGGACCCCTGCGGCGTCGCCGACATGTGCGGCTCGCTCTCGCTGTCCCTCCAGATCGCCGTCTGGGCCACCGTCGGCGCGACCGTCCTCGGCACGATGATCTCCTTCGCGCTGGTCCGCTACCGCTTCCGGGCGCGCGGCGCGATCAACTCGCTGATCTTCCTGCCGATGGCGATGCCCGAGGTCGTCATGGCCGCCTCGCTGCTCACCCTCTTCCTCAACATGGGTGCGCAGCTGGGCTTCTGGACGGTCCTCATCGCGCACATCATGTTCTGCCTGAGCTTCGTCGTGACGGCCGTCAAGGCGCGCGTGATGTCGATGGACCCGAGGCTGGAGGAAGCGGCCCGCGATCTCTACGCCGGCCCCGTGCAGACCTTCCTGCGGGTGACGCTGCCGATCGCCGCCCCCGGAATCGCCGCGGGAGCGCTGCTCGCCTTCGCGCTCTCCTTCGACGATTTCATCATCACCAATTTCAACGCGGGCTCCACCGTGACCTTCCCCATGTTCGTCTGGGGATCGGCACAGCGCGGCACGCCCGTGCAGATCAACGTCATCGGAACGGCGATGTTCATCATTGCCGTGATGGTGGTTGTCGTCGGCCAGCTCATCGCGAACCGGCGCAAGAACAGCGCACGATAGAAAAGCCCTGAAGGAGTTGGAAACCATGGCCCCAGTTGCCATGCGTACTGCTGCACAATCGCTCTCGGACGCGAAGCCCGTCTCGTTCTGGCTGGACGACCCCGGCAAGCCCGACGCACTGCCCGCGCTCACCGGTGACGAGCACTGCGACCTGCTCGTCGTCGGCGGCGGCTACAGCGGACTGTGGACCGCGCTGATCGCCAAGGAGCGCGACCCGGAACGGGACGTCGTACTGATCGAGGGGCACGAGGTGGGCTGGGCCGCCTCGGGTCGCAACGGCGGATTCTGTGCAGCCTCCCTCACCCACGGCCTGCCCAACGGGCTGGAGCGCTGGCCCGAGGAGATCCACAAGCTGGAGGAGCTCGGGGAACGCAACCTCGACGCCATCGAGGCCGCCGTCGCCCGTTACGCGATCGACTGCGAATTCGAGCGCACCGGCGAGATCGATGTGGCCACCGAACCGCACCAGCTCGAAGAGCTCCGGGAATGGCACCAGGAGGCCGAGAAGCTCGGCTTCACCGGGTCGGAATTCCTGGACCAGGACGCGGTGCGTGCCCAGGTCGACTCACCGACGTTCCTCGGTGGCCTCTGGGACCGCAGGGGCGTCGCCATGCTGAACCCCGCCAAGCTGGCCTGGGGCCTGAAGCGGGCCTGCACCGACCTGGGCGTGCGGGTGTACGAGCACACCCGGGGCCTCGAACTGGCCAGGTCGACCACGGGAATGGCGGTCCGCACCCCGTACGGAAGGGTCTTCGCGCGCCGGGTGGCACTCGGTACGAACATCTTCCCGTCGCTGGTCAAGCGGGTGCGCCCCTACACCGTGCCGGTCTACGACTACGCGCTGATGACCGAGCCGCTCACGGCGGACCAGCTCGCCTCCATCGGCTGGAAGAACCGGCAGGGGCTGGGTGACAGCGCCAATCAGTTCCACTATTTCCGGCTGTCGTCCGACAACCGGATCCTGTGGGGCGGCTATGACGCGATCTATCCGTACGGCGGCCGGCTGAGCGCCGATCTCGATCAGCGTCCGGAGACCTTCCTCAAGCTCGCGGGCCAGTTCTTCGATTGTTTCCCGCAATTGGCGGGGGTGCGTTTCAGCCATGCCTGGGGCGGGGCGATCGACACCTGTTCGCGCTTTTCCGCGTTCTTCGGCACGGCCCATCAGGGCCGGGTCGCCTATGCCGCCGGATTCACCGGACTCGGCGTCGGCGCCACCCGTTTCGGGGCCGATGTGATGCTCGATCTGCTGGCGGGCGAACAGAATGAACGGACCGCGCTGGAAATGGTCCGCAGCAAGCCGATGCCGTTCCCGCCGGAGCCCTTCGCCTGGGCCGGGATCGAGCTCACCAAGCGGTCCCTGGCCAGGGCGGACAGCAACGGCGGGCACCGCAATCTCTGGCTGCGCACGATGGACCGGCTGGGGCTCGGCTTCGACAGCTGAGCAGGAAAGCCGAGTGCGAGAACTGAGTACGAGAACCGAGCACGACTGAGTACGAAAGCGGAGTACGACGGGCAGGTCACACCCCCCGGGGTGTGACCTGCCCGCTTGTCGTGAATTCGTTGCCCGAACCCGCGTAATCGATCGGCCTCGCCCCTCTCTCCCGTGTGAAGCACCGCCACCGTACGGCCGGTGCACACGGGAATGGAGACAGGTCATGGCTGGCGCGGGCGTCAAGGCAGCGGTCGAATGGCTGGCATCGGTGGCGCCGGATCCGGCTGCCTGCCGGTGGGAATGGGAGCGCAGTCCCCGAGGGATCGCGCTCCTTCCCGCCGGCCGGCGCTGGGACGTGCTGATTCTTCCGGGGGCGCTGGGCCATCCCACCCTCGACGTACTGACCCGCCTCATCGACAGGCCCGGACCCGTCCTCTGCGACTTCGGCGACGCCCGCATGGGTTTCTTCGTGGCGCCGGGCACCGCCGCCCGCTGGGTCGGCACCGGCGTACGGGGCGTGGGGCAGGGCACCTGGATCGTCGTGCCCCATCCGGGCCGGGCGGCCGACGGCGAGGTGCGCTGGCTGATCCCGCCCGACGGCTCGGGAACCCTCACCGACGCGACACTTCTGGAGCTCGCGATGCACGAGGCGGCGGCCGCGCAGGCCGAGAGGGGCAGGAACTGACGGCGGCCGGGCGGGGGGAGAGAGAAGCGGGCCCGGACCGTCAGAGGTCTTGACAACCTGATTGGTCTGGACCATGTTGTGGCGGCCGCACTCAATTCCCCCATGCACGGAGGCCGTTGTGGAACGCACGGGACCCCCCGCCCGATTTACCGGAGCCGTGGCCGCCTTCGCGGCGGCCCTGCTCGCCGCCGGCGGCCTGACCGTCATCGCTCCGCCCGCCGCCGCTGTCGACACCGACCAGGCGCGCAACGGCGGCTTCGAGTCCGGCCTGGACGGCTGGACCTGCACCGGCGGCAGCGGAGCCACCGTCAGCAAACCTGCCCACAGCGGCACTTCGGCGCTGAAGGCGACCCCGGCCGGCGCCGACAACGCCAAGTGCTCCCAGCAGGTGGCGGTCCAGCCGGACTCCACCTACACGCTGAGCGCCTGGGTGCAGGGCTCCTACGTCTACCTCGGCGCGGACGGCACCGGCACCACCGACGTCTCCACCTGGACCCAGTCCTCCGCCGACTGGAAGCAGCTCACCACCACGTTCAGGACCGGCCCGTCCACCACCAAGGTGACCGTCTACACCCACGGCTGGTTCGGCACCCCCGCCTACTACGCCGACGACCTCACCCTCGTCGGTCCGGGCGGCGCCCCGGCCGAGCTCCCGGCCGCCCCCACCGGACTCAAGGCCGGCACGGCCACCGCCTCATCCGTCGACCTCTCGTGGACCGGGTCCTCCGGGGCCACCGGCTACAACGTCTACCGGGGCGGCACGAAGGTCCTCTCGGTCACCGGCACCTCCGCCACCGTGACCGGGCTCGCCGCGTCGACCGCGTACAGCTTCCAGGTCGCCGCGACCAACTCCGCCGGGGAGTCCGCCCAGTCCGCGGCCGTCTCCGCCACCACCACGGCGGGCGGCGGCGGAGGGGGCGGGGGAGGCGGCCTGCCCGCCCACGCGCTCGTCGGCTATCTGCACTCCAGCTTCGCCAACGGCTCCGGCTACACGCGGATGGCGGACGTGCCCGACTCCTGGGACGTCATCGACCTGGCCTTCGGCGAACCGACCTCGGTCACCTCGGGCGACATCCGCTTCTCGCTCTGCCCGGTCACCGAGTGCCCGAACGTCGAGTCCGAGGCCGAGTTCAAGGCGGCCATCAAGGCCAAGCAGGCCGCGGGCAAGAAGGTGCTGATCTCCATCGGCGGCCAGAACGGCCAGGTGCAGCTCGCCACCACCGCCGCCCGCGACACCTTCGTCTCCTCGGTCAGCAAGATCATCGACGAGTACGGTCTGGACGGCCTCGACATCGACTTCGAGGGCCACTCGCTCTCGCTGAACACCGGGGACAACGACTTCCGCAACCCCACCACCCCGGTCGTGGTCAACCTGATCTCCGCGGTGAAGTCCCTCAAGGCCAAGTACGGCGCCACGTTCGTCCTGACCATGGCCCCCGAGACCTTCTTCGTCCAGCTCGGCTACCAGTACTACGGCTCGGGCCCCTGGGGCGGCCAGGACCCCCGGGCCGGCGCCTACCTCCCGGTCATCCACGCGCTGCGCGACGACCTGACCCTGCTGCACGTCCAGGACTACAACTCGGGCTCCATCATGGGCCTGGACAACCAGTACCACTCGATGGGCGGCGCGGACTTCCACATCGCCATGACCGACATGCTGCTCACCGGCTTCCCGGTGGCGGGCGACCAGACCAAGGTCTTCCCGGCGCTCCGCCCCGACCAGGTCGCCATCGGCCTGCCCGCCTCCACCCAGGCGGGCAACGGCCACACCTCGCCCGCCGAGGTCACCAAGGCGCTGAACTGCCTGACGAAGAAGACCGACTGCGGCTCCTACGCCACTCACGGGACATGGCCCGCGCTGCGCGGACTGATGACGTGGTCGATCAACTGGGACCGGTTCAACAACGGGGAGTTCTCGAAGAACTTCGACGCCTACTTCGGCAGCTGAGGGCCACGGACATGCCGTAGCGGCAGCAGCACCGCCCCGAACAGGAACCAGCTGCCCAGCACATCCAGCGGCCAGTGGTAGCCGCGCAGCACCAGACCGATGCCCGTCGCCGTGGTCACCAGGACAGCGGCGACGGGCATCATCCATGCCCACGCCCGCCTCACGTACGGCGCGACCAGCAGCGCCGCCGCCCCGTACGCCACCAGGGCCGTCGCCGCGTGACCGGACGGGAAGTAGCCGGTGGCGTCCGTCAGCGGCCCCGGACGGGCGATCCACGCCTTCAGCGGCACGACGAGTGCGGGCACCGCGCCCATGGCGAGCGCCGCGTACAGCGGGGCACGGCGCGCACCGCGCACCAGAGCGAGGACGATCGCACAGCCCAGCACCGGGAGCGCGATCTGGGTATTGCCCAGGTCGGCGAGGAATTCGGCCAGCGGGGCGGGGCCGTGCCCGACGACGGCCCGGCCGGCCCGCTCGTCCAGTGCGCGCAGCGGGCCGTCGGCCACGATCTGCCAGGCGGTGAGCGCGAAGAGCACCAGGAGGAGCGGTGCCAGGAGGAGGAAAACTGCCGGCCGCCCGGGAACAGGGGGGGTGGTTCCGGGGCGGCCGGTCGGACCGGTTTGCCGCACGCCCCGGGGGGTTTGGGGCGAGCGGCCATCCGATCGGTGAGGAGTTCCGGAGCCGGAGGCTCCAGCGGTGCGCCCGAAGGCACGGCCAGGACGGCGCTGGGGAAGCTCCGGCCCGGCATCGCCCGCAGTCCCCTGCGGGCGGGGTGTTTCTCTCATCTGCAGAAACCGTACGGCAGCCGACGGGGGACCGACAGCGGGAAACAGATCCCGCCATCGGCCCCCCACACGTTCTTCACAGGCCCACACGCGGGCCCCTCGCAACCCCTGCCGGAACGCGTTCCGGGGCCGTCGGGGCTCGCACAGGTCAGATCCGGCCGAAAGCCTGCTCGATGACGTCGAGCGCCTCGTTCAGCAGGTCCTCGCCGATCACCAGCGGCGGGAGGAAGCGCAGGACGTTGCCGTACGTGCCGCAGGTGAGGACCAGGACGCCCTCCGCGTGGCAGGCCTTGGCGAGCTTCGCGGCGGCCTCCGGGTTCGGGTCCTTCGTGCCGGACTTCACCAGCTCGATCGCGATCATCGCGCCGCGACCGCGGATGTCACCGATGATGTCGCCGTTGTCGAGCTTCGACTGCATCTCGGCGAGGCGGCCCTTCATGACCTCCTCGATGCGCTTGGCCTTCCCGTTCAGGTCCAGCTCGCGCATCGTCTCGATGGCGCCGAGCGCACCCGCGCAGGCGACCGGGTTGCCGCCGTAGGTGCCGCCGAGGCCGCCGGAGTGGGCGGAGTCCATGATCTCGGCGCGGCCGGTCACGGCGGAGAGCGGCAGACCGCCCGCGATGCCCTTGGCGGTGGTGATCAGGTCCGGGACGATGCCCTCGTCCTCGCACGCGAACCACTGGCCGGTGCGGCAGAAGCCGGACTGGATCTCGTCGGCGACGAAGACGATGCCGTTGTCCTTGGCGAACTGGGCGATCGCCGGGAGGAAGCCCTTGGCCGGCTCGATGAAGCCGCCCTCGCCGAGCACCGGCTCGATGATGATCGCGGCGACGTTCTCCGCGCCGATCTGCTTGTTGATCTGGTCGATGGCCTGGGCGGACGCCTCGGCACCGGCGTTCTCGGCACCGGTCGGCCAGCGGTAGCCGTACGCCACCGGCACCCGGTAGACCTCGGGCGCGAACGGGCCGAAGCCCTGCTTGTACGGCATGTTCTTGGCGGTCAGCGCCATCGTGAGGTTGGTGCGGCCGTGGTAGCCGTGGTCGAAGACGACGACCGCGGTGCGCTTGGTGTGGATGCGGGCGATCTTCACCGCGTTCTCGACGGCCTCGGCGCCCGAGTTGAACAGCGCGGACTTCTTCGGGTGGTCGCCCGGCGTCAGCTCGGCGAGCTGCTCACAGACCTCGACGTACCCCTCGTACGGCGTGACCATGAAACAGGTGTGGGTGAAGTCGGCGAGCTGCGCGGAGGCGCGGCGCACGACGGCCTCGGCGGAGGCGCCGACCGACGTCACGGCGATACCGGAACCGAGGTCGATCAGACGGTTGCCGTCCACGTCCTCGATGATCCCGCCACCGGCGCGGGCGGTGAACACCGGCAGGGTGGAGCCCACACCTGCGGCAACCGTCTCCAGACGGCGGGCCTGCAGCTCCACCGACTTCGGGCCGGGAATGGCAGTGACGACGCGGCGCTCCTGCGGGATTTCGGTCATGAGGGGCTCCTGGGGGATGTTTCGGACGCTTCCCGGCCAGGCTATGGGCGAGGCCGGGGGTACGGCATGTTCCGTTCGGGAGTGGTGGTCGCGCGCCGTTGTCCGTGGCGGACATAGCGAGGGGGTGCGGCGGGCCGGGAAACGGTGCGCCCCGGTGCGGGAGCCTTGCTGAACTCGCCCTGTGGGCGCACTAGATTGACCGGGGCAGACGGACGGACCCGGCCGGTCAGGGGGCAACGGTTCATGAAGAGCGACGACGCGCGCGGTGCGCGGGGCACGAGCGGTACCGAGGGGGAGGGCGGCCGGCCCGATGTGCCCCGTCCTTCGGTGCCGCGCCCGGCCGGGCCGCCGCCCACCGCCCCGCCGATGCCCGTCGGTGCCCCCCGGAGCGGGCCGCCCGCGGTTCCCCCGGTGCCCGCCGGTCTTCCCGGGGCCGGGCCGTCCACCGCCGAATGGCTGAACGCCGTCCGCCCCGCCGCCGGGCCCGGTGTCTGGCGTTACGGACATGTGCCGCGCCCCGCCGAGGGGCCGCCGCGCCCCTCCCTGCTCGGCCCACTGATCGCCCTGGCGCTCTGGCTGGTGATCTGGGCGCTGCTGGCGGACTTCCGGATCCCGTACGTGAAGGTGCCCCTGGAGGCGGTCACGCCGGGGAGCTGGTGGGTCTTCGACACGCTGCGGGCCGGCTCCGTACCGGCCGCCGCGTACAGCATCGAGACGCTCTACTACCAGCTGCTGGTGCTGCTCGCAGGGTTGTGGGCCGCCCGCGTCGGCCACTGGGCGGGGCTCTTCCGGTACTGGGCCGGCCCCCGGCCGGAGCGTGCCCGGCTGGCCCTCTCGGGCTTCGGCGCGCTGCTGGCCCTGTGGCTGATCTGGACCCAGAAGGTGCCGCTGCTGGACGTCCTCTTCTACTGGACGAGGGGCTGGCTGTTCAGCGGGGACCAGCTGCTGGCCACCCTGGCCGCCTACGGCTCCTACGCGGTGGCCATCGCCGTCGTCGTGCTGCCGATCGGCCGGGCCGGGCAATGGCCCGCCGCTCTCCGCGAGCTCCGGGCACGGCGCGCGGCCCCTCGTCCCCAGGGCGCGGGAAACCCGCCGCCCGTGGCCGGGACGGACGAGGCGGCCTGGCCGAAGCTGCGCGCCGCGGGACGCGCGGAGGCGGCGGAGGTGCTCACCGCGGCCGTCCGGGCCGGGCGCCTGAACGACGTGGACTGCGTACGCGTGAACCGTGCCTGGGAGCGGGCGCGGACCCGGCACGACGGCCCGGCGTCGTTCGACGAGGCGGTCGTGCGCCGGGGGGCCGACGCCTTCCTGCACCCCTCGGGGAGCCGGGACCTTCCCCTGCGGACCGCGCGTCACGATCTGCTGGCCGGCCAGGTCCGCATCGGCAACTGCGCGGACGACGAACGCAACCCGTACGCGCGCAGGGGTTCGGGCATGGCCCTGGACCCCGCTCTCCTCGGCACGTCGCTGCTGGCGGTCGGCCCGCCCGGCGCCGGCAAGACGGCGCGGCTGGTGCGTCCGGTCGTCGAGGCGCTGGCCCTCCAGGCCCTGACGGGCGGGGCGGCGGTGCTCGCGGTGGGCGCCGCGGGCGCGGCCCTCGGTCCCGACGACGCGTACGACGTCGTGGTGAAGATCGGTGACCCCTCGTCCGTCCACGACTTCGACCTGTACGGCGGGTCGGCCGACCCGGACGAGGCCGCGGCCACCCTCGCGGAGGGCCTCGCCGGGGACGTGCCGGACCTGGACGGACGGCGCGCGGCCCTGGCCCTCGGCCAGCTGCTCGGCCCCTACCGGGTGGTCCACGGCTGCTTCCCGACGGTACCGGCGCTGCGGGAGCTGCTGGCCGGGGACGAGTCGGCCGTCGGCGAGCTGCGGGACGCCCTGGAGGCGGGCGGCCACTCGGCGATGCTCCGAGAGCTGGACGCCCGGGTCCGGCAGACCGGCAGCGCGGGCGACCCGGCGGCGGTACTGGCCGATCGCGTCGCCCTCCTCGACCGGCCCGCGTTCGCCGGATTCTTCGCCACCGGTCAGGAGGCGCGGCCCTTCTCGCTCCGCTCGCTGGGACAGCATCCGCTCAGGGTCCGGATCGACCTGCCGGAACGCGCCCACGCCGGGGCCTGCCGGGTGCTGACCCGCCTCGTCCTCGCACAGTTCGACGCGATCGCCGCGGCCCGCCCCGACCGTTCGGTCTTCACCTGCCTGGTGCTGGACGACGCGACGCACACGGTCACCGCCGGGACCGTCGCGGGGATCAGGCGGCTCAGGTCGGTGAACGCCGGTGCCGTACTGGCGCTGCGCACCCTCGACGACGTCCCCGAGGGGCTGCACTCGGCGCTGCTGGGCGCGGTGGGATGCGGCATGATCTTCCCGGGCGTCACCACCTGGGACGGGAAGCGGTTCTCGGAGGCCTGGGGCAAGGAGTGGGTCTCCGTCCGCGAGGTCGCCCAGCACGGGGTCTTCGCCGACCAGCCGTTCACCCGCGCCATGCACGCGCTGCGCAAGCTCGCCACCGGCAAGGCGGTCACCGTCGACGCGGTCACCGTGCGGCAGGTGGAGCGCGAACGCTGGTCCGCCTCCGCGCTGGCCTACGAGCTGCCCGCCGGTCACGCGGTCCTCTCCCTGACGGCGGTCGACGGCGAACACGCGCCCCCGCTGCTGGTGGATCTGAACGGCTGAGCGGTGCGGGGTGCGCCCGGTACCCCGCGCCACTGGTCGTGGTCATGCCGGACCCTGCCGCTCTGGCAGAATTGGGAGCAGCCGTTCGTACGGGACGGCGAAAATCGACTCCCCGAGGTCCCGCGGTCCCCATGCCCCTCACTCTCGCCTCGCTCGTCCAGCATTCGGCGCTCAAACTCACCGTGCGCGCGGGGGCGGACCGGCTCGACGCGCCCGTGCGCTGGGCGCACGCCAGCGAGCTGACCGACCCCGTGCCGTACATGGAGGGCGGCGAGTTCCTGCTCGTCACCGCCACCAACCTCGACGCCGAGAACCCCGAGGCGATGCGGCGCTACGTGCGGCGGCTGGTCGGGGCCGGGGTCGTCGGCCTGGGCTTCGCCGTCGGCGTCAACTACGACGAGGTGCCGAAGGCGCTCATGGACGCGGCCGAGGAAGCGGGGCTGCCGCTCCTCGAAGTGCCCCGCCGCACCCCGTTCATCGCCATCGCCAAGGCCGTCTCCTCCGCGATCGCCGAGGAGCAGTACCGGGCCGTGACCGCCGGGTTCGAGGTCCAGCGGGAGCTGACCCGGGCCGCCCTCGCGGGCGACGGGCCCGGCGAACTCCTCACCCGGCTCGCCGCCCACCTCGACGGCTGGGCCGCGCTGTACGACGCCGCCGGCCAGGTCGTCGCCGCCGCCCCCGAGTGGGCCGCCCGCCGCGCCGCCCGGCTCACCCCCGACGTGGAACGGCTGCGGGACCGCCCCGCCCCGGCCAGCATCGTGGTGGGCGACACCGACGACCGGGTCGAGCTCCAGTCCCTGGGCACCGGCCGCCGGGTCAGGGGAGCGCTCGCCGTCGGCACCGGCGCGGCACTCGGCACCGCCGAGCGGTACGCGGTGCACTCCGCCGTCGCCCTGCTCACCCTGACCACCGCACGCTCCCGGTCCCTCCAGGGCGCCGAACAGCGCCTCGGCGCGGCGGTGCTGCGGATGCTGCTGGCCGGCCAGCCGGACCACGCCAGGGCCGTCGCCGGCGACCTGTACGGGGGGCTGCTCGACGCCCCGTTCCGGCTGCTCATCGCGGAGGCGTCCGACCCGGCCACCCCGGTGGCGCTCGGCGAGGCGATGGAGGCGGCGGCGCTGCGGACCGGCGAGACCCTGCTGACCGTCCCCGAGGGCGAGGGCGACCGGCTCGTCGTGCTGGCCGCGGACGGCGGAGCGGCGGTCGCCGCCTGCACGGCGTACGCGGAGGCCCAGGAGGCGCGGGCGCCCGCCGAAGGGGCCAAGGCTGAGGAGGACCAGGTGGTCGTGGGCCTCTCCGCGCCGGCGGGCCCGATCGCCGTCTCCGCCGCGTACAAGCAGGCCGAGCAGGCCCTGTCGGTGGCCCGCCGCCGGGGCAGGGCACTGGTCGAGCACGAGGAGCTTGCGGCGGGTTCGGTGCTCCCGCTGCTCGCGGACGACGCGGTGCGGGCCTTCGCCGACGGGATGCTCCGGTCCCTGCGCGAGCACGACGCCAAGGGCCGCGGCGACCTCGTCGCCTCGCTGCGGGCCTGGCTCGCCCACCACGGCCAGTGGGACGCCGCCGCGGCGGACCTGGGTGTGCACCGCCACACCCTGCGCTACCGGATGCGCCGGGTCGAGGAGATCCTGGGCCGCTCGCTGGACGACCCGGACGTCCGGATGGAGCTGTGGCTGGCGCTCAAGGCGACGAGCTCCCCGTCGGTGCCGGAGGCGTAACCGCCGAACCGGAACCGCGCGTTCCGATCGCATCCGACAATCCGGCGTGTCCCCGCCGCGCACTGCTCCACCCCGGACAAACGCCACGGCGGCCGTCCGGCTCTACGGTGGGGGGCAAGACACCCCCACCGCTCCGAAGGGCCGGAACCTCCATGACTTCCACCCACGCCTTCTGGCTCGCCGGCCGCCAGGCCACCGGCGAGGACAGCTTCGACGTCACCAACTCCTACGACGGCCGTCTCGTCGGCACGGTCAGCGTGCCGACCGACGCCCAGATCGAGGAGGCCGTCGCGGCCGCGCACGCCGTGCGCGAGGAGTTCGCCGCGACCCCGGCCCACGTCCGGGCCGCCGCCCTCGACCACGTCGTACGCCGTCTGGTGGAGCGCACCGAGGAGATCGCCCAGCTGATCTCCGCCGAGAACGGCAAGCCCATCAAGTGGGCCCGCGGCGAGGTCGGCCGCGCCGTCTCCGTGTTCCGGTTCGCCGCGGAGGAGGCCCGCCGCTTCAACGGCGGCGACGCCCAGCGCCTGGACACCGACGCCGGCGGTACCGGCCGGCTCGGCCTGACCCGCCGCTTCCCGCGCGGCACGGTCCTCGGCATCGCACCCTTCAACTTCCCGCTGAACCTGAGCGCCCACAAGGTGGCCCCGGCCATCGCCGTCGGCGCGCCGATCATCCTGAAGCCCGCCCCGGCCACACCGATCTCCTCGCTGATCCTGGGCGAGCTGCTGGCCGAGACCGACCTGCCGGCCGGTTCCTGGTCCGTGCTGACCGTCCCCAACGACCGGATGCCCGCCCTGGTCCAGGACGAGCGCCTGCCGGTCATCTCCTTCACCGGGTCCGGCCCGGTCGGCTACTCGATCCTGGAGTCGGCTCCCCGCAAGCACGTCACCCTGGAGCTCGGCGGCAACGCCGCCGCGGTCGTCCTCGGCGACTACGCCTCGGACCAGGACCTGGACTGGGCCGCGACCCGGATCGCGACCTTCTCCAACTACCAGGGCGGCCAGTCCTGCATCTCGGTGCAGCGCGTCATCGCGGATGCCGCCGTCTACGACCGGCTGCTCCCGAGGATCGTCGCGGCCGTCGAGGCCCAGGTCACCGGCGACCCCTCGGACGCCACCACCGATGTCGGCCCGCTGGTCAGCGAGGACGCCGCCAAGCGCGTCGAGTCCTGGGTCGACGAGGCCGTCCAGGCCGGCGCCCAGCTGCTCGCCGGCGGCAAGCGGGACGGCGCCACCTACGCGCCGACCGTGCTCGCCGAGCTCCCGGACGGCGTCACCCTCGCCTGCGAGGAGGTCTTCGGACCGGTGCTGACCGTGCAGAAGGTGGACGGTGAGGCCGAGGCGTTCGAGGCCGTCAACTCCTCCAAGTACGGCCTGCAGGCAGGCGTGTTCACCCACGACCTGCAGACCGCCTTCCGCGCCCACCGCGCCCTTGAGGTCGGCGGCGTGATCATCGGCGACGTCCCCTCCTACCGCGCCGACCAGATGCCGTACGGCGGCGTCAAGCAGTCCGGCATCGGCCGCGAGGGCGTCCGCTACGCCATGGACGACTACACCTACGAGCGCGTGCTGGTCCTCACCGGCCTCGCCCTGTAGTCCGCGAACAGGATCGAAGAGATCCACCCGAAGTCGCCTGTGTTCCGCCTGGACAGCACGACAGCAGGCGACAGCGAGACGGCCCGAGCCCACTGTGCGGGGGCTCGGGCCGTCTCCGCGCTCCCGGCGTGTCCGCCGCTTCCGCCACCGCAGGCGGGTCAGTGGAGTGGCTCCCGACCCGATCGGCGTCCGGGGGATGGTGGACGTGTCGGTATTCGGGTACATACGGACGAGTAGAGCCGGTTGGTGCCGGTGGGTCATCTCCCCACCCGGACCGGCCGCGTCCACCCACTCACACCGCGGCGAGGTGAGCTCCTCATGTCCGCACCATCCGCACCGAAGAACACGCCCCGGGTCACCGAGCGTGAAGCACGCCAAGTGGCCGAGGCCGCACGCGAACAGGACTGGCACAAGCCGAGCTTCGCCAAGGAACTCTTCCTCGGGCGATTCCGGCTCGACCTGATCCACCCGCATCCGCTGCCGCCCGCGGACGACGTCCGGCGGGGCGAGGCCTTCCTCGCCCGGCTGCACGAGTTCTGCGAGACGAGGATCGACGGTGCCCTCGTCGAGCGCGAGGCGAGAATCCCCGACGAGGTGATCAACGGCCTCAAGGAACTCGGCGCGCTCGGGATGAAGATCGACCCCAAGTACGGCGGCCTCGGGCTGACCCAGGTCTACTACAACAAGGCCCTGGCCCTGGTCGGTTCGGTGAGCCCGGCCATCGGCGCGCTGCTCTCCGCCCACCAGTCCATCGGTGTGCCGCAGCCGTTGAAGATCTTCGGCAGCCAGGAGCAGAAGGACACCTTCCTGCCCCGGCTGGCCCGTACCGACATCTCGGCGTTCCTGCTCACCGAACCGGACGTCGGCTCCGACCCGGCCCGGCTCGCCACCTCGGCCGTCCCCGACGGGCCCGACTACGTCCTGGACGGGGTGAAGCTCTGGACGACCAACGGCGTCGTCGCCGACCTGCTCGTCGTCATGGCCCGGGTACCGAAGTCGGAGGGCCACCAGGGCGGCATCACGGCCTTCGTCGTCGAGGCGGACTCCCCGGGCATCACCGTCGAGAACCGCAACGCCTTCATGGGCCTGCGCGGCCTGGAGAACGGCGTCACCCGCTTCCACCGGGTCCGGGTCCCGGCCGCGAACCGCATCGGCCCCGAGGGCGCCGGGCTCAAGATCGCCCTCACCACGCTCAACACGGGGCGGCTCTCGTTGCCCGCCATGTGCGTCGGCGCCGGGAAGTGGTGCCTGAAGATCGCCCGCGAATGGTCCGCGGTACGTGAGCAGTGGGGCAGGCCGGTCGCCCGGCACGAGGCCGTCGGCGCCAAGATCTCCTTCATCGCCGCGACCACCTTCGCCCTCGAAGCGGTGGTCGACCTCTCCTCCCAGATGGCCGACGAGAACCGCAACGACATCCGCATCGAGGCCGCCCTCGCCAAGCTGTACGGCTCCGAGATGGGCTGCCTGATGGCCGACGAACTCGTCCAGATCCGGGGCGGCCGCGGCTTCGAGACCGCCGACTCCCTCGCCGCCCGCGGCGAGCGGGCCGTCCCCGCCGAACAACTGCTGCGCGATCTGCGGATCAACCGGATCTTCGAGGGCTCCACCGAGATCATGCACCTGTTGATCGCCCGTGAGGCCGTCGACGCCCATCTCAAGGTCGCCGGAGACATCATCGACCCCGACAAACCCCTTTCCGCCAAGGCGAAGGCGGGTGCCAACGCGGCCGGCTTCTACGCCCGCTGGCTGCCCAAGCTCGTCACGGGGCCGGGACAACTCCCGCGTACGTACGGCGAGTTCAGCCATCCCGGCCACCCCGACCTGTCCGCCCATCTGCGCTACGTCGAACGGGCCTCGCGCAAATTGGCGCGCTCCACCTTCTACGCCATGTCGCGCTGGCAGGGCCGGATGGAGACCAAGCAGGGCTTCCTCGGCCGGATCGTCGACATCGGCGCGGAACTCTTCGCGATGAGCGCCGCCTGTGTCCGCGCCGAACTGCTGCGCTCCTCGGGCGACCACGGACGCGAGGCCTACCGGCTCGCCGACGTGTTCTGCCACCAGTCCCGCGTCCGCGTCGAGGAACTCTTCACCCGCCTGTGGACCAACACCGACGACCTGGACCGGCACCTGGTCGACGGCGTCCTGTCCGGGGCGTACACCTGGCTGGAGGAGGGCGTCGTCGACCCGAGCGGCGACGGCCCCTGGATCGCCGACGCCACCCCGGGACCGTCCACCCGGGAGAACGTCCACCGGACCGTCCGCTGAACCACCAGGGCCCGTCCGGCGGATCACGGCCGTGGGCGGGGCGCTTCCACGCACCGGACGCGCTCCGCCCACCCCCTGTCCGGGACGCACTGTCCACGCCCACAGGTGATGCGGCAACAATGGGGGGCATGAGCGACAGCCCTGCCCCCCTCGCCGACCCGCACCTCGTCTTCGACGCAGCGGAAGGCCGCCGGGATCTCGTCATCCTCGGCTCCACCGGATCCATCGGCACCCAGGCCATCGACCTGGTGCTGCGCAACCCCGACCGCTTCCGCGTCACCGCGCTCTCCGCCGCCGGCGGACGGGTCGCCCTCCTCGCTGAGCAGGCGCGGCAGCTGCGGGTGCGTACCGTGGCCGTCGCCGCACCGGACGCCGTACCGGCCCTGCGCGAGGCCCTGCGCGAGCAGTACGGGGCGGGCGAGCCGCTCCCCGAGATCCTGGCAGGGCCCGACGCCGCCGCGCAGCTGGCCGCGAGCGACTGCCACACCGTGCTCAACGGAATCACCGGCTCGATCGGACTCGCCCCCACGCTCGCCGCACTCGAAGCGGGCCGCACGCTCGCCCTGGCCAACAAGGAGTCGCTGATCGTCGGCGGCCCGCTGGTCAAGGCGCTGGCGAAGCCCGGCCAGATCATCCCGGTCGACTCCGAGCACGCCGCACTCTTCCAGGCGCTGGGCGCCGGCACCCGCGCCGACGTACGCAAGCTCGTCGTCACCGCCTCCGGCGGCCCCTTCCGGGGACGGACCAGGAGCGAGCTGGCGGACGTCACCCGCGAGCAGGCCCTCGCCCACCCGACCTGGGCCATGGGGCCGGTCATCACGATCAACTCCGCCACCCTGGTCAACAAGGGCCTTGAGGTCATCGAGGCGCATCTCCTCTACGACATCCCGTTCGACCGGATCGAGGTCGTCGTCCACCCCCAGTCGTACGTTCACTCCATGGTGGAGTTCACCGACGGCTCCACCCTCGCCCAGGCCACGCCCCCGGACATGGGCGGCCCGATCGCCATCGGCCTCGGCTGGCCCCGGCGTGTCCCGGACGCCGCGCCCGCCTTCGACTGGTCGAAGGCGTCCAGCTGGGAGTTCTTCCCGCTCGACGACGAGGCCTTCCCGTCCGTGGGCCTGGCCAGGCACGTCGGCACGATCGGCGCCACCGCACCGGCCGTCTTCAACGCCGCCAACGAGGAATGTGTCGACGCATTCCTCGCAGGACGGCTGCCCTTCAACGGAATCATGGATACGGTCACGGCGGTGGTGGCCGAACACGGCACCCCCGCCACGGGAACTTCGCTCACGGTCGCAGACGTCCTGGAAGCGGAGACCTGGGCACGCGCCCGGGCCCGTGAACTCTCGGCGAAAGCGACAGCGGAGGCGCGCGCATGAGTATTTCGACGGTCCTGCTGACGATTCTGGGCATCGCCGTCTTCGTCTTCGGCCTGCTGTTCTCGATCGCCTGGCACGAGTTGGGGCACCTGTCGACGGCGAAGCTCTTCGGCATCCGCGTACCCCAGTACATGGTCGGCTTCGGGCCGACGATCTGGTCGCGGAAGAAGGGCGACACCGAGTACGGGATCAAGGCCATCCCGGCCGGCGGCTACATCCGGATGATCGGCATGTTCCCGCCGGGAGAGGACGGACGGCTGGAGGCGCGGTCCACCTCGCCCTGGCGCGGCATGATCGAGGACGCCAGGTCGGCCGCCTTCGAGGAACTCGAACCGGGCGACGAGAAGCGCCTGTTCTACACGCGCAAGCCGTGGAAGCGCGTCATCGTGATGTTCGCCGGACCGTTCATGAACCTGGTCCTGGCCGTCGCGATCTTCCTCGGCGTAGCGATGACCTTCGGCTTCCAGACCCAGACCACCGAGGTGGCCGGTGTCCAGAAGTGCGTGATCGCCCAGAGCGAGAACCGCGACACCTGCAAGAAGTCCGACCCGGTCTCGCCCGCCCAGGCGGCGGGACTCAAGAAGGGCGACAAGATCGTCGCCTTCAACGGGCAGAAGGTCGACGACTGGGCCACGCTCTCCGACAAGATCCGCGACACCATCGGCCCCGCAACCGTCACCGTCCAGCGCGACGGCCAGGAGAAGACCCTCCACGCCGTGCTCAAGGAGAACGCGGTGGCGAAGAAGGATTCCAAGGGCGAGGTGATCGCCGACGAGTACGTGAAGGCCGGCTACCTCGGCTTCGCCGCCCAGACCGAGATCGTCCCGCTCTCCTTCGGCGACTCGGTCGTCCGCATGGGAGACATGATCGAGAACGGCGTCGACTCGATCATCGCTCTCCCGTCCAAGATCCCCGGCCTGTGGGACGCCGCCTTCAGCGACGGCGAGCGGGCGGCCGACTCCCCGGTGGGCGTCGTCGGCGCGGCCAGGATCGGCGGCGAGGTGATGACGCTCGACGTCCCCGCGACGAACCAGATCGCGATGATGCTGTTCCTGCTGGCGGGCTTCAACCTCTCGCTGTTCCTCTTCAACATGCTGCCCCTGCTGCCGCTCGACGGCGGGCACATCGCCGGAGCGCTCTGGGAGGCCCTGCGCCGCAACGTGGCCCGGGTCTTCCGGCGCCCCGACCCCGGCCCCTTCGACGTGGCCAAGCTGATGCCGGTCGCCTATGTCGTCGCCGGAGTCTTCATCTGCTTCACGCTGCTGGTGCTCGTCGCCGACATCGTGAATCCGGTCAAGATCTCCTGACCCACCGAGCACCTCGTAGCGCCTCGTACACCACGAGTGACGGCCCGGCACACAGTGTGTGTCCGGGCCGTCGCATTTGTGTAGCACTCCCGTACGCGGTGTGCTTCGGGCCGCCTCCGGTGCCGTAACCTCGAAGGCCGGAGCCCGCCGATCTCGGGACCTTGATCCACACCTTGGGGATGCTCAGCGCATGACTGCGATTTCTCTCGGAATTCCGTCCGTTCCGACCAAGCTCGCCGACCGAAGGGTCAGCCGCAAGATCCAGGTCGGGTCGGTTGCGGTGGGCGGGGACGCGCCGGTGTCGGTGCAGTCGATGACGACGACGCGTACGTCGGACATCGGTGCGACGTTGCAGCAGA
>NZ_JBIATE010000016.1:122355-188070 GCF_042891445.1 Streptomyces sp. NPDC001890 | reverse complement strand
ATTACTGCTGGTCACAGCCGTGCAGGGACACGCGTCTCCCTAATGGAAGGGCTCTATGGCCCAGCATCCGATTAGCCGTTCGTGACCCCAGCTCCCCGCAGGGCCCTCAGTCTTGGCGAGCGCTCGAAGGCCCCGGGCGTCGTGAGAGGTGGTCCCTGCGAATGGCTCGGACCACGAACAACAACGATCCGATCATCGGACCGGATACGGCATGGTGATTGGAAGGCGGGGCCTGCCCGTCACTGCAGAAGGCTCAACGGCCCTCGACTTCGGACATGGCTCCGACCATCAGAGCGTGGTGACCGCGGACGGTGCCGGGGACCGACTCTTCAGAGAGGGATCCACTCCCTGGGCTTCTACGCGGTTCACCCGGCACCGGCCGCTACGAACCGAGCCTCGCGGTCTGTCGAAAGAGCTATCACTCGGGATTCGGATAGCGATGACTCGCTTCGCCGCCCATTAGGATTCGGACCCGTCAGGCCCCCCCCTTTCAGGGCCCGCATGTTCACCGAGTCGATCGCGCACCTCGACCAGTCCAGAGCGCCGCGGGAACCGAGTTCGTCGAGGACCAGGCGGTGGAGCCTGGCCCATACCCTGGCCTTCGTCCACTCGGCGAACCGTCGGTGGGCCGTCGCCCCGGACGGCCCGAACGACGCCGCGGGCAGCTGCTGCCACGTGCAGCCCGACGTGGCCACGAACACGATCGCAGCCAGCACCTCCCGATCGCCGTGACGCCGTCGGCCGCCGCCCTGAGGCCGCGACGGCGCCTCCGGCACCACCCGCTGGAACAGCTCCCACAACTCGCCCGGCACCAGCCGCTCAACGATTCCCACGCCGGGAGGCTACCGACCGCAAGGGAAGGCCTGTAGTCAGTGGCCCATTCGGCGCTGCTCGTCGAACCGAAGCAGCACCCGTACCAGACGCCACACGCCGGCCACCGCTCCGAGCAGTGCACCACCTACCAACACGCCTTTCTCTGCCGAACCAGAGAGGGCAAGGGCCTGGACGAGAACCCAGACGACGGCAAAGACCACCCCAGCCAGCACGGCAGCAGTCACCAGGGAGAAAACGATCTCCACCGTCATTGCGTCCTTTTCCCACCGCGACTCACGCCCCATGTCCACACGACAAGTCTCACATCGTGGTCAAGTCCCCCACACCTGCGCCTGACTGCTGACTCTCATGAGCGACTCGATCGCCAATTGAGATGGCTTGTTAGGTCGGTCGTCGTCGCCGAGGAACTCGCCCTACGGCTGCGCGCTGTGGGCTACGGCGTCGAGACCGAGCGCTAGCACATTGATCAGCCCATCCTCGAATCTCTCGGCAGCCACACGCGCCGACCATGAGTCTGTCCCGGTCCGCCTCCCGCTCGCGGTTACACGCAGAGCGCCGTGATCGGCAGGTTACGACAGAAGCCGGGACTAGCTGCTGCGCGCCGCCGCACGGATCTCACCCTGTACGGATACTCCCGTGGCCTGTCCCCGCCGGCTCGAGAGGGGCGGCCTGAAACAGCGCTGCCACAACAACGAAGCCCCGTCCGGCGGGCGGGGCTTCGCGCGTGTCTACGTACTGGCCAGTGTGGTGCAGCGCGCCAAGCTGGATGGTTGGCCGGGTCTGAAGTCTGCAGCATCGCCCGGGTCGGGCCTCAGCGGCGCGACCACCTGGTCCAGCGCCCGGTTGAAAGACGCTCGGTGACCAGGAGCAGCCCGAGGAAAAGGATGAGCAGCGCGAGCGACTGGGCGAACTCGACGCTGAGGCCATCGTGGGCGAGGAGCATCAGGACGCTGACCAGCATCATGGTGACGACACCGAGCACCAAGAGACGCTGGAAGAACACCGTCAGGGGCCGCATTTTCCTGTCTCCTTTGCCGCCGAAGCTCTTGCGCATGGTGGGATTGTTGTGCTCACGACAGACGACTGTAGCAGTTGGATGATGTTGCTAGGTTGTCAAGGCCCGATGGACCTTGACTCTCGCCTAGTTGTTCACCTGCCCGAGCTTCCCGGTGATCTGGGCGCGCATGGTTGCGGTGCGCTCAGGTGCGGCCACTTCCAGGAGCATGTTGACGAGGTCGGAGGCCAGTGGGCCGGCCTCGTGTGGGGGTAGGTGCATCCAGGCCTGCGCGGCGTTCTGCGCCGCCACTTGGGTGCGACGCTTTCCCGGCCCCAGGCGGTCGAACCAGGCGAGGGCGAGCCAGGTCCATGAGGCGGTGGCGAAGGCGTGCTCGCCGCTCAGATAGGCCAGGTCGGCGCGGAACTGTGCGGCCTCGAGGGTCCCGGAGGCCGTGTCGCCCTGCTCGGCGGTGAGCTGCTGCAGGATGTCGTCGGCGGCCGCTATGGCGGTATCGAAGTCGTGGGCGCGGCCGGCGGCCTGGGCGGCGGCAAGCTGGTCGAAGAGGCTGCCCTTCTGCTGGCCCGACGGTGCTGCCACCGGCTGGGGGGCTGTCGGCTGGGGAGTGGCAGGCGGTGTTTCTGCGGCTTGGGTGGTGCCGTCGGGCATGACCTGCATGTCGAAGTGGGCGTTGCTGCGCTCGTCCCGTACCTGGACGAGGACCGGCAGGCCGCTGCCGGCGGCCTCGATGTGCAGGACTTGAACGACGACTTGCGAGGGGTCGACTCCGTCGGGGACGACCTGCGGCTCGCTGTCGATGTGGAGCTGGCCGTCGCGGCTGATGTGGACCTGGTAGCGGGTGCTGGTGTTCATGGTGTGCGGCCCGCGGCATGGCGCTGCGGGCGCTCCTCCTTCGGGTGGTCAGAGTGAGAGTCCGTGGCTGCGGAGATACGCGACGGGGTCCGTGTCAGATCCGTACGCGGGCCCTGTGCGGGCTTCGAAGTGCAGGTGCGGGCCGGACGCGTTGCCGGTGCCACCGGAGATGCCGATCTGCTGGCGGGCCTTGACGGCTTGGCCTTTGCTGACGGTGACTTTGGAGAGATGTCCGTACTGGGTGTATTTGCCGTCGCTCATCTTGATGACGATGTTGTTGCCGTATGCGCCGCCCCATCCGGCTTCTACGACGGTGCCGGTGCCGACTGCCTGGACGCGGGTGCCGGTGGCGACGGGGAAGTCGATGCCGGTGTGGCTGCCGGAGGACCACATGCCGCCGCCGGCCTTGTAGGGGGTGGTGACGCGGGAGTTCTCTACGGGCAGCGCCCACCCGCCCTTGGCGTTGGTGTTGGCTGCGTTTGCGACGGCGTCGCACCCGGAGGTGGTGGAGAGCACGGCCTTCTTGCCCCAGCTCTTGACCACGAGCTCACCGGCGGTCTTCTCCCACTTCGCGTACGCGTCGGGGAAGCCGGAGCGCTGGACGGTCTGGGCGGCCTGGCTGAGCGGTTTGGTCTGCCATTTGGCGACCTTGGCCAGGCGCTCGAAGAAGGAGTTGCTCGCGTGGATCGGGTCGGTGACCTGTGCGACGGTGCCCCAGCCCTGTGAGGGGCGCTGCTGGAAGAGTCCCTGGGAGTCGCGGTCCCCGTGCCGGATGTTCTTGAGTGTCGATTCCTGGATGGCGGTGGCCACGCCGATGACCGCTGCGCGGGGCGGGAGACCGCGGCTGCGCGCGACGTTGGTGATCAGGCTCGCGTTGCGCTTCTGCTCCTCCGTCCAGTTGACGCTCTGTTGCTTGCCCTGAGGGTTCAGGGGCACCGTTACTTGTCCGCCGGTCTCTGCGGCCGGGATCTCCTGTTCCTTGCTGACCGCCTGCATGACCGGGCTGCTGGGTGTGCAGGAGTCCTCCCAGTCCGCTCCGGCCTCCGCACCGCCGGCGCCCAGCATCAGCGGCAGGCAGAGCGCTCCAATGGACATCGCCGCGATCCCACCCCCGGCAACGCGTATGGCTGTGCTCATATCTCGCTCCCCAGTCGTCGATGCGCATCCCGCCACGAGGGACGGAAACCGCAATTCCCGTGCCATGGGGTGAGCCCGTTTAGCCGGGCGTCCCAGGGCTGCGAATGCGCCACTGCATAGCCGTACGTTGCGCGGCTAGCGTCTGCGCCGAGTGAAAGCAGCAGGGAATCGACAACTCGCGCTGAATTCTACGGCATTGAATTGCGAATGCGTCAACGCATCTGCAGGGGAGGCATTTTAGCTGCCTCCCTGTATTCGCCTGGAGACTATTTGGCGTAACGCTCGAATTTCTCGCTGTCGTCGACCGATTGCTCAGGTCCGCCACAAGGGCTGGGGCAGGCTTTCGTAGCCTGGGAGGGATTCGTGCAGGTAACACAGCAAGTGGTGCAGCTCGCTGCAGACGGCGGCATCGGCAGCATCACCAACGGAATTAAGCCCGACTGGGCGGTATTCGGCGCCATCGGAACCAAGGCGAAGATCATCGTCGGCGTGGTCATGGCCGGTGCCATTCTCTTCCTGCTCGGGAGCGCCATCGTCGGCGCTGTCCATATCCGTATCGGAAATCAGCAGCACAACACGATGGAGACGAAGAAGGGGCAGACCATGGTCGGCAGCTCCCTCCTCGGGCTGTTCGCAGTCGCCTCCATGTCAACTCTCTTCGGCATCGTCTACGGGTTCGGAATCTGATGGCAGGCAATCAGAAGCAGACCGGCACGCGGAGCCTGACGGCTCAAGCGTCGGAGAGTTCCGGGACCGGAATGGCATCCCCCTGGCGCAGGGCGAAGATCGGGGCGATCATCCTCGGCCTCGTTCTCGTGCTCGGGATGGCGCTGACCCTGTTCGGCGGCAGTGGTGGCGGCGGAAGCGACCAGGGGGCACCCGAGGCGCCTGCCGACTCCACGCCCGCCTCCCAGGCCGGCGGCAGCGGGCCTGGCGCCAAGGCGAAGTCTGTCAAGGACGGTGTGCCCGTGGGGTATCCGCGTACCAAGGACGGTGCCGCAGCAGCCGCGGTCAACTACCAGGTCGCCCGCTCCTCGCCGGGATACTTCGCCGACCAGTCGCTGCGTCACCAAGTACTCAAGCGGGTGATGACGTCCACTGCGCTGGGCAGCCAGCAGGCGCAGGACGACCAGATGGCCAAGGGGCTGATGGCGTCGCTCGGGGTGACCGAGCAGTCGGCCCCGGACATGGTGATGCGCGCCGCGTCGCTCGGCACCAGTGTGCGTTCCTTCTCTGAGGACACGGCGACGGTCAAGGTGTGGATGAGCGAGGTTGTCGGGGTTCCCACCGAGAAGTCGAAGATGCCTGTCTCGGGCACGTGGTCGACCTACACGCTGATCCTTCAGTGGCAGGACGGCGACTGGAAGGTCGCGACGATCGATCTGGCGGACGGCCCCACCCCGCTGGTTGCACCTGACCAGTCAGCTTCGTCCACCGAAGACATGCGCCTGGCCAACAAGGAATTCGGGGCGCCCCGCTATGCAGGTTGATCTCGTGCGGCGGCGCGTGGCGCAAGGGGTCGTCGCCGCCATGTTCGCCGCGTCCATTGTTGTGGCCGGACCAGCAGCCCCCCAGGCTCACGCGGATGTTGACGTTCCCGGCTGGCTGAATCCCTGCAATGCGCCGGGTGGAAAGACGGTCTGCAAGAAAGCAGAAGAGGGTGCCAAGTGGCTTTACGACAAGTCCGGCACCGAATCCCTTGTAGAGGGCGTGAGCACGGCCGTTGATTTCGCCTCCGACCCGCTTGGCTACTTGGAGCAGAAGATCCGGTCCGGAACCAAGGGCATGTTTTCCGCCTTCGGTGAGGAGCTCACTGGAAAGAAGCCTGACGCGCCGAAGAATGGCAAGAAGGGCAAGGGGGACTAGCCATGATGGAAATCGACTGGGGAAACCCAGGTTTTATTCGCCTGTACGGTCTCATCTTCGCCCTCTCTGTCGTTTTCACCATGGTTCAGTGGCTCATTTCTGTGGTGAAGCGGGTGATTCGGGGTGTGCCCCTCGGGCAGGCCGCCATGGAGAACGTCGGCTACCTGCTGATGTCGGTGGTCGTGGCTGGGTTCATGCCGGCTGTTGTGGCGACCACAGTTGATTTCATCGACAGTGCGGCAGAGGAGGTTCTCGATGTCTACATCGACGAGCTATTCGTCGGCGGTATGGTCATCTTCGGTGCTCTGGCAACCATTTCCATTCTGATGCCCGGGGTCGGGGTGGTCATCGCCATTCCGATCGGGTTGATGATCCTGACGGCGTTGTTCGGCCTCTGGTCCATGCTCATCATGCGCAACGCGCTGATCCTGCTCGGGCTCGTCTTCGGCCCACTGGTCTTCTCCGGTCTCGTCGACAAGGACCTGTGGGCCCATACCCGCAAATGGATCGGGATCATGGGCGGGATCATCGCGAGCAAGCTGGGAATCTACGTCGCCCTCGCCCTGGCGGGTGCCCTCCTGAACGGCATTCCCAGCAGCGTTGACCGCATCACCTTGCCGCAGGCCATCGGCACCTGCATCACCTTCCTCGTCCTGCTCTTCATCGCCCTGTTCATGCCCTTCCAGATCGCGAAGTGGCTGCCCATCGTCGGCGACGAGATGCAGGCCATGTCCCAGATCAAGGACGAAGCCGGCCAGCGTGCCAAATCCGTGCAGGCGAAAAAGCAGGACGACATGAAGACGCAGGCCGCATCCAAGAACTCGGCCAGCGGTAAGGGCGGCGCCCCCCCTGGCGCGGCCGGCAAGGGCGCATCTCCAGTCGCTGCAGGAATGGCTGTCAAGGAAGGCATCGACCAGGCCCGCGACCAGACCATCCAGGCTGCGAAAGACGGCGCAAACACGGCCTCCGGCGACGGTGGCGTTCAGCAGGGCGGGAGTCAGCGGGGCGGCGGCTCCGGCAAGCGCAAGGTCCCCGGCGGAGGCGGCGGTGTCCCGGGCGGAGCCCGACGTCCGGCTCCCGCGCCGCCTCCGCGGTCGGGCATGCCCGGTTCCAGGCCGGGGGGCGCTCCCCCGCCTCCGCCGCGGCAGGGCGGCCAGGCTCCCCCGCCTCCGGCCCCCGCTCCCCCGCCGCAGCCGCCCGCGAGCTAGCGGCAGCTCTCACCCCATCCATCACGTATTGAGGAAGGAGTCGCGATGGACCGCGTCTTCAGCTTCCCCCGACCGCGTCCACGCGGTCTGCTGGGGCGGCGCTTCGAAATGGACGAGCAGCTGGTTCTGCTCGGCGGCATCGTCCTGGCCGTCGGGCTGCTGGCCGGCTTGCCCGGGATCCCCCTGAAGATCCTCGGGTGCCTCGCTGCGGCCGGGACGTGCATCTGGGTCACGATGGTCCCCTACAAGGGGCGCACCTTCCTTCGCTGGTACGAGATCCGCCGATCCCACCGCAGGCTGCTGCGTGACGGCAGGCTCCTGTACAAGTCGACGGCCCCGCTCGCCGGGCGCCGCAGGGACGGCACGCCGGAGCCGGTGGACCAGCCGGTAGGTGTACCGGAGTCGCTTGAATGGATCACGGCCAAGACCGCGTACGGGGACATAGCCGTCCTGCTCCAGCCCAGCGAGGGCATGTTCGTGACCTGCATCGAGGTCGAGGGTGCCAAGAACTTCGGCGGTCTCGACGGCTCGGACAAGGAGGCACTGGTCTCCGCCTACGAGTATCTGCTCAAGGAGACGGCAGAGAGCGGCGGGCGCATCCAGTATGTGCAGTGGCTGGCGCGGCTGCTGCCCACCGACCCCAACGCCCACGCACACGATGCCGCAGCTCGGCGGGATCCGGCGGCACCGTCCTGGCTGAGCGACTCCTACGATCAGCTGGTCGACATGGTCTCGGTCTACGCCGAGGACCGGCGGCTCTTCCTGGTGCTGGGCATCCCCTATACCCAGGAGCTGTCCGCCGAGGCGCTGACCTACAAGACCCTGCACGACGGGTACGGCGAGGTGCTGGGCAAGGAGGTCGAGCAGTTCATCCGGGGCCTGGGCAGTGCGCAGCTGCGCTGGGTGCGCAATCTGGATGAGCCCGCGCTCGCCTCGCTCATTCACCACAACTACGCACCGGACCACTGGATCAATGACACCCGGGGCATGGACCGCGCGAGCTGCTGGCCTGCCGAGATGGACGCGCGGGAACCCTCCCGCATGGCGGCCCGCAGCTGGGAGGGCGCCGATCCCTGGTACACCGCCACCGCCTGGGTCAAGCAGTTCCCCGTATTGCCGGTCGGCATCAACTTCATGGCACCGCTGCTGCTCTACGTCTCCGACGTGATCTTGACGGTCGGGGTGACCATGCGGTTGCTGCCTGCTGACAAGGCCCTCCAGGACGCCATGGCGGACGTCACCAATGAGGCGGGCCAGGCCGACCACCATCCCGGGAAGATCGCCGACCCGCGCGAAGAGCGGGAGCTGGGGGCGTCCGCCTCCACCATGCACGACCTGGCCAACGGTGCGGCCGGCGTGAGGTTGACCGGGTGGGTCACCGTCACCGCGCCCGACCCCGAGGTGCTCGTCCAGCACCGCAACACGGTGCGCGCTGCCGCGGTCAAGAGCCAGTTGGCGCTGGAGTGGTGCGACTCCGAGCAGTACCGCGCCTTCACCAACACCCTGCCCATGGTCACCGGACTGCTGAAGGACTGAGGCGCCATGCTCGAACTCGTACGCCGCCAGTCCCAGACCAGGCGGCGCGCACTGCGCACCACCACAGCCACCGCGTCCGGGCTGTACCCCGCGGTCGGTGCCCCGTCCTCGGACCCCCGGGGCGTGATCATCGGTCGGGAGATCTATTCCGGCAAGGCCTATATCTACGACCCGTTCATTCTGTACGACCCCTCCGCCCGCGAGCGCCTCCCCAGCGGCCACGTCCTCGTGCTCGGCAAGTCCGGGTTCGGTAAGTCGTCGCTCGAGAAGTGCTATGTGCTGCGGCAGTTGCGCTTCAGGGACCGCTCGTTCTGCATCCTGGACGCCCAGGGCGAGGACGGCGTGGGCGAGTGGGACAGCATCGCGCGGGCCCTGGGCGTCACCCCGGTCCGTCTGGTGTATGGCGGTGAGGACGGCGAGGGGGTGCGGCTCAACCCGCTGGACCCGCGCATTCCGGCGCAGTATCAGTTCAAGATCCTCTGCTCGATGGTTGAGATCATCGGTGGGCCGCTGAGCAGTGAGAGCGAGTTCGCTCTTTCGGTCGCCCATGCGACTGGTCAGGTCCGGGCCGCGGCCGAGGAGCGGGTTGCGGTCCTGTCCGACATTCACGATGCGCTGACCAACCCCGAGCCGGCCATGCTCGGACGGCGTCAGGTCGGCGTCGGGGACATGGTCGAGTGGGGCCAGCCGGCCAGCCTGGCGATGGACCAGCTGTGCAGCCCCACGCGGGATCTGGCCGGGTTGTTCAACGGTCCCACTACGCCCGGCATCGACCTGGACGCGCGGCTGATCGTCTTCGACCTGACGCGGTTGCCGCGTGAGGGCGAGGCCATGCCGCTGCTGATGAGTGTGCTCGGCCCGTGGCTGCGCTACGCGTGGATCAAGACCGGGGACAGCATCAAGCGAACACTGATCGTCGAAGAGGCCTGGCACATCCTCTCCCACCGCCCTGTGGCCAGGCTCTTTGAAGAATTCGTCCGGTACGGGCGGCGGCTTGGTCTGTCGTTCTGGGGGATCCTGCACCACTTGGGCGACTTGATGGTCGACGAGGCACCCGAGGCCGCGGCCATCTTGAAGCTCACCGCCACCCGGGTGCTTTACCACATGGACAAGGCCGAGGCCGATATCACGGCCGACTATCTGCAACTGCCCGACTGGGCACGCGAAGCGCTGGTCGACGGCGCGAGCCGCTGCTCTCCCGGGCGGGCCGTGTGGCAGGTGGGGAACAAGATGCACCTGGTGGAGCACATCCGCAGTGCGACCGAGTCCGAGCTGACCAACACAAACCGCAAGATGACCGAGGCCGGCCCCGGGAGCCAGGCGCTCGCGGCACCGCTCATCTCGATGCGAAAGAGCGCCGCCTGATGACCTCCTCGAACCTCTCCACCCGACCGTCCCGGCACACCACGACGCTGCCCACCGCGACTGTGGGCCGTTGCTGCTGCGGCGCCTGCATCGGGGTGGTACTCACGGCCAGTCGGCCGGCCGACTGTGAGCCGATACCTGCGGGCGGGGGTGCACGGTAGTGGCCAAGGTCGTCACCCCGCACTCGGGCAACCGCCTGCACGTCTACAAGGACGCCTGGTGGATCGCGCTGTGCATCGCTGCAGTTGCTCTCACCCTCTGGACCTGGGTGGCCGCAGTCCTCTCCGGTCTGCTCGCACACGCCTCGCCCGCCATGCTGTCGTGGAACGAGACGGCGGCCGCCATCCCCGCCCTGGTCACCGATCCGCTGCACCCGCAGGACGCCTACCCGGCCGGCGCCGGGGTGGGCGGGCCGTTCGCCTTCTACCCGCCCTTCCTCACTGCAGCGGTCGGCACCTGCTGGGGAGCCCGGGCCGGGTGGCGGCGCTGGCGTACAGCGCGTGATGAGGGCACCGATGGAATGGCCACCAGCGGCCAGTTGGAAGAGGCCATGGGCGAGGTGAAGGCCATGTCCCGACTCGGCGCGCTGCGCCCGAGCCTGGCCACCCCGCGGCGCTCCCTCGACAAGGCGGCCAGCCCCGCGCGGGCGCTGCCGTGGCGCTCCAGTACTCCGCCGAAGGTGACCGACGTGCCGGTGACCGAGGTCGCCGTCTTCTGCGGCACCGCCATCCCGACCGGCGTGAAGTTGTACATCCCGTTCGAGGAGACCGTCCTGATCGTCGCCCCTCCCCGCGAGGGCAAGACGTCACAGTTGATCATGCCGTGGATCCTCGACTTCCCCGGCAGTGTGCTCGCCACGTCCTCCAAGACCGACGTCCTCTACGCGACAGCCAAGAGCCGCGAGAGGTACGGGCCGGTCATGGTGCTGGACCCGACGGGTCTGTCGAACTGGCCGCTGCAACTGCAGTGGGCCATCACGGACGGCTGCGAGGACTTCACCGTGGCCCGAAAGCGTGCCGAAACTCTCACCGGAACCGCCAAATCGGATGAAGGAACAAAGAACGGTGGATACTTCGTCATGAATGCTCAAATGCTCATGACGTGCTGGCTGCACGCAGCAGCGCTCGACGGCCTGAGCGGCATGGACATCCTGCGCTGGGCCACCGCTCCCACCGAGCGGCAGCCGGTGGACATCCTGTCCTCCCACAACCAGCCCAACCTCGCCCGGGCCCTGGCCGCCCAGCACGCCGCGGCGCCCGAGGAGCGGTCGGCAAGCTGGCGCACCGCCGAGCAGAGCATCCTCGCCCTGTACGACCAGAAGGTCGCAGCAATCTTCGGGAAATCCGCTCGTGACGAGAAGAACTTCTCCATCACCAAATGGCTCACCGAGGGCGGCACCGTTTTCCTCATCGGCGAGGAAGACGAGGGCAGCTCCCTGGCTCCCATCCTGGCGGCCTTCTCACGTGCCATCCTCGACACTGCAAAGGTGATCGCGGCCCGGATGCCCAACGGCCGCCTGGACCCACCCCTCGCACTGCTCGGCGACGAGCTGGCCAACGTGGCTCCCTTGCCGCAGATCCCCAGCCTCATGTCCGTCTCCGGCTCCCAGAACATCTTCATGGTCGCCGTGCTGCAGAACCTCGCCCAGGCCCACGAACGATGGGGCGAGTTGGGCGTCCGCAAAATGTTCGCCGCCGCCACCATCAAGGTCATCCTGGGTGGTGTCTCGGACGAGCAGGAGCTCAAAACCTACTCCCAGCTCGCCGGCGAGTTCGAGGAAGACACCGAGTCGATAAGCGACGACGGAGACCGCGCCTCCATCAGCATCTCCACCCGGCGCCGGGCCGTGCTCGAGCCCGGCGACATCCGTCAGATCAAGGAACGCGAAGGCCTGGTCGTGCACAGACGTACCCCCGTCACCCGGGTGAAATTCGAGCGGATCCACGAAGGCCCCCGCGCCAAGGAGATCAGCGAAGCCACCAAGGAAGCCCTGGAGAAGGTGAACAGCCATGCCGCAAGCACCTGAGCGGTCCAAGGCCATCCTGCAGTCCGCGCTCGGCGGGCTCGTCAGCCTCGGGCGACGCCTTGCCCACTTGGCAGAGCCCTCCCCCGCGCCCGCTCCCGCGCAGCCCTGCCTTGAGCACGACGACCCGCACGGACCGCTCTTCGACGTTCTCAAGGCCCTCAACAGCGAGCATCGCGAGTTCCAAACCCGCCTGATCCGCCTAAAAGAGGCCCCCTCCCCCAGCCCCGTGCGGCCTGACCGTCCGCAAGGCGACCCGCTGGCCCCGCTCTTCGATGCCCTGGAATCCATCAACGACGAACTCACCGGCTTCGCTGAGCGCCTGTTCCGGCTCGAGGACGCGGCCACGCGTGCGGCACGAAGCCGCCATACGCGAAAGGCGGTGCCCCATGCCTGATCCGCTCGGCCCGCTCTTCGACGCGCTGGAGTCCATCAACGGCGAACTCACCGGATTCGCCGCGCGCCTGGCGAAACTGGAAGATGGCGCCGCCATTCGTGGGGCCAAGCAGGGAAGCTCAGGGAAGGAAGAAGGCAGTGACAGCGCTCGTGTCCGCGGCGCACCTGTCGTGTGGCACAAGGTCAAGGATGACGAACGCGAGGAGCTATGGGCCGACTTCGCCGCGTGGGTGATCCGCATGGCCGACACCTACGAGCTGACCACGGAGCAGCTCCCGCATGCCTGTTGGTGGGAGCACGGCGCCGTGGTGGCGGAGCTGACCTCGCTGTGGACCGGCTGGGAGTCGGCCTACGGCAACGAGGAGGACGCGGCTGCCGGCCCCTACCTGTGGCATGACGCCTGGTCCCGCGGCATCGAACGGATCGGCCGCATGTGGCTCGGTGAATGCACCAACGGCTACCACCAGCAGAAGTCCAGGACGACCTGGGGCACCGACCCCGCCTACCGTAAGAAGATCACCGAAGCCGGGCCGCCCGGCCCCATCGGCGGTGGCCCCTCCAAACCCCAAGCTGCGTAGCAGCATCCTGCGTCCTGCGCTGTCTGTGGTCCCAGAGTCGTCAGTGGCAGGCATGAGCTCCACTGTGGGAATCGGAGTTTCGAGGGGCGCCGCGGCATGGGCCTCAGGATGTGCGTGGTGCCCCAGTGATCATCTCGCAAACGATCCCGTAGATTGCGATCGCGTCGTGGGCTGTGCTGCCTCTGGCCATGAGCGCCCGTCGCACAGCGGTGCGCGCTCTGGGATGTTGTGGACTGATCAGCAGGGCGTCAGCCACCCCTGCTTCGAGTTCCCACAGGTGCTGGACATGATGCTCGGTCGGGTGTGCGGCCACCGTGACGGGGCCCCTTCTCAGTTCCGTGACTGGGCCGGAGGCCGGTGCGGTCGGGTCCGGCTCGATAGGCGATTGCCTCCTCGGAACGTGATCGCCCGAATTGCAGGGCTCGGCAGGTGACCGAGGTGCGGCCAGAAGCAACAGAGCGCACAGGTCAAAGAGGCTGAGAGCCCCGAAGCCTAGGCTCGACAGCTTCCGGAGGGCACCGGGTGCGTTCCCGCGTGGGTGCTGTGTGTAGGGATCTGTCTCGTTGATGAGGTTGTCCGCGACGAAGTTGAGGGTCTCCCAGTATTCGGCAGTCCGGAAGGGGGGTCTGCGCGAGGGTGCTGCGGCCATAGAACCAACCTATCCTTCTCAGCGAGGCCTCTGAGGTCGAGGAGTAGGTAGCGGCCGCAAAAGGAGGTCGGCAACGGCTGCGAGGGCGCCACGGGCGAGGCTGTGCCGGTCACCAATGAGAAGCTCGCCGAGATGCCTCTGGCGCTGCGGAATACGGGAGTTGGTCGCACTCTGGAGCAGCGAGGATGACGTCATCGCCAAGCCCGAGGGGCGGTTCTGAACGGATGGAAGACCCGCCGGGCGAGCCAACGGGTTCCTTCATGACCCGTGCCCGCAGGAGCCGAACACCGAGCCTCTCACGGTCCCGGCCGGGGGGACTGTGATCACGGACCCGGCCCAGTGCGCTGTGCCCTGGGGGAATGCGGCCATCACCTACCAGGGACGCCTCCTGTCCTCGGTCCCGGGCAACGGGACTGGAGTTCGTTCCTCCGCGAGCCTGATCGTCCGAGGGCACAAGTTGGTGCCGCGACCCACAGCACAGTTCTTGGCGCTGGGGCAGGAAGGGTCCGGAGTAGCAGATGGGCCGTCAGCGGGTGTGGCGGTCCCGCGTCACGTGCGAAGGGTCGCGGGACCGCCAGCCGTTGTCCTGTCAGAAACGGCCTTCACCTCTGACATTACGGTTGGCTGCTGGGCCTGTGCATCAACGGCGCGGCCAGATGGATGATCACCGTTAAGCAGCAGATCGGTCCCCGGGACTGGTGGGCGGGACACCGTTATCGGCACAATGCCGCAGTGGAGTTAGTGACTGCCGCGCTTTCTGTCAGCGCAACCGTGCTGGTCGCCATCATGGGCTTTCTCCAGTGGCGGCACAGCGAGCGACGACAAGCCGAGAACGAGGAGGTGCGTCAGGAACTGGAGCAGTCGGAGCGACGCCGCGCCGCCCGTGGGCCGTATGACGAAAAACGGCTGGAGGCCCTCCAGGATCTGCTCCAAGCGCTCCGCGAACTCGAGATCCAGTCACGGTGGCACCCCGGGGGTCAGGATCTGAGGGCCGAGATCCCGAAGATCAATACCTTTCTGATCAGGCACAGCGAAGTCCTGAACGATGAGGAGCACCGGCTGACCCGGCAGTTCCTCGAAGGACTGACATGGATCGACCATCACACAGGCGAGGACCGACGCACGTGGGAGGAGGAACGCGAGCGAGACCGCTCCGAGCATGGCATCGACATCGGTCCCTATGAAAACTCCTGGGTGACGACCAGAATCTGTCCAGACCTGACAGACATCAATGAAGCCGCCCAGCCATGGAAGTCGGCCCGGGACGCCCTGGAGGAACGGCTCCGTAAGGCCCTCCAAGGCATGTGAGCGGCCGCAGCCCGGTACCCCCTTGTCGGCCCGTGCGGACTTTCCTGGCTCGCGCTCCTGTGCTCCCGCAGGACGTAGCGGGTGTGGCGTCCTGAGCGACTGGGACCACAGCCGGTGTGTACGGCACCTCGCAGATGTTGCTCTCGGAGACCGACCCCTGGACATCGGCTTGTCCGTACGGCGCCTGTACTGCGAAACCCGGCCTGTCCGAAGGTGACCTTCACGCCAGCCCAGAGCCACAGCCTGCCCCGCCGGCAGAGGTGCCCGGGCGGCGGCACCGTCGCCCGGAACGCCAGAGTGGGCTCTGTGCCGCCCCGGTGCCTGTTGGCCGGGACGGGGAACAAGGGGCCATGAGGGTGGTGCGGGTCTTACTCGGGGAGGAAGGTGTTCTCCCAGGCGTCCTGGAGTGCGGCCTTGCCCTCGGGTTCATCGTTCATGACCGGGCCTTCGGGGTTGAAGAGTGCCTCTCCGTAGAAGGGGAGGCTGTCCCAGGTTGCGGCGAGGTCACGTGCCTGGTCCCGGCCGAAGAGCTCGTCGACCAGCGCGATGGTGCTGGCATGAACGGTTCCGGCGCCGCCCGCCGTGAAAATCTTGTTTTCGGCGTCCACGTGCCAGTCCCGGCGCGGGGAAAGGACCCTGGTGCCCTTCATGGCTGATCTTGCGCTCGATGGTGGCGGAGCTGGTCACCTCAATGCCGTCGAGGATGCCGGAGCGGTGCAGGATACCGGTGCCGGCGCAGTTCGCGGCGACCCGCGGCCCTCGCGGTGGTGGGCGCGGACGAGTTCCAGGGCACGCTCGTCCTGTGAGGCTGCCCCGGCGCCGATGCCGCCGGGGATGTAGAGGAGGTCGAAGCGGTGATCGGCGGTGATGGTGCGCTCGCTGGCGATCTGGGCGCGCATGTGGGTGGTGATGGTGCCGCCCTCGAAGCTGGCGAGGGTGACCTCCAGCTCGTCCCCCTGCTGGTTGAGGGTGAAGGCCAGGGCGTGCAGCCGTTCCCAGGGGCCAGGAGGTCCTGCTCGCCGAAGTTGGGGAAGCCGAGGAACAGGATGGATTTGATGTTACTCATGGCGGGTTCTTTTTTCGCGGGGGTGTGAGAGGGAGGGGTCCGGTGTGGGGTCAGGGGGTGGGCCGCCAGGCCCACAGCAGACCGGTGCGGTCGGCCGTCCGGTCCAGGGCGGTCTCTGTCGAAGGGTCGTCCTGTCCGGCGGCGGCGACCTCGCGGGTGGTAGCCCGGGGGTAGGTGTCCAGGACCTGGGCGAACGCCTGGTCCAGGTGCACGGGTGTGTTCCCGGGGGCCTTGAGGGTCGTGCCCGGTCCGGCGTCCTCGTCCAGCGTCTGCAGCGCCGCGACGAGCGCCTGGTAGCGTCGGACGCCGGTGAGGCGGATCTGCTGCCCGGCGGACTCGAAGACCAGGGTCGGGAAGGCTGTGGCGCCCAGCTCGTGCATGAGCCGACGTTCCTGGTTGATGCGTTCCAGGTCGGTCGCGTCCAGTGGCAGTGCCACCTGCTGGGCGGTCTCCTCGCTCAGACCGATGTTCAGCGCGGCGGCGGCCAGGTGCTCCGGGCGAGCGATGTTGCGGCCCTTGGCCATGACGAGCTCGCGCAGACGGCGCAGGTAGGTGTGCTCGGCCTCGGGTGCGAGGTCCCGTACGCGCAGCAGCGCGGCGGTGGCCGGGATGGTGGACGAGACGGGGTCGTTCTCCCAGAGCGAGGAGTTCATGGGCTGGCCGGTGTGCTGGGCCATTTCCTGCCAGTGCGCGCCGACGTCGGCGGGGCCGATGCCCGCGCCGGGGTCCGCGAACCCGTCCCAGGAGGGCACCAGCACGCCGTAGACGTTGCGGACGTCGAGCCTCGTACAACGGCCGAGAGGATCGAAACGCACACAGGGGCGGCACTTCCAGTGCACACCCTGCTGTCATGGGGTGGAGACCCTCGGCTGGGGCCGGGGGTCTCCGTAATTCCGCAGGTCAGCCCGCAGGTGGCGCGAGGGGTATACCCGGCGGCATGCTGGTGGGCATACTGGACTCATGGAAGACACCAGCGTCAAGATCGACAGAGAAACGGCGGACCGTCTCCGGGCGCTCGCCGGGGGGCAGCCCCTCAAGCACTACCTCGCCGACCTGGCGAAGAGGGTAGAGCACGAGCGGGCGCTCGACACCGCGACGGCGTCCTTCCGCCGCGTCATCGGCGAACCCAGCGTCCTGGAGCGCTTCGACGCCGACTTCGGCGGCCTCCCGGGACCGGCCGCGCACGAGACCCCGCGGGCGGCCTGACCTCGTGGATCTGCTCGTCGACTACCGATGGCTCCTGGCCCGCCAGGAGGACGTCCTCCGCACCGATCTCACCGTCAACGACCTCAGCATCCTCGTCGGCATGGCGGCCCGGCACCGGGTCGACCCCCCGCGGCTCGACCAAGAACATCCTGACGCCTTCTGGCGGGCGGCAGTGTTCCTGGAGGAGTGCGTGCTGCTGCGCCCGCTCCCTGCGCGGAACGAGGTATACGGGTACGGCATCGCCGTCGCCTACCTGGAAGCATCCGGCGAACGCGTCGACACCACATACGAGCTGTGGCGCGACCTGATCAACGACATTCGCGCCCTCCGGCTCGACAGCTACGCCATCGCCCACAGCCTGCGGTCCTGGCGCGCGCAGTAGGTCAGGTCGCCAGTCCCGCGGCCGCCACCAGCTTGCGCGCGCCGGCCACCCGCAGGTGACGCAAGCGGAGGTCGCCGACGATCTACAGGATCGCGAGCTGGTCCCCGGACTTCGCCCGGGGAGACGCGTGCCGCCGACAGCCATTCGGCGGCCGTCCGCTCCAGCTTGCCCCACTGCGACCAGGCCCGCCCGAGGTGTGCATCCATCCCTTGCCCTCGGCGGTCGTGGCCTGCCTCTCGCGGAGCCCGCGGCCAGCTTCGAGCGCGTCTCCCAGCGCCCAGCGAGGCGCGGATAGCGTCCAGTCGTGGGTTCAGGTTGCAGACCAGAGAGCGGCAGTGTTGCTCTGCAGGGTGCTGATGCGAAAGTTCAACTGATCTAGTGCCCGCTGATCGTTTCGGTCTGCGCGTTTGATGTAGGCACCGAGGGTGTGCATGCTGCGGATCTGTGTGAGTACGGGCAGGCCGGGCCATGTGGTGATGTCGTAGCCGTAACTGTCACTGAATGCGGAAAGCTCTCCTTCGGTGCGGCCGAACCGTACGCCCTGATATGTGTTCGCGAGGTCGATCTCGCGAGGTCCGGTGGACGCCTCATCCCAGTCGCCCAGGCGTACGGTCGGCGGGGACGTAGTCTCGTCCCAGAGACAGTTGCCCGGGTAGGCGTCACCGTGCAGCAATCCCGTCCCGAGGGGGAACTCCAGCTGCCGGTATTGACCGAGCAGTTCGGCGCGCCTTGTCAGCAGCCATTCCTTCTGATCGTCGCGCAGGGCTGTGCTGTCCTTCAGCGCTTGGTGGAGTGAGGACAGTGGTTGCCAGGCTGGCAGGTCGAGGGGCGGCTCCGGGAGGGCGTGCAGCTGCTTAAGAAGGGTGCCGAGGTGCTCGGCCCCGGGGGTACCGGTCCCAGTGCGCTGGGAATAGTGCGTCCAGAGGGTCACTGCGTGTCCGGAAACGAGCACGGGCTGGGAAAGATCGGCGGCCTCGGGCACCGGCAGTCCGTGCTGGGAGAGCCAGCGCATCAGGGTTACGGCTCTGGTCAGGCTCGTGATTCGGACCGCTGGGGAAACTCGCAGTACCAGGTCCTCTGCCGGAAGGAGGAAAACGGCGGTGGCATGGGTGTGGAGTGTGGTGAGGGAGCGGGTACTCAGTCCGAGTTGGCGCGCGGCCTCTCGGGCGGCGGCCTCGGCGGGCGGGTGGTTCACGAGATCGATGCCTTCGCTGTGGTGTCTATGGCGTGGTATTCAAAAGCCGCATCCACGAGTTCGCGTGCCTGGCGGTCTCCGTGGAACCTTGGATGTTTGAGGAGTGCGGCTACATTTCGGACAGCTGTACCGAGCTGTCGGATCCGGAGCTCTTGTGGCATTTCAAGGACCTTGGTCAGTTCTTCGGAGGCACCTTCGAGCGCGTTCATGGCAATTCTTGCTGTGGTGATATCCAGCCGGGCGAGGGCTTCGTCGCCGTAGGAGCGTTCGTGTGCGGGACCGGTCTGGTAGGCCGTGATGGCCGCCAGTGCGTGCTTCTCGGCTTGCTGATAGTCGCCGAGGAGGGCGTAGGTGCCGCCGATGTAGTAGTCCTGCTTCGCTACGGGGAAGGTGAGAAGTCCGCCAAACTGTTCGACCTGGAGGCTGTCGGTCTCGGGCAGTTGCTCTCGCGCTTGCCAAAGGGCTTCCAGTGACGTGAGGGCGAGATGGCGGTCACCGGTGCGGGCTGCGGACCGGGCCTGGATCGCGGCAATACGGGCTCGGGATTCGCCGGTAGGCGCGTACTTGAGAGCGCCTCGTGTGTGGCTGACTGCTGATTGGGCGTGCGCAGACCATTCCGCGACAAGTGCTGCGGTGCCTCGGGTCCAGGCCTTGAGCCCGTTGTGGTTGGCGCGGTCCGCGAGGGTCCACGCCGTCTTAATCTGCGCGTGGGCGGAGCGTTCATCGCCGAGGTTTTGGCTGGCATGTGCCATAAGGAGGCAGGTGGTGCCGGCGAGGAAGAGCAGCTCTTTGGTCTCGTCGGGCTTCTGCTGTTGGCGGAGGTGCCCGAAGAGCTCATCCCGCGCGTTCAACAGGCGGAGGAAGACGGACTCGACAGGGGCGTGCACGTAGTCGATAGCGATCACGGCGATGGTGGTTCTGAGCCGCTCGGTGGTCCCGTAGTGGAGGCTGCCGGACCCAAGCTGCTCGTCGGCGAACTCAAGGGACTGCGCCGCGGCCCGTACGGCTAGGCCGGGCAGGTCACCGCAGTGGCTGTCGTCGGATTCGCCCACGGACGGGAGGACTGTCGGTGCCCCAGGGCCGGTGGTCCGCAGGTGGTCGGGAATGGCCAGGCGGTCCAGTACCTCCTTCTTCTTCGCATCGCTGGGTCGTCGCCTTCCGCCCTCGATCAATGACAAGTGGCTCTGGGATAACCCAGTGAGCCTGCTGAATTCGGACTGGGTCAGCCTTGCCACGTGCCGGAACCGCTTGGTCAGCTCTCCCAGCTCTCCGGCTGCCAAGGCCGCAGTCAGTTGTGGATCGTTCCAGATCCCTGGCGGAATGATCGGTAGGGGAGACGATCCAAAACAGGACCTGCACTGCTTGTTGGGGTTGTACTGACTCAGAGGCGCTCCGCAGGAGCACGTTCGCCGGTGTGCCATGGAATACCTCCCGCTGCTGTGGGTCAGAGCCCGGTCCAGAGCCCCGGCTCTTTGCAACCTCAGTCCGAGGAGATGACCAGACGGGACGGAATCGGGGTCATGAGGATTCTGGTGCTGGGCGGAACATGGTTTCTGGGTAGGGCGGTTGTCGCAGATGTCATCAGCCGGGGCTGGTCGGTGACCGTGTTCAACCGTGGCCGGTCAGCCCCGGATCCCGCTGGTGTGACGGCCGTTCACGGGGACCGTAGCGCTTGGCAGCAGCCTGGAACAACTCCTCGAAGCGGGCGTAGTCCAGGCCGCGTTCTGTCATGAGAGCCGTCAGCAGTGTCTGTGGCTGCTTTCCCATGTCGTCCCGTTCTCAGTCACCGGCGTCCCAAGACATCTACCGCCTCCGGGAAGCACTCGCGACCGGCTCTAAGAGAAAGGAGCCCCCCGGCGCTACCTGGATGCTCCTTCCGTACCTGGCTGCGGGCGAAGAGACACCTGCGGAGTACGTGGGAAGATCCGTCCGTCGACTCAGGCGTCCTCCTGCTGCGGCCAGAGTTTTTCGAGGAAATGCATTTCCTCCGTTTGCGCAGCTCAGAGGCTCACACCCACCTCCACCATGCCCGAAATGTTCGTTATTGCAGCTGCAATATTGCAGCTGCAATAACAAATCATCGGCTGTTCGTTGCAGAATGCTTCTCGCTTTCACCTTCCAGCCACCTCGGCTCACCGTCCATCCAGGGCAGCCGACGGATGAGTTGGCTGCGGGAATTCCATTCCTGGTTCGTGGTCTATCAATCTCATCTCCCGGAGTGATGCATGAAGAGTTGCACTGCCGGCGGTTCCCCATGAGCACTCCACACAACCGTTCCGTGGGCGAAATAGCATCGCCCACTGGCCAGAACGCGAACATCCGAGCGGTTAGTGGCGATCGCGTGGTGCGTTCGGCACTGGAGACCGTGGCGCTCGCGCTCGGCGAAGAACCACCGGGAAGCGGCACTGTAGGGGCGGACGACAGCGATCTGATGATGCGGCTGCGCGGCCACGTCATGGAGCTCCTCCCCCTGCTCCTCGCCCACCCCAGACACCCCACAGGTCTCGTTGAATACGCCCGGAGGATGCGGGACGAGCCGCACTGCGAGGACCCAGCAGATTTGCGCGTTCAACTGAGAAAACTCGCCAGAATCACCCGGAAAATCATCAACGAAATCCAGGTACCGGGATCCAATCAGGTATCCACCGCCATCTAACTCGCTTCCCGTTTTCAGTTCTCACACGTATCAGGAATAGCCACCGGTCAAGGTCTCACGACAAAGCGAGAGAATAATGGCCCTCCAACCACCCACCGCCGCAGCCCGCCCTCCTCTGAACACTGTCACGTCTGTGGCCATCGACGTCCCGCGCCACCGCTCCTTCCACCTCCGGCAGAAGCAGTGGCTCGGGTCGGCACGGCCCCAGCCGGACTGTGAACGCTCGAACGAGGCCGAGACGTCGACCGCCCGCGGGCACGACGCGTGGGCGTTACGCGGCCAACTCAATCCGAAGCTGCGCGAGGGCCTGCTCGGCCTTGCCGCTGACCTCAGCCAGGGCGTCACCACCGGTACGGATGATGCGTTGCAGCTGATGCGGAAGCCGCTGAGCGTGCGCCTGGGTCACGGCTTGGGTGAGCAGCTCGACGGCACCGCGCGTGTCTCCGCCCAGGAGGCGGACCTTGCCGCTGGTAATGAGCTCGATGACGCGCCACTGGGGTGCGACGGCGATCGTCGGTGCGGGTGCTTCCTGTTCGGCTCGGATTATGGCCGCGCGGGCACGGCCGGTGCCGATCAGGCCTCGGAGTTCGATCTCGTACAGCGCTACCGGGTTGACGAGGCTGGTGTGGTCGACCTCCTCCAGCAGGGCCCTCATGTCCTGGACGGTGCGGTCGAGGAGCGACGCGTTGCCAAGCGCACCGGCCGCCCGTGCGAGAAGGGGAAGAACCGCGGCACGGCTCGTACGGTTGGGTGCGAGAGCCGCGGCGGAGACGAGGCGGCTGACAGCAGCACCGACAAGTCCGGCCTTGCGCAGCTCGTTGCCGTGCATTCGCAACGCCGTGGCGGTCAGTTCGGGGTCGTCGAGGAAACTCACCACTCGAAGGCTCCTGGCGGTCCAGTGTGCGGCAGTGGCGAGTCGCTCTTCGGGCAGGACGTTTCCCAGCGCGGTGCCAAGTCCCAGCCGGGCGTCGGCCAGCAGGCGCAGGGCTTCGCGCTCGGTGTGGCCGTCCCGCGCGCGGGCCTCCAGGCGGGCTACGAGGGGCCACAGTTCGGCGACGGCTTCCGAGGCGTGGCCGGCCTGGCGGGCGATCTCAGCGAGACGCACGGTGGACTGGCCGAACTGGATCACGGCGCGGAAGTCTGTGTCGGTGCGGTCGGTGATGCCCAGGACGTGCGGTGGCAGGGCGAGACGCTCAGCGATGTGTCGCAGGGCGGTGACGTCCGTGAGGCGGCGCTTGCCAAGCTCGATCGCGGAGACGTAGGTCTTGTCGTAGCCGATGAGGTCTCCGGTCTCGGCCTGGCTCTGGCCGTGGACTCGGCGGTGGAAGCGCAGGATTGCTGCGAGGTCTCGGGTAGCCAGGACGGCTTGGGCTTCTGGTGTGGCCCAATGCCAGGCAGCGTGCCGGACGCAGGGACGCAAGACCATGTTCGGTTACCTCTTGGTCCTGGTGGCGTACACCGCGGCGATGGACTTCTTGTACCCGTCGGGCATGTTCAGCGCGGGCACTTCGTGCTCGGCGAAAAGCTCGACGCGGGAGTGCTCGTCGCTGACGACTGGCGGGATGTCCGGCGTGAGCACTGTGCAGGCGTAGGTGACGATCAGGACCCGGCGGCCGGGGATCGGAACGTAGATCCAGGTGTCGAGGAGCTGTTCGGCCTTGACCACCCAGCCGGTTTCTTCCCTGAGCTCTCGCTCAACTGCCTCTTCGAGGCTGTGATCGGCGGGGTTCGACCCGGACGGCGGGCCGATCTCCAGGCGTCCACCGGGCGGTTCCCACTCTCCGCGCTCGTTGTACAGCAGGACCACGCGGTTTTGCCGGTCGAGAGCTACGCCCTTAGCCGAGACCGGCCACAGCGACGGTTTGTACGACATCCAGGTTCCCAGGGTGTGACGGGTAGGGCCGGTTCGTCGGACCGTAGCAGTCCGCCACGGGGCTACGGAGTCGGTACCCGATTTGTCCGGGTCGACAGTCTGTCGCTTTACCCGGCCCCGTCGTCCTCGGACTCTGGTCGAGCCGTATCCGAATCGCGAAGGAGCACAGCGATGCTGACGTGTCTGCGCACCACCGGATCCGCAGCCCCATGCAGCCGGCAGCAGATAGCGGGAGCCGGCGGTATCGCCGAGCAGCTGTGCGAGCGCGGCCTCGTCACGGTCAACGGGCTGACGTCCCGGAAGGCCGTCCACGACTTCACTCAGCGCATCATGTCGCTGGTGCCGCACCGGGACAGCGATCCAGACGCCCTCACCACGATCCGGGACATCGGTCGGAGAGCACAGCAGCCGGGGCTGGCGGGACTTGGATGCGGAGAACTGCTTGCTCACACGGAGCAGTCCAACGTCCGCGATCCCGCACGGCTGATGCTGCTGGTCTGCCACCGGCCGTCGGTGACCGGAGGCGAGTCCCTCCTCACCGACGGGCAGGCCATCCATGATCACTTGGCGACCGACAACCCGGAAGCTGTCGAGCACCTGAGTCTGCCCGGCACCGCCTTCTACGGCGACGGTGGCGGACACCCTTCACAGATCTTCACCCGGCACCCCGGAGGCCGGGTATCCCTGCGGTTCCGGCAGGACGAACTCGGCCAGTTCAGCCCCCTGGTGCAGCGGTTCCTCCCGGAACTGAGGGAGGCCATCGCAGCTCACCAGCGCCCCATCATCCTGTCCCCGGGGCAGGGGTACCTGATCGACAACCATCGGTACCTCCATGCCCGTGCCGCTTTCGTCGGCCCGCGGGAGTACGTGCGCGCTCTGGGCATGCCGCTGTTCCCCATGCGTCCCGGGTTCGGCGTCTGCGAGAGGGGCATAGCCTCCGTGTCTTGCCCTGAAGCAGGACGTGCTCCGGCACGGATTTCCCGCACAGCCAATCCTTCAGGTGCGGCAACGTCGCAGGTCGAGCGGTCCGTTTCCGGCAGCGGCATTGGAGAAGTCCGGTGAGAACATTGGCGAGCTGGCCGCCCACGGCATCTGACCTCAGCGCCACTATCCGGGCGTACGGAGAGCTGGGTTGGCTACTGATCGTAGGGTCGACGGTCATGCAGCCGCACGGGGCCGTCGCCGAACTGGCGGCACGTCCCCGAACCGGTCTGAGAACAACGTGCTCCGGATTTGACGCTGTGACGGTTCCATACGCGGTCGGCGGCCAGATGATGGTCCTGCTCGACCGGTCCGGCCTGGGACCTGTGCCGTGTCTGATCGCAGATCAGAAGCTGACCGTCCTCCTCGTGAAGGCGGGAACCGGCGGAGCACTTGCCCTGTCGCCGGACGTGTCGGTCGAGTCTGGGCCCGGAGGGCGTCTGCCCCTTCCGCCCTCATCCAACTGTCAGTGGGACACACCCCCGTGGGACACCAAGACCCAGGATCACCTCCCGCTGCTGGCCGGTTCCCTGCTCGCACCGCACGTCCGCGAAGCTCTCCGGCTGCCCGGCAGACGGACGTCGTAGCCCCTCGACCGGTCACCGGGGCGGTGCGTGGCGGTCCGTACGTCGGCCCTGCGGGTAGCGGTCCAGCCTCGCTCGCCCCGGTGACCCTTCTCCATTTTCTTCTTAATTTGTCCGAGGATGTTCATGTCTGATCGTGGTCGTTCTGCCCGGCTTTCCGCCGGATGCACGCGTAGCTTTCGGCCTGTCATCGGTGGCGGAAGCGGCACGGCAGGGACCGTGTCCACGCCGCTGGGAAGCTCTGTCGGGATGCGCCTGATGGAACAGCGTCTCAGTGCCCGGGCAGCGCGCCTCGTCGGCCTGGCGGACAGCGTGTTCCTGCTCTGGAACGATTCGGGTCCTGGGGCTTCCTGGTCGGTCGTCGCCCGCGCCGCGGAAGCGTTCACCCTGGAGATCGGCGAGAAGGGGCCAGTCCCGGAGATGTTGGCCGCTCCCCTTCACCGGCTGCCGCGCCCCCCATGGGATTGGCCGGTGGGCGAGCGCGGGTGTCGTGTCCCAGGGATCGTGGGCGGGTTACCGGCTGTTGGCTTCGTCCCAGTAGTGCGTGAGCATCTCGCCGGGCCAGGCGGGCTGCCGCACGGGGCCCCGCGGTCCCATCTCCCCGAAGTAGGGTGCCAGGTCGATCACGGGGGTGCCAGCGACCGCGTCGAGATCGGTGACCAGGAGGTCCCGGCCGTCCACGCCGCGCAGGCGCGGGTAGCTGATCGCGAGCTGGTTTGGCCGTCGGTGGTTGCGGTGGACGAATGTTCCCGTCGCCGGCCATCGAGTGTTGCTGCGTGGGCTGCGTGCATGGAGCTGCACGTCTTCGGGGCGCGCGAGGTGGAAGTGCCAGGTCACTGTCAGATGACTGAAGTCCTCGATGCCCTGGAGGGTCTCGACCGGGTAGGTGTGGTGGAGACGGATGATCGCTTCGGTTCCCCCCTGGTAGTCGTCCAGGACGCTGGTGTGGCCGCCCACCACGGTGGCGATGGGGACGATCTCGATCGGCTTCTCTGCTGTCACGGCTGTTTCCTTTCCGTCCCCGGAACCGCCGGTTCTGTACGTGTGTGGCGGCGGGGAGCCGGTCGCGTGGTCCGGTCAGCCTATGGTGCGCAGCATTTCGCGGGCGCGCTGGTCGAGTTCGGCGACGTGGTGGCCGCCGCGTTGGCGGACCGGGGAGAGGTCTTGCTGCATGCGCACGAGGATGTCGCGGGTGCGGCCGGAGTGGATGCCGGTCATGGCGTCCAGGGCCTGGGTCCAGGTGTGGCAAGCCTCGTCGAGGCGGCCTTGGCGGACCTGGACGGCTCCGAGGTAGCCCAGGGTCACGCTGTGGGTGCGAGCGTAGAGCTGGCGGCGTCGGGTGGCGACGCTGCGCTGGAAGTGGAGTTCGGCGTCGCGGGGGTTGCCGAGGTCGCGCAGGGCGCAGGCGGTCTCGTGCGCGAGGGATGCTTCGGCGAAGAAGCCGACCCGGTTAGGGGCGTCTCCGGTATGGCGGCCGAGGTCGCGTTCGGCGCGGCTGATCGCGGCGAGGGTGCCCTTGCGGTCGCCGGAGGCAGCCAGGGCCCGGGCGTGGACGATGCCCAGGAGTGCCTTCTCTCGCCAGCTCGCCCGGCCGTACCGTTTCGGATCCATCGACGCGGAGGCAAGGTCGAGGGCCTGGCGGGGGTGTCCAAGGTCGACGGCCTGGTGGGCCATGGCGCGCAGGATGTGTCCGGCGAGGGGACCGTCACCGGCTTCGGCGGCGAGTTTCGCTGCAAGGGTGAAGTAGCGCTGTGCGGGTCGGTGTTCGGAGGCGTCGAATGCCATCCATCCGGCGAGGTAGGCCATCTCGGAGACGGCGGAGTACAGGTCGCGGCGGATCTGTTCGGTGGGGAAGCGGCTGGAGAGGAGCGGGGCGGCCTCCAGGCTCAAGTGCGCAGCGAGTGCGGAGCGGCCGGCGGCGCCTCCGCGCTGCTGGTCGCGGGCCGAGAAGAAGGTGGTGGTCTGGCGGACGTCGTCGATGTCCGCCGTGGTGACGGTCTGGGACGATTTCGCGGGGCGTCTCGTGGCGGCTTCGGGAGCCTCTTGCCACCACGAGGGGTTGGGGATGGCGAGTCCGGCCACGGAGTACGCGGTGCCGGCCAGTACTTGGCGTCGGTGCAGCATGTCGAGGTCGTCTCTTCCCAACTCGGCCAGCATCATCTGTGTGTCGGCGCTCCAGTCGGCGCTGTCGCCCGCCGCACGGCCCGGGCCGGGTTCCAGTCCGATGTCGTCCAGGGTGATGGGGCGGCCGAGCTTCCGCGTCAGCGCCTCGCAGAGGATATGGGGTGCCGGGCCGCTGGGGCGCGTCCCCAGGACCCACATGGAAATGTGGGACCGGCTGATGCCGTAGAGCTCGGTGGCTCCGGCTTCCTTAGCGACCCGGAGTACGGCTGCGGCGGCCTTCGGCTGCGACCAGCCGGTCTCCGCGATTCGAGCTGCCAGCGCTTCGTTGCGCGTACGAGCCATGGACGATCCCCGACCTCGAAACGATCTTTGGCGCCTTTGGCGAGGTTGCCCACGTTCCTGGGCTGCCCACCAACGGATTTTCACGGTTGTCTCAACGTAGCCGTTTTCAGGGTGCGTTCACATCCTCACGCGATCCGTCGACGGTGCTCGTCGCTCCCCAGGATCCGACTCACCTCCAGGAGGCAATCCGTGTTTCGTCGCTTAGTGGCCTCTCGCTTCGCCGCTGCGTCGCCTGGTGCCATGACGCGGGCCGGCCGCGGTCGCGGAAAGCGGCCTGCCCGGGATGCGGTCGCCGCGGCGACCGAGACCGTCACTCTGGTCTTGAGTAACGACGCATCCGCCCTGGCCTCCGTTCAGGACGTGGAAGACCTGGCCAAGCAACTGCGCGGCCACATCACTCAACTGGGCGCCGTCGTGCACGCGGGGCACCCGATCCTTCGGGCTGCCTGGACTCTCGGCGTGACTGGCCTTCCTCACGGGTACGAGCCGTCGCGCAGGCATCTGCGGGACCTGGCCCTGGCGACAGAGAACCTGATCCAGGCGGTTCGGAGCCAGGCCGCGCACGGTGATACACCCGGCAGACTTCGCCGGAACCGCCGGTCTGGCCCCCTTCACCGCCATGTGACGGCCCCGTTCACCACAGCGGTGGCCCGCATGACCGCTTCCGCATCCCCGCCCCGGCATTGAGGCCCGGCCGATGCCGACCATCGCCGGTGGGCTCATCACCAGCCTGATCGTCACGGCCATGGGAGCACTCACCCTCATCGGTGAACGGACGGCACACAACGCCGCCACGGAGACCTCCCCCAGCCCCGGACCCGCCCGAAACAGGGCCCGCCGTCAAGTCACCCGCACCGCCCGGGACTCCGGGCTCACCCGCAGAGATCGGAATTCCATGCCCGGCAAGATCGAGGAATACGCGCTCATCGGAGACAGGCTGACCGGCGCTCTGATCTGCCCTTACGGCTCGATTGACTGGTTCTGCCCGTCGCGCTTCGACTCCACGGCCGTCTTCGCACGGATCCTTGGTACCGAGGCGCACGGCTACTGGCAGATAGGCCCCGCCGTCGGGCCCGGCGAGCAGGCCCCGCGGGCCGACCGGCGCCGCTACCAGGGCGATTCCCTCATCCTCGAATCCGAGTGGGACGCCCCGGGCGGCGGCACCGTGCGCGTCACGGACTTCATGCCGACCCACAACGGCTCTTCCTCGCAGGTGATCCGGATCGTCGACGGTGTGGCCGGCGAGGTCGAGATGGACTCCGCGCTCCGCCCGCGATTCGGGTACGGGAAGGAACTCCCCTGGATCCACGAAGCCAACGGTTACACGGTCGCGGAATGGGGACCGGACGCACTGTGGCTCGACACCCCCACGACGGAGAAGGACGGCGTCGCGCACAGCCGCTTCACCGTCCGGGCCGGCCAGCGCATCGCCCTCTCCCTCACCTGGCAGCCCTCCTCCCACACCGGCACGCCAGCAGTGTGCGACGGCGCAGCGGCGCTGGCCGAGACCCGGGTGTTCTGGCGGGACTGGGTGGCACAGTGCACGTACGACGGCCCCTACCGCAAGGCGGTGGTCCGCTCCCTGATCACCCTGAAGGCGCTCACCTACGCGCCGAGCGGGGCGGTCGTCGCCGCGTTGACAACCTCACTGCCGGAGGAAATCGGCGGCGTGCGGAACTGGGACTACCGCTACGCCTGGCCACGGGACTCGGCGCTCGCTGTGTCCGCTCTGCTGCACGCCGGCTACCGGGGCGAGGCCGGGGCGTGGCGGCAATGGCTGCTGCGTACCGTGGCCGGTGATCCGGAGAACTTCCAGGTCATGTACGGCGTCGGTGGTGAGCGTGAGCTGCCTGAGCGGGTGTTGGACTGGCTGCCGGGGTATGGGGGTTCTGCTCCGGTCCGGGTGGGCAACGGCGCCGCCGGGCAGTTCCAGCTCGACATTCCGGGTGAGCTCGCCGACACCCTTTTCGTGGCCCACGAACAGGGTCTCGAACGGTGTGACGACACCGCGGCGCTGCACCTGGGGCTGGTCAACTACGTCCGCAACCACTGGAAGGACCCCGACGACGGGATCCGGGAGGTCCGCGGTGAGCGCCGTCACTTCGTCCACTCCAAGGTCATGGCGTGGGTCGCGGTCGACCGGACGATCCGCCTCGTTGAGGACGGGGTACTCGATGCGGACCTCGGCGAGCTCGTGGAGCTGCGTGACGAGATCCATGCGGACGTGTGCGAGCGCGGTTTCGACGCGACGCGGAATACCTTCACCCAGGCCTACGGCTCGAAGGAGCTGGACGCATCCCTGCTGCTGATCCCGAGCACCGGATTCCTGCCCCCGGACGACCCCAGGGTGATCGGCACGGTCGACGCGGTCATGCGGGAGCTCGCGACGCCCGACGGCCTCGTACACCGCTATCCCACCACCGCGGCCGGCGAGGGCCTGGACGGGCTTCCCGGCAGTGAGGGCTCCTTCCTGCTGTGTTCGTTCTCGCTGGTCAGCGCGCTCGCCCTCACCGGCCGCCTCTCCCAGGCGCGCGCACTGTTCGAGCGTCTGCTGGAGCTGCGCAGCGATCTCGGGCTGCTCGCCGAGGAGTACGACCCGGAAACCGGCCAGCAACTCGGTAATTTCCCCCAGGCGTTCAGCCACATCGGAATTGTGGAGTGTGCCGTACGCCTGCATGCACTGGAGCAGGCGGCCATGGCGGTGATCGCGGCATGAGCACTGTGGGCCCCACGGTCGCTGATCTCTTCCCCGACGTCGTGGGTGTCTCGCCGTTCGACGTGACGGTCGGCGAGGCCTTCGACACAGTGGCACTCCCGGCGGCCGCAGCCCGCCGGCTCCTCGATCTCTGTGACCATCTGCACCCTCACCCGGTGGGGGCGGCCATCGCCCGGGGGAATGAGTGGGTGCTGATCCTGCCGCCCGGCTCCGGTAAGGAAACCGACTGGCCGTGGCCGGCGGATTTCCGCGACGCCGGGTTGCTGACCGTGCCTCCGTGGACGGCCACCGCGGAGGAGTCCCTGCACTGGGGCAGGCGCGGGAACGAGTACCACCGTGTCTTCACCGCGCCGGTACCCCTGGGCGCCGTACTCCCGCTGCTCACGCCGGTCCCGCCCACAGTCCTTCCGGCCTCTGCTTCCTCTTCCTGCTCCCGCATTCCTGTGGGGATCTGATCCGTTTGTTTGTTCAGGTCCCCGATGTCCGAACGAGTTGAGAGATATATGACCTCCCAGATACTCGCACTCGCCGTCGTGCTCGTCTGCGTCCTGACGGTCGCCGTCATCGCTTCGGTCGCCGCTGGACGGGCTCGCCGGCAGGTGAGCCGGTTACTCCGGGACAAGAGCGAACTTGATCGGAGGCTGATGCAGTCTCAACAGGACTGCAGCGGCCGGGATATGGCTCTGGAAGCGTTCGCATTTCAGGGTGTGCGTGCGTGGACGGACGCGGTGACGGCCGGCGGCTCGCCGACCTCCACCGAGTTCATCGTCGAGGCCCGGCTCTCGGGTTCCGACTTCGCGAAACACCTGGAAGCCGCGGGCAATGCCGTGGTCTCGGCGCTCATCGAGATGAAGAACCAAGGTGCCGCGGCGGCCCGCCATGAGGCGCGGCGCGAAGCACAGGAAGCGACCGCGGCGACCGTGCGAGCGGTGGCCGAGTCCGTGCAGGCGCCCTGCCAGGCGCTGATCAAGGTAATCGACGAAGGACTGATCAGGCACAAGGACGACTCGTCGTTCGGGACTCTGACGCGGATCGATCACGAGGCACAAGTGATGAGCCGGGTGGCGGCGTCGTTCGCTGTGCTGTCCGGAGGGAATCCAGGACGGCGTTGGACGTCTCAGCCGCTGACCGCGGTCGTGCGCGGGGCCATGGGCAGTATCCGTGCCCACGAGCGGGTGCGGTACCAGGAGCTGGACCACCGCGCGGTGAACCAGCGGGCGATGCAGCCCGTCGTGCACGCGCTGGCCACACTGCTCGACAACGCGACCCGGTACTCCCATCCGGAAGCTCCAGTCGATGTGACCTTCGAGTCGGCCTACGAGGGCGTCACGGTGATCGTCAGTGACGCGGGCGTACGCATGAACGAGGAGCAGCAGGCCCTGGCGCGCAAGGCGCTGTCCGGCGAGCCGGTGGACCTTCACGAGCTCGGCCCGCATCCCAAGATCGGGTTCTGGACGGTGGGAGCTCTGGCAGCCCGTTACGGGTTCACGGCACATCTCGACGCATCCAGTGCGTGGGGAGGGATGCGTCAGATTCTCTTCCTGCCCGACACCCTTTTGAACACGGTGAAGCCTGTGGCAGGCCCGCGCCCTGTCGCGGTGAACAGTCCTGCCGGTGCCGGGCAGCACGGTACCGCGGTGGGGCCTGTGGCCGGTCCGCGCCCTGTCGCGGTGGAGAGTCCGTCCGGCCCGGGGCGGCATGGTCGGCATGCCTCGGGGTTGCCCCAGCGGCGGAGGAATGCCTCTGTCTCCGCGGCATCGGGCAGCGGAGCCGGCGAGGCGGCTTTCCGGCTGTCCGATCAGCCGGGGAGTGCCGACGTGGCCACCGCCTGGATCAGGAGCACACGCCGCACGCCCTCCCCTGCCGATTCCGCTTCCACTTCCGATTCCGAAAAGAGTGAGTGATCTCGATGACGACTTTCACCGATCGCCAGGCCCAGACGAAGGCCTCGTGGATCCTCGACGACATCAAGAGCCTGAAGGGCGTCACCTGGGCCGTGGTGCTGAGCGGCGATGGCCTGGTGGTCGCCCGGTGCAAGGACCTCGACAGGGACACGGCAGACAGCATCTCCGCGGCCGGGGCCGGATACGTCTCGGTTGCCAAGGCGCTCGGCCAGTTCGGCGGCGGCGCTCTGCGTCAGTGCATGGCCGAGTACGACAAGGCCATGATCATGGCGACGGCGGTGGCGGAGAACTCGCTGCTGGTCGTGCAGTACACGCACGACGGGAACGTCGAGGTCATCACCAACAAGGTGATGTCGGTCGCACCGAATCTGGCCCAGGAGCTGGCTTCCAAGGCCCGGACCGAGACGCCTGGAGGCACGGGACTCGGGTCCGGCGCGGCCGGGCAGCTGTGACAGGCCCGGCCGTCGGGGACGGCGGTCTCGTACGGCCCCATGTCCGTACGGGGGGGCGTACCACACCCTCACGCGAGGAACTGCGGCTGGAGTCCCTGGTCACGACGGCAGAGACTCCTGGTCCGCCCCACGTCGGCCTCAACCCCGACGAGAAGGCCGTGCTGGATGTGTGCCGGCCCGACAGGGCTATGTCGGTGTCCGAGATCGCCGCGCACCTTGGCCAGCCGCCGACTCTGGCCAAGATCCTCGTCTCCGGTCTCGCGGACAGCGGCCTCGTCGGTGTCTCCACCCCGCCGGACACCACCTCGGGCTCTCTCCTGGAAAGGGTTCTTCATGGCCTCCGCGCTCTCCCTGCCTGACAGCGCCTACGTGCCCGCGGAAGCGATATCGGTCAAGGTGTTGATTGCCGGTCACTTCGGTGTCGGCAAGACGACGCTCGTCGGCAGCGTCTCGGAGATCGAACCGCTGCGCACCGAGGAACCCATCACCGCCGCGAGTGTCGGGGTCGACGACCTCATGGAAAGCGACGCGAAGACCACCACCACGGTCGCGGTGGACTTCGGCCGCCTCACCCTGGATCGCGAGATCGCGCTGTACCTGTTCGGTCTTCCGGGGCAGGAGCGGTTCCAGCCGATCGCGGAGGAGTACGCGCGGGGAGCGATGGGCGCGGTGCTCATGGCCGACACCCGTCACCTGGAAAGGACGTTCCCCGTGGCGGACTTCCTGGAGAACCGCGGCATCCCCTACGTGGTGGCCCTGAACCAGTTCGAGGGGACCCGCAGGTTCGAGCTTGAGGATGTGCGGTCCGCTCTCGATCTGGAGTCCGAAACACCGCTGGTCCGGTGCGACGCACGCAATGCCGCCCAGGGCCGCGACGCGCTGATCGTCCTGTTCGAGTACCTCATTTCCCTGTCGAACCGTCCGGAGCGCCCGTGAACACCCACCCCTGCCGCCGGTACCCGATGTACACACCGGAGTTCGCCGCCGACCCGCATGCCGCCTACCAGAAGATGCGCCAGGAGCACGGGGCCCTGGTGCCGGTGGAGCTGTACCCCGGGCTGGAGGCGACCCTGGTGGTCAACCACAACACCGCGGTGAAGATCCTCAACGATCCGGTCAGGTTCCCCGCAGACCCCCGGGTGTGGCAGCGGTCCGTGCCTGCCGACTGCCCGATCCTCCCGATGGTCGGCTACCGGGCCAACGCCCTGCGCAGTGCGGGCCGCGAGCATGCCCGGTTCCGGGCCTCGAACGTGGACGCGCTCGCCGGGGTGGCGCTGCACCGGCTGGAGCGGGTCGTGCAGCGCAGGGCGCGGCAGGCCGTCAACCGTTTCTGCGAGAAGGGCGAGGCCGACTTCCTGAACGAGTTCGCCAAACCGGTGGTGCTCGCCACGATCAGTGACCTGGCGGGTGCCCCGGACGAGGTGGCCGGCCGGATCGGCATGTCCATGGCCGCAGTCTTCGAAGGCGGTCCTGACGCCGGGCTCGCCAACGACGTGCTGATGGCAGCGCTGCATGACCTGATCGAGCTCAAGCGGGCCCGCCCCGGTGACGACTTCGTCACCCGGCTGATCGCCCACGAAACCGAGCTCACCGGTCCTGAGCTCGCCCAGCAGCTGGTGACCTTGTTCGGGGCGGGTTATGAACCGACGACGAACACCATCGCCAACACGGCGCTGCGGATCCAGTCCAGCGCACACGTCAGGGACGGTGTCTCCAGGGGATCTTTGAGTGTCCGCGAAGCCCTGTTCGAGGGTTTGTTCAATGACCCGCCGATGGCGAACTACTGCCTCTCCTATCCCCCGCAGCCGGTGGTGATCGGCGATCAGGTACTGCTCGCGGACCAGATGGTCGTAATCAGTCTCGCCGCCTGCAACAACGACCCCGCTCTCGGCAGCCCCGAGCGCAGGCTCGGAAACCGGGCGCATCTCGCCTTCAGCGCGGGTCCCCATGCCTGCCCCGCCGCGGACATGTCCATGGTCATCGCGAAGGCCGCCCTCGATGAAGTCCTCGAAGCGCTGCCGGACATGCAGCTCGCCATCCCGCCGGACCAGGTCCGCTGGCGTCCCGGCCCCTTCCACCGGGCATTGGCCTCATTGCCCGTGTCCTTCGCACCCACCGCCCCCCTGCCCAACTGAGCAGCACACACGGAGGAGAACCGCATGGACAGCAGCGTCTACGCACTGAACCCCCAGGCGCCCGACCGTACCGGCGAAGACCGCATGCTCAGGGAGCGCGGCCCGATCACCCGCGTCGACGTCCTCGGCGTCGAGGCCTGGGCCGTCAACGACCCGCAGTGGCTTCGGGAACTGCTCAAAGACCCGCGGGTGTCGAAGAGCGCGCGGGACCACTGCCGCGACTTCGAGAACATCGTGGCCACGTGGCCGCTGGCCCTGTGGGTCAGCGTTGAGAATATGTTCACGGCGTACGGCACGGACCACCGGCGCCTGCGCAAGCTCGTCCAGAAGGCCTTCACCGCCCGCCGCACGGCGGCCATGATCCCCGTCATCGAGTCGATCGCCGACCAGCTCCTCGACGACATCGACGCCACACATGCCCCCGGTGAACCCGTCGACCTGGTCGCCGCCTATGCCCGCCGCCTGCCCATCCTCTTCATCTGCCGGCTCATGGGCCTGCCCGAAGAGGAACACGACCGGGTCCGGCACCTCGCCGACGTGATCTTCTCGACGTCGTACAGCTGGGAAGAACAAAAGGCCAGCCAGGCAGAGCTCTACGCACTGCTGAGTGACCTCGTGGCGCTCAAGCGCGAGAATCCCGGCGACGATCTGACCAGTGCCCTCGTTGCCGCACGGGACGACGAGAACGGGACACTGAGCGAGAAGCAGCTCACCGACACACTCCTGCTGATGATCACCGCCGGATTCGAAACAACGGTCGGGCTCATCACCAACGCAGGCTTCAACCTTTTCACCCACCCCGAGGAGCTCGGCCACGTCCGCGCAGGCCGCGCCACCTGGAGCGATGTCGTCGAAGAGTCACTTCGCCGTAACGCCCCCATCGCGAACCTTCCGATGCGCTACGCCACCGAGGACATCGCCCTGCCCGACGGCACCGTCATCCGCGCCGGGGATCCGATCCTCCCTTGCTACAGCGCAGCTGGCCGTCACCGGGGCGAGTACGGGGAGGACGCCGACCAGTTCCTCGTGCTGCGCGTGAAGAAGGAGCACCTCGCCTTCGGACACGGCGCCCACCTGTGCCTGGGGGCACCCCTGGCACGTGCCGAGGGTGCGATCGCCCTGGACAAGTTCTTCGCCCGCTACCCCCACGCACGTCTCGCCGACAGCGACACCCGCACACCGGTGCCCAGCTTCATCTCCAACACCCTTACGCGCCTGGACGTCGTCCTGGAGCCCCTCCCCGAGGGGGATGCACAGTGAGCACGCTCACCGCGGCTGTCACGGCACGCGGCCCCGCCCCCGTCACCGCACCGTCCGTCGCAAAGCTCACGCACTGGCTGCTCGGCGGCAGACACCACCTCCGCGCAGACCGGAATCTGGGCAAGCAGGTCCTTCGCGCAGCACCCTGGTTCGAGGACGCCGTACAGATCAACGCCCTCTACGCACACCAGACGGTGGCGATGCTCCGCGCCTCGGGTATCAGGCAGTTCGTCGACCTGGGCAGCGGCCTGCCGGCCGCCAACCCGCGCTTCCCCCACACCGCCCTGTCCGCCGGACCGGACACCACGGTCATCCACGTCGACTGCGACCCGGCCGTCATCGAACACGGACCCCAATTCCTGAGCGGCAGCCGGTCCACGAATCACCGGTTCATGCACGCGGACCTGCGGGACACGCTCTACATCCTGCGTGAACTGCCGCTTCACGGCCTGGACCCGTCCCGGCCGACAGGATTCCTGTGTCACGACGTCCTGCCCTGGATACCCGACGATGCGGACGCCCGCGCCAGCATGAAGGCGATCCTCGACTGGGCGCCGCCCGGCAGTGTCCTCTCGCTCACCCACTCCACCGCCGATCTGTGCCACGACGGAACTGCCGCGGCCGCAGCACACTGCTTCACCGCGGCGGGGCTGCCCGTGCGCCTGCGGACCGCGGAGGAGATACGTGATCTCACACAGGCCGCCGCCCGCCCCTGGCACATCCGTTCTCCCGGCATCGTGCCGGTGAGCACGTACCACCCGGCCCGATACCGCACGCCTGTCCCGGATCACCACAGCGGCAGCTACGCGGCCGTCCTCATCCACCCGGAGCACGCACACCACTGACCACCCCGGCCAGCCGTGTCCGTGAGGACAGACCCTCCTCACGGACACGGCTTCCCCAGGGTCCTGTCCAGCCGGTGCGGCCGCCGCAAGGCCGCACGGCGAAACCGGCACCGGACAGGACGGCGCAACCCCGGGCGGGCTCGACCCCCGCGTAGCCCGCCCGCAGCCCTGCGCCCCGGCTGCCCCTGGACCAGCCCCGATCCAGGGCAGCCGGCCCCAACCCCTTTACGCAGAAGGAACCTCGTGATCGAAGAACAGAGTCCCCCCTACCGCATGCCTGACTGGGCGTGTGTGCCCAGCAGCGCCCGGATCGCGGACCACTTCACCGGTGGGACCGACAACTACGAAGTGGACCGCCTCCTGGCCGAGCAGCTCCGGCAAGTCGCTGCTTGGCTGCCGCGGATGCTGCTCATCAACCGCCACTTCGGTCAGCGGGCGGTCGAGCACATCGCGGGCATTCTCGGGATCACTCAGTTCCTGGACCTGGGGTGCGGGCTGCCCTTCAACCCGGACGCCCGGCCGGAGAAGCCGCTGCACACCTACGACGCGGCCAAGCACTTCTGTGACCCGCGGGTCGCATACGTCGACAACAACCCCATGGTGTACGGGCACGCCAACATGTGCCTGGCCGAGCATCCGGGCACGGCCCCGGTGCGTGCCGACGTACGTCAGGTCGACCGCCTCCTGGCCGACCCGGCTCTGCTGTCCGTGATCAACGTGAGGCGCCCGGTCGCCGTTCTGGGCAACGACCTGTTCGCCTGGATGAGCGACGAGGAAGCCGCCCGCTGCATCGCGGACCTCCATGACCGCCTCGCGCCGGGCAGCGCCCTGTCCATCTCCCACGCCTCCGCCGACACGTTCCCCGGCGCGATGGCGGCGCTGGCCGACCTCTACGCCGAGCACGGCATCGTGTTCCGGCCCCGTACACAAGAGCACATCCGCCAGCTCCTGGGCCCGTGGGAACCGGTATCCCCGGGCCTCGTCGCAACCGCGCACTGGCCGAAGACCCCGCAGTACTCGCTCCCCGGCGCAGACCAGTCGCACGCCTACGCCACCGTCGCACGCCGTACGGACGCCTCATGACCGGCCTCAGCAACTGGGAACTGCCCGAACTTCCGACCGGTCAGATCATCGCGGGCAACTACGTGCGCTACCTCCGTGACAACCTCGGACTACGGAACGCGGACGTCTGCGGGCTGGCCGGCCTGTCGCACACGTCGATGAGCCGTACCGAATCGGGCGCCAGGCCGCTGTCCCAGGAAGAGGCCGAGACGCTGCTCGCCGGCCCCTACCAGGTGCCGGAGTCCGGGCGTCGCGGGTTCGCCCGGTTCCTCTCTGAAACGGCCTGCGCCGTCAAGCACCGCGAGATGCTGCCCCTCGCTATGGCGGTCGATCACACCACGGGATGGCCGGACCGGCTCGCTGCACTCGAACACCGGGCCACGAAAGCATGCGTCTACGCCCAGCGGCTCGTCCCTGCGTTCTTGCGGACACCGGGCTACAGCACGAGAATCATCGACCAGCCCGACCCCATCGACCTGCAGATCACACGCCCCGCTGCCATCGGCACGCGCACGACGGTGGTGCTGGAGGAGTCCGTGCTGATGCGGCTCCTCGGCGCCCCGCACCTGTTTGCCGAACAGATGACGTACCTCATCGGCGCCGTCGCCGAGCAGCTCATCACGGTGCGCGTCCTGCCGCTGGACTCCGCCGTCCATGGGGAATTCCCCGAGCACCTCGCGGAGTTCCTGCTGCCCAACGGCGCCAAGGTGTATGCCGCCGAGAGCGACCACGCGACGTACTACAGCGGGCTGACCGCCGAGAGACGGATGGGCGGCTTTCTCGCCCGTGTCACCGAAGCGTCCCTGTCGCAGGACGAGTCACTGAAGCGTCTGCGGCTGGCCCGGGACAAGGCGCTCGGCGGGGACCGGCTCCGCCTGCCCTGACACCCCCTCCCGCCCGTGGTCCCTTGACCCACCCTCACTCGCCTCGTACCCGAAATGGATGACATGCACAGCCTCACGCCGCCGGGCGGACCCGTGACGACCGGGCCGCAGCCCGGCCCCGCGCTCCTCACCGCCAGCGGCACACCGGGACCGCTGGACACCGCTCACATGCCCTACATCGCCCTCACCGCAGGCGAGCAGCGCCTGCATGTGCCGGAGCTGGTGATCGGGGCCGACGGGTGGGTCAACTACCGGTATCCCACGCCGTACGACTGGTACCCCGATTCCGGGGTCCTGCTCATGCGCACCGTCGGGGCGGTCCCGTCCGGGCGGCCGGACGGGAACCTTCTCTCCCCGTTCCGGCAGGCCCACTGCATGCTCAACCTCTTGTGCCAGGGGTGCGGTGCTCCCGCGGCCATCAGCCCCGAGGGCTGGAGGCTGTGGGTCCTGCGCGCCACCAGCCGCACCGGCGGGCCGGCGGCCACGACCGGATACACCGACATGCCGCCTTCCTGCGCCCGGTGTGCACTCCACTGGTGCCCCGTCCTCAGCAAGGCCGGACGGAAACTGTTGTGGGTGGCCGAGGCGGATCTCGTCGGCATCTACGGCACGCTTTTCCCGCCGGTCACCGGGCAGGTGGTGCAGGAGAAGCTGGTCCTCCTCGACAACGAGCGGGAGCTGTCCGCTGCGGTGGCGACCCGGTTCGTACGGAATCTTCAGAGGGTCCGCGAGGTCGACCAGGCTGTCATTGCCGAACTCGCCCGGCACCAGCCCGTTCCCGCACGGCCAGGGGCCTCCGCGGATCTCCCCGCCCTCATCACACCCGGCCCCCAGGTACTGGGGCGTGTCCGATGACGACGCCCGAACCGGCAGCCCAGGCCGTCGGCGCGATGCTGCGCACTGCCCGCTTGCGCCGGATGATGCTGCCCGAGCAGCCGGCTGAACACCTCGGTGTCCCCACGCAGGCGGTCATCGACATGGAGGACGGCCACCGTAGTATCACCGTCGCGGAGCTGACGGCACTCATCCGCCTGTACCGGTGCGGCCAGGACCGGCAGCCGCTGTGGGGACTGCTGATTCACGCCGCCGCGCAGGCGCGGACTGCCCGGGACGATGAGCCGGGCCATGCCCGCCGCCTGGACGCCTGTGTCCGCCAGGCCCGTCGTGTGCGCTGGCTGTCGACGGCACTGCTCCCCGCCCCCTTGCAGACCCCCGGTTACGCCCGCGCCGTTGATGAGCACTCCACGTACCGCAGCGGCGCGCCGGTGCCGCCCGCGGCCTGCCCGGTCTACGTCCTGGACGTGCATGTCATCCGGCGCGGCAGCGGCACCCCACGGCTCATGGCCGAACAGGTGGAACATCTGCTGCGGCTGATGGAGCGCGGCGCGGATATCCGGATCGTGGGCGAGGACCATCCGATACCTCAGCTGCCTGGTCACTTGGTGGAGATGGAGCTGCCTGCCGGCCGCATCATGGCCCAGCAGGACGGCCAGGGTGTCGACTACCACCGCAGCGGCGCCCTGTTCGCCCATATCGATGCCGCCCTCGCCGTCACCGATCACTACTCGTCGTACGAAGCCCTGCGGCAGGCGGCCGCCTTCCACCTCGCGCTCGTCGAGGCCGGACCCGCACAGACCTCCTGGCAGACCAGCACCGAAGGAACCATCGCCGATGTCCGCTGACCTGAGCCACCGCGCGCACCACAACTCCTCAGCCGACGAGCTCGACAAGCCACAGCCTCCCGGGTCCCCTCACGGCCTTGCGGACTCCGAGCCGTCAGCATCGAGGGGCACACCCCTGCTGTTCTCCGTTCTGTCCGGGCTCGCGGCCGTGGCGATGATCGTCCTTGCCGCGACCCTCCCCCGGCGCTGAGATCGGAGTTCCGTGAGCCCGTTCACACCCTTCACCGGAACCCGCCCCGAGCCGGCACCCACCACGCCCACCCCGTCCCGAGCACTTTGTCCACCATCGCCGGATTCACAGCTCGTCGCGGTCGTGAGGGAGCGGGTCACCGCCGGGTGCTACGTACCCGGTTCCCGGCTGACCCTGACCGAACTGTGCCATGCCACCGGGTGCGACGCCGACGCCCTTCGCCCGGCCCTGGACCAGCTCGCCGCGACGGGGATCATCGAGGCCGTCAAGGGACGGTGGCGTGTCGTGGACGACCGGCCCGCCGGCCATGCCGCCCGCCGGGCCGCACAGTTGCTCGGCGCGGTCATCGGCCAGGGCGCCTACCCGCCCGACACGGGCCTGCCCGGACGCAGAGAACTCACCCGGATCCTCCTCGCCCCCGCAGACGCTGTGACCCAGGCTCTGGCTCTCCTCGCCGACCAGCGCATCCTGTACTTCTCCGGCACCTCCCAGCCGCGCGTCGTGAACCCGCCAAACGGCCGACGCCTCACCGTGTGGCGGGAGCGCATGTATGCGATCGCCCGGAACCATCCCACGCGGCCGCGCCACAGCGCTCCCTTCAACCGGCAGGACATCAAGGCCGCCCGGGACGCCGCCATCAACCGCTGGCGGCAGGGCACATGCCTGCCGGACAAGGACATGACCCGGCAGGAAACGCGCCAAGACGAGGCCCTCGAACGCCTGGCCTCCCACGCCTACGACCGGGCAGTCCGACAGCTCCCGCATGAGCACCCCGGCCTGCGCCAGGCTGCCGTCCGGGTACTGGCCTGCTGGGATCTGCCCACCGAGGACGTGCCTCTGCACGAGCGGCTGTACCGGGTGACCGTTCTCGCGACGGCACTCTCGGACCTCGCCGACGAGATCACCGCCCCCTCCCGGACCGCCCAGAACCCCCGCCGATGACCACGCCGGCCCCTCCCCCTCCCCCGCACACCACGCCGCCCACCGACCTGAAGGAAGCCATGGTGAACCGTCCGCAACCAGCCCAGCCCACCTCTGCCGCGCCCGGCGCCGGCCCGACCGCCGGTCTCACAGGCGCCGTGTACGGGTACCTGAATAAGCAGGACTACCGTCCGGGCCAGGCACTGCCGGCCGGCCTCATCGCCCACCGCCTCCGTGTAAAGTCCGCTGACGTCAACCGCGCCCTGAAGGAACTGGCCACTGCCGGCGTGGTCGTTCACCAGCCCAACGGACCCCACGGGAACGCCTTCTACCTGCCGACCGGCAAGCGGTGGGTCACGTGACTCATGTCGCCCACGGCCAACCGCGGCAGCGCGGTGCTCTCAGCGCCGCACCGGTCTGCTTCCGGGGCCGCAGAACAGTGCCCCTCATGTCTGGTCCCGTACACGCCGTACGCGCCTGCGCCGTGGTACTCCTGCGAATGGCGAGCGCCTTACGCAGTCCGGGCCTCGCCGTGCTGCTGAGCCGTCTGCACACCATGGGGCGCATCATCGTGGGGGCCGTGCTGATCGTGCTTCTGGGACGGCCCCGGCGACCCGCCCCACTCCCCATGGAACTCCTCCTGGAACGCAAAAGGGCAGGGCTGCGGCCTCCTTCGTAGACAGCCTCCGCTCCAGTTCCGCATGCCGGCCTTGCGAGTCCAGATCACCCGTCAGAGAGGTCCCCGCTCATGTCCCTGTCCGTACTGCGGATGCCGTTCACCATCGGGCTTCCCGCCAACCGCTCGGAGACGCCGGGCGCTTGGAAGCCCAGTCCTGCCCAGCACCGGGTGCTGCTGGGCCTGGTGCAGGGTCTGAGTGCTGCCCAGCATGCCGAGGAACACAACCGGGGAATCACCACGGTCAAGGACTATCGCCGCTGCTGTCGGGTGGGCCTCTCCGTGAAGACGGACCGAGCCCTGGCCCGCGCCACGGTCAGGAACAACTTGATCACCGTCGTACCCATACCCGGGGCGAAGGTAGCGGAGCTGCCCGCCGACGTGGTGCAGGTGTGGCGGCACCTGGCGGACGACGTCCCGGACGACGACCTGGCATCCCACATTGTGGTGCAGACCGGCCTGCCCGGGATAAGGGTCGACACCGCCCTGTTCCTCCTGCGATCCGAGGGCGAGAGCGACTGCAAGCTGATCGCCCGGGGCTTTGCATGCGGAGTTCTCACCGGGCGGGAGGAAACGCAGCCCCCGCTACGCAAGGTCCGCAAACAGCCGACTCCACCGCCCCGCTCGGTGCCGCAACCGGTCGCACACCGTCGGCCCCTTCGGCCCGCAGGCACTGATCCGCTCGGTCTCGTGCCGGCGTCCATGCCCTGGCAGCCTGATGGCTTCGGCATTCTGAACGGACATGTCGTCACCGGCCTCAGTGTCGACGTGGTGCGCGCGACCCCGGATGCCTGCCGCACCGCATTGACCACTCTGCTCCGCAATGGGCAGCAGAAGTGGGGGCCGGTGCTGGGGGACGTCGAAGGCTCCATTGCGCTCTTCCTCCTGAAACCCGGTGTGCTGCCCGACGGCTGGCGTACCGCGGGGGCCAGGCTGTGGCGGCGCGGCGCTCTCCTGAGAGGAATCCCCGCGCCCTCCATCCGCGGCGGAACCCGGCTGTACTGGGCCTTCGAAGGCAACGGAGGGTACTGGCAGCCCGAAATCCTGGCCAGCTTCCTCACCCCTGCGCAAGCTGCCGCGGCTAGCGATGAACGGGAGCCCCTGGCGCCGCCGTCCGGAGCAGCGGCCGCCCACAGCACCCGTCCGGCGCACTCAGCCGGGTGAAGCCGGCGCCGGCGTTGCGGGACTTCACCATCCTGCACCGGCCCGCGGCGATGTATGAGCCGCAGGCCACCCGGCACGCCGCATTCCTTCCGACGTACCTGCCCGATCGGCGCAACAAACTTCTCACTGCACGCCCCGGGTTCCCAGATTCGTGAAAGGCCCCTCCCCGCAGCTTCACCGAGGCCCATTGGCCAGCATCCATACAGAGGAAGTTCCTCATGCCGAAGAAGAAACGCCACAAAAAGCAACGAGAAGTCTATCGCGACCCCAGCGAACCATACACGGGCATCTCGCCGGGAATGGATAGATTCATCGCACTGCTCCCCGTCTACTTCCTGGACAAATCTGAGGACCAAACTCTCAGATCTTGGGAAGGATTAGTTTCACGAAATCCTGTTCAGGCCTCCGAGGAACTGAAGGTCTTCCAGGCTGTGGTAGCGAACCCTCCCCCTGACCTGGTCGACATCATGAAGCAGTACGGATCTGTATACCTTTACGACTGGATAAAGTCCAGGCGCGTACCTCGCACCCCCGATGAATACGAAAGGTGGTTGCGCAAAATTGTTAGCACTCTCACAACAAGTGCAGGAGACCGTCTTCCTGAAGTGTGAACAGCGATATCAACGAAACTTCTGGCTGGAGAGCTATACGTTATGAATAACCCGCTCGTCATTGGCACAGGTGAGGCCGACCCGCGGAGCAAAGAACCGTTGTGGGACCACCAGAGAGAGGCCGTAAAAAGGCTGACTGCGGAGTTTTCCTCGGCAGGTCGCGTCACCACTGTGATGCCGTGTGGCACAGGTAAGACGCGCGTCGGGGCCGAGGTTTCGCGGCTGGTGGCACCGTCCGACCCTGTTCTGATCGTGGTACCCACGCTCGACCTGGTCGCCCAGACGCTGTCGGCGTGGGCAAGAACGCTCGGAGACGAGGCGATTGGGCAGGTCATCGCGGTGTGCGGCGAGAAAGAGGTGCGGGACCGCGACGCGGCCGAGGACTTGACGGCCCTTCGTGTGGAGGTCACCTCCGATCCGGTCCGGCTCGCTGACCTGCTGCGCGCGAGTAGCGGTCGCAGCACCGTGGCCGTGACGTACCAGAGCCTGTCAAAGGTGGTCGATGCTCATCGGCTCGGCGGTGTGATGCCGTGGCGTTTGATCGTGGTCGATGAGGCGCACCGCTCGGCCGGGGCGGCGGGCCGACAGTGGTCGATGATCCACGACGACGGACTGGTGCCTGCGGCTTTTCGTCTGTACATGACGGCTACTCCGCGCCTGGTGGTTGCGCGTGAGGGTGACCTGTCCCAGGTCGTCAGCATGGATGACGGGAAGATTTTCGGACGTGTCGGGTACCGGCTCAGCTACGCGACGGCTCGGGCGCAGGGGCTCTTGGCTGACTACCAGGTCCTCGTCGCCGTCGTCACTGACGAGGAGGTGCACCGTCTGGTCAGTGACGGTGAAGGCGCCCCGTACCTGGAACTGGGATCCTCCGCGCTGTCCGCTCCCGTGCTGGCGCGTCAGATCGCGGTTCTGCAGTCTGCACGGGAGTACGGAATCCGTCGCATGCTCACCTATCACCATCGGGTGCGTGACGCACGCTGGTTCTCGCAGACGCTGCCCAAGGCTGATGCATTGCTCGGACTGGATGCGGCAGGCGCTTTGACGACCGGTTTCGTTCACGGTTCCCAATCGCGCAGGGACCGTCGCGCAGAACTCGCGAAGCTATCCGACCCTGGCCTTGATCGGGTGGTCATCTCCAACTCTCGGGTTCTTCAGGAAGGCTATAACGCACCCATGGTCGGCGGCGTTGCCTTCATCGACTGCCGAAAGTCAACGATCGACAACGTGCAGGCGGTCGGCCGGGCCCTGCGTCTGGGAGATGAGAAGGAAAAGACGGCCTACATTCTGGTGCCCGTGCTGATGGGGGCCGGCCAGGAGCCCGTCAGCGCTTTGGAGGACTCCGCGTACGCCCCTGTCTGGAATGTGGTGAGCGCGCTGGCGGCCCATGACGACGACCTCCGCGCTGACCTGGAGGCCCGGCGTCGCGAATTGGGCGCCAGCAGTTACCATCCCGACCGGAATACGCTCTCTCATGTGCCCGATTGGCTGCACATCAGCGGTATGCCGGTGCCGGACCGGTTCGCCGAGGCGATCACGACGCAGGCCGTCCGTTCGACCACCGACTCCTGGGAAGAGCATGTGGGCGCCGCTGCGGCCTACGCCGCCGAGCACGGCGACTTGCTGGTCCGGAATTATTTTGTCACCCAATCTGGGCTGGCCCTGGGGCAGTGGATTCACTGGGCTCGCAGGAAGTACAAACACAATATGCTGTCTCCCGCCCGGGTTTCCCAGCTCGAAGAGATCGGAATGGTCTGGGACGCCAAAGAGGCAGTTTTTATGCGCAACCTTGCCGCTGCGGCCGAGTACCGCGCGAGAAACGGACACCTGCGCGTCCCTTATGACTTCGCCACCTCCACCCCGGAAGGGTTCTCTCTCGGACAGTGGATCCATCAAGTCCGAGGCCGGAAGGAGAAACTTTCTTCCTGGCAGAGAAATGCGCTGGACGAGCTCGGCATGCTGTGGAACACACACGAAGAAGACTGGGCGCAAGGCATCGCCGCCGCCCGAGCCTATCGGCTTCAGAATGGGCACCTTCGCGTCCAGCGCAAGGAGCTTCAAGAAATGCCGGAACGCCCTGAGGGCTACCCCCTGGGATCATGGATATCCCATAAGCGCAAGGCGCACAAGGGCGGGAAGTTGACCAAAGAGAGAGTGGACGAACTCAACGCCCTGGGCATGATCTGGAATCCTGTCGATGACCAATGGCACCGTTATTTGGCAGCAGCACAAGCCTTCCACGAGCGACACGGCGTCCTTGCTATTAGCTTGAGTCACGTCGAAGAACTCGCTGACGGCGAAAAGCTTGCCCTAGGCCAGTGGCTGCAGCGCCAGCACCGAGCAATCAGAGCCGGAAAACTCGACACCGAACGAGCCGCGGCAATTAAAGGCCTGGGCAGGAAAGTGGACACAAATGAACAGGCATGGCTGCGGGCTATGACCTTCGCACGCCTATGGCATAAGAGATTCGGAAATCTTGACGTGCCTGCGTCCAGGACAATATCCAACTCTGACGGGGAGGAATTTAGAATCGGAGCATGGGTATCGAAAGCTCGATCCCGCCACAACCGTGGCCAACTGTCAGCCGAGCGCGTCAAGGATCTTGATGCCCTCGGAATGATCTGGGACGTCCAGGCGGTCCAGGAGTACAGACGTACAGGCCGGCACCCGGATTGGGTCCGTGAACACCGCACCCCGTGAGGAAGAAATTCGTCCGCCAGCACCGCTCCTGACTCGTCGGCGACGCGAGACCGTGGGATTCCGGGCCGCCGGAGCCAGCGTCCCTGCAATCGCTGCCGGACTCGGCCCGCGCACCGCGACCGTTCGCGGGTACGTGGCCCACCCGCGGGCCGCCGCCGGCGTTCAAACCGACCGTCTGCTCGTCTGCCAATCCATGGCGAGCGGGGCCGTTCCCCTGGACCGTTGATCGGCTACGCACAACCGGACGAACTCGTAAGACAACACAACCCGATCGCGAAACCCCCTCAAGCCGCTCCCCGCCCAGACGTCGCCGCCGGCAGTCGCTCATGCCGCCGCTCCCGCCCTCGCCTCGTGAGACCCGGAAAGCTGCCTGCCGGACGGCCCAACATCCGGGTCGCGCTGTGACAGCACGGCACCGAGCTGCACGATCCCCGCACTCCCTGGAGCGACCGGAAAGGACCATGCGTGACCACCAACTCCGTCCCAGACTCACGGATATCCGTGGCGGTCGAAGCAGGTGACCCGATCTCCCTGGTGGGCCTCACCGAACAAATCCGGTTCCACCCAGGGATCGTGATGCACGAGGGCGACCAGGAGGGCCCACCGCAGGTCACGGTCGTGGCCACAGACGAGATCGACGAACAGGCGCTGAGGACGCTGCGCCGGATCCAGCGGACCAGGTCTCGCACGGTCCTGGTCGTTACGGACATCGATGAGCAGAAGTTGGTAAGCGCCGCGGAGTGCGGTGTCACCGGCGTGGTCAAGCGTGCCGAGTCGACACCGGAGCACCTGCTGGAGGTCATAAGGACAGTGGCTCAGGACGGCGGATGTGTTCCGCCCGACCTGCTGGGGCAGCTCCTGACGGAAGTGGGCCGCCTCCAGAAGCAGGTGCTCGGCCCGCGCGGGCTGCACTTCACCGGTCTCTCGGCGCGCGAGGTGGATGTGCTGAGGCTGGTCGCGGAGGGGTACGACACCGCGGACATCGCCACGAAGCTGTCCTACTCCGAACGCACGATCAAGAACGTGCTGCACTCGGTGATGACCAGGCTGCAACTGCGCAACCGGACGCACGCGGTGGCGTACGCGATGCGTCAAGGACTCATCTGAAATGACGTGCTGCATGGCGCGGCCTCGGGCTCCTCCGTCGGCTTCGCACGCCAACCCGCTGACACTTCTACTCCTGAGAGAGACACACCGTGCTCATCAAGGCAGCAATCTGCAACTTCGAGAACAACGGCGCCGGGAACCGCTCGCTGTGGCAGGAGATGCACAAGAAACTCGCGTCGCTCGGCCTGCATCTACTCCTGCGGCAGGAGGTGTGGGACGCCCAGGACAATGGCGGCGAGCTCGCAGACGCCGCCGAAGCAGTCCTGGGCATGGCAGGTCTGATCGGCGAGAGGTCCTGCACCGCCGTCTACCACGACCCGGCCATCTTCACCCCGGCCGGCGAGTGGACGGACACCGGCCCAATGTGGGTGCTCCCGCCCACCGTGCAGCGCCTGCGGCTGAACGGAACGGCACCGGACGCGCCCCCGCTCATCGTCGGCTCGTACCACCTCAACTACGCCTCCTCCAGCAACCGCCTGTCCGAAGCCGAGTGGTTGACCACATGGAACGACCAGTGGACTCAGCTCGACGGCCGTCGCGTCAAGCTCCCCGCGCTGCTCGGCGGCGACAACAACAGCTACCCGGTACCCGGCGCGCCCGGGGACCCTGCCCTGCCGCTCCTGGAAGAGATCGCCGACAAACCCCACCGGGTGCACCGCTCCTACATCGGACCTGACGGCAGGCGTCGGATGGACGACCAGCCGGACCAGCTCCTTCACACCGCGGGCCTGCACGACGTCGCACGCCACCTCGCCACGACCAAGGGCGACACCACCGCGGTCTCACCCACGGTCGACACCAGCCCCACGCATGGGCCCGCATCGCGCATCGACAGGCTCTACGGCAGCGAGGAGCTCTTGCGCGCTGTCCATGACATCAATGTCTACGACATGACGGGCAAGTCCGACCACCACACAGTCGTGGTGAGCCTGCACCGGGACACACTCACGGAAATTCTCAACCACCCGCCCACACGGAAAGCGTGATCGGTGAAGCGGCAGGAGACCCGCGTCGGCACGGCCGCGACCCGGCCTGCGCCCCGATCTGTCCCCCGATCAGCAGGTCCGGGGCCGGCATGCATGGGCTGACGGCGACCCAGATCCCGAGGACAGCCGCGTGAGCGGGGCGGCCTCAGGGCGCGGCGCCTCGCAGCGGAACGGAGACCTTGAGCGGATTGTGCTGGACGAGCTCAAGTGGTCGATGTCGGGGTTCGCCAAGCGGATCCGCGAGCATTGCGCGGCCACTGGCCGCCCCCGGTCCGTAAGCAAGAGCACCGTGTCGCGATGGTGCGCCGGAGCGCAGCCGGGACCGGATCTGGCGGCCGCGGCGTGCTACGTCCTGACCCGGGCCTGCAAGCGCCAGGTGACCCCTGAAACCCTAGGGTGGTCGTCTGAGGACATGGATGTCGCTGAGCAGGCGCTCCAGTACGGCGACCTGAGACACGCGGTGCGGATGCTGGGGCGGCTGTGGCAGATGGACGCCGTACCCAGGAGTGCGGCGGTACGGAGGATTCCGTTCGCATCGACGCCTTCGGCGGTCGAGGCGCTGGTCATGCTGCCCGACACGGAGGTCACCGGGCGCGGGCAGCGGCGGGTGACCATGGCGGACATCGAGCTCCTGGACGCGCACACCGACCTGTACGGCAGGACGGACGCCCGGCACGGGGGCGGGCAGTTCCGATCTGTGTTCGCCGCCTTTCTCTCCGCCCACGCCGTTCCGCTGCTCGAAGGGGGTTTCAATGCCGGGCGTGGGCGGCTGTTGTACGGCAGCGTCGCCGACGCGGTGCTTGCGCTGGCGAGTATGGCCTACGACGACCAGCTGCCGGGCCTGGCTCAGCGCTATGACTTGCAGGCGATGCGGCTGGCGCAGGCGATCGGGGATCGTGGTCGGCTGGCGCGTGGCTGCATTCACCAGGCCCGGCTGGCGGCGGTGCGGGGTGAGGGCCGGGAGGTGCTGACCCATGCCCGCAGTGCGGTGGTCGCGGCGACGGGGGCGCCGGCGCTGGTGCGGGCCTACGTTGCGGTGACGGAGGCGAGGGCGTGGGCCTACAACGGTGACGGCGGCCAGTGCCGGGCGGCGGTGGAGCGGGCGCGTGCCGCGTTCGACCGGGCCGGGCGCGGGTCGGACCCGAGGTGGATGGCGTGGCTGGACCGCCCGGAGTTGGAGGGGCAGGCCGCGTGGGCGTTGGCGATGGCCGGGCTGGCCGAGGAGGGCGAGGAGGCTCTGAAGGTGGCGATGGGACTGCCGCCGGAGCGAACGCGCGACAGTGTGGAGTTGCTGATCACCGGTGCGGAGCTGGCGCGGCTGCGCGGTGACCGGGTCGGGTGGGAGGAGTCGCTGGCGAGGGCGAAGACGGCCACTCAGTACCTCAAGAGTCGGCGCCTGGCGCGGCGTCTGGCCGATGCCGTCGCGGGCGGCCCACTCCACGCTTTCTGACCGCAGTCGGGCCGGACCCGGCGCGAACCGGTTGGTGACGGAGCGGGTTCAGAGGGCGGTGTCGCCGAGCCAGCTGAGCTTGGAGCGGACGTCGGCAGGAGCACGGGGCCGGGGCTCCTCGCCAGGTACGGGGGTGCCGACGTGCAGGTATCCGAGCAGTTGCTCGCCATCGCCGACCCCAAGGTGCTTGCGGACTTGCGGAGCGTTTGGGTACGGGCCGCCGAACCAGACGCCGCCCCAGCCGCGGGCGTCGAGGAGCAGCAGCAGCGTGGTGGCCATCGCGGACGTCGCGGCCAGCTGTTCCCAGCGTGGAATGGTCGGATGGTCGCGGGGCTGGAAGACGAGGGCGAGCATCAGCGGCGCGCGCAGGTGCTTGGTGACGGTCCTTTCGGCCAGATCGGCGGTGGGCGCGGCCTCGGCGGCAGCTTCACCGAGCCGGGCGCGGGCCGTGCCACAGATCGCGATCACGCGCCAGGGACGCAGCTGCCCGTGGTCGGGCGCGGTGGCAGCGGCCGACAGGAGGTCGACCAGTTCGTCCCGGCTCGGGGCGGGCGCGGTGAGGCGGATGGTGCTTCGCCGAGCGCGGACCGCCGTCTCGACGTCGCCTGCGGCTGAGCGTGCGGCGGGAACGGTGGTCATCGGGTCGCCCCTGGGTCCTCGGGCAGCGCTGCTACTGGCTCGTCGGCGGTGGCCGGGGTGGTGAGTTCGGGGGCATTGGGGGTGAGGCGGTCGAGCAGGGGCGCGGTGGCGGCGGTGGTCACAACGGCCATAAGGACCATGATCGTGAACAGGTTCGTGGAGATGACTCCGAGTTGAAGGCCAATGCCGAGGACGACGATCTCGGTGATCCCGCGGCAGTTCATCAGGGTGCCCATCAGAGCCGACCATCGCCAGTCGCAGCCGGCGAGCCGGGCCGCCCCGGCGGCGCCAACCCACTTGCCCATCACGGCGACGGCCAGGACGAGTGCTGCCCAGCCCCACTGATCGGCCGGAAGTGCGGCGAGGTCGGTGCGCAGTCCGATGTCGACGAAGAAGAGCGGCAGCAGCACCGGGACGACCACGGCCTGAAGGCGGGTGGCGCTGCGGTAGACGGCGGGCACTGCACGCGGCATGGTCGCGCCGATCAGGAAAGCGCCGATCGCGGGGTGGACGCCGATCCGGTCGGTGGCCCACGCGGCCAGGAGCAGCCCGGTGACCAGCAGCACCGTCACCAGGTCGTCGGAGGTGCGGGCGGTGCGCTCCAGGGTCCGCTTTACGAGGGGGCGCGCCGCTGCGAGTGCGGCGGTGAGCGCGGCGGAAAGGGCGAGGGCGGTGAGTGCATCCAGCGGGGAACCGGCGGTGGCCAGGGCGGTGACGGCGATGAGCAGGCACCAGGCGAGGGCGTCGTCTGCGGCGGCGCACGCGAGCGCGAAGGTGCCCAGGCGGGTGGTGGCCAGGCCGCGGTCGGTAAGGATCCGTGCGAGGACGGGGAACGCCGTGATGGACAGTGCGGTGGCGACGAACAGGACGAACGGGAGGCGTTGCACTCCGGGCGGTGCGAGGGCCGGGTACATCGCGATCGCGAGGCCGGCGCCCAGGACGAGGGGCAGCAGGATGCTGCCGGCGGCGACGGAGGCCACGGCATGGCGGGTGTCGCGCAGAGAGCGCAGGTCGAGTTCGAGGCCGACGAGGAAGAGGAAGACCAGCAGAGCGAGGTTGCCGAGCACGGAGGTGAAAGGCAGGACGGCGGGCGGCAGCAGTGCGTGCTGGATGCCGGGGGCGAGCCAGCCGAGCAGGGAGGGGCCGAGGAGGATTCCGACGGTCATCTCGCCGATGACGGGCGGCTGGCCGATCCGGCGGGCGGCCCAGCCGCCGGCCTGGCAGGCCAGCACCACGGCAGGAACGGCGAGGAGGACGTGAGAGAGGGGACTGGACAATGGCAGTCTCCGGGCGAAGGTCGTGGTGGGTGAGGGGAAGGGCGAGAGGGCCGGCGCTCCGGTGAGGCGGAGCGCACCGGTGAGGGCTGTTGGCGTACGGGCAGCCGGTCGGTGAGGATCGAGGCAGGACCGGCCAGCCGGTCAGAAGCTGTGGCACCGGCTCCGATGGCCCAGCGGTTGTGTCGTGGAGCGGGGGTTGCTGGCCGCGTCTGCGCCGGGGCCTGTCAGGCTGTGGGGAACAGAGTCTGGTAGATCGGGTGCGCTCTGAAGGGGCCGCCGTGGTGCGGGGATGCCAGGGAGCCGTAGCACTCGCCCCCGTCGGCAGTCTGCAGCGTGGCGCCGAGGTGGTAGTCCGGATGGATGCCGTCGTCGCTGAGGGTCGCCGTGACGGTGAGTTCCAGGACGTCTCCGGGCGCGACCGGCACGGGTTCGTCGAAGAGCGGGAAGTAGATGGTGGCCCAGTTGGTCGTCATGCGGAGCGCGTCGAGCGGCTCTTCGTCCGGCAGGCACCAAAGGTTGAGCCAGGTGAGCACGCCGTCCACGTGGCCGGGCCGTGTGATGGCCAGGCGGGTGGTCGTGCGCTGCTCCGTTCGCAGATCGCCGTTGAACTCAAGCAACTCGACCGGCCGGCCGTCGGAGAGCAGGGCGTCGGCGTGCGGGTTCTCGACCCGGAGCCGTATGTCGAAGGGCCTGCCGTGCCAGTCGAAGATGCTCTGCAGGTACGGGAGGGCGCTCTCGGCGAACGCGATGGGCTGGCCGGGGAGCAGGTCCGAGAGGCGGACTGCTGCGGCCAGGGTTGCCGCGCGGTGCGGCACCACCAAGCCCCCGGGTTCCAGGTGGCGGTTGCGGGCGTCGGTCAGGACGGCTGCCGCGCCTTCGGCGCCCGCCAGGGAGCCGATGATCTCCGCAACGCAGACATCGGCCTTGGGCGCGAACTGGAGGGTGGTCGACTCGCCGTGCAGGAGCGTGATCCGGTCCGGCTGGTCGAGGGCCGCCAGGTTGCTGGCGGCCGTGTGGAAGGCGTCGTCGATGACCTCGACGGCCAGGGCGTTGCGGGCTCCGGCCTGCAGGCTCTCGCGTGCCCAGAGGAGGTCCTGTCCGGTTCCGATGTCCAGGACGCGTCGGCCCGGCGCCAGCTTGGCCAGCGCGGCGCGAAAGCGCCTGTTGCGCTCGTCGTCGGTGGTCATGGTTTTGTAGAGGAACTGGTCGTAGATGGGGTACTCCCCGATGGTCGGCCACAGGGCGGGGCGGGCCTCCCGCTCGGGCTCGGGGTCCACGTGCACGCGCACGGCGTGTCCGTGTGTCTTGATCTCCTGGAAGTCGCGCATGATCCGCCTTTCGCTGGGATGTCGGTCCGGTTCGGTTCGTCGCCCGCAGAACGGGGTCCCCCAGTTGCCGCCGGCCGGGCGGCGAAGTGGCCCCTCGGGTGCGCCGGGGCTCTGAGGCGTGGGTGATCGGCGTGGCGGCCCGGTGACGGCTGGCCGGGGTTCGGGTGGTTCGGCGTAGCAGCTTCAGGTGCGCAGCAGGGGCAGGGTGGTGCAGCGCAGGGAGCCGGGGATGCGGGTGACCTCGGAGTAGTCGACGCTCAGGACGTCGAGTCCGCGGGCGGTCAGGGCGGCGGCGATGCGGTCGCTGCCCGCGGCGACGACGACCGTGGTGGGTGCGATGGCCAGGACGTTGACCTGGACGGCGCGGGCCTCGGCGGCGGTGACGGGGACGAGGTCGTCGAAGTGGGCGTCGAACCAGCGGTTCTGGTCGGCGGTGAACACCTCGCGGTGGATGAGTACGGTGCCGGGCGCCACCACGGCGAGGTGGTCGTCAAGGTGGACGATCCCCTCGACCGCGAAGCGCACGGGGACGACTTCGCGGTCGATGCCGTGCTGGGCGAGGGCCTCCTGAAGCGCGTCGGCTCCGTCGGTGGTGGTCTCCTCGCTCAGGCCGACGAGGACCTGGGCCGTGTCGGGGAGCAGGACATCGCCGCCCTCGATCGTTCCGCGCGTGAGGTCGACGGGTTGCCCGCCGACGGCGGGGTCGGTGAGGGCGTCGGTCTCGGGAAGGCGGTGCGCGGAGTTCAGGCGGGCCCGGACGAGCACATGGTCGACGGCGAAGGCGATGTCGCGGGGGTAGTGCTGGGTGGAGCAGCCCGGTGCCGAGGGGAGCAGGACCACGTCGGCGCCGCGGTCGCGCAGCAGGCTGATCAGCTGGTCCTGCTGGGCGCGAACGGTAGCGGGGTCGTAGGGGGCCCAGTTGCTGGTGGCCTGCTGGCGGGCGAGGACCGGATGGACATCGGGGCCGTCCAGGGGGCGGGTGAAGTCGCCGGCGTGGCGCATGGCTACCCGTTTCAGGGATCCGTACTCGGTGGCGACATGGACGTCGGAGCGCACGGGTCCTCCTGGGCGTCGGTGCTGGGCGCGGTGGTGTGCGGGGTGGAGGCGGTCCCGGCACGGCCCGGTGCGGGCCTGCGGGGGCGGGCGCTGTCAGGCGCGGCCGCCGCCGCAGGGTCTGGGGTCAGCCGGCCACGGCGGGCTGGGTGTTGCACTGGGCGAGCCAGGGGGCGGCCTCGGCGACTCGGTTGAGGTTGGTGGGGGCCAGGGCCGAGTCGGTGCCGTAGTGGTCGAGGGCGGTGGCGAGGATGCCGATGATGGTGTCGTTCCCGTAGTCGCGGGCGGCGATGTGGCTGCCGCATCCGCCGCAGAAGCCACGGGCGGTCTGGCCGGGGTAGGTGTCGTACCAGGTCGGCTCGCCGCTCTCGCCGGTCCACTTCAGCCCGGCCATCGGGAACCCGGCCCACCACTGGAACGGTGCGCCGGCGCGTTTGGCGCAGTGCCCGCAGTTACAGACGTGCGGGTCGTCCACTGGGCCGGTGACGGTGAAGCGGGTCTTCCCGCACAGGCAGCCGCCGGAGCGGACCTCGGGTTCGGAGCCGGTGGCGGCGCCAGTCTCGGACATTAGTTCAATTCCCTTGCACGGTGAGCCAGTTGGGTCCACCAGTGTGTCATCGCGTTGAAGATCTGTAGGAAGCCCTCCAGGGCCTGCGGCAGGTCGAGGTGGAAGAGGTCACTCTGACGGATGAACCGGGCCAGGCCCTCGATGTGGGACTCTTCCACGCTCATGCCGCCGATCTGGGCGGCCTCGTGGCTCTCGTCGAGGTGGAGCCGGTAGTAGTAGTCGAGGTTCTTCAGCGCTGCGCCGCTGGCCCCGGTGGTCAGCTCGCCGTACTGGTTGGTGATGTCCCGCAGGATCTCGGTCTCGGCGACGGCGACGCCCTCGGTGGCGTAGTAGCCGCCGGCGATGAGGCCGGTCATGTGGGAGTTCACGAGAACCTGGTGCTGGAGGACCAGCTTGGCGGTCTCGTCGGCGGGGACGTGGCCGTTGACGAGCAGGCCGAGGTCGGCGAGCAGTGCGCGGGTGTAGAGGAGGTAGTGGGCGGGGACCTTGCCGGGCTCGCCGCCCTCCTCCAGGAAGTTGCGGTCGAACTCGTGCCCGAGGGCGGGGCAGGAGCCGTAGACCTGCTGGGCGGCCAGTCGCAGGAACTGGGCGTTGTGCCGGGCGAAGACGGCGAGCTCCGCGATGTACATGCGGGCCTGGGCCACGGTGAGGGTGCCGGGGTCGACCAAGGCTCGGATCTGCCGGTAGATCGTGTCGATCATGGGCTTGAGGTGCTTGTCGACGAGGTCGTCGCCGCTGTTTCGGTTGCCCTGGATGGTGGCGTGGATGTAGCTGCGGGTCTCCGGATTCGCCCGCAGGTACGCCTCGACGAGGCTGGTTCCGCGCAGGGTGTCGAGCGCGGGCGCGGGTGTAGTGGTGGTCACTCGGTCTCCTCGGGCGTGGTGGTGACGGTCAGGCCGCCGGTGGCGCCGAGCGTGCGGATCGCGGCGATCACCTGCGGGTCGTCGGGGAGGGTGGCCGGGCCGGTGCTGAGGCGCTCGACCAGGTCGGGGGTGAGGACGGCGGGGTCGGCCGCCGTCTCGCAGCTGCGGAGGAACGCCTGCTCGCCGGTGACCATCAGCCGGTATGGGGCGCGGACCGCGACGCTCGTGCCGGGCACAAGGGAGACGGCGGCGAACGCGGCGGCGGCCTCGTCGCGGGCAAGGTCGTTCTCGGTCTGCTGCCAGCCGCCGTTGCTGAGGACGGTGTACCAACGCTGGTGGGCGTGCTGCTCGGCGGCGGCCGGCGCCTGCTGGGCGGCGGCGGTGAACGCGGCGGCGGTCACCGTGCTCAGGCGGCGGGCGAGCTCGTCGGGGCCGGCGGTCAGGGGCTGCATCGGGGACGGCCTGCCTGCATCGGTGTCGGGCTCGCTGACCAGCAGGGCGCCGAGCAGGTCCGGTGCAATCCAGGCCCGGGCAACCGCGGCGTCGGGGAAGGTGTAGAGGGGGATGGCGACGGAGACGGAGAACTCGCTCTGCCGGCCGACGTGGAAGACACGCTCGGGCAGGAACAGCGCGTCGCCGTGCTCCAGGGCGAAGTGCTCGCCGTGCTCCAGGAGCCACGTGTAGTCGCCGAGCAGCGGTTCGCTGCCGCCGGTGAGCTTGCGGTACTCCTCGGCCGGCCAGCAGTAGAAGTCCTTGGTGCCGGGCCCGTAGTGGGTGAGGAAGGCATTCTCGTAGCCCTCGTGGACGCCGAACGCGGTTCCGCTGTAGTTGCCGACGAAGGCGACCAGCTCGGCGCCGCCGGCCGGGAAGCCCCAGCCGTCGATCAGCGCGCCGACGAATTCACCCAGGCCTGCGGCCAGCGGGGGGCTGACGCTCTCCAGGGTGTTGAGGACCAGGCTGAACCGCTCGGCGCCGACCTGCTCCTGCATCCACGCGGGGAAGCCGCCCTCCGGCCAGCCGTTGGCGGACAGCACCGTGTCGACCAGGTCCGGGCGTTCCTCCTCGCCCACGTACACCCGGGCGTTCGCGGTGATCTCCTGCCCGGCGGCGTGGGCGCGGCGGATCGCGGCGAAGCCGTCCAGGACGGCGGCCGCGTTCGCCGCCGAGGCGGGGACCACGTCCTTGAACAGATACGGGCGGGTCATGCCGTGGGTCTTCTCGGGCAGGGTGTCGGTCCAGAATTCGCGGGGCGGGGGCCACGCTCCGGTGCTGCTGCTCATGGCTGGGGTACTCCTTCGGGTTCGGGCCGCGCGGGCGCGGCCGAATGGACGTGTGCGGGCGCGGGCCGGGTCAGGCGGCGAGGTAGTCCTCGGGGCCGCCGTCGCGGACGGTGTCGAGGGTGAAGCAGTGGTGGCCGCCGCCGAACAGGCGCCGGTGCCGGTGCCGGACCGGGACGACGGTGAAGCCGTGCTGTTCCAGCAGCGCGATCAGCTCCGGGTAGAGGGAGTTGACGACCACCGTGTTCTCGTCGATCGACAGGACGTTGATGTCGATGTACCGGGACGCGGTGGGGATCACGAAACCGAACTCGTCGTAGTTCTGCTCGGTCACGGTGCTCGGCGGCGGGTAGATCGCCTTCCAGCCGCGCATGGGCTCCGGCAGGAACTGCAGGTAGTGCGGGGAGCGCAGCAGCATCAGGCCCGGGCGCAGGGGGACGACGATGGAGTCGACGTGGTTGTCGGCGATCCCTGGTAGCCGGTGCAGGCGCAGGTCGGGGAAGTTACGGTCGAGCCACCGGTAGGCGAGTTCGTGGTTGTGGTTGGCGACGTTGACCAGTACGTCGCGGCCCAGGCGGACGCACTGCGCGCCGTCGAAGACCATTTCCAGGCCCAGGCCGTCGATCGGCAGAGCGGTTTCCTCGGCGGTCGCCGCGGTGACGTCGATTCCCTGCTGGTCGAAGTAGGCGGTGTCGAGGGAGCCGGCGGCGAGCGCAGGGCGCGGCATGGACAGCCAGTTCGAGCCCTGCTCGAAGTAGCGGTTGAAGTGGGGCTTGAGGTGGTCGTTCTCGAAGATCCGGCCGCGGATGTGCGGAGCGGTCTCCACGATCGTCTCCCCGAGGATGACCGCGTTGTCGCGGACGTTCAGCGGCGGCGTCGCGCCGCTGCTCCACCAGGGGGAGGACACCTGGACGTCCTTGCCCGGGGCGCAGGGGCGCAGCACGCGCACCCCGCAGCCGGTGAGGGTGTCGGCGAAGCCGGTGACGTCCTCGTTGAGCTCGTCGACGATCTGCTGCGGGATCGACAACTGCCGCTGTCCGTCGGCCAGGTGGGGGGCGACGTTCTCGAAGTAGAACAGCCGCCAGGTCGGATCGGCGTCGTGTGCGCTGTAGTGGTCGGCTCGGCCGACGACGACCTCGCGCAGCCGGGTGAAGTCGTCGAAGCTGTGCACCCCCGCAGGGGGCGGGGCGAGCTGAGGCTGGGTCATGGGTGGCCGCCTCCTCGGCGGCGGGTGCCGGCACGGCCCGGGTGGACAGGGGCGCCGCCCGGACGGCACTGCGGCGGGCCGGTCGTGGACAGGAAGAAGGGGATCGGTCAGACAGCCGTACGCTCGGCAGCCAGGGCCTGCTGGGGCGCGGGCTGGGAGGTGAGGCGGGTGATGATGTCCTCGATCACGCACGGCACCTCTGGGGTGGAGCGGCGGCGGAAGAAGTAGCCGGAGCACCACGGCACCTCACCGAAGCGCTCCAGGTGCTCGGAGAGGAGGGCGGTGGCCTTGGGCAGGCGCCGCCAGGGGATTTTGGGGCACCAGTGGTGCACCGGGTGGTACATGTCGTCGAGGTGGCCGCCGAGCAGGTGCCGGGTGAGCCAGTGCGAGGACCAGCCGCGGGTCTGCAGCAGCACGTCGTCGCGGTTCTGGATCAGGCCGGCATGGTTGCCGAGGTCGGTGATCCAGGTGACCACCGGCCGGACGAACACCAGCGGGACCAGCCAGTACAGCAGCAGGTCGCCGAGGATTCCGAAGGACCAGCACACGGCGGCGACGCCCGCCCACAGCACCGCGCGCGCGGCCAGTGCCCACCTGCTCTCCCGCGGGCCGCGGGTCAGCAGCACCCGCAGCGCCGACGTCGGCAGCCGCCACAACGCGGCCTTGACGATCACCCGCAGCACGAAGGCGGTCCGGCTCGTCGGCGCCCGGACGGTGTGAAGGCGCCCGGCCCGGTACGACTGGAACATCGGATCGGCTCCGCTGCCCAGCTGCGCGTGGTGCACCCCGTGGGTGACCCGGTAGGGCCGCAGCCCCTCACCGAGCATCCCGGTCAGCAGGTACCCCACCAGGCGGTTGCCGCGCGCGGTGACCAGCAGTTTCGCATGGACGCACTCGTGGGCCAGGTTCGAAAGGTGCCGCTGGCGCACCCCGATGTACAGCACCGCGAGCAGCGGCCCGACGAGGTACCCGACCAGGGAGCCGACAAGCGCCGCCGCGACGATCGCGCCGACGTCGTACGCCACGTCCCGCAGGCCAACGCTCGGAGCGCCGCACAGGCCCTCCAGCTCGCCGATCAATTTCGGCCCCAGCGCCTTGCGGACCGGACCGGACGCACCGGTCGAGTGCCGGGTGCGCCTCGGCGTCTTCTCGCGCCGGCGTACCGAGCACCGGCTGGGCCTGCCCATCTGCTCTCCTTGGGACATCACTGCACTGGAACTGGACATTGGCCTTCCGAACTGCTGCTGGTGGGGCGGGGCGCCCCGCCCCACCAGCAGCACGTCAGGCGATCAGAACGATCGGGGTCAGGCGGCGGCGCCGGGGCGCATGCCGAGCTTCACGCCCGGGCGCTGGCCGAGCTTCACGACGGCGGCGCCGGGCCGCATGCCGAGCTTGACGCCCGCGGAGGGCCGCATACCGAGCTTCAGGTTGTGGTCCATTTGCTCTCCTCTCGGGCCGCGGGCATGCCGCGGCCACGCGTGGTGAATCGGATGGTCGAGCCAGAGATGAGCGCGGCTCGAAGAAGCCGGCCGGGCGCTGGTGAAACCACCGCGCCGAGTGGCCGTGCCATCACGCTAGGGCCGCACCAGGGGCACCGGCAACGGGTTGTGGCGTTGCGCCTGGTGCGCCGGGGCGTTGCGTACGCGTTGCGCCCACCTTGCCGCTGACCTGGGCAAACGCATCTGCAAGCCGTGCAAATCACGGCCTTCTGCCGTGCATCGGACCGCTCGGCCGGTGCGCGCGGTCTTCTGCGCGTCGGCGGGGTGCGGCTACCTTGAGGCGCTCCGAGAGGGCCGCACCGCCCAGGCCGCGCCCGGATCCACAACTCCCGTTTCCCATAGCTGTGTTGAGAGGAAGTACGCATGTCCGCACCGTCCGGTCCCATCCGCGCCAAGGCCGACGTCCTGCACGGCCTGCGGGCCGTGTTGCACGAGGAGGGCTTCATCGAGGTCGTCACCCCCGTCGCGCGCCGCGCCGACCTCGGGCCCGGCCGCCGCGTGCCCGCCGGCCTCCACGAAGGCCGGTACCTGCGCGCGATGATCGGCCCGGCGCTGCGCGTCAACGTGAGCACCGACCTTGCGCGGGTGTACGAGATCGGCCCATGCTTCCGGCCCGAGTCCCCCGACGCCCTGCACGCCGCCGAGTTCACGATGCTCGACCTCTACGCCGCACACCTCGGCTTCGAGAACCTGATCGACCTCGCCTGGCGCCTGGTCGGCCCTCACCTTCCCTCCTACACCCCCGAGCGGCTCTCGATCGCCGACCACGTCCGCGACGAGTTCGGCATCGACCTGCACACCGAGCCCATCGGTGACCTCCACCCGCGCATGGCCGCCCGGATCGGCGTGGACGCGGATGCCCCGTTCCGCGATGTCCTCGGCCGCTACATCGCCCTCGAACTTGAGGCCGGCACCGCGGGCCGCGCGGTGTTCCTGACCGACTACCCGACCGGCGGCGACGAGCCGTGCGCCCGCCTGGCCCCCGGCGCCACCGCCGTCCTGGAGCGGTTCGAGCTGATCGTCGACGGCATCGAGCTCGTCCACGGCTATACCGACGAGACGGACCGGACAGCCTTCACCGAACGCGCCAAGGCCGTCGATCTCTACGACGACGAACAGCAGCTCGCTCAGGAAGCCGTCGCGGCCGGAGCCGTACCCGCGGACACCGCCGGCCTCGGCATCGGCATCGAGCGGCTGTGCGCCGCCTCCGCCGGACTGCGCGACATCACCCCGTTCCTCCAGTCCCCCCAGTTCTGACACCCCGCCCCCAGGCTCCGGAGGCACGATGGACCTTGCGACCACCCCGCTGCCCGGCGGATTCGGCGCCCGCGTCGAGACCGACCTCGCCCGCACGACCGGAGCGGCCGCAGCGCGCGCTCTCACCAACGCCCTGCACCGCCACCGCGTGCTGGTCCTGCCCGACCAGCACCTCAACCACGCCGACCTGCTCGCCGCCGCCTCCCTGTTCGGCACCGTCGACACCGCCACCGACCGCCGCTACACCGTCCCCGGCTTCCCCGGCCTCACCGTCATCTCCAACATCCACCAGGACGGCACGCCGATCGGCATCTACGACGGCGACCACGAGGAGGAGTGGCACGCCGACAACAGCTTCAAGCCCGAGCTCACCGCCGCCACCCTGCTGTACTCGGTCGTCACCCCCGCCGAGGGCGGCGAGACACGCTTCGCCGACACCACCCGCGCCTACGCCGACCTTCCCCCGGCGATGCGGCAGCGCGCCGCGGGGATGCGCGCGGTGCACTCCATCGAGCAGCTCGGTGTCCTGCAGAGCCAGGCCGGCGGCGGCCAGTCGTCGATCGCGGTCGGGAGCCTGGCCGGCCACCCGGAGGTCGAGCATCCACTCGTCCTGACCCACCCAGTCACCCGCGCCCGCTCGCTGCTGCTCGGTTCCATGGTGATCAGAGGCATCACCGGGCTTGCCGAGAGGGAGAGCCGGGCCCTGCTCGACGAGCTGCTGGACCACACAACCAGTCCGCCGTACCTCTACAGCCACCGATGGAAGCAGGGCGACCTGGTCGTCTGGGACAACCTCGCCACCCTCCACACCGCCTCCCCGTGCAACAGCTCCCGCCATCGCCGGCTGCTGTACCGCGCCGCTGTCCGATAGCCGAAAACCTCATGTTCACTCCGCCGGTTGGCCCGCGGCGAGAACACGAGGGATGCCCCCGTAGCCGGCCCTAGGGTTTGCCCATGACCGTGAAGGTTCCCCTGAAAGAGACCGCACTCAACGCCGAGCGCATCGCCCGCATCGGCCGCGAAGTCCAGGCGGTCTGCCCCGAGTTCGATGCCAACAGCTTTGTGACGTCGGTGATGGCCGACCTTCCCCGGCTGGAACTGAGCGCCCGGATCGCCCGGACCAGCGAGGGGCTGCACGCCCACCTTCCGGTCACCGGCCCCGATGCACTCGGCATCCTGCTGCGCTCGCTCCCGCCGACGCCCGAGGCGGCCGGGGTGACCAACGACTTCGGCCTGCACCTCTACTCCCCCCACTCCGACTATGTCTCCCGCTACCTACGTACCGCCGAGTACCTGGACCAGGCTCTCGCCGCGCTGGCCCGCATGACCGGGTACTTCTCCGCCGAGCTCCCGGTCCGGCACTTTCTCGCCGCCTTTCCCGACGAGACGATGAAGGCCGTCGAGGCGTGGGCCCGCGGCGAGGACTTCCGGGTACGTCGGCTGGCGAGTGAGGCCACCCGGCCCCTGCTGCCCTGGGCTCCACGGATCGCACTGCCCGTCGACGCAGGCCTGCCCGTCCTCGATCAGCTCTACAACGACGTCCACCTCTACGTCCGCACCTCAGTCGCCAACCACCTGGGCGACATCGCCGCCAGCCGGCCCGACCTCGCTCTGGCCACCCTTCAGCGGTGGAGGCAGTCGGGCCGGCTCGCAGACGACCACTTCGCCTTCATCGCCCGGAACGCCCTGCGCAAGCGGCTCAAGGAGGGCTGGCCGCCCGCCTACGCCATCCTCGGCTACGCCCACGACGCGCCCATCGCGCTCTCCCCGCTCACTCTGGAGCGCACCGAACTCCACGAGGGCGACACCCTGAACTTCTCTGCCGCTCTCACCGCCACCGCCACCACGCCGGTCCACGCGATGATCGTGATCGCCACCGCGGGGCAGAACGGCCGACCACGGGAGAAGGTCTCCTTCCTACGCCGCGCCACAGCCAAGCCCGGCGAGGACCTATCACTCGCCAAAGCTCACCCGCTGCGCTCGACCGCACAGTGGAAGGTCTCGCCAGGTTCCTACTCCCTCGCCCTCCAGGTCAACGGCCGCCGCTTCCCGTCCGTCGCCTTCACCGTCCTCAACACCTGACACCCTCTCGCACAGCCTGATCCGAACACCCGCCGCACGGCCGTCGGCGTCCTCCGCCGCGGCCCAGTCCCTCAGTGCAGGAGGACGGGGCTGCGGCTCAACCCGACCGTCGTCCACGGTGCTACCTCCGCGGCCTGGGACGCGCCGAATCCAGACGGCCAACTCCTGCAGGTCAACCTCGCGGAGAACCAAGTCATCTTCCAGCTGAGCTTGGGCATGGTCAGTCACCAGGCACCGCACCCCGCTCCTGCCCAAGGTCTACGAAAGGACCGCGCAAGCCCCTGACCAGGTGCCGCACGACGTCAACCACTCGAACGTGTCAGTTCAAAAGTGACCAAGCAGGCGGCTCTTGCCCCAGACGCAGATCCGCATTCACGTTCGAGAGATTCGCCCGCCCGGGGCCGTAACGGCCCCGGATCCGGCGCGTTCTTAGAGCACCAGTACCAACCGGCCGCACAGACGGAGGACACCGTGAACACTGAGCCCACTCCCACCCATCGCCGCGAACTCGAACAGCGGCGGCGGTCCCCGCTCGCCTTCCAGCCCTGCGGGAAGCAGCAGCCCGACGTCTACGCGCGGCGCTCAGCACGACTGGATACGAGGCGGGGGGCATGAGCACCGGTGGTGACGCAGACGGCATCCGCCAGGGTGCGGTGCCCGCCCCGCGCAGTGCGGAGCTTCCGCTGCCGCCCGCCGCCGTCCCGGCCGGGCCGCACGACGGTGACATCGCCGACGGCCTGGCGGAGGCGTACTGGTCCGTGTACGACGGCGCCGCGTCCAAGGCCACGGTGGGACAGATCCTCGCGCGGCTGCCACGGATCGTGCGCCAGATCGGCCAGCTGGCCTGGAACGCGGACCGGGCCGCGACCATCGCGGTCGCAGTCCTGCAGCCTCGTCTGGGACCGCCTGAACACCCACGTCTCCCACGCCATGCGTGAGCTGATCGCCGAGCGTGCATGGCTGACGGTGTTCCTGCTGCCCGCCTACTCGCCCGACCTCAACCCCGTCGAGTGGGTCTGGGCACACGTCAAGCGCAGCCTGGCCAACCTCGCCGTGGTCGCCCTCGACCGCCTCGAGGCCCTCGTCCGCAACCGACTCAAACGACTTCAGTACCGGCCCGACACCCTCGACGGCTTCATAGCCGGCACCGGCCTGACTCTCGACACCCCAACGTCACCCTGACGAGCCGAAGTCAGTATCGCGTCGTTCCTGCTGCGCAGGACGGCCCGGGGCATCAAGCTCGGCTGGACGGCGGCGACGAACCTTGACGCCCCGCCGGCGAAGGCCGCCCCGGCCGTTCGGGAACAGGACGGCGCACCCGGCGACGACGGTTCCGCGAGCAAGTCGGCAGCGAGCAGCGCCAAGGCGTCCGGGAAGGCGTCCCGGGTCGCCGCCGATGACGCGATCGAGCGGGTCGGTCTGGGCTGCCTGATCTTCCTGTTCGCCGGGGTCGTCATCGCCGGTCTCATCTGGCTGTTCATGTGGCTCGTCTGGCCGCACATCGCCCCGTACGCGCCGGTCGGCGCCGCTGTCCTCGCAGTGGCATGGGCGATCGCCGCATGGATGATCGCTCCCCCGCTGCAGGAGACTACCACCCAAAACGATCATGAAAAGTCTGCGGGGGAGCAGGCCGAGGAATCCGAACAGGACCGCGTCTCCCGCGAGTTCGTGCGGTTCATCGTGGCCGCCGTCCGGGACGCCGCGCCAGAGCACATGGGTGTTCACATCACCGAGCTCCTCGAACGGCTTCAGCGTGAGGCCCGGGGCTTCGACGGCTGGAAGCCGATTCAACTGCGGGAGCGTTGCACCGCCACGGGGATCCCCGTCAGCCGGAACGTCCGGGCCAAGGGAAAGGGGCCCACCTGGGGGGTCCGCGCGGACAAGCTGCGGGAGGTGTTCGGCACCTCGTTGGACGAGGCCCTGGAGGCCTTCGCCCGACCTGCCTCCGGGGGGCCCTCCGAGGGCCCCCCGGCCACCCCCGTCCAGGCCCCGGGCGCGGGCCCCGTCACCCCCCTCACCGCACCCCCCGTGGCGGCCGCGCACAGCACCCCCCTCCAGCCCGACCTCCAGACCGCTCCCAACCCCTCCCCTGACGCAATCACATGATCTGGCCCTGTGAAGGCGTAGATGCCATCTACACCCCCATCTACCAGGGCATCTACCGCTCATCTCACCCCTGTCTACGGGCCGTCGACACCCCCGTCTACGGCCCGTTGACACCACTTCGCCGCCGCGGACCCGTCCCAACGGCGCCGTGGCCAGCGGCGAGAAAGAGCCCCTGCCCGTGCGTGGGCACGGCCCTTGCCCTCTACGATCCGGATGACCAGCGATCGGATCAGGAGGCGTCCGTGGCGTTCACGTACTGCTGCAAGCGCTGCGGCACGGTGTCCCGGCCCTACTTCTTCCGCGCCGGCGCGGAAGGGCACGGTGTCCGGCACCGTAGTCGCCGTCACGACGGCGACTACCCGGTGGGTGAGCACATCCAGCGCATCGGGGGGGGATCAACCTGTTCGCCCGGGCGGCCGATTGGAGGCCCTCCGGAGGCGACGTCGTCGTGGCGGCGGTCGCCACTCTGCTCGTCCTGTGGAGTATCTGGCAGGCGTTCACGAACTGACCCCCGGGCGGGGGGGCCCCCCGGCGGGGGGGGCCCCCCCCCGGGGGGGGGGGGGGGCTCCTGGCCCATAAACCACACGGCGCGCCCAGTGGGGCCCCCCCCCCCCACCCCCGCGCCCCCCCCGGGCCGC